>NZ_JAERUC010000200.1 GCF_016745505.1 Streptomyces silvae | reverse complement strand
TCGGTGGCGCGGTAGCGGACGGTGTGGTCGCCGACCTCGTCCACCACGACGGGCGCGGTGTACGGCTGCCAGGCACCGTCCGCCCCGAGCGCGTACTCGACGGTGTCGACGCCCGATCCGGCGTCGGTCGCCGCCACGGTGACGGTGGCCTGGCCGATGTACGCGCCGTCGGCGTTCTTGTCGCCGTCCACCGTCGCCGAGGTCTCGGGAGCGGTGGTGTCGTCACCGCCGCCCCCGTCCTCGGTCACTGTGAGGACGCCCTGCATCGAGCCGTGGCCCGGGATCGTGCAGTGGTAGAAGTACTTGCCCGGGGTGAGCGTGACCTCGACGCTGTGCTTGCCGCCCTCGCTGTCACCCGGGTTGGCCAGGATGTTGACCTGGACGTCGCTGTTGTATTCCGGGTCCGACACGCTGAACGTCAGCGTGTGCGGCATGCTCGTCGTGTTGCCCGTGGCCTCGCTGTTCTCGAAGACGATGGTCGCCGCGCCGGCCACCGCGGTCTCCGGAGCGGTCAGATAGTGGTCGATGGGGTCGCCCGCGGTCCAGGTGAGGACCTGGTCGGCCGCCGCCGCCCGGTCGTCGTCGCGCCCGTACGCCGCCGTCGACGCCAGCCCGAGGACCATCAGGAACGAACCGAGCAGGGCGAGCCACCACCGGGCGGGCCCGTACCGCCGTCGCGCGAGGAGTGAAGGGTGTCTCACTGCGCTGCCGCCTTCCTGGCCAGGTCTGCGGCGGCCGGGGTCGGTCCGCCGCCCTTGTACGTCACGCGCCACAGCGCGGACTTGGAGTCGGAGGTGAAGAAGCCGCGCCCGTAGTCCAGGACGTAGAGCGAGCCGTCCGGGGCGAACTTCCAGTCCATGAGGTTGCGGATGCCGTCCGCGCCGACCGGGATGATCTTCTTCAGGGACTCGGCGTGGGTGGGCAGGCCGCCCTTGCCGACCGTCTTCGGGTCGGTCAGCACGGCGTGCCGCGGCTGGGTGTCGTCGTAGAAGTCACCGACGAACCACTTCCCGTCCCAGTACGAGGGCCACTTGGCCTCGCTGGTGCTCTTCGCGTCGTAGCGGTAGACCGGGCCGTTCATCGTGGCCTGGCCGCCGCCCTTGAGCCAGGGCAGGAGCTCTTTCTGGTCCTCGACCTTGTAGCTCGGGATGCCGTTCTCGTCGCGCGGGTAGTCGACGCCGCCGCCCTGGGGCGAGTACCAGATGGTGTTGCCGGTCACCGGCGGCAGGTTGACCAGGCCGTTGTTGTTCGGCGACTCGTTCTTGGGCGCGTCGCAGTCGTACCAGCCCAGCGGCTTGGTCGGGTCGGGCAGGTTGCGGTCCCGGTAGGGCTGCTTGTTGCCCATGCAGTACGGCCAGCCGTGGTTGCCGGCCTTGGTGATCGCCGCGAACGTGTCGTACTTGGCGGGGCCCCAGGTGGTGCTGGGCGCACCCGCGTCCGGGCCGACCCAGCCCGCGTACAGCGTGTCGGTCGACGTGTCGATGGAGATGCGCGCCGGGTTGCGCACGCCCATCACATAGATCTCGCCGCGGGTCTTGCCGCCACCCTCGTCCGGCTCCTTGCCGGTGAAGAGGTTGCCCTCCGGCAGGGTGTAGGTGCCGTCGTCCTCGGGGTGGATCCGCAGGATCTTCCCGTTGAGGTTGTTGGTGTTGCCCGCGGTGCGGCGGGCGTCCGCGAAGGACACGCCCTTGTAGTTCGGCTGTGGGTTGTTCCCGGAGTAACCGTCGCTGAACTGCGAGGAGTTGTTGTCACCGGTGGCGATGTACAGGTTCTGCTTCGAGTCCCAGGCCATCCCGCCGCCCGCGTGGCAGCAGCTGTGGATCTGGACCGGCCACGACAGGAGCACCTTCTCGGAGGCCAGGTCCAGCTTGTTCGTGGCCTGGTCGAAGGTGAAGCGCGAGACCTGGCGCACCGCCATCTGCTTGTCGCGGTCGATCTTCGCGTGCGGGGTGTAGTGCAGGTAGACCCAGCCGTTGGTGGCGAAGTCCGGGTCCAGCTCGATCCCGAGCAGGCCCTCCTCCACCTTGACCAGCTCGTCGCCGCCGCCCTTGTTGCCGAAGACGCTCAGCTTGCCGGCGAGGGTGACCTTCTTCGTCGCCGGGTCGTAGACGTGGATCTCGCCCTCGCCCTTGCCGACGTTCGGGTCGTTCCAGTCGGTGACCACCGGAACGCTGCTGTCCGCGCCGCCGCGCCCGATGTAGAAGACCCGGCCGTCCTTCGCGGTCACCAGGCCGTGCGGCTCGCCGATCTGGTCGTTCTGGCCGGGCTGGTTGGGCTGGGTGAGGCGCTCGGCCTTGTAGTTGGAGTCGATGGTGGCCTTGCAGTCGGCCTGCGACAGACGGCTCGTCCAGGCCAGCGCGCCGCGCAGATGGTCGCGGAAGTCGGTCTCGGCGAAGCTCGCCGCCGTACCGCCCATGGCCGTGTAGAAGGAGCGGCCGCCGTCGTAGTCACGGCACCAGGAGACCGGGTGGTCCCAGCCGTTGGCGCTCTTGCCCGGGCTGTAGGTGAGCTCCCGGACCCGGGCCACGGTGTGCACGTCGCCGGACGGGTTGTCCTTCCAGTTCAGCCAGTTGTCCGGGCGCTTCCACTCCAGCGGGAGGTTCTTCGTCGCCGGGTGCTGCCGGTCGCCGATCTCCACCGTGGCGCGCTGCACGTCCTTCGGGCTGTCCGCCGCCGGACGGGCGCCGACCAGGCCGGTGAACCAGTCGGAGTACGGTTCGGTGCGCGCCGCGTCATGGATGCCGAGGAAGCCGCCGCCGGCCTCCATGTAGGCCTCCAGACCCGCCTCCTGCTCCGGGTCGAGCACATCGCCGCCGCCGGTCAGGAAGACGACCGCGTTGAAGGTGCCGAGCTTCTTGCCGTTGGTGAAGACCCCGGCGTCGTCGGTGGCGACGGTCTTGAAGCGCCCCGCCTCGGGGCCGCTGAGCCCGATCTTCTCGATGGCCGCGATGCCCGCGTCCACGGTCGGCGACTCCTCGCCCGCCGAGGCGTGGAACACCAGGACCTTGACATTGGCCCCGCCGGGCGGCGTGGGAAGGGACAACGTTGTCGCCATCCGTTCCTTCAGCCCCGGGTCAGGATAGGGACTGGCGGTGGCCGCGTTGCCGCCGAGCAGGGACGCGGTCAGGGCACCCGCTGCCACGGCCGCCGCGATACCGCGGCGCGATCTGGACCTGTGATGTGGTGTGCGCTGCATGTGGTCACCCACCCCTCTTGGTCACTTCTCTGGTCACTTCTCTCGTCACCGCACCTCTGTGGTCACTGCGACAGCGCACGAAGCTAGACCTCTTTTCGTGGCTCGCCAATAGGTATGGCAGCAATCGAACGAACTTTGTCCTGAGTGTGGATAAACCAACGGGCCCCAGCTACCGTGTGGGCCGTCCAGGGGAGCAGCGCGTCAGTTTCCGTCTCGCAGTGGGGAGTTCGACATGGACCGAAGGACCTTCAACCGCCGGATGCTGGTGGGCGGCGGGGTGGCGGCGGCCACCGGGGTGACATCGATGTCACTCGGAGCCGTGCAGGCCACCTCCGCGGAGAACCCCGCGAAGACCGCCCCCGCGGGCGGGGCGGTCCGCCATCTCAAGCTGTACGCCGAGAAGCTGGCGGACGGTCAGCTCGGTTACGGCTTCGAGAAGGGCAAGGCGTCCGTCCCCGGCCCGCTCATCGAGATCACCGAGGGCGACACGCTGCACATCGAGTTCGAGAACACCACCGACGTCGACGCCAGCCTCCATGTCCACGGCGTCGACTACGACATCGCGAGCGACGGCACCCGGATGAACCGCAGCCATGTCGAACCCGGCGGCACCCGGACGTACACCTGGCGCACCCACGCCCCCGGCCGCCGCAAGGACGGCACCTGGCAGGCGGGCAGCGCCGGTTACTGGCACTACCACGACCACGTTGTCGGCACGGACCACGGGACGGGCGGCATCCGCAAGGGGCTGTACGGGCCGCTCGTCGTACGCCGCAAGGGAGATGTGCTGCCGGACAAGACGATCACCATCGTCTTCAACGACATGACCATCAACAACAAGCCGGCCGACAAGAGCCCGAACTTCGAGGCCACCGTGGGCGACCGGATCGAAGTCGTGATGATCACGCACGGCGAGTACTACCACACGTTCCACATCCACGGGCACCGCTGGGCGGACAACAGGACGGGGCTGCTCACCGGCCCCGACGACCCCAGCCGGGTGGTCGACACCAAGATCTGCGGGCCCGCCGACTCCTTCGGCTTCCAGATCATCGCGGGCGAACACGTGGGAGCCGGGGCCTGGATGTACCACTGCCACGTCCAGAGCCACTCCGACCAGGGGATGGCCGGCCTGCTGCTCGTGGCGAAGGCGGACGGCACGGTGCCGGGCTACGACCCGCCGCACCACGCGGCGGGCGGGGCGGAGACGCACCAGCACTGAGACCGGGCGACTCGGCCAGGATCCTGCTCGGGCCCCGGCCGTCCGCCTCCGGCTCGTGCCCGGCTCGGACCCCGTCCGGTCCGGCCCGGGCCCCGGCTCAGACCCGGGCCGCCATCCGCTGCTGTTCCTCCTCCACGATGCGCCGGGCGAGCGCCCCGTCCGAGACGTCGACGGCGTCGGGCGTCGCCTCGGCGACATCGCTGCGCCGCGCGTACTGGTCGAAGAGCCGGTCCTTGCGCGCCAGGATGTCCAGCATCCGCTGGTCCACGCTGTCGGCCGCGAGGAGCCGGTGGACCCGTACGGTCCGTATCTGCCCCATGCGGTGCGCCCGGGCCACCGCCTGGTGCTCCATGGTCGGCTTGATCTGCGGCTCGCACAGGATGACCACGGACGCCGCCTGGATGTTGAGACCGACTCCGCCGGCCTGTATCTGGCTCAGCAGCACCGCGTGCCCGTCCACCGCGCCGAAGGAGTCGACCAGCTCCTGCCGGCGCGCGGCCGGGATCCCGCCGGACACCGGACCGAACACGCCCTGGCCCAGGGCCTCCTGGACGGTCCTGAGCACCTCGCGGAAGTACGAGAACACCACGACCTTCAGCCCGTTGGCCTCGGCCTCCGCGACCAGCTCGCGCAGCCGGTTGAGCTTCGCCGACGTCTCGGGGCGGGCGTACGCGGCGCGGCGCATCCGCATGAAGTGGCCCGAGCCGACCGCTTCGCGGTACGCCTCCAGGTCCGCGGGGGAGAACTCCTCCCACTCGTCGGCCTGCACCAGCGCGGGGAGTTCGCTCAGCACGTCGTCCTGGTTCCGGCGCAGATAGGCGGGTGCGACGGCCCTGCGGAAGGCGTGCGAGCCGGCCACGCCGTGCGTGGCGGTGACGAGCGGTGCCAGCTCCGGCCGCAGCTGGCGCACCAGGCTCCGGAACTCCTCGACCCGGTTCTCCATCGGGGTGCCGGTCAGGAACAGCACCCGCTCGGTGTGCCCGGTCCAGCCGCTCACGGCCCGGGAGCGCCGGGTCCCGGGGTTCTTCACGAAGTGGGCCTCGTCCACCACCACCATGCCGGGCCTGACCCCGCAGCCGGGCGCCTCCGGAAGCGTGGACAGCGCGTCGAAGGTGGTCAGGGCGACGCCGCCCCGCTCGCGCCACTCACCGAACGCCTCCTGCCGGTCGGGGCCGTGCACCGTCACGGCCCGCAGCGTGGAGCGGGCCGTGACCTCCCGCCGCCAGTTGATCAGGACACTCGCCGGGCACACCACCAGGAAGTGCGTCTCGCCCCCGGCGGCGAGATGTGCCAGCGCGGCGATGGCCTGCACGGTCTTGCCCAGCCCCATCTCGTCCCCGAGGATCACCCGCTTCTGGGCCAGCGCGAAGCGCGCGCCGAAGGACTGGTAGCCGCGCAGCGAGACCCGCAGGCACGTGTCGTCGAGCCGCAGCCCACGCACCCGGTCCGCGATCCCGGCGGGCAGGAACCCCTCGGCCGCGTCCCGGTCGGGACCGCTGCCGGACAGCTCGGCGAGCAGGCTGTAGTACTCGGCGGAGCGCAGCTCGAAGTCGACCCAGGCCTCCGCCTCGGACGCGGGAGCGCGCAGCAGGTCGACGGAGACCTGCCCGAACAGGGCCCGCAGCCCGCGTGCGTCGGCGTCGAGCACCACCGCCTGTACGGAGGCGACCGCGGCCGGGACCCTGGCTCCGGCCGCCCGGCCCGAGAACAGCATCCGCAGCCGGCTCCGGGCGGGCGCCGCCACCAGGAGCAGGGGTTCCAGCTCCGCGGTCAGACGCCGGGCGGCATCGGTCGCCCTGCGTACGTCGGGGCCGGCCTCCACCAGCCGGTGCAGGGCGACGAGCAGCGCGTTCGTCTCCGCGTCCGCCGCGTCCATGTCTATCCGTACGGCGACGGTGTCCCGCACCGCGTGCGCGATCTGCCGTGCGGCGGCGAGGGCCTGGTCGGCGGTCTGCGCGCCGACGCCGGGGATCTGGCGGAGTTCGTAGCGCCCGGCTCCGTGCACCCGGCCGACCGTGGTGTACCCCGCCTGCTCCAGCGCGCCGAGCCGCAGCCTGCCCTCGGTGACGTCCGCCAGCCTGGAGGCGGGGATGGAGGCCAGTTCGAGACCGACGAGGGAGTCCAGCAGGGGGCTGAGCGCGGTGTGCGCGGCCTCGACGGCGCCCCGGTGGTCGTCCAGCACCGCGCGGGCCGCGCCGGCGAGCGCCTGGGCGTGGTCGAGCAGCTCACGCGCGGCTCGTCCCGTGGGCACTTTCCCCGTGGTCCCCCGGCCCGTGGGCGCTCCGCCCGTGGGTACGGCCTGATTCATCCGTGTCCTTCTCGTCCCCGCCGCCCCTCCGTGACCGGCGGCCTTCGCCCTCCCTGGCGGGTCCCATCGTGCCACGGTCAGGGCGCGGCGCCGCCTCTCACCGGGCGGGCGCCCTGCGCTCCGCCGGTGTCAGCAGGAGTACGCCCAGGGCGCGCGCACAGGACCGGGCCTCCTCCAGGAACCAGTCCGTCCGCTCGTCCGTGATCACGGCCGGGGCTCATCTCGCCGACCCTGCTGGCCAAGATGGCGCTCAGCTTCGACCAGCTGTTCGGCGGCCGTCTGCGCTTCAACGGCTCCACCAAGTCGCTCCAGGAGTACGGACTCCACGTGGAGCACGACGAACGGTACGCGCTGAGCGCCGAGTACTGGTCGATCGTGAAGCGGCTGACCGCCGGCGAGGTGTTCGACCACAAGGGCCGCTTCTGAGACCTGAAGAACGCGGGTGCCTCGTTCCGCGATCTGAAGCCGGTGCAGGCCCCGCACATCCCGCTGTGGTTCGGCGGCTCGTCCGACCCGGGGATCGAGATGGCGGCCGAACACGTCGACGTCTTCCTCACCTGGGGTGAACCCCCGCACCTGCTGAAGGAGAAGCTGGAGAAGGTCAGGGCGCGGGCCCGCGCCCACGGCCGCACCCTGCGCATCGGGCTGCGGCTCCACCTCATCGTCCGTGACACGGAGGACGAGGCCTGGGCCGCGGCCGACCGGCTGCTGGACGTCACCAGCGAGGCGACGTACGCGCGCATGCTCGGGGACCGTGCCGGTGAGGAGGGCGTGGGCTGGCAGCACCAGTTCCGGCAGCACGGCGGGCGCGTCCCGGCCCGTGCGCGGGAACTGGAGACGCACCCCAACATGTGGCCGGGCATGAGCCTGTTCCGGCCGGGCCCCGGCACGGCGGTCGTCGGCTCGACGGCCCAGGTCGTGGAGCGTCTCAAGGAGTTCGAGGACCTGGGGGTGGACACCTTCATCCTGTCCGGGAACCCCCTCCTGGAGGAGGCCTACCGGGTCGCGGAAACGGTGCTGCCGGCGCTCGGCGTCAGGCGCTGAGCCCCGGCGGACACGGCCTTCCGCAGCCCGGCCGCGCCGGGCTGCGGTTGTCGGTGCCCGGTGCAAGACTCGGAGGGTGAGGGAAGTCCGGCGTGCACGCACACGCGGGGCACGGAATCCGCCCGAGGAGCACACCATGCTCGACCCGTCCTTCGTCACCGGCGCGCCCAACTGGATCGACCTCGGCACCCCCGACGTCGATGCGGCCACCACCTTCTACGACGGCCTGTTCGGCTGGGACCTGGTGCCCGGCGGCCCCGAGACCGGTGGCTACGGGATGTACCAGTTGCGGGGGAAGACCGTCGCCGGGGTCATGACCGTGCCGGAGGAGCAGGGGAAGCCCGCCTGGTCGGTCTACTTCCAGACCCCCGACGCCGACGCCACCGCGCGGACGGTCGAGCAGGCCGGAGGCACCGCCGCGTTTCCCCCGATGGACGTGCTCGACTACGGGCGCATGGGCGGCTTCACCGATAGCACCGGCGCGTACTTCGGCGTCTGGCAGCCCAGGAAGAACACCGGACTCGGCATGATCATGGAGCCGGGAGCGCTGATCTGGGCCGAGCTGTACACCCCGGACGTGCCGGCGGCGGCCGCGTTCTTCAACACCGTCTTCGGATGGCAGACCGACCAGATGTCGTACCCCAGCGGCACCTACACGATGATCCGGCCCGCCGACGGCAAGGAACCCGACTCCTCGTTCGGAGGGGTCGTGCCCCTCGACTCCGTACCCTCCCAGGCCGGGGCCGGGCCCCACTGGCTGCCGTACTTCGCCGTGGACGACACCGACGCGACGGTCGCCGCAGCGGAGCGGCTGGGCGGGCGGGTCACCATGCCCGCCACGGACGTGCCGGAGGTCGGACGGATCGCGACCTTCACCGACCCCGCGGGCGCGGCGTTCGCGGTGATCAAGCCCGCTCCGATGTAGCGTGCCGCCGGGCCGGACGGGAAGCGGGAGCCCGGCCGGCGGCGGGCGTTGAACAATCGTTGATCACTTGTTTATCGCCGCCGGACACGATGGGCGCATGCCGATCAACACCATGACCGACGAGCTCACCTGGCAGGAGAGCGCCCTGTGCGCCCAGGCCGGGCCCGAGTTCTTCTTCCCGGCGCCGGGAAGCTCCACCCGTGAGGCCAAGCAGCTGTGCAACGCCTGCGAGGGCCGCGTGGCCTGCCTGGAGTACGCACTCGCCCATGACGAGCGCTTCGGCGTCTGGGGCGGGCTCTCCGAGAAGGAGCGGGAGAGGATGCGCAGAGGCCGGTCCGGCCGCAGCTGATCAACAGGACGTACGAGACCCTCCCGGCACGTCGGCACGGAGTTTCTCCGCGCCTGCCGGGAGCCGCGTCACGTGAGGCGGAAGGTCTCGCCGTACACCTTCCACACCAGCGGCTTCCTCAGTTCGAGATTCCCCTCGCGCAGGAACACCCGCTGGGCCGTGTCGATCCGGGTCGTGTCGCGCTGCACCTTCCGGTTCTTGATCGCCGACCGGCTCTCGTCGAGGAAGGCGTCGAGGTACGCCTTCTCGTCGCCGCCCTCCGAGGCCGTGTCCGCCACCGCCATCGCGGCGTCCCGGATGCCGTAGAAGCCGTCCGCCTCGACACCGGGGCCGTGCAGGACCATGGCGTCGTAGTAGATGAACTGGCCCAGGGTGCCGAGGCCGTCCATCTTCGCCAGCCGTACCGCGGGCTCGAAGTACAGCCGGTCACGCGTCGCGTCCTGCGCCTTGCGGAACTGCGGGTCCTCCGCGGCCCGGCGCCAGGCGTCGGTGAAGCCGGGGTCCAGACCCTCGTGCGAGTCGCTGCCGTCCACCGTGCGCAGGGCGGGGAGGAACGGGGCGAGCGGGTTGTCCGGATGCTTCGCGGTGTAGCCCTCGACCAGCTGCAGCATGTCGTTCGTGCCGGAACAGAAGCCGACTATGCCGGCGGTGTAGCCGGTGCCGTCGCCGACGTCCTCTATCGCCCCGTACTGGCTGCGCCAGTCCAGCGTGGACGCCTCCGCGCTGGACACCAGCCGGGAGGCGGTCTCCTTCATCGCGGGAGCGGCGAGGCCGGGCGGCAGCGCGTCGATCTCCTCGGCGTGGTCGTCGGCCTCCTCGGCCGCGGGCGCCGCCGGACCGGAATCCGAGGATCCGCCCGCATGCCTGACCACGGTGGGCGGCTCGGAATCGCCACCGCTGAACACGATCGAAGCGACAATGGCGATCGGTGCACCGAAAAGAACAAGACGCGTCACAGGTTTCACCGGCACAGAGTACGTTCTGTGAAGCTATGGGGGGAGTCCCTCCATACGTTGAACGCACTCCTGAACGCACTGTGGCGGCGCACGCGTGATGCGTACACCGCCACGGTCCGGCGGGTCGGGGAGCGGATCCCGAGCCCGGCCGGGTGGTTTTCCGGCGGATCAGCCCTGTGCGGCCCGGGCCGCCATGCGGGTCTTGCGGGCCGCCAGCTTCTCGTCGAACTTCGACGCCTCGCTGTCCAGGCCGTTCATGTACAGCCCGAGCTCCTCCTGCGCCTTGAGGCCCTCCGGGCCGAGCCCGTCGATGTCGAGGACCTTCAGGTACCGCAGGACGGGCTGGATCACGTCGTCGTGGTGGATGCGCATGTTGTAGATCTCGCCGATCGCCATCTGCGCGGCGGCCCGCTCGAAGCCGGGCATGCCGTGTCCGGGCATCCGGAAGTTGACGACGACATCGCGCACGGACTGCATCGTGAGGTCCGGGGCGAGCTCGAAGGCCGCGCCCAGCAGATTGCGGTAGAAGACCATGTGCAGGTTCTCGTCGGTCGCGATCCGGGCCAGCATCCGGTCGCAGACGGGGTCGCCCGACTGGTGGCCGGTGTTGCGGTGCGAGACGCGGGTCGCGAGCTCCTGGAAGGCGACGTACGCCACGGAGTGCAGCATGGAGTGGCGGTTGTCGGACTCGAAGCCCTCCGCCATGTGTGCCATGCGGAACTGCTCCAGCTTGTCCGGGTCCACGGCGCGCGAGGTGAGGAGGTAGTCGCGCATCACGATGCCGTGCCGGCCCTCCTCCGCGGTCCAGCGGTGCACCCAGGTGCCCCAGGCGCCGTCGCGGCCGAAGAGGGAGGCGATCTCGTGGTGGTAGCTGGGGAGGTTGTCCTCGGTCAGCAGGTTCACGACGAGGGCGATACGTCCGATGTCGGTGACCTTGGACTGGCCGCTCTCCCACGCCTCCCCGTCCTCGAAGAGGCCGGGGAAGTTGCGGCCGTCGGAGAACGGCACGTACTCGTGGGGCATCCAGTCCTTGGCGACCTTGAGATGGCGGTTGAGTTCCTTCTCCACCACCTCTTCGAGCGCGTAGAGCAGCTGGGCGTCGGTCCACGCCTTCGAACTGCTTGTGTGGGGAGAGGTGATCGTCACGGGGGCTCCTGGGGACGGGAGAATTACCTACGGCTTCGTAGGTTACGTGACCGTAGGTTAAGGCGGCGGTAAGGCGAGAGCCAAGCCCGGTCCTCGGGGTGCCTGCTCACGCACTGTCATCCGTGCAGGTCATAGGCGTACGGGAGGGGGCAGGTCAGGCGTCGTCGCCCCCGCTTCCCGGCAGCTGACCAGGGTCGATGTCCCGGAGTCCGTCCGCGTCCAGCAGCAGCCACCGGGTGATCCCCAGCGACGCCAGGAACGGCAGGTCGTGGCTCGCCACGATCAGCGCCCCCCGGTACGCCGCCAGCGCCGACGTCAGACGGTGCACACCGGACAGATCGAGGCTGTTCGTCGGCTCGTCCAGCATCAGCAGCCGGGGGGCCGGATCCGTGAGCAGCAGCGCCGCCAGCGTGGCCCTCAGGCGCTCACCGCCCGAGAGGGTCCCGGCCGGGAGGTCACCACGCCCGCCCTTGAAGAGGAAGTGCGCGAGCCTCGCCCGGATGCCGTTGTCCGTGGTGCCAGGCGCGACGCGTGCCACATTCGCCACCAGGGACAGCGTGTCGTCGAGCACGTCGAGACGCTGCGGCAGGAAACCCACCGGCACCTGGACGGCCGCCTCGCCAGACACCGGCTCCAGCTCGCCGGCGATCGTACGCAGCAGCGTCGTCTTCCCCGCGCCGTTACGGCCGATGAGCGCGATCCGCTCCGGCCCGCGCAGATCCCACTCGCCCGGAACCCTTGCCCCGTACGCCAGCTCGAGGTCACGGAGCATCAGCACCCCGCCGCCCGGATACACCTGGGTCTGCGGCAGCTCGATCCGGATCGCCTCGTCGTCCCGCACCGCCTCGACCGCCTCGTCGAGCCGCTCCTCCGCCTCGGCCAGCCGCTCGGTGTGCAGGACGCGGTGCTTGCCGGCCGACTCCTGGGCGGTCTGCTTGCGCTGCCCCATCACGGCCTTCGGCTCGCGTTTGGTGTCCCACATCTTCTGCCCGTACCGCCTGCGACGGGCCAGCTTGACGTGGGCGTCGGAGAGTTCGCGCCTCTGGCGCCGTACGTCGGCCTCGGCGGCCCGCACCATCCGCTCGGCCGCCTCCTGTTCCACCGCCAGCGCCTGCTCGTACGCCGACAGGCTGCCGCCGTACCAGGTGACCGCGCCGTCCCGGAGATCCGCGATCCGGTCCACCCGCTCCAGCAGTTCCCGGTCGTGGCTGACCACGACCAGCACCCCCGTCCAGGCGTCCACGGCGTCGTACAGCCGCCCCCGGGCGTACACGTCGAGGTTGTTGGTCGGCTCGTCGAGCAGCAGGACGGCGGGGCGGGCCAGCAGGAGCGCCGCCAGGCGCAGCAGGACGCACTCCCCGCCGGACAGTTCGCCGACGGTCCGGTCGAGACCGATCGCGGACAGGCCCAGCTGGCTCAGCACGGCCCCGGCGCGCTCCTCGACGTCCCAGTCGTCCCCGACCGCGGCGAAGTGCTCCTCACGGGTGTCGCCCGCCTCGATGGCGTGGAGCGCCGCGCGCGCCGTGGCGACACCCAGGACCTGGTCCACCCGCAGCGCGGTGTCCAGGACGAGGTCCTGGGGGAGGTAGCCGATGTCGCCGGCCGCCCGGACATGTCCGGCCGTGGGCGTGAGTTCACCGGCCATCAGGCGCAGCAGGGTGGACTTCCCGCAGCCGTTGAGACCGATCAGCCCGGTCCGGCCGGGGCCCACCGCCAGGTGGAGGTCGTCGAAGACCTCGCTCCCGTCGGGCCAGGCGAACGAGAGGGAGGAGCAGTGGATATGCGTGGTGGATGCAGGCACAAGGGTCTCCCGGCTGCGTCGAGGGAATCACGGAGAACGGCTCGGACACTGGGGTCACGCGGGGGCACACATGCGTCAGGCACGCGGCGCGGTATGCGGACACCTCAGATGTGGAGCAACGTCCTTCTCCGATCCGACGACAACAGGGGCAACAGGAACGCTACGAGCCGTCCCCGTGGCCACGCAACCGAATTCCGGCCGCGTTCCGGGAGAGAGGAACGAGGGAGGGAGGGGCGGGACTTTCAAAACACGCCCTAGGCGGGCCCGCCCAGCAGATCGGTCAGGTCGCCGTCCAGGTCCATGAAGCGGTGCTCGTCCCCGACCGGGACCAGCTCCTGCGCCCGCTTCAGGAAGCGGCGCAGCTCGGAGGTCCGCACATGCACCATCGCGATGCCCTCGACCGCGTGGAACTCCAGCACCGTACGGTCGTAGCCGAAGGGCCGGACCCGAACGTCACCGACACCGGCCGGCGCGTCCATGCCGGTGGTGAGCAGCTCCCGGGAGAACTCCCAGGACACCTCGGTGCCTTCGAGCGTCGCCGGTGCCGGGAACGCCATGCGGACGGCGAAGGGGTCCGTGCGGTCGTAGTGCAGAGTGGCGGGCAGAGTCTCCATACGCGGCGCGGACGCGACCATACGGGCCTGCACGGACTGCTCGATAACGCTGGACAAGACCTGCTCCCTCTCGCCTCGGACGAACGGTTCCCGGCATTGGAGTAGACGACGGAACGCCTCCATCCGTGCACCGGCGGACGGCGTGAGCTGCGTCACCGCCCCCGTCTCCCTCTGATCGACTGCCCCGTTTCGCCCGGCGCACCCTGGACGCCCGCCCGCCGGTGGGTTAGCTTCCAGCGCCATGAGGCCCATGGGGAAGACGAGACGGCTGATCGCACCGGTGCTCTGCGGGGCGGCGGTGACCGCCGCACTGGCCGCACCGTCGGCGCAGGCCACGGCCGGTGGGCACGGCGACCGCACACCGCGATGGGTGTCCACCACGACGGGGACGGACGCGCGTTTCCGCGGTCTCGCCGCCGTCGGACGCGACACCGCCTGGGCCGCCGGCACCGGGGGCACGGTGCTGCGGACCACGGACGCGGGGCGCCACTGGCGCGACGTCTCACCGGACGGGGCGGCCGGGCTGGAGTTCCGGGACATCGAGGCCTTCGACCGGCGGCGGGCGGTGGCGCTGGCCATCGGTGAGGGCGAGGCGTCCCGGGTCTTCCGTACGGAGGACGGGGGCGCGACCTGGACCGAGTCCTTCCGTAACACCGACGCCCGCGCCTTCTACGACTGCCTGACCTTCTTCGACAGCCGCCACGGACTGGCGATGAGCGACCCGGTGGACGGGAAGTTCCGCATCCTGTCGACCTCGGACGGAGGGCGGAACTGGCGGGTGCTGCCCGACCGGGGGATGCCCGCCGCGCAGCCGGGCGAGGCCGGGTTCGCGGCGAGCGGTCAGTGCCTCGTCAGCTCGGGCGGCAAGGACGTCTGGCTCGCCACCGGCGGCGCCGCGTCCTCCCGGGTGCTGCACTCCGCCGACCGCGGCCTGACCTGGAAGGAGGCCGGGGCGCGGATCCCGGCGGGTGATCCGGCGCGCGGGGTCTTCGGCCTCGCCTTCCGGGACCGTACGCACGGCATCGCGGTCGGCGGCGACTACCGCGCGGGGGAGGAGTCGCCCGACGCCGCGTCCGTCACCGGGGACGGCGGCCGGAGCTGGCGCGACGCGGCCACCCCGCCGCCCGCCTACCGGTCCGGCGTCGCCTGGCTGCCCGGCAGCCGGAGTTCGGCGCTCGCCGTGGGCCCGACCGGAACCGATGTCACCCGGGACGGCGGGCGCACCTGGCGGACCGTGGACACCGGCTCGTACGACACGGTCGACTGCGCCCCGGACGGCGGCTGCTGGGCCGCCGGAGAGAAGGGCCGGATCGCGCGGCTGCGGTAGCGGTACGGGTCTCCTCGGGCCCGCGCGCCGTACGGTGTCAGTGCGGTCTGCCGCAGGTGCCGAGGCTGCACCAGCGGCGCCTGCCGCTCTCGTCGGGGAAGACCCAGCCGCAGCCGGCCCCCGGGCAGACCCGGATCATGAACCGGGCCGGGTCTCCCAGCAGTTCGGCCGCGCTGCGGGCCACGCCCAGCAGCGGCAGCCGCAGCCCGGCGGACGGGGACAGCCGCCAACGGCCCAGCCCGTCCTCGCCCCGGACGAACGAGGAGACCCTCGCCGCCTCCTGCGCCACGGCGGCCACCACCTGGAAGGCCGGCACGTCCTCGGGGTCGGTCAGAGCGGTGTACAGCCGCGTACGGAACGTCCGGGCCTCCTCCAGCACGGCCGCGGCCTCCTCCGGCCGCTGCTGAGCCTGCGTGAGCAGCCCCGACACGAGCGGCTCCTCCGCGAGATCCAGATGGCCCGCCCAGACGGCCAGCGTGGAGTACGCGCGCAGCCATTCGGATCCCGGTGACGGAGGATCGCGCCAGCCGGCATAGGTGTTGCAGAATTCGAGCGCCGGATGCCCGCTCGTGCTCCACGGCAGCCACTCCCCGCCCACCCGCACCGCGTACACGGGCCCCGGCGGCCGGTCCAGCCGGGGATCGCCCCGCAGCATGCGCTCGTGCAGGGTCCGCAGGGCCGCGCCCGGTTCGACACCGAGCCGGCTCACGAGCGCCTTTCTGGTGAGCCGGTAGAGATCGAGGGCCTCGGCCTGCCGACCGCTCCGGTGCAGCGCGGTCATGTGCGCGGCGACCAGGCGCTCCCTCTCCGGGTGGCGGGGGACCACCGGAGCGAGTTCGGCGACCACCCTGGCGTGCTCGCCGAGTTCGAGACGGGCCTCCGCCCGCTGTTCCAGCGCGGACAGCCGCAGTTCGGTCAGATGGCCGCGGAGCCGGTCGCGCAGCGCGTCGTCGGCCACATCGGCGAGGAGCGGCCCGTGCCACAGGGCGAGGGCCTCGTCGTAGTGGCGCACCCGCCGCACCGCGTCCTCGGTGGCCCGTGCGCGGCCGCAGAGAGCGACGAACTCCCTGGCGTCGACGGTGTGGCCGTCCGGGTCGAGGGCGTAGCCGCCGTGCCGGGTGTCGATGTGCAGCCCGTACGGCCGCAGCCGCGCGCGGAGCCGGCCGATGTAGGTGTGGAGGGTCCTGCGGGCGGAATCCGGGGCGTCGCCGTCCCAGAGCAGGTCGGCGAGGCGCTCGGTGGCCACGACCCGTCCCGCGTCGAGCAGCAGGATCGCCAGCAGGCAGCGCTCCTGACGGCGGCCGGAGACCTGGACCCGCGCGCCGTCGTGACGGGCCTCGAACGGACCCAGCAGTCGGAACTCCATGGCGACGCAGAGCATATAGGGACGGGACGCACGGGTGAACGGGCGTGGTCAGCGGATGGTCAGCAAATGGTCAGGAGCGGCGGGCACGCTGTGGCCGGCACAGTCCGACCGCTTCCTCACGTTCCCGAACGTTCCCAAGGAGTCACCGTGCGACGAACAGCGCAGTTCCTGACGGCAGTCGCCGCGGCCACCGCCCTGGGCGCGGCGCCCGCCCACGCGACGCCCGCCACCGCCACCACCTCCGCCGCCGACCGCCCGGGCCCCGGCCACGCGCTCGGCTGGGAGCCCGCGCCCTCGGCGCCCTGGGACGTCGCGGCGGGTCAGCGCTGCGACTTCGCCATCCACGGCGAACCCGTCGTGGACGAGGTCGTCCAGCGCGTCCTGGACCGGCACCCGGACGGGTCACCGAAGCGGGTGGCGTACAAGGGCGACCTCGTCGTCCGGGTCACCAACCAGGAGACAGGGGCCTTCCACGACGCGGACGCGAGCGGCTCCGCGATCGTCGAGTACCGCACCGACGGCTCGCAGTTCTGGTCGGTGCTCGGACCCGTCCTGGTCGGCGTGGGGGAAGGCAACCTCGACCGCGGCATGTACCTCGTCGACGGCGTCTGGACCCTGTTCATCAGCGCCTCCGGCCACCGGACCGTGACCATGGCGCACGGCACCACCACCGACATCTGCGGGCTGATCGGCTGACCGGGCCCGGGATTCAGCCGGCCGGCTGCTGCCGGTACGGCGCGAGCGCGTCCGAGGTCTTCGTCGCGACGAACTCCGTGATCCGGTAGGCGCACACCCCGTGCGTCGCGAAGGGGTCGGAGGCCGCGATCCGCTCGATCCCGGCACGGTCGTCGCCCACCGCCAGGATCACACCGCCGTCGCGCGGGTTCTTGCGTCCGGAGGCGATGAACACCCCGGCCGCGTACTGCGCGTCCAGCCAGGCCACATGCTCCGTCATCAGGGCGTCGACGCGCTCGACCGGTGCGGTGTAGGTCAACTCGAGTACGAACATGATCGCCAGGCTACCGGCTGCCTAGACTGACCCGTCATGACGACTTTCCGGATGCCCGCCGACGAGGCCGAAGCCCGCGCGGTGCAGGACGAGTTGCGCCCACGGGTGGTCCTGGACGAGCCCGGCCCGCCGCCCGGGGTGGGCCGGGTCACCGGCGTCGACGTCGCCTACGACGACGAGCGCGACCTCGTCGTCGCGGCGGCCGTCGTCCTGGACGCGGCGACCCTGGAGGTGATCGCCCGGTCCACCGCCGACGGCCGCGTGACGTTCCCGTACGTCCCCGGCCTCCTGGCCTTCCGGGAGATCCCGGCCGTCCTGGCGGCGCTGGAGGGCCTGCCGGTGGACCCGGGGCTCGTGGTCTGCGACGGCTACGGGCAGGCCCATCCGCGCAGATTCGGTCTCGCCAGCCACCTCGGCGTCCTCACCGGCCTGCCCGTCATCGGTGTGGCGAAGAACCCCTTCACCTTCCGCTACGAGGAACCCGGGCCGCGGCGGGGCGACTTCACCCCGCTGATGGACGGTGACGAGGAGGTGGGCCGGGCCCTGCGCACGCAGAACGACACC
The DNA here is from genome assembly GCF_016745505.1 of Streptomyces silvae. Lineage (GTDB taxonomy): Bacteria > Actinomycetota > Actinomycetes > Streptomycetales > Streptomycetaceae > Streptomyces > Streptomyces silvae. Next base: position 51,067 of record NZ_JAERUC010000200.1, on the reverse strand, counting down.
AAACCCGTCTTCGTCTCCGTCGGCCACCGCACCGGCCTGGACAACGCCTGCGCCCATACGCTCGCGCTGGCCCGCGACTTCCGTCAGCCGGAGACCACCCGCACGGCCGACGCCCTCTGCCGGTCCGCCCTCAAGGAAGCGATCGGGCGGACCGGCGCCTCCCCGGGAAGCACGATCGGCCGAACCGACGCCGCCCGCCCGGGATCTGTTGCCGACTGAGTACAAAAACGGATGTTGGTTGTCGAACATCAGGGGCAGGCTGGTACGCATGATCGACCACCACGCACCCCAGATGAGCACCGGAACCGTACGTCTCTCCCAGCGCGGCGTCGCTGTGGGCATGACCCTGGGCGTCCTCGCGGGCGCCGGCTGGACCGTGTCCATGGTCGTCACACTGGCGTCCTGGATGCTCTGACCCACCGGGTGCGCGCGCCCTCCGGGGCTCAGCGCACCGCCGCGACCCGGAAGCGCAGCCCGGCGGCCGTCAGCCGCTCCAGCAGCGCGTCGCCCATCGCCACGGCCGTCGTGACCTGACCCGACGTCGCCGGCAGATCGTCGAGGGCGAGCGCCAGAGCCGCCTCGGCCAGCATCTTCGCCGTCTCGTCGTAACCGGGGTCACCGCCCGACACCTCGGTGCACACGCGCCGGCCGCCGCCCTCGCCGATGAAGCGGACCGTGAACCAGCTGCGCTTCCTGCGCCGCTCGTCGGGACCGGTGCCCGGCTCGACGCGGGAGGAGAGCCAGTCCCGCGCCGCGGGGATCTGGGCGGCCCCCGCGAGCAGGACCGTCGCCGCCGTGCCGCCGAGCGCTACCGGCAGGTGCTTCACCGAGGCGAAGTGCCGGTAGCGGAAGTCGGGGCCGTAACGCTCCAGCCCCCGCGCGGACCGCTCCACGACCCGGGGGTCCAGCGTCGGCAGCGGCAGGGCCCAGGTGCCGGTCCCCGGGCTGAAGTGCGGCGCTCCCTGCGGGGCGCGGGCCCTGCGGCCGACCAGGCGAGGCTCGTGCAGACGCCGTTCCCGCGCCGCCCGCGCCATCTGCGGGCCACGGCCCAGCGCGGTGAGCGCCGAGGCGAACGTACCGCCGGAGAAGACCGCGTTGGTGCGGACGAAGCCGTCGATCGTCAGCGGCACGCCCTCGGGGAGTTGCTGCACGGTGAAGTACACACCGAGGTCGTGCGGTACGGAGTCGAAGCCGCAGGCGTGCACGAGGCGCGCCCCCGTCTCGCGGGCCCGGCCGTCGTGCTCCAGGTACATCCGGTCGACGAACTCGGCCTCTCCCGTGAGGTCGGTGTAGTCGGTCCCGGCGTCCGCGCAGGCGGCGACCAGCTTCTCGCCGTACCAGACGTACGGTCCGACCGTGGACGCCACGACATGCGCCGACCCGGCGAGCTCGCGCAGGGAGCCGGCGTCGTCCGCGTCGGCCGTCAGCAGGGGGACGTCCGCGCAGCGGGGGTGGTGCGTGGCGAGTCGGTCGCGCAGCTGTTCCAGCTTGGCGCGGCTGCGGCCCGCCAGGGCCCAGCGGCAGCCGTCCGGCGCGTGGGCCGCGAGGTATTCGGCCGTGAGCGCCCCCACGAAGCCGGTGGCTCCGAAAAGGACGACGTCATAAGGGCGTTCCGCCCCGCTCTGCCTGTTCATGAGTGCCTCCGTCTGCGCCGGCGCCGATGTGGCAGGCAGAGGGTAGCCGAGGTGTTCCTTGTGCCGTGCCGCCGGGGGAGGGCCTCGGTGCGAGAGGATCCGGGAGAAGGAACTAAGCGCTTGCTCGGCCAAAAGGGTTGTGCGGAGCGCGGTCGCTTCTTAGCATCATCGATGTTACATCAGTTGTGTCACACCGCTGGGGGCTTGATGGCAACGACAGGACGCGGATCGCAGGGCCCGCTGACCGGAGTGCGCGTCGTCGAACTGGCGGGCATCGGCCCGGGTCCGTTCGCCGCGATGCTCCTCGCCGACCTCGGCGCCGACGTGGTGCGCGTCGACCGGCCCGGAGGCTCGGTGATCGGCGTCGAACCCGCCTTCGACCTCACCAACCGGAACAAGCGGTCGGTCCTCGTCGACCTGAAGTCCGAGGGCGGAGCCGGGCAGGTCCTCGACCTCGTCGAGCGCGCCGACGTCCTGATCGAGGGCTACCGTCCGGGGGTCGCCGAGCGCCTCGGCGTGGGCCCCGACGCCTGCCTGGAGCGCAATCCGAGGCTCGTCTACGGGCGGATGACCGGCTGGGGCCAGGACGGGCCGCTGGCCGAGCGGGCGGGACACGACATCGGCTACATCGCCCTGACCGGCACGTTGTCCATGATCGGCAGAGCCGGTGAACCGCCCACCGTGCCCGCCAATCTGGTCGGCGACTACGCGGGCGGCTCGCTCTACCTCGTCGTCGGTGTGCTTGCCGCCCTCCAGCACGCCCGTACGCCCGGCGGGACCGGGCAGGTCGTCGACGCGGCCATCGTCGACGGCGCGGCCCATCTCGCCACGATGATCCACGGCATGCTGGCGGCCGGCAGCTGGCAGGACCGGCGCGGCACCAACCTCCTGGACGGCGGCTGCCCCTTCTACGGCTCCTACGCGACCTCCGACGGCGCGTACATGGCCGTCGGGGCACTGGAACCGCGCTTCTACGAGGAGTTCACCCGCCTCCTCGGGATCGGGGACGAGGCCCCCGACCGCAACGACCTCGGACGCTGGGAGGAACTGCGCGCCCTGGTCGCCGAACGGTTCTCCACCCGTACACGAGCCGAGTGGACCGAGATCTTCGAGGGGACGGACGCCTGCGTGGCCCCCGTCCTCTCGCTCCGCGAGGCACCCCACCACCCCCACCTCGCCGCCCGCTCCACCTACGTGGAGCACGGCGGCCTCACCCAGCCCGCCCCCGCACCCCGCTTCTCCGCGACGCCCGTCTCCGTACGCGGCGGCCCCGCACTGCCCGGTGCGGACACCGAGGCCGTCGCCGAGGAGTGGGGCCTGCCGGGCCTGCTGACCACCGGGAAGGAAACGACCGGCTGATGGAACTTTCCCTGCCGCTCGACTACGCGGGCGACCCGCGCGCCGCCTGCGACCAGGTCGCGGAGCTCGAGTCCGCCGGACTCGACGCCGTCTGGGTCGCCGAGGCGTACGGCTTCGACTCGCCCACCCTCATGGGCTACCTCGCCGCCCGCACCGACCGCCTGAAGATCGGCGCGGCGATCCTCAACGTCTACTCCCGCACCCCCGCCCTCATCGCCCAGACCGGCGCCGGGCTCGACGCCGTGTCCGGCGGCCGCGCCCTGCTCGGCCTGGGCGCCTCGGGCCCGCAGGTCGTGGAGGGCTGGCACGGCAAACCGTACGACAGGCCGCTCGGCCGGACCCGCGAGACCGTCGAGCTCTGCCGCCGCATCTGGCGGCGCGAGACCATCGACCACCACGGGATCACCGACATGCCGCTGCCCGAGGAGAAGGGCGGCAAGCTCGGCAAGCCGCTGAAGATCCTCACCCGGCCGGTGCGCGACACCATCCCCCTCTACGTCGCCTCCCTCGGCCCCGCCAACGTGGCGCTGACCGCCGAGATCGCCGACGGCTGGCTGCCCACCCTCTACATCCCGGAGAAGGCCCAGCAGGTCTGGGGCACCGCACTGGCGGAGGGCACGGCGAAGCGCGACCCGGCCCTCGGCCCCCTGCAGACCGTCGCGGGCGGCCTGCTCGCCATCGGCGACGACGCCGCGGCCGCCCGGGACCTCGCCCGGCCGCAGATCGCGCTGTACGTCGGCGGCATGGGCGCGCCCGGCAAGAACTTCTACAACGACCTCGCCGTGGCCTACGGCTACGAGAAGGAGGCCGCCACCATCCAGGAGCTCTACCTCTCCGGGAAGAAGAGGGAGGCCGAGGCAGCCGTCCCGGACGAGTTCTGCGAGCTCATGACGCTCTGCGGCCCCGAGGGGTACGTACGCGACCGCATCGAGGCCTTCCGTGAGGCAGGCGTCACCATGCTCAACGTCATCCCCGTCGGCCCCGAGCCGGCGCGGCTGATCTCCACCGTCAAGAACTGGCTCCAGGGGGCTTGAAGTGCAGCGGCAGATCTTCACCGAGGAGCACGACGCGTTCCGCGAGACCGTCCGCACCTTCCTGGCCAAGGAGGTCCTCCCGTACTACGAGCAGTGGGAGGAGGACGGCATCGTCTCGCGCGAGGCCTGGCTCGCGGCCGGCCGTCAGGGGCTGCTCGGCCTCGCGGTCCCCGAGGAGTACGGCGGCGGCGGCAACGCCGACTTCCGCTACAGCGCGGTGCTCGCCGAGGAGTTCACCCGGGCCGGGGTCTCCGGACTGGCGCTCGGCCTCCACAACGACATCATCGGCCCCTACCTGACCGGCCTCGCCACCGAGGAGCAGAAGCGGCGCTGGCTGCCCGGCTTCTGCAGCGGCGAGACCATCACCGCCATCGCCATGACGGAACCCGGCGCGGGCTCCGACCTCCAGGGCATCCGCACGAGCGCCGAGGACAAGGGCGACCACTGGCTCCTCAACGGCTCGAAGACCTTCATCTCCAACGGCATCCTCGCCGACCTGGTGATCGTCGTCGCCAAGACCTCACCGGAGGGCGGGGCGAAGGGCCTGTCGCTGCTCGTCGTCGAGCGCGGCGCCGAGGGCTTCGAGCGGGGCCGCAACCTCGACAAGATCGGCCAGAAGTCCCAGGACACCGCCGAGCTGTTCTTCAACGACGTACGCGTGCCCAAGGAGAACCTCCTGGGTGAGCTCGACGGCGCGTTCATCCACCTCATGACCAACCTGGCCCAGGAGCGCATGGGCATAGCGGTCGCCGGGATCGCCGCCGCCGAGCACCTCCTGGAGATCACCACCCGGTACGTCAAGGAGCGCGAGGCCTTCGGACGCCCGCTCTCCAAGCTCCAGCACATCCGCTTCGAGATCGCCGAGATGGCCACCGAGTGCGCCGTCACCCGCGCCTTCCTCGACCGGTGCATCGTCGACCACTCCGAGGGGACGCTCGACGCCGTCCACGCCTCGATGGCCAAGTGGTGGGCCACCGAACTGCAGAAGAGGGTCGCCGACCGCTGCCTCCAGCTCCACGGCGGGTACGGCTACATGACGGAGTACCGGGTCGCCAAGGCCTTCACCGACGGCCGTATCCAGACCATCTACGGCGGCACGACCGAGATCATGAAGGAGATCATCGGCCGCTCGCTGCTCTCCTGACCCACCCGCCCCGCCCCGAACCCGAAAGGCAGCTGCCTTGAGTACCGAAGCATTCGTCTACGACGCGATCCGCACCCCGCGCGGCCGCGGCAAGGCCAACGGCGCCCTGCACGGCACCAAGCCGATCGACCTGGTCGTCGGCCTCATCCACGAGATCCGCGACCGGTTCCCCGGCCTCGACCCCGCGGCCATCGACGACATCGTCCTCGGCGTGGTCAGCCCGCTCGGCGACCAGGGCTCCGACATCGCCCGTATCGCCGCCATCGCCGCGGGCCTCCCGGACTCCGTCGCGGGCGTCCAGGAGAACCGCTTCTGTGCCTCCGGTCTCGAAGCGGTCAACCTGGCCGCCGCCAAGGTCCGTTCGGGCTGGGAGGACCTGGTCCTTGCGGGCGGCGTCGAATCGATGTCCCGGGTGCCCATGGGCTCCGACGGCGGCGCCTGGGCCATGGACCCGATGACCAGCTTCGAGACCGGCTTCGCCCCGCAGGGCATCGGCGCCGACCTCATCGCCACCATCGAGGGCTTCTCCCGGCGCGACGTCGACGAGTACGCCGCCCTGTCCCAGGAGCGCGCGGCCATCGCCTGGAAGGAGGAGCGCTTCGCCCGCTCCGTCGTCCCGGTCCGGGACCGCAACGGCCTGCTGGTCCTCGACCACGACGAGCACTTGCGCCCCGGCACCACCGCCGACTCCCTGGCCTCCCTCAAGCCGTCCTTCGCGACGATCGGCGAGATGGGCGGCTTCGACGCCGTGGCGCTCCAGAAGTACCACTGGGTCGAGAAGATCGACCACGTCCACCACGCGGGCAACTCCTCCGGGATCGTCGACGGCGCCGCCCTCGTCGCCATCGGCTCCAAGGAGACCGGCGAGCGCTACGGCCTCACCCCGCGCGCCCGGATCGTCTCCGCCGCCGTATCGGGCTCCGAGCCGACCATCATGCTCACCGGACCCGCCCCCGCCACCCGCAAGGCGCTGGCCAAGGCCGGGCTCACCATCGACGACATCGACCTCGTCGAGATCAACGAGGCCTTCGCCGGTGTCGTCCTGCGCTTCGCCCGGGACATGGGCCTGAGCCTCGACAAGGTCAACGTCAACGGCGGCGCCATCGCGCTCGGCCACCCCCTCGGCGCGACCGGCGCGATGATCCTCGGCACGCTCATCGACGAGCTGGAGCGGCAGGACAAGCGCTACGGCCTCGCCACCCTCTGCGTCGGCGGCGGCATGGGCATCGCCACCGTCGTCGAGCGTCTCTGACCGTCCCCCGGCCATCCCTGCCTACGGAGAAACAGCAATGACCGAGAGCACGACCATCCGCTGGGAACAGGACGAGACCGGCGTCGTCACCCTCGTACTCGACGACCCCACCCAGTCCGCCAACACGATGAACCAGGCGTTCCGCGACTCCATCGCCGCCGTCGCCGAACGCGCCGAGGCCGAGAAGGACTCGATCCGCGGCATCATCTACACCTCCGCGAAGAAGACCTTCTTCGCCGGCGGCGACCTCAAGGACATGATCCGGATCGGTCCCGAGAACGCCCAGGACGCCTTCGACGCCGGTACCTCGATCAAGAGGTCGCTGCGCCGCATCGAGACCCTCGGCAAGCCGGTCGTCGCCGCCGTCAACGGGGCCGCGCTCGGCGGCGGTTACGAGATCGCGCTCGCCGCGCACCACCGCATCGCGCTGGACGCCCCCGGCTCCCGGATCGGCCTCCCCGAGGTCACCCTCGGGCTGCTGCCCGCAGGCGGCGGTGTCACCCGTACCGTACGGCTCATGGGCATCACGGACGCCCTGCTGAAGGTCCTGCTCCAGGGCACCCAGTACACCCCGCAGCGGGCGCTGGAGAACGGCCTCGTCCACGAGGTCGCCACCACCCGCGAGGAGATGCTCGACAAGGCCCGCGCCTTCATCGACGCCCACCCCGAGTCGCAGCAGCCCTGGGACGTCAAGGGCTACCGGATCCCCGGCGGCACCCCGTCCCACCCGAAGTTCGCGGCCAACCTGCCGGCCTTCCCCGCCAACCTGAAGAAGCAGCTCGCGGGCGCGCCCATGCCCGCGCCCCGCAACATCATGGCGGCGGCGGTCGAGGGCTCGCAGGTCGACTTCGAGACCGCGCAGACCATCGAGGCGCGCTACTTCACCGAACTGGTCACCGGCCAGGTCGCCAAGAACATGATCCAGGCGTTCTTCTTCGACCTCCAGGCCGTCAACTCCGGGGCCAGCCGCCCCGAGGGCGTCGAGGAGCGCCAGGTCCGCAAGGTCGCCGTCCTCGGCGCCGGGATGATGGGCGCGGGCATCGCCTACTCCTGCGCCCGCGCCGGCATCGACGTCGTCCTCAAGGACGTCTCCACCGAGGCCGCAGCCAAGGGCAAGGCGTACAGCGAGAAGCTCCTCGCCAAGGCGCTCTCCCGGGGCCGCACGACCGAGGCGAAGCGGGACGAGCTCCTGGCCCGCATCACCCCGACCGGCGACCCGGCCGACCTCGCGGGCTGCGACGCCGTGATCGAGGCGGTCTTCGAGGACACCGCGCTCAAGCACAAGGTGTTCCAGGAGATCCAGGACATCATCGACCCCGACGCGCTGCTCTGCTCCAACACCTCGACGCTGCCCATCACGGTGCTCGCCGAAGGTGTCAGCAGGCCGGTGGACTTCATCGGGCTGCACTTCTTCTCGCCCGTCGACAAGATGCCGCTCGTCGAGATCATCAAGGGCGAGAAGACCGGCGACGAGGCCCTGGCACGCGCCTTCGACCTGGTGCGCCGGATCAAGAAGACCCCGATCGTCGTCAACGACTCCCGCGGATTCTTCACCTCACGCGTCATCGGGCACTTCATCAACGAGGGCGTCGCGATGGTCGGCGAGGGCGTCGAGCCCGCGTCGGTCGAACAGGCGGCGGCGCAGGCCGGCTACCCCGCCAAGGTGCTGTCCCTCATGGACGAGCTGACCCTCACCCTGCCCCGCAAGATCCGCAACGAGACCCGGCGCGCCGTCGAGGAGGCGGGCGGCACCTGGGCCACACATCCCGCGGACGCGGTCATCGACCGGATGGTCGACGAGTTCGGGCGGCCCGGGCGCAGCGGGGGAGCGGGCTTCTACGAGTACGGCGAGGACGGCGGGCGCGGCGCCCTCTGGCCGGGTCTGCGCGAGCACTTCACCAAGCCCGGCGCCGACGTGCCCTTCGAGGACATGAAGGAGCGGATGCTCTTCTCCGAGGCGCTGGACAGCGTCCGCTGTCTGGAGGAGAACGTCCTCATGACCGTCGCCGACGCCAACATCGGCTCCATCATGGGCATCGGCTTCCCCGCCTGGACCGGTGGCGTGCTCCAGTACATCAACGGCTACGAGGGCGGCCTGCCCGGTTTCGTGGCGCGTGCGCGGCAGCTGGCCGAGCGGTACGGCGACCGGTTCCTGCCCTCCGGACTCCTGGTGGAGAAGGCCGAGAGGGGCGAGACCTTCCACGACTGACGGCTGCCCGGGCCGTGTTCACCCGTCCTCACCGGCGGTGAACGCGGCCCGCAGCTCCTCCTTCAGCGAGCGCTGGAAGGCCGTCAGCAGGGCCTGGAGCACCATCGGCTGCATATGGGCCGTGAGCGACTTCATCGCCTTCACATGCTCCGGGTCCGACTCCCGCTCCCGGTACGGGTTCCACACCTCGTCCCGGAACAGCCGCGTCAGCTCGTGGGCGGCCGACCGGGTGTGCTCCAGCAGGACCGTGCGTGCCGCGAGGATCGTCTCGTGGGCGATGGGCACGTCCAGCAGCTCGATCCCGAGCCGCAGCAGACCCGGATCGACCAGGAAGGGCCCGCCGGCCTTCCTGGGGCGCTCCAGGACCCCCATGGCGCCCAGCCGGTCCACGTCCACGTCGCTCAGGGGCCGTCCCGCCCTGCGCTCCAGCTCGGCCCGCTCCATGTCCTCGGCCGAGTCCGGGGCCCAGGACGCCACCAGGGCGCGGTGGATCGCCAGGTCCTGCGCGCTCAGGTCGGGCGGCAGCTGCTGGAGATAGCGCTCGATGGCGGCCAGCGTCATGCCCTGGTGCTGGAGTTCCTCGATGAGGGCCAGCCGGGAGAGATGGTCCTGCCCGTAGTGCCCGACGCGCCGGGGGCCGATCACCGGAGGGGGCAGCAGTCCTCTGGTGCTGTAGAAGCGCACGGTGCGCACGGTCACTCCCGCCCGCGCCGCCAGTTCGTCGACGGTCAGCGTCGGCTCGTCGGTCCCGGTCGCCATGTCCACTCCTCCTTGCCGGGCACCGCGGTTCCCGTGCCGTCGTGCCGTGCTCGTATCCGTGCCTGTGTCCGTGTACCGATCAGGTGCAACAGTATTGCTGTCTCACCACTGTTGTGAAAGTGTCCGGCAGCATCGAAGCGCAGTCCCACCCCCGGTACGGACCGCACGGTCCGGCCGAACGGACAGGAGGCGGCCGTGACCACGATCCTGCGACTTCCCACCGGACCCGAGCAACTCACCCTCCCCGCCCTGCTGCTGCGTAACGCCGAGGACCACGGGGACCTTCCCGCTCTCTCCTGGCGTGCGGCGGACGGCGGCGGGTGGACCACCCTCACCTGGCGCGAGGTACGCCACGAGACGGCCGTCCTGGCCGCCGGGTACGGATCCCTGGGGGTGGAGCGCGGCGAGCAGGTCCTCATGATGATGGGCAACCGGCACGAGCACTGGCTCAGCGACCTGGCCCTCGGTCACCTCGGCGCCGTCCCCGTCACGGTGTACGGGACCGCGGCGCCCGGCCAGATCGCGCACATCGCCCGCCACAGCCGCGCCAGGGTCGCGATCGTCGAGGGCGAGCGGGAACGGGAGCGCTGGGAGCCCCTCCTGGCGGACGCCACCGTACCGCTGGAGACGCTCGTGGTCGTCGAGCCCGGTGCCGCCGGGCCGCACCGGTCGTACGGCGCGCTGCGCGCGACGGGGGAGCGGCTGCGGAGCGACGAGGCGTTCGACAAGGCATGGCGGGAGATCCGCGCCCAGGACCCGGTCACCGTCGTCTACACCTCGGGGACGACCGGCGACCCCAAGGCGGTGCCGCTCACCCACCGCGTCGTCGTGGTCAACGCGCTGGCCCTGGACCGGGTCGTGGAACTGCCCGACCACGTCGCGCACATCTGCTACCTGCCGTTCGCCCACATCGCCGAGCGCATGCTGGGCATCTACCTTCCGGTCTTCCGCGCCTCGCACGTCCACCTCTGCGCCGACACCGCGGCCGTCGCCGCCACCGCGCGCGACCTGCACCCCGCCCAGTTCTTCGGCGTGCCCCGGGTGTGGGAGAAGCTCGCCGCGTCCGTCCGGGCCGCCCTGGCCCGGCTGCCCGAGGAACAGCGGACCGCCGTCGAGGCGGCGAACGCGACGGCCCGTGAGCACGTGGCCTGCCGGGAGCGCGGCGAGGAGCCGTCCGCCGAGCTGGCGGCCGCCTACCGGGAGGCCAAGGACACCGTGCTGGACCCCCTGCTGTCGCTGGCGGGGTTCGAACGGCTGGTGTGGACGGCCAGCGCCTCGGCGCCGATGCCGCTCGACGTGGTGCGCTTCTGGGCGGGCTTCGGCATCGTCGTCATGGACGCCTGGGGGCTCACCGAGACCGTCGGCGTGTTCACCACCAACAGCCCGTCGGCCTTCCGGCTCGGCTCGGTGGGACGCCCGCTGGAGGGCCTGGAGCTCCGGATCGCCGAGGACGGCGAGATCCTGGTCCGAGGCGAGACCGTGTTCGCCGGGTATCTGCGCGCCGACGGCACCGTGGACGGGGCGCTCGACGCGGACGGCTGGTTCGCGACCGGGGACATCGGCCGGGTCGACGACGACGGCTACCTCTGGCTCACCGACCGCAAGAAGGAAATGATCATCACCTCGACCGGGAAGAACGTCTCCCCGGCGCTCGTCGAGAACACCCTGAAGGAACACCCCCTGATCGGCCAGGCCCTCGTCCACGGCGACGGGCACTCCTATCTCGTGGCCCTGCTCGTCCTGGACACGGAGGTGGCCCCGGCCTGGGCGGCGGCCCGCGGGCTCGACGGCGACCCGGCCGGCCTGCCCGAGGTGCACGCGGAGGTCGCGCGTGCCGTCGAGGCCGCCAACGCCCGGCTGAACCGCACCGAACAGATCAAGCGGTACCGGCTGCTGACCCAGGAGTGGGGCCCGGAGACCGGCGAGCTGACCCCCTCGCTGAAGCTCCGCCGCCGGGTGATCCGCGACCGGTACGGCGACCTGCTCGACGCCCTGTACGAGGAGAGCGGCACCTGACCGGGGGCCGGTTGTCAGTGGGGGCACGTACGGTGAGGACATGTCGGGGATCACCTGTGTACGGGGCGACGCCACCAGCCCCCAGGGCAAGGGCGTCAAGCTGATCGTGCACGTCTGCAACGACCTGGGCGGCTGGGGCAAGGGCTTCGTCCTCGCAGTGTCCCGCCGCTGGCCCGGGCCCGAAGCCGCCTACCGCCGCTGGCACCGTGAGCGCGCCGGGAACGACTTCGGGCTGGGGGCCGCGCAGTTCGTCCAGGTCGAGCCGTACATCTGGGTGGCGAACGTGGTGGGACAACGGGGGATACGCACCGGCAGCAAGGGCGTGCCGGTGCGCTACGAGGCGATCGACGCGGGTCTCGACAAGGTGGCCGGCAAGGCCGCAGAGCTGGGCGCCTCGGTCCACATGCCGAGGATCGGCTGCGGGCTCGCCGGCGGCACCTGGTCCAGGGTCGAACCCCTCGTCAGCGACCGGCTGGTGGCCCGGGGCATCGAGGTGACGGTGTACGACTTCGGCTGAGGGCCGCCGCCCCCGCGCGCGGAGCTACAGGCCGTAGCTCCTGCCGATGATGTCGCGCTGGATCTCGCTCGTGCCGCCGTACACCGTGGACACGACCGCCGCCCGCAGATGGCGCTCCATGTCGTACTCGGTCGCGTAGCCGTAGCCGCCCATCATCTGCATGCCCTCCAGCGCCGCGTGCTTCGCCGTCTCGGTGGCCTTGAGCTTCGCCATGGACGCCTCGCGTGGGAACAGCTTCTCCGGCTCGGCGTCGCAGGCCGCCGCCACGTCGAAGACCAGCATCCGGGCGCACTCGATCTCGGTCGCCAGGTCGGCCAGCCGGTGCCGCAGGGCCTGGAAGGATCCGACCGGGCGGCCGAACTGCTCACGCCCCCGTACGTACGCCACCGTGTCCTCCAGGATCCGCTCCGCGAGGCCCAGCATGTTCGCGGCCAGGAAGAGACGCTCCGCGTTCAGACCGGCCATCAGCTGGGTCCAGGCGCGGTCCGCCGTGCCCACGACGGCGTCGGCCGGCAGCCTGACACCGGTGAGGAAGACGTCGTTGACCTCACGGCCGCCCATCGTCTCGATGGGGCGGATCTCGATCCCGGGCGTCCTCGCCGGGACGTGGAACATGGTCAGCCCGTCGTGCTTCGAGCCGCCCGGGCCGGTCCGGGCCACCAGCAGGATGTGCTCCGCCAGATGCGCGTTGGAGATCCACGTCTTGTGACCGTCGATCAGCCAGCCGCCGTCCGGCGTGCGTCCGGCCTTGCACCGCAGCGCCGCCACATCGGACCCGGCCCCCGGTTCCGACATCGCGATGGAGAGCACCTGACCGGCCACCGCGCCCGCGACCGCCGCCTTGCACTGCTCCTCGCTGCCGAAACGCTCGTACGCCTTCGCCGTGATCACCGAGGTGATGAACCCGCCCGCCGGGACGAGGCCGCGCGCCGTCTCCCGGAGGAAGAGGCAGGCGTCCGTCATCCCGCCCCCCGAGCCCCCGTACGCCTCGGGCAGGCACACCCCGAGCCAGCCGAGCTCCGCCAGCCGGGCGTAGAGCGACGGGGCGTGCGGTCCGCCGGTCTCCGCGGCCAGCGCGTCGCGCTGCTCACGCGTACCGCATTCGCGCCGGGCGAAGTCCCGCAGAGCCGTGACGAAGGCGCGCTGCTCGGCCGAGACCGACCGCGGGAGTGCAGGGGTGGTGGACATGGAGGACCTCCAGAGGGGCGGCGCCTTGCGATACAAAGAGCCGCATTGGATAACACTGTTGCGTGGTCGTTATGGTGGGTGGTCACGACGGACGGAGAGCACCCATGGCGCCACCGGGCGAGGACGAGACACTGCTGGGCAGGGCGCTCGCCGAGCGGCCACCGTCCGACGCGCTGAACGAACAGATCCTGGACGCCGCCCGCGAGCAGTTCATGACCTTCGGGCTGCGCCGCTCGACCGTCGACGACGTGGCCAAGCGCGCCAAGGTCTCCCGCGTCACGGTGTACCGCCGGATCGGCAACAAGGACAGCCTGGTCTCGGCCTGCCTGCTGCGGGAGTACAGCCGTTTCGTCATGGACGTGGACGACGCGGTCGCCGCGCTGCCCACCATGGAGGACAGGCTCGTCGCCGGCTTCGTCGCCGTCCTCAAGCACATCCGTGAACACCCGCTGGTGGGCGGCCTGCTGAGGCTGGAACCGGAGATCATGCTCCCCTTCCTCACCCTGGAGAGCGGTCCCGCCTTCCTCGCGATGCGCGGATACCTGGCCGACCGGCTCCGCCGCGCCCAGCGTGCGGAGGGACGGCCGGAGACGGACCCGACACCGGTCGCCGAACTGATGGTGCGGATCACCGTCTCCTTCCTCCTCAATCCGGTGAGCTGCTTCGAGCTGGACGACGACGAACAGGTGGGTGCCTTCGCCCGCCGCTATCTGGTGCCGCTGCTCAGCGCCGCGTGAGCGCCCTCAGAACCGGGCGTGCAGCTTCCTGCCCAGCTCCACCGCACGGGCGGCCTTCTCGCGGGCGGTCGCGAACGACATCAGGTCCACCGCCGGTGCGAACCGCCGTACGGTGACCGAGTGCGGCGCGGCGAAGGCCCGAAGCCCCTCCTCGCCGTGGATCCGCCCGTACCCCGACTCGCCCGCACCGCCGAAGGGCAGCGAGGGGGTCGCGGCGAAGCCGAGCACCGAGTTCACCGACACGGCACCGGAGTCGAGGCGCTCCGCCAGCGCGAGCCCGGCCGCCTTCGAGCGGGTGAACACGGCGGCGCCCAGCGAGTACGCCGACGCGTTGGCCCGCTCCACCGCCTCGTCCATGTCGCGCACCGGGTTCACGACGACGACCGGTCCGAAGGTCTCCTCCGTCATGGCCGGTGAGTCCTCCGGCACCCGCGACAGCACCACCGGCCCGGGCACCCGGCTCCGCAGGCCGTCGGGGCCGCCCAGTTCGGCCGTGCCGCCGTCCACCAGGGCCTCCTTCACATGGCGTTCCACCAGGCCGAGCTGGGACGGCAGGGTGAGCGGCCCGTAGGCGTCGCCGGGCACCAGCGCCCGCGCCCGGCTGACGACGCGTGCGCACAGGGCCTCGTGGACCGAGGCCTCCGCGTACACCCGCTCCACGCCGGCGCAGGTCTGGCCGGCGTTGCCCATGGCGCCCCACACGATCGCGTCGGCCGCCGCGTCCAGATCGGCGTCCGCCGCGACCAGCACCGCGTCCTTGCCCCCGCACTCCGCGAGCAGCGGGGTCAGCGTGGCCGCGCAGGCCGCGGCGACCTTGCGGGCGGTGCCCGGTGAGCCGGTGAAGGCCACCTTGTCCACACCGGCCGGCCCGTCCGCGCCGGCCAGGGCGGCCCCGGTGGAGCCCGGCCCGGTGACCGTCAGCAGCAGATCAGCGTGGTCCGGGAGGGCCTCGCCGAAACTCCCGGCCAGCAGGACCCCCACGCCAGGGGTGAGCTCGGACGGCTTGAAGACCACCGCGTTGCCCGCGGCGAGGGCGTAACCGATCGAGCCCATCGGGGTGTACAGCGGATAGTTCCAGGGCCCGATCACCCCGATCACCCCGAGCGGACGGTAGGCCAGCAGCGCCCGCTGATGGACCGACAGCAGACCCGGACGCACCCGCCGCCGGCCCAGCACCCGGGAGGCGTTGCGCGCCGCCCAGTCCAGATGGACCAGGGTCAGCAGCACCTCGGAGCGGGCGTCGTGCACCGGCTTCCCGGTCTCGGCCGCGATCACCTCGGCGAACTCGTCGGCGCGCGAGGCCAGTGCGCGCTTCCAGCGCAGCAGGGCGGTGCGCCGCTCCCGCGCGCCGAGCCCGGCCCAGCTCCGGCCCGCGGTCCTGCCCCGCGCCACCGCCGCGCGGATGTCCTCGATGCCGTGCGCCGCTTGGTCCCTTCCGTCCGTCATGACGTCTCCATGGGCAGGGGTTCCAGGGGGCGGCTCTGCGCCCAGTGCGGACCGAGGTCGTCGAGCCGGTATCCGAAGGGGTAGCTGCGGGGCCGGGGCCGTGAGGGCAGCCACCGGGGCCGGGCGGGCAGCAGCCGCACACCGTGCGACCGGGCGCGCACCAGCCGTACGGCCGAGGCCCGCACCCAGCGCGGCTGGGCGCGGAAGCCCAGCGCGCGCAGTAACGGCTCGTCCAGCAGGGCGAGCGAGAAGCGGGCCACCAGGGGGCGCAGCGGGGCCGGGTACCAGGCGGCCATCACCCGGAAGGTGGCGTTGGCGACGCGGCGGTTCGCCGGGTCGTACGCGAACATCCGGTCCTCGTAGGAGTCGAGCAGCCTCTCGAATCCCTCGTACGTCCCGGGCGCGCCCTCGATGCCCATCATGACCGCCATCCGCTTCCCCACCTCGGCCAGCGCCTCCGCCTCCTGTGTGCACAGGGGCCGCCATCCGAAGCGGTCGATCCAGCGTTTGGGGCCGACGACCGTGGTGGCCAGCACATAGAGGTAGTCCTCGTTCGGGATGCGGTACTTGCCGTGGATCCGGTTGAGGTGGCGGGCCGCGGCCCGGGCCCGCTCCGAGTCGAAGCCCTCGGCTGCCATCTCGTACCCGAACAGGACGGTGTCGTCGTAGCGCTTCTGACCGTTGCGCTCGAACTCCTGGGTGCGGTCGAGCAGTACGGAGATCCGGGGAACGCCGTAGTCGCGCAGGAAGGCGACGCTGATGCCCTGCCGGTAGTCCCACGGGAACTCGTACTGGGACATCAGCCGGAGTATCTCGGCGCAGTCGCGTGAGGGATCCATCCGGCGGATCTCGCGCAGTCGGCTGTAGCGGCCCATGGTGTGCAACCTCCTCTGTGGACGGAGTCACCGAGAGTCAAAGTTACAAATACTATTGACTTGTTTCACAGGGCGCGTCAACACTGCTGACACGGATTCCAGGAAGCAGCCCCGCGCCTCGCCCGTGGCGCCGCTCCCGCCGCCCCCGCGGATCGCCGCCGCCCTGGTGATCGCATACTGGAAACACACGGCCCGAGCATCCGCCGACCTCCGGGAGCACGCGCATGACCAGCACAGGAGAGCCCGCACCGCCACCGCCGGGCGGTGTCCTGTGGAGCCTCGCCGGCGACCTCCGCGGACTGCTGATGCTGCCCGCCGCTCTCACCCTCCAGGTCGCGCACCCGGCCGTCGGCGCGGGGGTCGACGAGCACTCAGTCTTCCGCACGGACCCCTGGGGACGCGGCGAGCGGTCCCTGAGCTCCCTCCAGCTCTGGGTGTACGGGGGAGAGGCCGCCGCGGAGGAGGGGCGCAGGCTGCGGAAGCTGCACCGTACGATCCAGGGGACCGACACCCGGGGCCGCCGCTACCACGCGCTCACCCCCGCGAACTACGCCTGGGTGCACGCCACGGGCTTCCCCGTCTACCGGCACGCGTCGCGCTACCTGATCCGCCCGCTCACCGAGGCGCAGGAGCGCGCCCTGTACCAGGAGTGGCTCCAGGTCGGCCGGGTGCTGGGCATCCACGACCGGGACATGCCGCAGACGATCGAGGAGTTCTGGCCGTACTACCGCTCGATGCTGGCCGAGGAGGTGGAGGCCACCGTCGTCGTACGCGAACTGGTCGCCACCGACCTCCCCGTACCGCCGCCCGACCGTGGTCCTCCGGTGCTGCGGCTGGTCCTGAAGGCGCTCTGGCCGGTGCTCCTCCCGCCGCTGGCGCGGTTCCGGAGCTTCCTCACCGTCGGGCTGATGCCACCGGACGCCCGCGAGGCCATCGGGCTCGACTGGACGCCCGCGCAGGAGCGTCGGCTGCGGCGCTTCGGCGCCGTGGTGCGGCGGATCGTCCCCGTGCTCCCGGAGCGGCTGCGCTATCTGCCGCTCGCCAGATCGGCGCGGGCCGAGTGGCGGGCCGCCGGAGGACTCAGGCCGAGGCCCGGCGGACCAGTTCGGTCGGGGTGACCACGGACTCCGGCCACGTCCCGGTGTCGCTGTTCAGCCGCTCCATCAGCAGGCGCACCATCAGGCGCCCCATGCCCTCGACGTCCTGACGCACCGTCGTCAGCGGAGGCACGGCTGCCTCGGCGACCGACGTCATGTCGTCGAACCCGACCACCGCCACGTCCTCCGGCACCCGGACGCCCCGTTCGCGCAGCACCCGCAGGGCGCCCGAGGCCATCAGGTCGTTGGAGACGAAGACGGCGTCCACGTCCGGACGGGCCTCCAGCAGGCCCGCCATGGCCCTGGCCCCGCCCTCCGTGGTGAAGTCGCCCTCCACGACGAGCTCGCTCCCCGCGTCGGGGAGCACGTCGTGGTACCCGTCGATCCGGTCGAGCGCCGACGTCTGGTCGCGGGGCCCTGCGATGTGCGCGATGCGCCGCCGGCCGAGCGAGACGAGATGGCGGACGGCCTCGCGGGCACCGCCCCGGTTGTCGCAGTCGACGTACGGCACCTGCGGTGTGTCCCCGCCGGACGACGGGTGTTCCGGGCGGCCCCCGTAGACCGTCGGGACGCGGAACCGCCGGATGATCGCGGGCAGCTCGTCGTCGGTGTGCAGGGAGAAGGCCAGCACCCCGTCCACATGACCGCCCGCCAGGTAACGGGTGACCCGGTCGAAGTCGCCGCTGCCCTCCACCAGGAGCAGGACCAGCTGTGCGTCGTGGGCGTTGAGCTCGCGGCTGATCCCGCGGATCTGGCGGGAGAAGAACGGGTCGGAGAAGATCCGGAACTCCGGCTCGTCGATGATCACCGCGACCGCGCCGTTGCGCCGGGTGACCAGCGTCCGCGCGGCGTGGTTCGGGATGTAGCCGAGCTCGTCGACCGCCTTGCGCACCTGGTCCACCAGGGGCTGACGTACGCCCGCACCGCCGTTGACGACCCGGGACGCCGTCGCCCTGGACACACCGGCGAGGGCCGCGACCGCCTCCAGGGTGGGCCGGACGTCACGCTGCGGATCGGGGGTGGGGTCGGGCAAAGGTCGCTCCTCGTACACGCGCGCCCGGGCTGGGAACGGCGGGAACCGGCGGGTTCAGGCATGGACGCCGCCAGCCTAGCGGCCCGGCCGGAGAGGGCCGACGCCGGAAACGCGGAGCCGTGCGCTCCGCAAACGGCCGCGCGTGTACCGCTCGGGGATCCCGGAAGATGCGCACCGAGTGTGGTACTGCCTACGGAGAGCGAAATATTCGCATTGCGTGAAAGGTGCCATTTGTGTCACACGATGAGCAGAGAACGGGTGGGCAAGGGGGGTATCTGCCGGTAACGGCCGATCTGCCCACCGCTCCGCACCACGGTCGCCGGCCCACGACCGACCGGGTGGTGTTCGGCGTCTCCGCAGTGCTCACCATCGCCTTCGTGATCTGGGGTGCCACGGCCACCGACTCGCTGGAGGACGTCTCCAGCACGCTGCTCAACGGCCTCATCCACAACGGCGGCTGGGCCTTCATGCTGGCGGCCTCCGGCTTCGTGATCTTCGCCCTCTGGCTGGCGATCAGCCGTTACGGGAAGATCTCGCTGGGCCAGGAGGGGGAGGAGCCCGAATTCAGGACCGTCTCCTGGGTCGCGATGATGTTCAGCGCCGGTATGGGCATCGGCCTGATGTTCTACGGAGTGAGCGAACCGCTGGCCCACTTCGTCAATCCGCCCCCGGGAACCCACCCCGCCGACGCGGCCGAAGCCATGCAGACGGCGATGGCGACCACGCTGTTCCACTGGACACTCCACCCCTGGGCGATCTACGCGGTCGTCGGGCTGGCCATCGCCTACAGCGCCTACCGCCGGCACCGGCGGCAGACCATCAGCGCGGTGTTCATCCCGCTCATCGGCGAGCGGCACTCCCACGGGGTCGTCGGCCGCATCATCGACATCCTCGCCATCTTCGCGACCCTCTTCGGCTCCGCGGCCTCGCTGGGTCTCGGGGCCCTGCAGATCGGCAGCGGCTTCCAGGAGCTCAACTGGATGGAGAAGACCGGGACCGGCCTGCTGGTCGCGATCATCGCGGTCCTGACGGCCGCCTTCGTCGCATCGGCGGTCTCCGGTGTGGAGAAGGGCATCCAGTGGCTCTCCAACATCAACATGGTGCTCGCGCTGATCCTGGTGATCTTCGTGTTCGTCGTCGGCCCGACCATCA
Source organism: Streptomyces silvae (assembly GCF_016745505.1). Lineage (GTDB taxonomy): Bacteria > Actinomycetota > Actinomycetes > Streptomycetales > Streptomycetaceae > Streptomyces > Streptomyces silvae. The sequence goes on along the minus strand of NZ_JAERUC010000200.1, from coordinate 31,615 downwards.
TCATCCTGGACCTGCTGCCCACCTCGGTCGCGGCGTACTTCGGTGAACTCGCCCAGCTCGCCGGCCGGACCGAGGCGACGGGAGAGGGCGAAGTAGCCGACTGGCTCGCCAGCTGGACCGTCTTCTACTGGGCGTGGTGGATCTCCTGGACGCCCTTCGTCGGCATGTTCATCGCGAGGATCAGCCGCGGCCGCACGATCCGGCAGTTCGTCGGCGGCGTGATCCTGGTGCCCAGCACGGTCAGCCTCGTCTGGTTCGCCGTCTTCGGCGGCTCGGCGATCGAACTCCAGCGGGACGGACGGCTCAGGGGCGTCGGTGACACCCCCGAGGCCCAGCTCTTCGGGGTCCTCCACGAATACCCGATCGCCACCGTGATGAGCATCCTCGTCATGATCCTGGTCGGCATCTTCTTCGTCTCCGGCGCCGACGCCGCCTCGATCGTGATGGGGACGCTCTCCCAGAAGGGCGTCCTCGAACCCGCGAAATGGGTCGTGATCTTCTGGGGTGTCGTCACCGGGGCCGTCGCGGCGGTCATGCTGCTCATCGGCAACGGGCAGGGGGACGCCCTGGCGGGCCTCCAGAACCTGACCATCCTGGTGGCCGCCCCCTTCACCATCGTGATGGTCGGGATGTGCGTCGCGCTCATGAGGGACCTGCGCCACGACCCGATGATCGTCCGCAGGGAGTTCGGCGTGGAGGCCGTCGAATCGGCCGTCATCGAGGGACACGCCAAGTACGACGGGGACTTCGAGATCCGGATCGGCCCCGGCACGGACGTCACCACCGACGAACGCCACAAGAACGACCCGCAGGCCTGAGGGTGCTGCGGCTCAGCCCACCAGCTGGGCCGCAGCCCGCGCACAGCCCCGCGCCACCGTCACCCCGGCGCCGCCGTGGCCGTAGTTGTGCACCAGCAGCCCGCCGCCCGGCAGCTCCTCGGCCTCGATGCGCACCCCGGCGTCCCGGGCCGGCCGCAGCCCCACCCGGTGGCCGAGGACCCGCGCCCCCGCGATCTCCGGCCGCACCCGCGCACACCGCGCCACGATCTCCTCGGCCGTGCGCGGATCGGGCTCCGCGCGGGCGTCGTCCGCCTCCGCCGTGCCGCCCAGCACCAGCCGGCCCGGCTGCGGAAAGAAGTACGTCGTCGCGCTGGACGCCGGATCGGCCTCGGCGAACCACTCCTCGATGCCCGGGTTCTCCACCACGACCAGCTGGCCCCTGACCGGCCGCACCCCGGGATCCGGCACCAGCTCACGGGAGCCGAGGCCGGTGCAGTTGACCACCACCCGCGCCTCGGCCGCCGCCTCCGCGAAACCGCGCACCGTACGCCGCTCGACCACGCCCCCCGCGGCCCTCAGCCGCTCCTCCAGCCAGCGGAGGTGGGCCGGCATGTCGATCAGCGGAAGGGTCACCCGCAGCCCCTCCGCCACCTCGGAGACGTCCTTCAGGCTGCGGGCCCACGGGCCCAGCGTGGACAGCCGCTCGCCCCCGTGGACCCCGGCGGCCATGCGGACACCGGTCTCGTCGGGGGCCGCCGCCAGCTCCTCGTACACCCGGAGGGTTTCGAGCGACCAGTCACCCACCAGCGCCTCGGGCTCGATCCGGTACGGCCACCACAGCGCACCGGCCACGGCCGAAGTGGTGTCCGTCGCCGGGTCCCTGGACCAGACGCGCACCCGCAGGCCGCGCTCCGCCAGCAGCAGCGCCGTGGTCAGCCCGCTGACCCCGCCACCCACCACGACCACATCCGCCACCGTGCTCACCCCTGTCCTCGCGTCGCCCCCGTGGTGCCGGGGGCCGGACAGGCCATGCTCGCACCCCGGTCCGGCGGGCAGGAGGGCCCCCGTGGTTCGTTAGGATCGTCACCCTGATGACTGCCACTCTCGTCGCCAAGGAACTCGCCGCCGGACACGGCGACCGCACACTCTTCGCAGGGCTCGACCTCGTGGTCGCGCCGGGCGACGTGATCGGTCTCGTCGGAGCCAACGGCGCCGGAAAGTCCTCGCTGCTCCGCCTGCTCGCCGGTCTCGACCGGCCGGAGGAGGGCGAGCTGAGGCTCTCCCCGCCCACCGCCACCGTCGGACACCTCCCGCAGGAGCCCGAGCGCCGCGCCGGCGAGTCCGTACGGGAGTTCCTCGCCCGCCGCACCGGGGTCGCGGACGCCCAGACCGCCATGGACGCCGCCACCCAGGCCCTGGTCGACGGAGCGCCCGGCGCGGACGACGCGTACTCCGAGACGCTGGAGCGCTGGCTCTCCCTCGGCGGCGCCGACCTCGACGAACGCGCCGAGGAGGTCGCCGCCGACCTCGGCCTGACCATCGGTCTCGACCTCCCGATGACGGCCCTCTCCGGCGGCCAGGCGGCCCGCGCCGGCCTGGCCTCGCTGCTGCTGTCGCGCTACGACGTCTTCCTGCTCGACGAGCCCACCAACGACCTGGACCTCGACGGCCTGGAACGCCTGGAGCGCTTCGTCTCCGGGCTCCGGGCCGGCACCGTCGTCGTCAGCCACGACCGCGAGTTCCTGATGCGCACGGTCACCAAGGTCCTGGAACTCGACCTCGCCCAGCAGCAGATCAACCTCTACGGCGGCGGCTACGCCTCCTACCTGGAGGAGCGCGAGCGGGCGCGGAACCACGCCCGCGAGGAGTTCGAGGAGTACGCCGACAAGCGATCCGCGCTCGAAGGCCGCGCCCAGATGCAGCGCGGCTGGATGGACAAGGGCGTCAAGAACGCCCGCCGCAAGGCCACGGACAACGACAAGATCGGCCGCAAGTTCCGAAGCGAGGCCAGCGAGAAGCAGGCCGCGAAGGCCAAGCAGACCCAGCGCATGATCGAGCGCCTCGACGTCGTCGAGGAACCGCGCAAGGAGTGGGACCTGCGGATGGAGATCGCCTCCGCCCCGCGCTCCGGCTCCGTCGTGGCCACCCTGCGCGACGCCGCCGTCCTCCGCGGCGGGTTCTCCTTCGGCCCGGCGACCCTGCAGATCGACTGGGCGGACCGGGTCGCCATCACCGGCGCCAACGGGGCCGGCAAGTCCACCCTGCTCGCCGCCCTGCTCGGCAGGCTGCCCCTCGACGCCGGCCACGCCTCGCTCGGCTCGGGCGTCGTGGTGGGCGAGGTCGACCAGGCGCGCAAGCTGTTCCACGGCACGGAGAGCCTGCTGGACGCCTTCTGCGCCGCCGTCCCCGACACCGAGCCCGCCGAGGTGCGCACCCTGCTCGCCAAGTTCGGCCTGCGGGCCGCCCATGTGCTGCGCCCCGCGACCACGCTCTCGCCCGGCGAGCGCACCCGGGCCGGCCTCGCCCTCCTCCAGGGCAAGGGCGTCAACCTGCTGGTCCTGGACGAGCCGACGAACCACCTGGACCTTCCGGCGATCGAACAGCTGGAGTCCGCCCTGGAGGCGTACACCGGGACGCTACTGCTGGTCACGCACGACCGGCGGATGCTGGAGGCGGTCCGGACGACCCGCCGCGTCGAGGTGGCGGACGGCAAGGTCACCGAGGCCGGCTGACGCGGGCCTGCCCGCCCCGGAATCCGGGACGGGCAGGTGCGGTCCGTGCGCGGGCCCCGGGCGACCGCTGTGCCGCCCGAGACCCGCGCGGGGTCATCAGCGCCGGGAGCCGCCCTTGTCGGAGCCGCCCGTCAGCCCGGCGCGCCGCAGCGCGTCGGCCATCGCGCTGTTGGCGGGCGCCGCGGCAGGGCGCGCCGCGCCACCGCCGCCGCCCGAGCCTCCGCGCCTGTCACGCCGCTGCCCGTTGCCCCCCTGACGGCCGTCCTGCCCCTGCCGCTGCCGGGGCGGCCGCTCGCCGCCGCCCTGCGCGTTCCGCTCACGCTTCGGGCCCTGCCCGCCGCCCGGACCGGCCGCGGCCTCGTCGTCGAGCCGCAGGGTCAGGGAGACGCGCTTGCGCGGGATGTCGACGTCCATGACCTTCACCTTCACGATGTCGCCCGGCTTCACGACATCCCTCGGGTCCTTCACGAACGTCCGCGACATCGCCGACACATGGACGAGCCCGTCCTGGTGGACGCCGACATCCACGAACGCGCCGAACGCCGCCACATTCGTCACGACCCCCTCCAGCACCATCCCGGGGGCCAGGTCGCCGAGCTTCTCGACGCCCTCCTTGAACGTGGCCGTCCGGAAGGCGGGACGCGGGTCGCGGCCCGGCTTCTCCAGCTCCCTGAGGATGTCCGTGACCGTCGGCAGACCGAACTTCTCGTCCACGAAGTCGTCCGGCCGCAGCGACCGGAGGGTGTCCGTGTTGCCGATCAGCGCGGCGACGTCCCCGCCGGTCCGCTTCACCATCGTGCGCACCACGGGGTACGCCTCGGGGTGCACGCTCGACGCGTCCAGCGGGTCGTCCCCGCCCCGGATCCGGAGGAAGCCCGCGCACTGCTCGTACGCCTTCGGGCCGAGCCGCGCCACGTCCTTGAGCGCCCGGCGGGAGCGGAACGGGCCGTTCGTGTCCCGGTGCGCCACGATGTTCTCGGCCAGTCCGGAGCCGATGCCGGAGACCCGCGAGAGCAGCGGCGCCGACGCGGTGTTGACGTCGACCCCCACGCCGTTCACACAGTCCTCGACCACGGCGTCCAGGGAACGCGACAGCTTCACCTCGGACAGGTCGTGCTGGTACTGGCCGACGCCGATCGACTTCGGGTCGATCTTCACCAGCTCGGCCAGCGGGTCCTGGAGCCGGCGCGCGATCGAGACCGCGCCGCGCAGCGACACGTCCATGTCCGGGAGCTCCTGCGAGGCGAACGCCGACGCCGAGTACACGGAGGCGCCCGCCTCCGACACCATCACCTTGGTGAGCTTCAGCTCCGGGTGCCTGTCGCACAGTTCACCCGCGAGCTTGTCGGTCTCGCGGGACGCCGTGCCGTTCCCGATCGCGATCAGGTCGACCTGGTGCTCCCTGGCGAGGCGCTCCAGCGTGGCGAGCGACTGGTCCCACTTGTTCGCCGGCACATGCGGGTGGATGACGTCCGTCGCGACGACCTTGCCGGTCGCGTCCACGACGGCGACCTTCACGCCCGTACGGAAACCGGGGTCGAGCCCCAGCGTCGCCCGGGTGCCGGCCGGTGCGGCGAGCAGCAGGTCGCGCAGGTTCGACGCGAAGACGCGTACGGCCTCGTCCTCCGCCGCCGTCCGCAGCCGGAGCCGCAGATCGATCCCGAGGTGGACGAGGATCCGGGTCCGCCAGGCCCAGCGGACCGTGTCGCCCAGCCACTTGTCCCCGGGACGGCCGCGGTCCGCGACGCCGAACCGGCGGGCGATCATGTTCTCGTACGAGGAGGGGCCCGGCTGCTCCGACGGCTCCTCGGGCTCCAGGACCAGGTCGAGCACATCCTCCTTCTCGCCCCGGAGCATCGCGAGGACGCGGTGCGAGGGGAGCGCGGTGAACGGCTCGGCGAAGTCGAAGTAGTCGGCGAACTTCGCGCCGGCCTCCTCCTTGCCGTCCCGCACCTTCGCGACGACCCGGCCGCGTGACCACATGCGCTCGCGCAGCTCGCCGGTGAGGTCGGCGTCCTCCGAGAAGCGCTCGGTCAGGATCGACCGGGCGCCCTCCAGCGCCGCGGCGGGGTCCGCGACACCCTTGTCGGGGTCGACGTACGCCGCGGCGGCGGTGAGCGGGTCCACGGACGGGTCGTCGAGCAACCCGCCGGCCAGGGGCTCCAGGCCCGCCTCGCGCGCGATCTGCGCCTTGGTCCGGCGCTTCGGCTTGAACGGCAGGTAGATGTCCTCCAGCCGCGCCTTGGTCTCGGCCGCCCGGATCTGCGCCTCCAGGGCGGCATCGAGCTTGCCCTGCTCACGTACGGAATCGAGGACCGCCGTACGGCGGTCCTCGAGTTCCCGCAGATACCGCAGCCTCTCCTCGAGCGTGCGCAGTTGCGCGTCGTCGAGCATCTCGGTCGCTTCCTTGCGGTAGCGCGCGATGAACGGCACGGTCGAGCCGCCGTCGAGCAAGTCGACGGCCGCCTTCACCTGACGCTCACGTACGCCGAGCTCCTCGGCGATCCTGCCTTCGATGGACGTCGTCACGGTTTTCCCGACTCGCCTTCTCGTACTGGCTGTGCTGGCTGTGCCACTGGGGTGGTCCACACCCGGGTGGGCCCCTTCGCCTGCATTGTGCCGGGTGGCCGGGGGCCGTGTCGCGTGACCTGGTCGGTCACGTCGCCGATCACGGCCCCGACGGCCTCGGTGGAACGGCCGGGTCAGGCGCGCCGGGTCCTGCCGCCACGCGACGCGCCGCCGAACAGGCCTGCCAGGAGCCGGAAGGGCAGAGTCACCACGGTGGCGACGGCCGATCCGACGGTACTCAGAGCGTTTGCGATCGCACGGAACACGGTGTGCCTCCTTCGTAGGGTGTGCACACCGCCTGGCCCGTACGCCCCGTCGTAAACGTGTACGGGCTCAGCCCTTGCCGACCAGGTCGTCGGGGAACGCTCCGGCGGCGGCCGCCGTGAACAGGAAGCCGCGGCCCAGCTCGGTGAGCCGCTCCACGCCGTCGGCGCCCAGGTGCTCGTACGGTGCGGAGTCCATCCGGTCCGTCGCCTCCTCCAGCTCCGCCCTGAGCGCGGTGCCCGCCTCGGTCAGCTCGCCCCCGGCATCCAGCACACCGCGCTCACGCAGCCGCTCCACCGCCGCGTCCCAGTCGGTGCGCCGCCAGCCGCGGGTGGCGAGGATCCAGCGGGGCGCCATGCCCTTGCCGGTGGCGGTGTGGCTGACCAGGGCCTCCAGCGGGTCGAGACCGGCCGTGAGCAGCCCGGCCAGGTGGCCGTCGCCGCGGTGCTCGCGCAGCAGCGTCGCCGCGTGCCAGTACGCCAGGTGCGGCTGGTCCGGCACGTCCAGGTCCGCGTGCGCGGCGTACAGCGGACGGGCGTGGCGGGTGCAGGCCTCGGCGGCGCGCAGGGCCAGCCCGGCGGCCTCCGCCATCTCCGGGGACGCGAGGATCTCCTCGCCGAGCACCCGGCGCAGCGTCGCGTCGGCGGCCCGCAGACGGGCGTCGAGCGCCGCCTCGGGGGTGATCTCCGACCAGACGGCCGGCAGATGGCGGGCCACCAGCTCGTGGTTGAAGTTGTAGAAGGTCGCGGTGACCGCACCGGCCCCGACGGCGCCCAGGGCGGCGCCGCGCGCGGCGAAGTAGACCCGGCTCTCGTCGTCGATGCCGAGCTCCCCGAACTCCTTGCCGAGGTCGGGGGAGAAGTAGACACAGGAGTGCAGCGGGTTGAGCGCGTTGTGGCAGCGCCGTCCGGCACGCGGGGGAAGAGTACTCATGCCCGCACGTTACCGACTGGTTGGTACGCGGGGTAGACCCGGGGTTCCAGCCGACGGAACCCCGGGCCGGTATGGCAGAAATGGTGGGGAACTCGTCATTGCGGCCATCCGCCGGCCCGCCCAGGATGGCGGGCATGACCCAGCGATCCGTCCACGTCCTCGTCGTCCTCTTCGAGGGCGTCCAGAGCCTCGACGTGAGCGGCCCCATGGAGGTCTTCGCCGGTGCCTCCCGCTTCCCCGGGGTCTCCTACCGCCTGCGCACCGCCTCGCTCGACGGTGCGCCGGTCCGCTGCTCCAGCGGCCTCACCCTCGTCCCCGACACCGCGCTCGCGGACGCCCCGGCGCCCGACCTGCTCCTCGTGCCGGGAGGCCCCGGCACGAGGGCGCCCGCCCCGGAGCTGGTCGACTGGCTCCGCGTGCACGCCCCGCGCGCCCGTGAGCTGGTGTCGGTGTGCACCGGCGCCCTCCTCCTCGCCGAGGCGGGCCAGCTCGACGGCCACCGGGTGACCACCCACTGGTCCGTCTGCGAGACGCTCGCCCGGAGATTCCCGGCGGTGCGCGTGGACCCGGACCCGATCTTCGTACGCGACGGGCGGCTGGCGACGTCGGCCGGCGTCACCGCGGGCATCGACCTCGCGCTCGCCCTGGTCGAGGAGGAACACGGGCGGGACGTGGCCCTCGCCGTCGCCCGCCATCTCGTCGTGTTCCTGCGGCGCCCGGGGAACCAGGCCCAGTTCAGCGCCCAGCTCACCGCACAGACCGCCGTCCGCGCACCGCTCCGCGAGCTCCAGCACTGGATCACCGAGCACCCGGACGCCGACCTCTCCGTGGAGGCCCTGGCCGCCCGCGCCAGGCTCTCGCCCCGTCACTTCGCCCGCGCGTTCCAGGCCGAGACCGGTCTGACCCCCGGCCGGTACGTCGAGCGCGTACGCCTCGAACAGGCCCGCCGGCTGCTGGAGGACACCACCGAAGGCATCACCGGCATCTCCCGCGCCAGCGGCTACGGCACCCCGGAGGCGATGCGCCGCGCCTTCGTCAAGGCACTCGGGACGGCGCCCGGCGAATACCGCCGCCGCTTCCGCTCCCAGCCCGTCTGAGAAGCCCGCACCACCACCGCAGCACCGACGGAAGGAACTCCATGCAGATCGCCATCGTGCTCTTCGACCGCTTCACCGCGCTGGACGCCGTGGGCCCGTACGAGATGCTCAGCAGGGCCCCCGGCGCCGAGACGGTCTTCGTCGCCGAGCGGCCCGGCCCCGTGCGCAACGACAGCGGCAGCCTCTCGCTCACCGCCGAACGTACGCTCGCCGAGGTGTCCGCCCCGGACGTGGTGATCGTGCCGGGCGGACCCGGGCAGAGCGACCAGATGGAGAACGGGACGCTGCTCGGCTGGCTGCGGACGGTGGACGCCACCAGCACCTGGACCACCTCGGTGTGCACCGGGTCCCTGCTGCTCGCCGCCGCCGGACTGCTCACCGGTCGGCGCGCCACCTCGCACTGGCTGGCCCTCGACGTCCTGACCGGCTTCGGGGCCGAGCCGACGGGCGAGCGGGTGGTCGTCGACGGCAAGTACGTCACCGCCGCCGGGGTCTCCTCCGGCATCGACATGGGCCTCACCCTGCTCGGCAGGATCGCGGGCGACGACCACGCCCGCGCCGTCCAGCTGCTGACCGAGTACGACCCGCAGCCGCCCTACGACTGCGGGGCGCCGGAGAAGGCCCCGGCGGCCATGGTCGAGGAGTGGCGGGCGAAGAGCCGGTTCATCCTGACGTAGCCGGTTCATCCTGATGTAGGCGCAGGCCCGGCACTCCCCGTCGTCGTCCAGGTGAAGCGGGGGGTACGGCGCTCCAGGAAGGCGGCGACCCCCTCGGCGGTGTCGCCGCTGCCGCGTGCCTGCTCCGCCCAGTGGGCGTCCCGGTCCTCGCGGCCGTCGGCGAACTCCTTGGCCGCGGCCTGGGTCAGCTGCGAACGCGACGCCAGGACCCCTGCGAAGGCGGCCACCCGGCCGGCCAGCGCGCCCGCGGGCAGGACCTCGTCCACCAGCCCGGTGCGCAGCGCCCGGTCCGTCCCGATCAGCTCCCCGGAGAACAGCAGGTACTTCGCGGCGGCCGGGCCGACGAGCGCGACCAGCCGCCGCGTCGAGGACGAGGGGTAGACGATGCCGAGCTTGGCCGGGGTGACCCCGAAGGAGGCGCCCTCCTCGGCGAACCGCAGATCGCAGGCCGCGGCCAGCTGGCTGCCGCCGCCCACGCAGTAGCCGCGCACGGCGGCCAGGGTGGGCCGGGGGAACGCCGCCAGCGCCTCCTCGGCCCGGACGGCGAGTGCCTGCGGCCGCCCGGCCGGATCCCGGAGGGAGGCGATGTCCGCGCCGGCGCAGAAGGTGTCACCGGCGCCGGTGAGCACGAGGACCCGTACGCCGGGATCGGCTGCCAGCCCGTCCAGGAGCACGGGCAGCGCCTGCCACATGTCCGCGGTCATGGCGTTGCGCTTGGCGGGGTTGCTGATGACGACGGTCGCCACGCCGTCCACGACGGTGTGCTCCAGCCGCGGCTCCGCCGCTGCCGCCCGCTCGGGCGACTGCTCCCTGAGGTCCATGCGCCGGATGCTATCCGCACGGCCCGAACCTATGATCAGGAAGGGGTCGCGAAGCGGGCACGCACCGTGAGGAGCTGTCGATGGCCGGACCCACGACCGAGGGCAGGAAGCTCAGCCGGAGCTTCGGCGGGCTGGCCCTGCTCGGCGCCCTGCTGGCCGTCGCGGGGCTCGTCGGCCTCGTCTACACCGGTGTCGCCACCCTCACCTCGATGATCCTCTTCGGCTGGCTGCTGCTCGTCGGCGGACTCGTCGGCCTGCTCCACGCGGTCCAGGCCCGCGGCACCGCCTACTTCTGGCTGGGCGTGGTGGTCGCCGCGCTGAACATCGCCGCCGGCGTCGTCGTCCTCAAGCACCCGGAGGGCACCGCCGAGACGCTGACGATGTTCGCCGCGCTGCTCTTCCTCACCGGCGGGGTGTTCCGGCTGGTCGGCAGCGTCGTCGTACGCGGGCCCCAGTTCGGCTGGACCCTGCTGCAAGGAGCCTTCGGGCTGTTGCTGGGCCTGCTGGTGCTCTTCGACTGGCCGCACAGCAGCCTCTACGTGCTCGGCTGCTTCTTCTCCCTGGCCCTGCTGTTCGACGGGCTCGGGCTGATCGCGATCGGCGTGGGAGGACGACGGGTCGTCAGTCTGGTGACGGACCAGATGACGCCCGAAGAAGACGAGAAGTAGTCCAATCACCTGACGCTGTCATACCCACTCGGTCACATTGCGTCTAGAAGAGACCACTTGTGGTCAGAGCTGCGGTCCGGACCACGCCGTTCCCGACACTCATTACTCGATAGTCAGTGAGATGCGAGTCGAGAGCGGGTGGCGGTCTATGGAGAGCCGTGGGAGTGTCCCGGCCCATCCCGTGTCGTACGAGGGGGTGTGGCGTTTCACCGCCCCCGCCGTCGACGTCTCCGTGCCGCAGGCCCGGCGCGCGGTCCGGGACCTGATCGGCCGGCAGGGCGTACCCGTCGAGGACGACATCCTCCACGGACTGCTGCTGATCGTCTCGGAGCTGGTCACCAACGCCGTCCGGCACGCGGCCCTGCTCTCGCCCGAGCTGGCCGTGGAGGTGGCCATCGGGGCGGAGTGGATCAGGGTCTCCGTCGAGGACAACCACCCCTACCGCCCCACCGCGCTGGTCACCGACTACGCCCAGACCGGCGGCCGCGGGCTGCTCCTGGTCCGCGAGATCACCGCCGAGGCGGGCGGCACCTGCGACGTGGAGCACACCGCGGGCGGCGGCAAGATCATCTGGGCGGCGCTGCCCCTGAAGACGCAGCTCTGACCGCCCCCTGCCCGGCGCGCGGACTCACCAGCCCGCGGACGGCCCCGTCAGCTCCCTGACCGCGGGCCGCGCGGCATCCAGCACGGTCATGAACCACGCCGAGAACGGTGCGGCGGCATGCCGCTCCGCGAGCTCGGCCGCGGTCACGAAGGCCGTCTCGCCGACCTCCTCCTCGTCCGGCCGCAGCCGCTCCTGCACCAGGCCGACGAACAGATGGTTGAACTCCTGCTCCACCAGGCCCGACATCGGATCCGGGTGGTTGTAGCGGACCGTGCCCGCCGCCGCGAGCAGCGAGGGCGAGACGCCCAGCTCCTCGTACGTACGCCGGGCGGCGGCCGCGAACGGCGCCTCTCCCGGGTACGGATGGCCGCAGCACGTGTTCGACCACACGCCGGGGGAGTGGTACTTGCCGAGCGCGCGGCGCTGCAGCAGCAGCCGCCCCTGCTCGTCGAAGAGGAAGACGGAGAACGCCCGGTGCAGCTGGCCGGGAGCCTGGTGTGCCGCCAGCTTCTCCGCGGTGCCGATGGTGGTGCCGTTCTCATCGACCAGTTCGAGCATGATCGCGTCTGCTGTGCCGTTCGACGAGCTGTTCGCCGCGGTGGCTGGTGTGGTCGGCATACCCATCCTTCGCTTTGGTTCCCGGCCTCGTGCGCCGGACCCCTCGAGTGCGGTCAAGTCTGCCGTACAAAAGCCGCTTGTCCGCACTACGGGTGCTGGCATGTCCGTCCCGCCCCCGCCGGAGAGGGTGGCGGGACGGACGGCGCGTCAGACCCCGAAGGCCGCCGGGTAGCGGATCGTGCCGCCGGGGACCGGCCCCGAACCGTCCAGGACCAGCGCCATCATCGCCTCGTCGGGGACCTCGAAGCCCGGCCTGATCCCGAACCGCGACGCGGGCACGAAACCGAGGACCGGGTAGTACTCCGGATGTCCGAGCACCAGGACGAGTGACTCCCCGCGCAGCCGCGCGGCGTCCAGCACGGCCCGGACCACCGCACGCCCGGCGCCCGAGCGCTGATGGGCCGGCGCGGTCGCCACCGGGGCCAGCGCGAGCGCCGGGGCGTCCCCGACCCGGCACCGGGTGAGCAGGGCGTGGGCCGCCACCGAACCGTCCGGGGCCTCGGCCACGTACGACAGACCGGGCAGCCAGGCGTCGGGGTCGGCGCGCAGGGCGTCGACCAGATCGGCCTCGTCCCGGGTCGGGAAGGCCGCCTCGACGACCTCGTGCACGGCCGGGCGGTCGGCGGCCGTCTCGGGCCGGGTCCTCCAGCGGGGATCGGAGGGGCGCAGCACATAGCCGGCGTATCCGTACTCCGCGCCGTACCGGCGGCGTACGTCCAGCTCCTCGCGGGTCGCCGCGAGGGCCTCCGGCATGCCGGGAGCCGAGGGATCGGCCGTGGCGGCCCGTGCGGCCAGCGGCACGTAGTACTCGTCCCAGTCGCTGTCGGGCTGCACCAGCACCCCGAGCACATGGAAGCCCGCCTCCACGGCCGCCGCGGTGTTCCCCGCGACGGGGCGCAGCGAGGCGTGCCGGTCCCAGAAGGCGCGTGCCCCCGCCGACGAGGAGCCGGTGGTCCAGACGCACTCGGTGATCACCATCGTGCCGCCGGGGGCGAGCAGCCGCCGCCAGTCCCGCAGCGCGGTGTCGAACCCGACGATGTACGCGGAACCCTCGGCCCAGACCAGGTCGTAGGACCCGTCGGCGAAACCGGGCCCGTCGAGGTCCGCCATGTCGGCCCTGACGGTGCGGATCCGGTCGCCGAGCCCACGTGCTCCTGCGGCCTCGGTGAGCTCGTCGAGGAACGGCTGGTGCAGATCGACCGCCGTCACCTCGGCACCCGCCTCGGCGGCGAGCAGCAGGGCGGCCCTGCCCGGGCCGCAGCCCAGGTCCAGGACGCGGGGGCGGTCCGGCAGCGGGCCCGCGAGGGCGAGCAGCCGTCGGGTGGTGGCATCGGAACCGGGGTTCTGCCGGGGCAGCCGGTGATGCAGTGCGAAGAAGGCGTTGTACGTGTGGTCGGTCAAGACGGGAACCCTTGGATGAGAGGGCCCCGGCCGACGCGGCGTGAGAAGTGCCGAGCGGTCAGCCGGTGACCCGGGAGACGAGGAAGGACCGGACGCTGCACCGGGCAGCCGTCGTGACGACCGTCATCAACCTCAGCTCCTTCTCTCCCCACGGGCTCCGGGCTCGGAGACTCGCCGCAGACCCTAGCACCGGGCGACGGCGCGCGGGCGGCTCAGTGGCAGAGCCGCGCCTCGTGCTCCGCGTGCCCGCTGGGCTCCAGCTGGAAGGTGCAGTGCTCCACGTCGAAGTGGTGGCCGAGGCAGCCCTGGAGTTCGTGCAGGAGCTTCTCGTGGCCGATGGAGTCCAGCATCTCCTGGTGCACGACCACATGGGCGGAGAGCACGGGCATGCCCGAGGTGATCGTCCAGGCGTGCAGGTCGTGCACGTCCAGCACGCCCGGGAGCGCCGTGATGTGGGCGCGCACCTCGTCCATGTCGACCCCCTTGGGCGCCGACTCCAGCAGTACGTCGAGCGTCTCCCGCAGGAGCTTCACCGTACGGGGGACGATCATGAGGCCGATGAGCAGCGAGGCGATGGGGTCGGCCGCCTGCCAGCCCGTCGCCATGATGATGCCCGCCGACCCGAGCACCGTCACCGAGCCGAGCGTGTCCGCGACGACCTCGAGATAGGCGCCCCGCACATTGAGGCTGTCGCGCTGCCCGCGCATCAGCAGGGACAGCGAGACGACGTTGGCGACCAGACCGACCGCCGCGAAGGCGATGGCCAGTCCGCCCCTGGTCTGGGCCGGGGTGATGAAGCGCTCGACGGCCTCGAAGACCAGATAGCCGCCGACGCCGAGGAGCAGCAGGCAGTTGGCCAGCGCCGCGAGGATCTCCGCACGGGCGAAGCCGAAGGTGCGGTTGGGGCCCGCCGGCCGGTTGGCGAAGTGGATGGCCAGCAGGGCCATGCCGAGCCCCAGGGCGTCGGTGGCCATGTGGGCCGCGTCGGCGATCAGGGCGAGCGAGTCGGCGAGCAGCCCGCCCACGATCTCCATGACCATGACGCCGAGCGTGATGCCCAGGGCGACCCGGAGCCTGCCCCGGTACGCGGCGGCGGCCGTGCCCGTCGGGGGCGGCCCTCCGTGCGTATGCCCGTGATCGTGGCCAGCCCCCATGCGAACGCCTCCGCAACCCGTCGTGTCCCGTCGTGTCCCTCGGACAGCACGGGCGCACCTCGCCCGATGCGGCCAGTGAACTACGGGGGAGGGGTAAGGGGCAACACGGCACTGAACACCGTTGTCATGTGCTCTGACCTGCGGAAACGTTCGCAGGTCAGAGCCTTGCGGGGGTGAGCGTCACCGGTGTGGGCGCCACCGGCGTGCGCGTCGCCGGAGCGCGGTGGCTCACCGCGCGGTGCGGGCCTCCGGGTGGTGCAGGCACCAGCCCTCCCAGGCCGACTCCACCATCTCGCGCATGCCGCGGCGTGCCGTCCAGCCCAGCTCCTCGGTCATCCGGGCGGCCGAGGCGACCGCGCGGGCCGCGTCCCCGGGCCTCCGCGGCTCGACCACGGGCTCCGCGGGCAGCCCGGTGACCTCGCCCACCAGCTCGGCGAGCCGGCGCACCGACACTCCCTCGCCCCGGCCGATGTTCACGGTGAGGTCCCCGCCGTCCGTGCCCCTGTCGAGGTGCGCGGCGACGGCGAGATGCGCGTCCGCCAGGTCGGCGACATGGATGTAGTCGCGTACACAGGTGCCGTCCGGCGTCGGGTAGTCGTCACCGAAGATCCGCGGGGTCTCGCCCCGCGTCAGCCGGTCGAAGAACATCGGTACGACGTTGAAGACGCCCGTGTCGGCCAGCTCGGGCTCGGCGGCCCCGGCCACGTTGAAGTACCGCAGGCAGGCCGTCGAGATGCCGTGGGCCCGACCCGTCGCGCGCACCAGCCACTCCCCGGCGAGCTTGGTCTCCCCGTACGGGTTGATCGGCGCGCAGGGCGTCTCCTCCGTGATCAGGTCCACGTCCGGGACGCCGTACACCGCCGCGGACGAGGAGAAGAGGAAGCGCCGCACACCGGCGGCGACGACGGCCTCGAGCAGCACGCCGAGCCCGGTCACGTTCTCCCGGTAGTACAGCAGCGGCTTCTCGACGGACTCGCCGACCTGCTTCTTCGCCGCGAGGTGCACCACACCCGTGACGGCGTGCTCCGCCAGAACCCGGTCGAGCACCTCACGGTCCGAGGCCGAGCCCCGCACCAGCGTGACGTCGGCGGGCAGCCGCGCCTCGATGCCCGACGAGATGTCGTCGAGGACGACGACCTTCTCCCCGGCCCCCGTCATGGCCTTCGCCACATGTGCCCCGATGTAACCGGCTCCGCCTGTGATCAACCACGTCATGCCCCTCAGCCTATGCGCTGTCCGGACGCGGTTTGTGGGTCGAGGCGTTGATCGACGATGATGATCGCGAACGGCGCCGCATGATGGCCGATTCGCCCGAACGGAGCACAAACGGGCGGTGAACTCGGCCTTCCGTTCATCCGATAGCCTCAGCCGACGTGCCGCCGGCCCACCTCCGGGCCGCATGTTCGCGCGCCGTTCCCGTCAGCGCCCCAAGGAGTGAGTTCGTCTGTCGACCGCCATCCTCACCGGTGCGCCGGTACCCGGATCGTCGCTCGAGGACGATCTGCGGTCGCTCGGCTTCGAAGTCACTGCCGCAGCTGACGCCTCCGAGGCCGCCGAGCTGCTCGCCGCAGTCCCCGCGAGCAGGCGCGTCGCGCTCGTGGACCCCCGTTTCGTCGGCCACGTCCACGCGCTCAGGCTCGGACTCACCGACCCCCGCTTCGCCGCCGCGACGATCCCCGGGGCGCTCACCGCGCAGCCCGAGGCCCGCCCCGCGCTGCTGCGCGCCCTCCAGCGGGCCGTGGCCGCCGTCGGTGCCGGGAGCCCCGTCGCACCCCCCGGCGCCGCACCCGTCACCGAGGAGCGCACCGTGCCCGGCCGGCTGGCCGTGGCCCTGGACGTGGAGGGCACCGCCGTACAGCGCCCCGAGCTCGGTTCGCTCACGGCCACGGTGCCCACCGGGCCCGAGGAGCGGAGCGCCGCCGAGACCGCCGTGTCCGCCGTCGACGACGAGGCCGTACGGCTGCGCAGCGCGGTCAAGGCCCACGACGGCTTCTTCACCACGTTCTTCATCAGCCCGTACTCCCGCTACATCGCCCGCTGGTGCGCCCGCCGGGGCCTCACCCCGAACCAGGTCACCACGGCCTCGCTGATCACCGCGCTCATCGCGGCCGGCAGCGCGGCGACCGGCACCCGGGGCGGCTACATCGCGGCCGGCGTGCTGCTCCTCTTCTCCTTCGTCCTGGACTGCACCGACGGGCAGCTCGCCCGCTACTCGCTCCAGTACTCGACGATGGGCGCCTGGCTGGACGCCACCTTCGACCGGGCCAAGGAGTACGCCTACTACGCGGGCCTCGCCCTCGGGGCGGCCCGGGGCGGCGACGACGTCTGGGTGCTCGCGCTCGGTGCGATGGTGCTCCAGGCCTGCCGCCATGTCGTGGACTTCTCGTTCAACGAGGCCAACCACGACGCGGTCTCCAACACCAGCCCCACCGCCGCACTCTCCGACAAGCTCGACAGCGTCGGCTGGACGGTCTGGCTGCGCCGGATGATAGTGCTGCCCATCGGTGAACGCTGGGCCATGATCGCGGTGCTCACCGCCGTGACCACACCCCGGATCGTCTTCTACGCCCTGCTCATCGGCTGCGCCCTGGCCGCCTGCTACACCACGGCCGGCCGGCTGCTCCGCTCGCTGACCCGCAAGGCGAAGCGCACCGACCGCGCCGCCCGGGCCCTGGCAGACCTGGCCGACTCCGGGCCGCTCGCCCAGGCCGTCGCGGCCGTGCTCCGGCGCCCGGGCGGCGGCTTCACGGCCCCGCTCCTGGCGTTCGCCGGAGCCGTGGTCATGGTCGCCGCGGCGCTGTTCACCCCGTACGGCGGCTGGCTGACCGTGGGCGCCGCCGTGGTGTACGCGGTCCTCTCCGGGCTCGCCGTCTCACGTCCGCTCAAGGGCGCCCTCGACTGGCTGGTCCCGCCGGTCTTCCGGGCCGCCGAGTACTGCACGGTCCTGGTGCTGGCCGCCCGCAGTGACGTGCCGCACGCCGTTCCCGCGGCATTCGGCCTGGTTTCGGCCGTCGCCTACCATCACTACGACACGGTGTACCGCATCCGGGGCGGCACCGGATCGCCGCCCCAGTGGCTGGTGCGCACCATCGGCGGACACGAGGGCCGGACCCTGGTCGTGGCCGTACTCGCCGCCGTACTGATCCACGGTTCAGGTTTCACCACGGCTCTCACCGCGCTCGCGGCCGCCGTGGCTCTGGTGGTGCTCGTGGAGTCCATCCGCTTCTGGGTGTCCTCCTCGGCCCCCGCCGTACACGACGAAGGAGAACTCGCATGATCGGCCTCGTACTGGCTGCCGGTGCCGGACGCCGTCTGCGTCCCTACACGGACACGCTGCCCAAGGCCCTGGTGCCGGTGGACGGCGAGAAGACGGTCCTGGACCTCACGCTGGCCAACTTCGCCGAGGTCGGGCTCACCGAGGTCGCCGTCGTCGTCGGCTACCGCAAGGAGGCGGTCTACGCCCGCAAGGCCGAGTTCGAGGCCACGTACGGCGTGACGCTGACGCTCATCGACAACGACAAGGCCGAGGAGTGGAACAACGCCTACTCCCTCTGGTGCGCCCGTGAGGTCCTGAAGAAGGGCGTCATCCTCGCCAACGGCGACACCGTGCACCCGGTCTCCGTCGAGAAGACCCTCCTGGACGCGCGCGGCAAGGGCCAGAAGATCATCCTCGCCCTCGACACGGTGAAGAACCTCGCCGACGAGGAGATGAAGGTCATCACCGAGGACGGCAAGGGCGTCCGGCGGATCACCAAGCTGATGGACCCGGCCACCGCGACCGGCGAGTACATCGGCGTCACCCTCATCGAGCCCGAGGCCGCCGAGGAGCTCGCCGACGCGCTGCGGACGACCTTCGAGCGCGACCCCGACCTCTACTACGAGGACGGCTACCAGGAGCTCGTGAACCGCGGCTTCACCGTCGACGTCGCGCCCATCGGCGAGGTGACGTGGGTGGAGATCGACAACCACGACGACCTCGCCAGGGGCAGGGAGATCGCGTGCCTGTACTGACCCGCCTCATCCCGTCCCCCGTCGTCGTCGACATCCGGCGCGGCGCGATGGACGATCTGGCCGGTCTCCTCGCCGACCAGCGGATCTCCGCCTCGGGCAAGCTCGCCATCGCGATCAGCGGAGGCTCCGGCCGCGCCCTGCGCGAGCGGCTCGCCCCGGTGCTCCCGGGCGCCGACTGGTACCCGGTCGCCGACGGCACGATCGACTCCGCGGTGCGGCTCGCCGACGGCATCAAGGGCAACCGCTACGACGCCGTCGTCGGCCTCGGCGGCGGCAAGATCATCGACGTGGCGAAGTACGCCGCGGCGCGCGTGGGCATGCCCATGGTCGCCGTCGCGACGAACCTCTCCCACGACGGGCTCTGCTCCCCGGTCGCGACCCTGGACAACGACAACGGGCGGGGCTCCTACGGCGTCCCGACCCCGATCGCCGTGGTCATCGACCTCGACGTCATCCGTGAGGCCCCCGCACGCTACGTGCGCTCGGGCATCGGCGACGCCGTCTCCAACATCTCGTGCGTCGCCGACTGGGAGCTCGCCCACGAGGTCCAGGGCGAGGACATCGACGGGCTCGCGGCCGCCATGGCCCGGCAGGCCGGCGAGGCCGTGCTGCGCCACCCCGGCGGGATCGGCGGCGACGCCTTCCTCAAGGTGCTCGCCGAAGGGCTCGTCCTGACCGGCATCTCGATGTCGATCGCCGGTGACTCGCGGCCCGCCTCGGGCGCCTGCCACGAGATCAACCACGCCTTCGACCTGCTGTACCCGAAGCGTGCGGCCAGCCACGGCGAGCAGGTCGGCCTCGGCGCCTGCTTCGCCATGCACCTGCGGGGCGCCCACGAGGACGCGCTGCACATGGCGTCCGTCCTGCGGCGCCACGGGCTCCCGGTGCTGCCCGACGAGATCGGCTTCACCGCCGAGGAATTCGTACGGGCCGTCGACTACGCCCCGCAGACGCGCCCGGGACGCTTCACGATCCTGGAACACCTCAACCTGTCCACCGACCAGATCAGGGACGCGTACGCCGACTATGCAAAAGCCATCCATAGCTGAACTCCGTCCGGTCGTGCACCCCCCGGGCGTGAAGGACCGGCGCAGTGGCGAGCACTGGGCGGGCCGTCTCTACATGCGCGAGATCTCCCTGCGCATCACCCGGCGCCTGGTCACCACGAAGATCACGCCGAACCAGCTGACCTACGTGATGACCGTCGCCGGTGTGCTCGCGGCACCCGCCCTGCTGGTCCCGGGCATCCCGGGCGCCCTGCTCGGCGTGCTCGCCGTCCAGCTCTACCTGCTGTTCGACTGCGTCGACGGCGAAGTGGCCCGCTGGAAGAAGCAGTACTCCCTGGCCGGCGTCTATCTGGACCGGGTGGCCGCCTATCTGTGCGACGCCGCGGTGCTGGTCGGCTTCGGCCTGCGCGCCGCCGACCTCTGGGGCACGGGCCGCATCGACTGGCTGTGGGCCTTCCTGGGCACGCTCGCCGCGCTCGGCGCCATCCTGATCAAGTCCGAGACCGACCTCGTCGGGGTCGCCCGCCACCAGGGCGGGCTGCCGCCCGTCAAGGAGGCCGCGTCCGAGCCGCGCTCCTCCGGCATGGCGTTCGCCCGCCGGGCCGCCGGCGCGCTCAAGTTCCACCGGCTGATCCTCGGCATCGAGGCGTCGCTGGTCATCCTGGTCGTGGCCGTCCTCGACACGGTCAGGGACGACCTCTTCTTCAGCCGCCTCGCGGTCGCGGTCATGGCCGGCATCGCCCTTCTCCAGACCGTCCTGCACCTGGTGTCGATCCTGGCGTCCAGCAGGCTGAAGTGAGCTCTCCCATGAAACTCGGCGCGGTCATCATCACCATGGGCAACCGGCCCGACGAACTGCGCGCCCTCCTCGACTCGGTCGCCAAGCAGGACGGCGACCGTATCGAGGTGGTCGTCGTCGGCAACGGCGCCCCGGTCCCCGACGTCCCCCCGGGCGTACGGACCGTCGAGCTGCCCGAGAATCTGGGGATCCCGGGCGGCCGCAACGTCGGGATCGAGGCGTTCGGCCCGTCCGGAGCCGATGTGGACGCCCTGCTCTTCCTCGACGACGACGGGCACCTGCCCAACACCGACACCGCCGAGCTCTGCCGGCAGGCGTTCGAGGCGGACCCGAAGCTCGGCATCATCACCTTCCGCATCGCGGACCCGGAGACCGGTGTCACCCAGCGCCGGCACGTGCCGCGGCTGCGCGCCTCCGACCCGATGCGCTCCTCCCGCGTCACGACCTTCCTCGGCGGTGCGAACGCCGTGCGCAGCCAGGTGATCGCCGAGGCCGGCCCGCTCCCCGGCGAGTTCTTCTACGCGCACGAGGAGACCGACCTCGCCTGGCGGGCCCTCGACGCCGGCTGGATGATCGAGTACCGCGCGGACATGGTGCTCAACCACCCCACCACCGCCCCGTCACGGCACGCGGTCTACCACCGCATGGTGGCACGCAACCGCGTCTGGCTCGCCCGCCGGAACCTGCCCGCGCCGCTGGTTCCCCTCTACGTCGGGGTCTGGCTGCTCCTCACGCTGGTCCGCCGGCCCTCCCTGCCCGCCCTCAAAGCATGGTTCGGGGGTTTCCGGGAAGGCTGGACCAAGCCCTGCGGACCCCGGCGCCCGATGAGGTGGCGTACGGTATGGCGGCTGACCAGACTGGGCCGCCCGCCGGTGATCTGAGAGGCTCTCCTCTGAGACCATGAGCCGTATTCATTCCGTACGGGGAACCTGTCCGCCCTGGCCGCGCCCGCGACCTGCTGCGCATCGTGAAGACGAGAGTTCTTAACTGTGAGTGACACGACCCACGACGGCGGGATTGCGCTGAGCAGCCCGCCGTCCGCCGACGAGGGACTGAGCGCGTCCCAGCTGGCCGCCAAGTACGGCTTGACGGTCAGCGGCGCCCGGCCAGGGCTGTTCGCGTACATCCGTCAGCTCTGGGGCCGTCGGCATTTCATCCTCGCGTTCTCGAGGGCGAAGCTGACCGCGCAGTACAGCCAGGCCAAGCTCGGCCAGCTGTGGCAGGTGGCCACCCCGCTGCTGAACGCCCTGGTCTACTTCCTGATCTTCGGCCTGATCCTGGGCACCAGCCGGGGGATGAGCCAGGAGGTCTTCATCCCGTTCCTGGTGACCGGGGTCTTCGTCTTCACCTTCACCCAGAGCTCGGTGATGGCCGGGGTGCGCTCCATCTCCGGCAACATCGGCCTGGTCAGGGCGCTGCACTTCCCCCGGGCCTCGCTGCCCGTCTCGTTCTCGCTGCAGCAGCTCCAGCAGCTGCTCTACTCCATGATCGTGCTGCTGGCCGTGGCGGTGGGCTTCGGCAGCTACCCGTCGCTGTCCTGGCTGCTCATCATCCCGGCGCTGGCCATGCAGTTCCTCTTCAACACCGGCCTGGCGCTCGTCATGGCCCGGCTGGGCAGCAAGACCCCCGACCTCGCGCAGCTGATGCCGTTCATCATGCGTACGTGGATGTACGGCTCGGGCGTGATGTTCTCCATCCCCGTGATGCTGGCGGACAAGCCGCAGTGGATCGCCGACGTGCTGCAGTACAACCCGGCGGCCATCTACATGGACCTGGTCCGCTTCGCCCTGATCGACGGCTACGGCTCGGAGAACCTGCCGCAGCACGTCTGGGCGGTCGGGCTCGCCTGGGCGCTCGTGGTGGGCGTCGTGGGCTTCGTGTACTTCTGGAAGGCAGAGGAACGGTACGGCCGTGGCTGAGGAATCGTCCCAGGGACACATCCCCACCGTGATCGCGGACGACGTGCACATCGTGTACCGCGTCAACGGCACGGGTGGCGGCAAGGGCAGCGCCACCGCGGCACTGAGCCGGATCATGCGGCGCGGCAAGGGCGAGCCACGCGGTGTGCGCAAGGTGCACGCGGTGCGGGGCGTCTCCTTCACCGCGTACCGCGGGCAGGCCATCGGCCTCATCGGCACCAACGGTTCCGGCAAGTCCACCCTGCTGCGGGCCATCGCCGGTCTTCTGCCGACCGAGCACGGCAAGGTGTACACCGACGGCCAGCCGTCGCTGCTCGGTGTCAACGCGGCCCTGATGAGCGACCTGACCGGTGAGCGCAACGTCGTGCTCGGCGGCCTCGCGATGGGCATGAGCCGCGAGGAGATCCGCACGCGGTACCAGGACATCGTGGACTTCTCCGGGATCAACGAGAAGGGCGACTTCATCACGCTGCCCATGCGGACGTACTCCTCCGGCATGGCGGCCAGGCTGCGCTTCTCCATCGCGGCCGCCAAGAACCACGACGTCCTCATGATCGACGAGGCGCTGGCCACCGGTGACCGCAAGTTCCGGGTGCGCTCCGAGGAGCGGATCCGCGAGCTGCGCAAGGAGGCGGGCACCGTCTTCCTGGTCAGCCACAACAACAAGACCATCAGCGACACCTGCGACCGGGTGCTGTGGCTGGAGAAGGGCGAGCTCCTGATGGACGGCCCCACCGACGAGGTGCTGAAGGCCTACGAGCGGGAGACGGGCAAGTAACCGGCGTGTCGTGCGGCCCCCGCCGGACGGCGGGGGCCCTGCGGTGTGCGCGTCGTGGCGGTGAGGACCCACAGGGGCGGTAGGTGCCCGGGTGGATCTCCTCCCGACGGATGACGTCAATTGACCCGGATCCGGGGAAGGTTGACGGCGGCCGGTGTGTTGCACGAGGGCGCGCTGCACCCCGGCGCGGGCTTGTGAGCTGTACAACGTAAGCTGTGACGGTGCCGATTCGCGGCCATGTGGGGTGATACGCCCCCGCGCATCGCCCGTTGTGTGCATGCCGCACTCGGCCGGACGAGCGGCGTGTCCGAAAAGGGATGTTTTGGGTCGGCAGTGTAGAACGGGAGATATGACGGCAATGATGGAAAATCTCCAGCTCCGACGTGGTTTCGCCGTCCCCGCGTCGGGTGGTCCGCAGTGACCCGTACCCGGCAGGCGCCCGCCGACGCCGCCGCCACGCTGGACAAGGCCGCCGACGAGAACTTCCCCGTGGCCCCCTTCTTCCTGCCCCGCGCCTGGCGCGACGACCTGATGGCCGTCTACGGCTTCGCCCGCCTCGTCGACGACATCGGTGACGGCGACCTGGCGCCCGGCGGCGCCGACGCCCGCAGCCTCGGACTCGACCCCGGACAGGAAGACGACCGGCTCGCCGCGCTGGACGCCCTCGAAGCCGATCTCCACCGCGTCTTCGCGCCGTCCGGCGACGACCCCCGCCACCCCCTGATGCGCGCCCTGCGCCCCACCGTGCGGCGCTGCGCGCTCACCCCCGAACCCTTCCTCGGGCTCGTCGAGGCCAACCGGCAGGACCAGAAGGTCCGCCGCTACGGGACCTACGCGGACCTGCTCGCCTACTGCGAACTCTCCGCCAACCCCGTCGGCCGCCTCGTCCTGCAGATCACCGGCACCGCGAGCCCCGAACGCATCCGCCGCTCCGACGCCGTCTGCACCGCCCTGCAGATCGCCGAACACCTCCAGGATGTCGCCGAGGACCTCGGCCGCGACCGGATCTATCTGCCCGCCGACGACATGGCCCGCTTCCACATCGGTGAGAGCGACCTGGCGGCACCGTCCGCAGGCGCGGCGGTGCGCTCCCTGGTCGCGTTCGAGGCGGAGCGCGCCCGCGACCTGCTGGACGAGGGCATCCCGCTGGTGGGCAGCGTCCACGGACGGCTCAGGCTGCTGCTCGCCGGATTCGTCGGCGGCGGACGGGCCGCCCTCGGCGCGATCACCGCCGCCGGATTCGACGTACTGCCCGGACCGCCCAAGCCCACCGCGCCCGGACTGCTGCGCGAAGTGGGCCACGTCCTGCGAAGAGCGCACAGAGAGGGGTGAACCGGACCGTGGAGGGACAGACGACGTACATGTCGGCACCGGTACAGGCCGCATACAGCTACTGCGAGGCCGTGACCGGACAGCAGGCCCGCAACTTCGCGTACGGCATCCGACTGCTGCCGTACGAGAAGCGGCAGGCCATGTCGGCGTTGTACGCCTTCTCCCGTCGGGTCGACGACATCGGCGACGGCGAGCTGGATCCGGAGACGAAGCACACCCGGCTGGAGGAGACCCGGGGACTGCTCGCCAGGATCCGGGACAATGCCGTCGACGAGGACGACACCGACCCGGTCGCGGTCGCGCTGGCCGACGCCGCGCACCGGTTCCCGCTGCCGCTCGGCGGCCTCGACGAGCTCATCGACGGCGTCCTGATGGACGTGCGCGGCGCGACGTACGAGACCTGGGCCGACCTGAAGACGTACTGCCGGTGTGTCGCGGGCGCCATCGGGCGTCTCAGCCTCGGCGTCTTCGGTACGGAGGCGGGCGCCCCCGGCGCCGAACGGGCCGCGGAGTACGCCGACACCCTCGGCCTCGCGCTCCAGCTCACCAACATCCTGCGCGACGTCCGCGAGGACGCGGGCAACGGGCGTACGTACCTGCCCGCCGACGACCTCGCCAAGTTCGGCTGCTCCGCAGGCTTCCACCGGGCCACCCCGCCCCCCGGATCCGACTTCGCCGGCCTGGTGCACTTCGAGGTGCGGCGCGCCCGGGCGCTCTTCGCCGAGGGCTACCGGCTGCTGCCCATGCTGGACCGCCGTAGCGGTGCCTGCGTGGCGGCCATGGCCGGCATCTACCGCCGGCTCCTGGACCGGATCGAACGCGATCCCGAGGCGGTCCTGCGCGGCAGGGTCTCGCTGCCCGGCCATGAGAAGGCGTACGTTGCGGTGCGCGGCCTCTCCGGCCTCGACGCGCGGTACATCTCGCGCCGGACGGCCAGGGGGAGGGTCTGATGACGGGTCCGATCCGACGTACGGAGCGGGCAACCCCCGGACGCCCCGGCGCGTCCCTGTCTGCGACGACACGGCGAAGGGAGCAGGCATGACCGGCCGGAACCCCCGGTCCTCCCGGGCGGTGGTCGTCGGCGGCGGACTCGCGGGCGTCACCTCGGCGCTGCGCCTCGCCGACGCGGGACTCGACGTGACCCTGCTCGAAGGCCGCCCCCGGCTCGGCGGGCTCGCCTTCTCCTTCCGCCGCGGTGACCTGTCCGTCGACAACGGCCAGCACGTGTACCTGCGCTGCTGCACCGGATACCGCTGGTTCCTCGACCGGATCGAGGGCGCCCACCTCGCACCGCTGCAGGACCGCCTCGACGTACCCGTCCTCGACGTCGGCCGGCCCGCGGGACCGAGGCTCGGACGGCTCCGCCGCACCGGGCTGCCCGTCCCGCTGCACCTCGCCGGCGGACTCGCCGCCTACCCGCACCTCTCCCTCGCGGAGAAGGCCGGGGTCGCCCGCGCCGCACTGGCGCTGGGCCGTCTCGACCCCGCCGACCCCGCACTCGACGGCGTCGACTTCGCCACCTGGCTCCGCCGCCAGGGCCAGTCCGACCGCACCATCGAGGCGCTCTGGGACCTCGTCGGCGTCGCCACGCTCAACGCCACCGCCCCCCACGCCTCCATGGCGCTGGCCGCGAAGGTGTTCAAGACGGGGCTCCTCTCCGAGCCCGGTGCCGCCGACATCGGCTGGGCCGCCGTACCGCTCGGGGACCTCCACGACACCCTCGCCCGCAAGGCCCTCGAATCGGCCGGGGTCGAGATCCACGTGCGGACCCGCGCCGCCTCCCTCACCCGCGCCGAGGACGGCCGCTGGACCGTCGGGACCGACGGCGAGGGCTTCGAGGCGGACACCGTCGTCCTCGCCGTGCCCCAGGGCGAGACCCACCGGCTGCTGCCCGACGGCGCGCTCGACGACCCCGGCCGGCTGCTCGAACTCACCGACTCACCCATCCTGAACGTGCACGTCGTCTACGACCGCAAGGTGCTGCGCCGGCCGTTCTTCGCCGCGATCGGCTCACCCGTGCAGTGGGTCTTCGACCGCACGGAATCCTCCGGCCTCCAGGGCGCCGGGCAGTACGTCGCGGTCTCCCAGTCCGCGGCGCAGGACGAGATCGACCTGCCCGTCGCCGAACTGCGCAAGCGCTACCTGCCCGAGCTGGAAAGGCTCCTGCCGGCGGCTCGCGGCGCCGGGATCCGCGACTTCTTCGTCACCCGCGAACGCACCGCGACCTTCGCACCCGCGCCGGGCGTGGGCCGCCTGCGGCCGGGCGCACGGACGCGCGCACCAGGGCTGCTCCTGGCGGGGGCATGGACCGCCACGGGCTGGCCCGCCACGATGGAGGGCGCCGTCCGCAGTGGCTTCAGCGCCGCGGACGCCGCACTCCAGGCCCTCGGCAGGCCACACGAACATCCGCTGCAGGAGGCGGCATGAGCAGTACCACCGGAACAAGAGGAGAGTCTGTGACCCCGGCGAATCCGGCTTACGACACCGTGGTGGACACCACGGACGTCACCGCGCTTCTGGAGCGTGGAAGGGCCCTGTCAGCGCCGGTGCTGCGAGCTGCCGTGGACCGGCTGGCGCCGCCCATGGACACCGTCGCGGCCTATCACTTCGGCTGGATCGATGCCCAGGGCCGGCCTGCCGACGGCGACGGAGGCAAGGCCGTGCGTCCCGCGCTGGCCCTGCTGTCCGCGGAAGCGGCCGGCGCCCCCGCCGAGGCGGGGATCCCCGGAGCCGTAGCTGTCGAACTCGTGCACAACTTCTCGCTGCTGCACGACGACCTGATGGACGGCGACGAACAGCGCCGCCACCGCGACACCGTGTGGAAGGTGCACGGCCCCGCCCAGGCGATCCTCGTCGGCGACGCGCTGTTCGCGCTGGCCAACGAGGTTCTGCTGGAGCTCGGCACCGTCGAGGCCGGGCGGGCCGCCCGCCGGCTGACCACGGCCAGCCGCAAGCTGATCGACGGTCAGGCCCAGGACATCTCCTACGAGCACCGCGAGCGGGTCACCGTCGAGGAGTGCCTGGAGATGGAGGGCAACAAGACGGGCGCCCTGCTCGCCTGCGCCGTCTCCATCGGCGCCGTGCTCGGCGGGGCCGACGACCGTACCGCCGACGTTTTGGAGGCGTACGGCTACCACCTCGGCCTCGCCTTCCAGGCGGTCGACGACCTGCTCGGGATCTGGGGCGACCCGGAGTCCACGGGCAAGCAGACGTGGAGCGATCTGCGTCAGCGCAAGAAGTCCCTGCCCGTCGTGGCCGCGCTCGCCGCGGGCGGACCGGCCTCGGAGCGTCTGGGCGAGCTGCTCGCCGCCGACGCCAAGAGCAGCGACTTCGACAGCTTCTCCGAAGAGGAGTTCGCCGCCCGTGCGGCACTCATCGAGGAGGCGGGCGGCCGCGAGTGGACCGCCCAGGAAGCCCGCCGTCAGCACACCGTAGCCATCGAGGCGCTGCACGGCGTCGACATGCCGGAACGAGTCCGGGCGCAGCTCACCGAGCTCGCCGACTTCGTGGTCGTACGAAAGAGATGATGACCATCCAGATATGACTCGCAGTCGCCGGCGGGCGCCCCACGGGGCGCCCGCCGACGGAGACCCCAGCACAGCAGAGGACCAGACTGCACGAAGGGGAAGCCATGACAGCGACGACCGACGGAAGCACCGGGGCCGCGAACCTCCGCGCAGTCCCCGCGAGCGATCCGACCGAACCAACCATCGCCCCGGACGACATCTCGGCCGTCGCGCGGCGAGCCGCGGAACGCTCGGTGGAGCACCTCCTCGGCAGGCAGGACGAGCAGGGCTGGTGGAAGGGGGACCTCGCCACCAACGTCACCATGGACGCGGAGGACCTGCTGCTCCGTCAGTTCCTGGGCATCCAGGACCCGGACACCCTCAAGGCCGCCGCCCGCTTCATCCGGGGCGAGCAGATGGGCGACGGCACCTGGAACACCTTCTACGAGGGGCCGCCCGACCTCTCCGCCACCATCGAGGCGTACGTCGCGCTGCGGCTCGCCGGGGACCGGCCGGACGACCCGCACATGAGACGGGCCGCGGGCTGGGTCAGGGAACAGGGCGGCATCGCGGAATCCCGGGTCTTCACCCGGATCTGGCTCGCGCTCTTCGGCTGGTGGAAGTGGGACGACCTGCCGGAACTCCCGCCCGAGCTGATGTTCTTCCCCAAGTGGGTCCCGCTCAACATCTACGACTTCGGCTGCTGGGCCCGTCAGACCATCGTACCGCTCACCATCGTGTCCGCGAAGCGGCCCGTGCGGCCGGCCCCCTTCGCCCTGGACGAACTGCACACCGACCCGGCGTGCCCCAATCCTTCCAAACCCCCTGCTCCCGCGGTCAGTTGGGACGGTGTCTTCCAGCGGCTCGACAAGGCGCTGCACCTCTACCACAAGGTGGCACCGCGCAGACTGCGGCGCAGCGCGATGAACGCCGCCGCCCGCTGGATCATCGAACGGCAGGAGAACGACGGCTGCTGGGGCGGCATCCAGCCCCCCGCCGTGTACTCCGTCATCGCCCTGCACCTGCTCGGCTACGACCTCGACCACCCGGTGATGCGGGCGGGACTCGAATCCCTCGACCGGTTCACCGTCTGGCGTGAGGACGGCGCCCGCATGGTGGAGGCCTGCCAGTCCCCGGTCTGGGACACCTGCCTCGCCACCATCGCCCTCGCCGACGCGGGGGTGAGCCCCGACCACCCCGCGCTCGTGAAGGCGGCCGACTGGATGCTCGCCGAGGAGATCGTACGGCCCGGCGACTGGTCCGTACGCAAGCCCGAACTGGCCCCCGGCGGCTGGGCGTTCGAGTTCCACAACGACAACTACCCCGATATCGACGACACCGCGGAAGTCGTCCTGGCGCTGCGCCGCGTCAGCCACCCCGACCCCGCCAGGGTCGAGGCGGCCATCGAGCGCGGGGTCCGCTGGAACCTCGGCATGCAGTCACGCAACGGTGCCTGGGGAGCCTTCGACGCGGACAACACCAGCCCGTTCCCCAACCGGCTGCCGTTCTGCGACTTCGGTGAGGTCATCGACCCGCCGTCGGCCGACGTCACCGGACACGTGGTGGAGATGCTCGCCGTCGAGGGACGGGCGCAGGACCCCCGTACCCGCCGGGGCATCGAGTGGCTGCTCGCCGAACAGGAGGCGACCGGAGCCTGGTTCGGCCGGTGGGGCGTCAACTACATCTACGGTACGGGCTCCGTGGTGCCCGCCCTGATCGCGGCCGGGCTGCCGGCCGCACACCCCTCGGTGCGCCGGGCCGTCGACTGGCTCACGTCCGTCCAGAACGACGACGGGGGCTGGGGCGAGGACCTGCGCTCCTACCGCGAGGAGAAGTGGATCGGCCACGGCGCATCGACCGCCTCCCAGACCGCGTGGGCGCTCCTCGCCCTGCTGGCCGCGGGGGAGCGGGAGACCCGGTCCGTGGAGCGGGGTGTCGCCTGGCTGGCCAACACCCAGCAGGCGGACGGCTCCTGGGACGAACCGCACTTCACCGGGACCGGTTTCCCGTGGGACTTCTCCATCAACTACCACCTGTACCGGCAGGTCTTCCCCCTGACCGCGCTCGGCCGGTACGTCTACGGGGACCCCTTCGCCACCGCCGCCGGCGCGGACACCGGCAAGGGGGCCTGACGCGATGGGGGGTCCCCAGGAACCGCCAGGCCCCACCACTCCGCTGCTGATCGCCTGCGCCCTCGGCATCGAGCGCTTCGCCCTGCGCACCGGGCGGAGCGGCGGTGTCCCGGGCCCCGGACCGGTGAGCATCATCAGGTCCGGGATGGGGCCCAGGGCCGCGGAGAACGCCGTCCGGCTGGCACTGGGGCAGGACGGCGCCGGAGGCACCGCGGTCATCGCCTCCGGCTTCTGCGCCGGGCTGGAACCCGGCATGCACCCGGGTGACCTCGTGGTGGCCGAGGAGACCCGGGACTCCGGCGGCACCACGGCCTGCACCGGCACCGGCCTGCTGGTCGACGCGCTGGTCAGGGCCGTGCCCGGCCGTACGGTCCACACCGGCCCGCTCAACGGCTCCGGACATGTCGTCCGGGGCCCCGAGCGGGCCGGGCTCCGGGCCACCGGGGCCATCGCGGTGGACATGGAGTCCGCCGCCACCCTTCGCACCGCCGTACGGACGGGCCCGCGCCCGGTTGCCGCCGTACGGGTGGTCGTGGACGCTCCAGAGCATGAGCTCGTCCGTATCGGCACGGTCCGCGGTGGAATATCGGCATTCCGCGTTCTCCGTGCTGTCCTTCCGGCTTTTCATGAATGGCACCGATCTTTGCTGCTCCCCAGGAGGTGAGCCCAGATGGCCATGCCGCTCCGTCAGTCCATCAAGGTTGCGACGTATCTCTTCGAACAGAAGCTCCGCAAGCGGGAGAAGTTCCCGCTGATCGTGGAACTGGAGCCCCTGTTCGCCTGCAATCTCGCGTGCGAGGGCTGTGGGAAGATCCAGCACCCCGCCGGTGTGCTCAAGCAGCGCATGCCGGTCGCCCAGGCGGTCGGGGCGGTGCTGGAATCAGGCGCCCCGATGGTCTCCATCGCCGGCGGTGAGCCGCTGATGCACCCGCAGATCGACGAGATCGTGCGTCAGCTGGTGGCGAAGAAGAAGTACGTCTTCCTCTGCACCAACGCCATGCTGATGCGCAAGAAGCTCGACAAGTTCACCCCGTCGCCCTACTTCGCCTTCGCCGTGCACATCGACGGGCTGCGCGAGCGGCACGACGAGTCGGTCGCCAAGGAAGGCGTCTTCGACGAGGCGGTGGAGGCGATGAAGGAGGCCAAGCGGCGCGGCTTCCGGGTCACCACCAACTCCACCTTCTTCAACACCGACACCCCGCAGACCGTCATCGAGGTGCTGAACTTCCTCAACGACGAGATGAAGGTCGACGAGATGATGATTTCGCCGGCCTACGCCTACGAGAAGGCTCCCGACCAGGAGCACTTCCTGGGCGTCGAGCAGACCCGCGAGCTCTTCAAGAAGTCCTTCGCCGGCGGCAACCGCAGCCGCTGGAGGCTCAACCACTCCCCGCTCTTCCTGGACTTCCTGGAAGGCAAGGCCGACTTCCCCTGCACGGCCTGGGCGATCCCCAACTACTCGCTCTTCGGCTGGCAGCGGCCCTGCTACCTGATGAGCGACGGGTACGTCCCCACCTACCGGGAGCTCATCGAGGACACCGACTGGGACAAGTACGGCCGGGGCAAGGATCCGCGCTGCGCCAACTGCATGGCGCACTGCGGCTACGAGCCGACCGCGGTGCTCGCCACCATGGGATCCCTCAAGGAGTCCCTGCGAGCGGCACGGGAGACGATCGGCGGGAACCGGTGACGTCATGAGTCCAGGAGAGCCGGTCGTACTGGGTCTCCCCGGGCTGCCGGCCCGGCCTCTCGCGGTGCGCCGCCCCTCGCGGCGCATCCAGGTCGGGTCGGTGGCGGTCGGCGGGGACGCACCTG
>NZ_JAERUC010000199.1 GCF_016745505.1 Streptomyces silvae | reverse complement strand
CCTTGGCAAGGTTGCGCTCTACCAACTGAGCTACGTCCGCTTGTCTTTCCCGGTCCGCTTGCGCGTCCCGGCGACGTGTTGAACTCTAGCGGATTCCCGGGCCAGCACAAAAACGCGTTTGTGCAGCGTGCTGCGCCACCCACCGCCCGCCGCAGGTCACCGCGTGCCGACCTAGACTCGGTCACGTGCGCCACCTCACCCCCCTTGCCCGCTTCGGTGGCCTCGTCGCCACCGGTCTGCTGGACGTCACGAGCGATCCTGCGGCTCTTGAATCGTCCGGTTTCTGGGCGGTATGTGCCGACTTCGAAGGCCGTCTGGTCTGTGCCCGCTTCGCCACCGTGCGCTCCGAGGAGGTCCCGCTCCCCGTGCCCGGGGCCTGGCGGGGACCCGCCCCGGAGGACTGGACGTCCTCGCTCGACGAGCACACCTACCTGGCCGGAGTGCGACGGATCCGTGAACACATCGCGGCCGGCGAGGTCTACCAGGCCAACCTCTGCAGGGTCCTGTCCGCGCCGCTCCCCGGCCCCCGGGCCGACGTGGACGCGCTCACCGCCCTGCTTGCCCGGGGCAATCCGGCCCCGTACGCCGGCACGATCCGGCTCCCGGAGCACGGCGTGGAGATCGCCACCGCTTCCCCCGAGCTCTTCCTCGCCCGCGACGGCCGGACCGTCGAGTCCGGCCCGATCAAGGGCACCGGGCGCACCGAGGACGACCTGCTGGAGAAGGACCACGCCGAGAACGTGATGATCGTGGATCTCGTCCGCAACGACCTGGGCCGCGTCTGCGCACCCGGCAGCGTCGGCGTCCCCGACCTCTGCGCCGTGGAGAAGCACCCGGGGCTCGTCCACCTCGTCTCCACCGTGCGCGGACGGCTCGCCGACGACGCCGGGTGGCCGGAGCTGCTCACCGCGGCCTTCCCGCCCGGATCGGTCACCGGAGCCCCCAAGTCCAGCGCGCTGCGGATCATCGAGGACCTGGAGACGGCCCCCCGCGGCCCGTACTGCGGAGCGGTCGGCTGGGTGGACGCCGACCGGGGCACCGCGCAGCTGGCGGTCGGCATACGGACCTTCTGGATCGATCGCACCGGGCCCGCCCCGCTGCTCCGCTTCGGTACCGGAGCGGGCATCACCTGGGGGTCGGACCCGGCGCGCGAGTGGGCAGAGACCGAGCTCAAGGCATCCCGGCTGCTCGCTGTAGCGTCGGGCGCCTACGAGGAAACAGGAAGGACCGCGTCATGAGGATTTGGGTCAACGGCGGACTGCGCGACGCCGATGACGCCCGGCTGTCCGTGCTCGATCACGGGCTGACCGTGGGCGACGGCATCTTCGAGACGGTCCGGGTCTCCGACGGCCGTCCCTTCGCGCTCACCCGGCACCTCGACCGGCTGACGCGCTCGGCCAGGGGCCTGGGCCTGACCGACCCCGACCACGACGAGGTCCGCCGCGCCGTCGCCGCCGTCGTCGAGGCCAATCCCGTGGAGCTCGGCCGGCTCCGGATCACCTTCACCGGCGGCCTCGCGTCGCTCGGCTCCGACCGCGGCGACGCCGGCCCCAGCCTGGTCGTCGCCCTGGGCGGGACGGCGCGCCGCCCCGACAGCACGGCCGTGATCACCGTGCCCTGGACGCGTAACGAGCGCGGCGCGGTGACGGGCCTCAAGACCACCTCGTACGCGGAGAACGTCGTCGCCCTCGCGCGCGCCCACGAGCACGGCGCCTCGGAGGCGCTCTTCCCCAACACGGTCGGGCAGCTCTGCGAGGGCACCGGCTCCAACGTCTTCGTCGTCCTCGACGGCCGGATCC
Source organism: Streptomyces silvae (assembly GCF_016745505.1). GTDB lineage: Bacteria > Actinomycetota > Actinomycetes > Streptomycetales > Streptomycetaceae > Streptomyces > Streptomyces silvae. The sequence goes on along the minus strand of NZ_JAERUC010000199.1, from coordinate 6,160 downwards.
ACACGCCCCCGGTCACCTCCGGATGCCTCGCCGGAATCACCCGGGCCCTCGTCGTGGAGTGGACGGGCGCGCAGGAGACCGACCTCCCGCTGGAGGTGCTCGAACGGGCCGAGGAGATCTTCCTGACCTCCACCCTCCGCGACATCCAGGCCGTCCACCGCGTCGACGGGCGGGAGCTGCCCGGCGCCCCGGGGCCCGTGACGGCGAAGGCGATGCGGGTCTTCGACGAGCGCGCGGCGGACGATCTCGACCCGTGAGCCGGCCCTCCGGGCCCGGCCTCGGAAGCCGGACCCGTAAAAGGGGTGACTCCACCGCCTCCAGCGGATAGAACACCCTGATGACCACGACCATCCGGCCGGCCGGGCCGGTCCAGCAAGGCGCCGACGGCGCGCGGGAACGCACGTACGACGTGTGCGACAACGGGCGGCCCGTCGGTGCCGTCGGCATCTCCACCGACCCGGCGTTCGGGCCCTCGGCGGGCATACTCCGCTCGCTCTTCGTCGAGGAGGCGCACCGCAGGCGGGGCCGGGGGACCATCGCCGCGCTCGCCGCCGAGGAGGTGCTGCGCGGCTGGGGCTGCACCCAGGTCCGCCTGGTGGCCCCGGCGGACAACCAGGCCGCCCGGTCCCTGGCGGCGGTGCTCGGCTACACCGAGCGGAGCCGGAACATGCTGAAGACCCTCCGCAGGACCGCCCCCGCGCTGCCGGCCGGCGTCACCGGCCGTCCCATGACGGAGCCGGAATTCGCCGAGTGGGAGGCCACCAGCGCGGAGACGTACGCCCAGGAATGGATGGAGCGCGGCGTCCCGGAGGAGCAGGCCCGGCACAAGACCGAGACCGACCACGCCACCACCCTGCCGGACGGCATGGCCACCCGCGGCATGTACTTCCACGTCCTCGTCCACGACGGCGCCGTCGTCGGCCACGTCTGGGTGGCACGGCGCGAGGTGCCGGACGGCGACGACCTCGGCTACGTGTACGACGTGGAGGTGTACGAGGAGTACCGGGGGCGCGGCTACGGCCGGGCGCTGATGCACCTCGCGGAGGACATCACACTGGATGCCGGGCTCGGCGTGCTCGGGCTGCACGTCTTCGCGTCCAACACGCCCGCGCTGCGGCTGTACGAGTCGCTCGGCTACGAGGTGACGCAGTACAACCTGGCCAAGGCGCTGTAGCCGGCCCGGGTGCCGGTCAGTCCTCGGCGGCGAGCAGGCGGTCGGCGATCTCCTCGATGCGGGCGCGCAGCCCTTCCTGGCTCTTGCCGCCGTCCAGCCGCTCGTCGCCGATCACATACGTCGGGGTCCCGGTGACGCCGATCGCCTTGCCCTCGGCCTGGTCCGCGTCCACGATCAGCAGATGCCGGCCGTCGATCAGGGCGGTGTCGAACTCCTCGGCGTCCAGGCCCAGTTCGCCCGCCACCTCGATCAGCAGGGGCTCGCCGGCCCGGGCGAGGTCGGCGGTCCGCGCCAGCACGGCCTCGATGTACGGCCATCCCTTGCCCTGCACCACGGCCTCCTCGGCCGCCTGCGCCGCCGCGTACGCGTGCTTGTGCTTGTCCAGCGGGAAGTGGCGGAGCCGGATCTCCAGCCGGTCGCCGTAGCGGGCGCGCAGGGCGTGGACGTCGGAGAGGGCCTGGTGGCAGTCGGGGCACTCGAGCTCGCACCAGAGGTCGAGGACGACCGGTGCCGCGGAGGGGGAATCGCTCATGGAATCAGTCTTTCAGGCCGGACCTGCGCGTCCCAATCGGGACCTGGGGAGGACCACGGCCCTGAAAAGTCCCTGATGTGGTGCCTCGCCGTGGCCCCCGCGGCGGTGACCGGTGCAGGATGGAAGGGACGTATCCCGATCGCTGGAGGCCCCGATGCTTGCCGAGACCATCTGTTCCGCGGTGTCTGCGGCCGGTTTGGGTATCGCTGCGATCACCGCGTACCGAAAGCGGTTCCTCACGGCGACCCGGATCGCCGCCTACTCGCTGGTGCCCGTCGGCCTGGTGATGACCGGTGTCGTCGAGTGGGTGTCGGACATCGCGTTCAAGCCGAGCGTCTGGATCGGCTTCGGACTGCTGGCCGTGGCGTGGCTGCTCTTCATGACCACACGCGCCGTGGAGCGCCGGAGCGGATCGACGCGTAAGGAGCGCAAGGCCGCGCGGGCCGCGGAGCGCGGCGGCGCGGTCGCGCCGGCGGCGTCGTCGCCCTCGCTGACCTCGGGCACCGGGGCGACGGCCGGGCAGACGCAGGCGCAGGACAGGCCGAAGAAGAAGCAGCAGCAGCAGGCCGCGCCCGGTGATGACTTCAGCGACATCGAGGCCATCCTGAAGAAGCACGGGATCTGACCGGCCGCTCATCCGTGCTCAGGGCATGAATCGATTCATGTGGGGCTGCGGGCGTGCGAGCGCCCTGATGCGCGGTCCCGCTCGGTATATTCGGGTCGCGTCACCCCGATCTTGACGGTATCCGGTGGATGCGGTTAGCGTCCCGAGCGGATTGAAACAATTCAATCGGTGGGCGCGGCCCCCGGACGACGGCACGACGGACCACGCCGTACGTACGTCCGTGGACCGGAACCGGCGCCGACGCGCGGTGGCCGGATGCATCAGTGGGGCAGGGCAAGTGGCGCGTGTGGCAGGGATCAAGGACGTGGCCCGGCAGGCCGGAGTCTCCGTGGGCACGGTCTCCAACGTGATCAACCGCCCCGAGGCGGTGCTTCCCGACACCCGGGCCCGTGTCCTCGCGGCGATCGAGGAGCTCGGCTACGTCCGCAGCGAGTCGGCCCGGCAGCTCCGGGCTGGCCGCAGCCGCATCATGGCCCTGCTGGTGCTGGACATGGGCAACCCGTTCTTCGTCGACGTCGCCCGCGGCGCCGAACGCGCGGCCCGGGAGGCCGGCCTCGGGGTGATGGTCTGCAACAGCGGCCAGAGCCCGGAGGAGGAGGCCGAGTACCTCGGACTCTTCGCCGAGCAGCGGGTCTGCGGGGTGCTGGTCACCCCCGCAGACGCCACCGGCGGCAACCTCGAAGCCTTCGCCCGCCACCGGATCCCGTACGTGCTGGTCGACCGGGTCGCGGCGACCACCGACACCTGCGCGGTCTCCGTGGACGACGTACGCGGTGGCACACTCGCCGTCGGGCACCTCGTCTCCGCTGGCCACCGCTCCGTCGCCTATGTGAGCGGCCCCGGCGACCTCCACCAGATCAGGGACCGCCGCCAGGGTGCCCTCGCGGCGCTCGCCGAGGCGGGGCTCGGCCCCGAGGCGCTGGTCGAGATCCCCTCCGACCGCCTGGACGTCGCGGCGGGCCGCGACGCGGGAGCCCGGCTGCTCGGCCTCGTACCCCGGCCGACCGCCGTGTTCTGCGCCAACGACCTCCTGGCGCTCGGCGTCCTCCAGTCGCTGTACGCCGCCGGGGTGCGGGTGCCGCAGGACATCGCCATCGTCGGTTACGACGACATCGAGTTCGCCGCGGCCGCCGCCGTACCCCTCACCTCCGTACGGCAGCCCGCCGTGGTGATGGGCCGGATGGCCGCGGAGCTCCTCCTGGAGGAGGCGGACGACGCGGACGGCGGCCACCGGCACCGCAGCGTGGTGCTCCAGCCGGAGCTCGTCGTACGCGCCTCCAGCGCGGCGCCGCGCTGATAGGAGGGCCCACGCCCGAGGTGTGGGACGAACGTGTGGATGATCTTCGGGCGCGGGAGCGATTCCGTTCATCCTGGAGTGGTGAACTCACCCTGCGAAAGGGTCCGTTGATCGCCAACAGGGCCCGCTCTGAGTCATGATCACTACGAGATGGTGGACACATCCCGGGGCGACGCCCCCGCACCCCCCGCCGAAGAGCCGCGTGGCTGCCTCTTCGCGCTTTCCCAGCCGCCGCTGATGATCTTCCTGACCGTGGTCGGCGGCCTGCTGCTGATGGCCGCCCTGCACGATCTCTTCCTGCTGTGAGCGGCCGCCGGACTCTCCGCCCAACGAGGCCACCGGGCGCTTCCCGACGGATGAGACTGCCGGGCTCCTCCCGCCGGCTGCGACCGCCGTGCCGTGCCGGCCGGGCGCACGCTCAGCGCGTGGCTTCCCGTCGCCGGGCCCGGTACGCGGCGACGTGCAGCCGGTTACCGCAGGTGCGGCTGGAGCAGTAGCGGCGCGACCGGTTGCGCGACAGGTCGACGAAGGCGTCCCGGCAGTCCGGGGCCTCGCAGCGCCGCAGCCGTTCCTGCTCGCCCGCGACGACGATGAAGGCCAGGGCCATGCCGCAGTCGGCCGCGAGGTGGTCCGCGATGGAGGCGTCCGGCGCGAAGTAGTGCACGTGCCAGTCGTAGCCGTCGTGATCGGTCAGCTGCGGGGTGGTTCCGGCGGCGGCGACCAGGCTGTTGACGAGGTCCGCGGCCGTACGGGCGTCGGGTGCGGCGAATATCTCGGCGAACCGGTCCCGGACGTCGTGCACGGCGCGCAGGTCCTTGTCGCCGAGGGTGCCGACGCCGCTGATGTCGTGGCGCTCCGCGAAGGCGTAGAGCGCGGTGAGCTCCGCGAGCCCGTCGTCCGCGCCGCGCTCCGGTGCGGTGTTCACCAGATCGACCACCGTGTCGAGGGCGATCCGGGTGTCGTGTGGGATCAGCACGCTTCGCTCCCTGGCCTCCGGCGGACGGGCGCCCGCCGATGCGGGCTGACTCTACTGGCTCGGCGAAGGCGCACAGGGGCCGGTGGGGGCCCGGCGGGCCGGGGAGGTCCCTTTTCCCGGTCAGGCGTGCGACCGGAGCGTGAGCGGCCTCCTGGCGCTCCCGAGGCCCCTGCCTGCGGGGGAGGCGAGGCGCCTGGGGCGGATGATGGGGGTGTGACGACGCCCGAGACCGGCCCGGGAGCCCCGCCCCCCCGCTCGCGTACCGGCCGCCCCCGCCCGGCGCGCAGCGGCGCCGCCGCCGCGGTGGGTTCCGCGGCGACGGCGCCGGTGTCTGCCCTATGAGGTTGTCCGCGCGACGCCGTCTCCCCGAGTCGGACGGCGTCCCGCAGCTCTCGGCCTGGCTCAGCTCTCGGCCAGGATGTGTGAGAGCTCCGTATCGAGGTCGAAGTGACGATGCTCGGTTCCGGGCGGGACCGCGGCGTCGGTCCTTTTGAGGAACGACTCCAGGGCTCTCGCCGGGGCTTCCAGCAGGGCTTCGCCCTCCGGGGAGCTCAGTGCGATGCAGACGACGCCTTGACCGTGACTACGAGATGGCCAGACGCGGACGTCTCCGGTGCCGGTGGGCCGGTGCAGCCCCTCGGCAAGGAGGTCACGGGCGAAAACCCATTCGACCGTCTCCTCCGCTCCGGTGTGGAAGGTGGCGTGCACGGCATAGGGATCGGCCGTGTCATACCGCAGGCCCGCGGGTACAGGCAGTGAGGACTCGCTCGACACAACGAGGCGCAGGTGCAGCTCGCAGCTGACCGTGGTGTTCATAAGCGCCAGGGCCTTTCGCTCAGTGTGCGCTCGGGGATTCGCACGTCGGCGAAATCGACATGCCACCTACGGTGCCGTTGTAAACCCCTCTGACCTATTTGTGATGCTTCAGGTCCCTCGTGCAGCGGTGTGTAACTTTGGGTCATGCGTCCATTCCGGTGACGATCTCGGTTCCGGTAGGTTGGGTTTCATGAACGCGGAGAGTGACGAGCGGAACGAGGTCGCCGCCACGGCGGCCACCGGTTCCGCCACGGGGGACGGGCGTGCGGCGGAGCGTGAGCTGGGCTCGCGGGCGCCCGGGTTCATCAAGGGATCGAGAGTTCTCCACCTGAGCTGGCAGGTGGGGATCTTCGTCGTCGGCCTCGCCGTGGTCGGCGCGGGCATCGTGATGCTTCCGCTGCCCGGCCCCGGCTGGCTGGTGATCTTCGGCGGCATGGCGATCTGGGCGACCGAGTTCGTCTGGGCGCAGCTCGTCCTGCGCTGGACCCGGCGCAAGGTCACCGAGGCCGCCCAGCGGGCCCTCGATCCCAAGGTCCGGCGGCGCAACATCATTCTCACCACGGTGGGGCTCGTGATCATCGCCGTGCTCGTCGGGATCTACGTGTGGAAGTTCGGCATAGTGATGCCGTGGAAGATCGACCAGTGACCCGGTGGTGGTCCCGCGGCGCCGCTGACATGGGGTAATGTGTGCGGTGCGCCGGGGCGATTAGCTCAGTGGGAGAGCGCTTCGTTCACACCGA
>NZ_JAERUC010000017.1 GCF_016745505.1 Streptomyces silvae | reverse complement strand
AACTCCTCGGCCGACCTCCAGCTCTGGGAGCTCGCCCGCGCCGGTCTTCACGTGCGTCCGGTCACTGGGCGCCGGGACGCACCAGCCCGCTCTCGTACGCGTAGACGGCGGCCTGTACCCGGTCGCGCAGGCCCAGCTTCGTCAGTACATGGCCCACATGCGTCTTGACCGTCGTCTCGCTCACGAACAGGTCGGCCGCGATCTCCGCGTTGGACAGCCCGCGTGCCACCAGCTTCAGCACCTCCACCTCACGCTCGGTGAGGGTGTGCAGGGCGTCCGGAACGGGGTCCTCGCCGGACGGCAGATGGTCGGCGTACTTGTCGAGCAGCCGGCGCGTGATGCTCGGCGCCAGCATCGCCTCTCCCGCGGCCACCACCCGGATGGCCTGCACCAGCTCGTTGGCCGGCGCGTCCTTCAGCAGGAAGCCGCTGGCGCCCGCGCGCAGCGCCTCCACCACGTACTCGTCGAGGTCGAACGTGGTCAGCACCAGGACCTTTGCCGGACCGTCCCGCCCGGGGCCGGTGATCTGGCGGGTCGCCTCCACCCCGTCCATCCGCGGCATCCGGATGTCCATGAGCACGACATCGGGCTGAAGCGCCCGCACCTGCTCGATGGCCTGCAGGCCGTCACCGGCCTCACCGACCACCGCCAGATCGCCCTCCGCCTCCAGGATCATCCGGAAACCGGTGCGCAGCAGTGGTTGATCATCGACGAGCAGGACGCGGATGGCCACGTAATCTCCTTAAGGGCCTTCGAGGGCCACGGGCTGACCGGCCTCGGACCGGGCCGGCTCCATTCTGCCCTGCACAGCCTCCACCGATTCGGGCGGGCGCACGGACAGCGGATAAACCGGGGGAGTCCCGCCGAATTCCGGGCAGACCGCCCGGTGGTCGCACCAGCCGCACAGCTTCGTCGGCCGCGGCCGCCACTCGCCCGTCTCCGTGGCCAGCCGGATCGCCTCCCACAGCGCCAGCAGCTTGCGCTCCACCCGCTCGAGGTCGGCCGGAACGGGGTCGTACGTCAGGACGTCACCGCTGCCGAGATAGACCAGCTGGAGCCGGCGCGGCACCACGTTCTTCAGGCGCCACACCACCAGGGCGTAGAACTTCATCTGGAAGAGCGCGCCCTCCGCGTACTCCGGCCGCGGCGCCTTGCCCGTCTTGTAGTCCACGATGCGCACGTCACCCGTCGGGGCCACGTCGACGCGGTCGATCACGCCCCGCAGCCTCAGCCCCGACTCCAGCTCCGTCTCGACGAACACCTCCCGCTCGGCCGGCTCCAGACGGGTCGGGTCCTCCAGCGAGAACCACCGCTCCACGAGCCGCTCCGCCTCACCGAGCCACCCCGCGAGCCGCTCCCCGTCGGGATCCCCCTCGAAGAGCTCCGTCAGCTCGGGCTTGGACTCCAGCAGCCGGTCCCACTGCCCCGGGATCAGGGCCTTTGCCCTCGGCGCCGTACGGTCCGCCGCCGGGGCGTCGAACAGACGCTCAAGCACCGCATGCACCAGCGTGCCCCGGGTAGCAGACTCACTGGGCTTCTCGGGGAGCTTGTCGATGACCCGGAAGCGGTACAGCAGGGGGCACTGCATGAAATCGTTCGCGCGCGACGGCGACAGGGACGAGGGTGGCTGAGGCGGGCGCGGTACGGACGTCATGTCGCAGACCCTACGGCCCGCCACCGACATCCAGCGGCATACCATCGACGACAGAGCTCGCAACCAGCATGATCGTGGCAGAAGCCACCGACCGAAGGGACCCCGTGGACGAGAGCGGCGACAGCGGGCGCCCGCAGCCCGGCGCAGGGGGCACGGACCCCGGCACCGGACCGGACAAGGGAAAACCGCGACGCACGGCCGAGCCGGGCGGCGGCCTTCTCATGGGGCGTCCCTTCGGTGTGCCCGTGTACGTGGCCCCCAGCTGGTTCGTCGTCGCGGCCCTGATCACCTGGGTCTTCGGCGGACAGCTCGACCGCGTCCTGCCCGACCTGGGCGGGCTCCGCTACCTGGTCGCGCTCTTCTTCGCCATCGCCTTCTACGCCTCCGTGCTCGTCCACGAGCTCGCCCACACCGTCGCCGCCCTGCGCTACAAGCTGCCGGTGCGCCGCATCCAGCTCCAGTTCTTCGGCGGCGTCTCGGAGATCGAGAAGGAGTCCGAGACCCCCGGCCGCGAGTTCGTCCTCGCCTTCGTGGGCCCGCTGCTCTCCCTCGTCCTCGGCGGCCTCTTCTACATCCCGCTCCAGTTCGTCGAGGCGGGCACCGTCCCGGGCGTGCTCCTCGCCGGGCTGATGATCTCCAACCTCATCGTCGCCGCCTTCAACCTGCTGCCCGGACTGCCCCTGGACGGAGGGCGCATGCTCCGCGCCGTCGTCTGGAAGATCACGGGCAAGCCGATGAGCGGCACCGTCGCCGCCGCCTGGGTCGGCCGGGGCCTGGCGGTCACCGTCCTGATCGGGCTGCCCCTCCTCACCCACACGGGCGCGCTCGGCAACGACACCAGCGAGATCAGCGGCGTCGAGACCGTCACCGACGCACTGCTCGCCGCGATCCTCTGCGCCATCATCTGGACCGGCGCCGGCAACAGCCTGCGCATGGCCCGCCTGCGCGAACACCTCCCCGACCTGCGGGCCCGCACCCTCACCCGGCGGGCCGTGCCCGTGGAATCCGCCACCCCGCTCTCCGAGGCGCTCCGCCGCGCCAACGAGGCGGGCGCCCGCGCCCTGGTCGTCGTCGACGGACAGGGCAGCCCCAAGGGCGTCGTCCGGGAGGCCGCCATCGTCGGCGTCCCCGAGCACCGCCGGCCCTGGGTCGCCGTCAGCGGCCTCGCCCAGGACATCACCGACGGGATGAAGGTCCCCGCCGAGCTCGCGGGCGAAGCCCTCCTGGACCGGCTGAAGGCCACCCCGGCCACCGAGTACCTCGTGGTCGAGGAGACCGGCGAGATCTACGGCGTCCTGTCCACCGCCGACGTCGAGCGCGCCTTCGTCAAGGCCATGGCCCGCCCCTCCGCCTGACGCCCCGGAAAGCGGCCCCCGAAATACCGGTAGGCTGGCCACATGTCCGAACCGACCGGTGCCGCCCGCCGTCGCGGCCCATTCAAAGTCGGGGACCAGGTCCAGCTCACCGACCCCAAGGGACGCCACTACACCTTCACGCTCGAAGCCGGAAAGAACTTCCACACCCACAAGGGTTCTTTCCCGCACGACGAGCTGATCGGTGCTCCCGAGGGCAGTGTTGTCCGTACCACGGGAAACGTCGCCTACCTCGCGCTGCGCCCCCTGCTCCCCGACTACGTCCTGTCCATGCCCCGCGGTGCCGCCGTGGTCTACCCGAAGGACGCGGGCCAGATCCTCGCCTTCGGCGACATCTTCCCCGGCGCCCGCGTCGTCGAAGCCGGCGTCGGCTCGGGTGCGCTCAGCACCTTCCTGCTGCGCGCCATCGGCGAGCAGGGCATGCTGCACTCCTACGAGCGCCGCGAGGACTTCGCCGAGATCGCCCAGCAGAACGTCGAGCGCTACTTCGGCTCGCCGCACCCCGCCTGGACGCTGACCGTCGGCGACCTCCAGGACAACCTCTCGGACACCGAGGTCGACCGTGTCGTCCTCGACATGCTCGCCCCCTGGGAGTGCCTGGAGGCCGTGTCCAAGGCCCTGGTGCCCGGCGGCATCCTCTGCGCCTACGTCGCGACCACGACCCAGCTCTCGCGGACCGTCGAGTCCATCCGCGAGATCGGCTGCTTCGCGGAACCGCAGCCCTGGGAGTCCATGATCCGCAACTGGCACGTCGAGGGCCTGGCCGTCCGCCCCGACCACCGGATGATCGGCCACACCGGCTTCCTCGTCACCGCCCGCCGCCTCGCGGACGGCGTTGAACCGCCGCTGCGCCGCCGCCGCCCCTCCAAGGGCGCCTACGGCGAGGACTACGACGGACCCGGCAGCCGGAGCGGCTCCGCCACCCGCGACTGACCGAACACCACGCGCCGGCGCCGCCGCCGAGTTCCCGGACCGACCCGGGAGCCCGGCGGCGGCGCCTTTTCACAGGCCGTGACGACCCCGCCGTTCCCCTCCGGTGTGAGGTGTGGCACGATGCTGGCCACCCCCCGCCCGCCGACGACACCTCGGCACCGCCTACCCAGGCCCCCCAGGAACCACAGGAGACATACCGCGTGCAGACCTCCGCGCTCCCGGACCTCGCGCACACCGACGCCAAGCCGGTGCACTGGCTCGCCACGGCGACCGCGATGGCCGCGGTCGTCGCCCTCGCGGGTCTGCTCCAGCCCGACGCGGCCACCGCCACGGCCTCCGCGTCCGAGCACGGCGGCGTCACCACGCAGCACGGGAGCGCGTCCTCCGCGACGGCGCCCGACCCGAAGGGCGTGGCCTTCCCCCTCGACTGCGGCCCCGCGGGACACACCGTGGCCGACAGCGCCCCGGGAGACCTCGACGGCGACGGCGGTCCCGAGACGGTCGCCGTCGTGCACTGCGCCGCGGGATCGGGCACCCCGCCCAGCGGCATCTACGTCGTGACACAGCCGAGCGGGGCCGCACCCCGGGTCGTAGCGACCCTGGTGGACCCCGCTCAGAAACTGAACGTCACCGACTTCACCGTCCGTGACGGCCGGGTGTCGGCGACCCTGCTCGGCTACTCCTCCACCGACGTACCGCGCTGCTGCCCGGACGAGCTGGAGAACGCCTCCTGGCAGTGGAAGGGCAACGCGTTCATCAAGTCCACCGGCCCCGCCGGCAGCACCGCGCAGGGCGTCTGAGCCGTACGCCGCGCCGCCGGCCGCGCCCTCACTCGGCGTCGGGCCCGAAGACTTCCACGTTGTCCGAAACGCGACGTACATGAATACAGTCGCCCGGGCATTCCTTCGCCGAGTCCACGACGTCCTGGAGGAGCGGCAGCGGCACCGGTGTGGTGGCGCCCTTGTCCTGGAGGAGCTCGTCCTCGTCGCTCTTGACGTACGCCAGACCGTCGATGTCCAGCTCGAACACCTCGGGTGCGTACTGCACGCAGATGCCGTCGCCCGTACAGAGATCCTGGTCGATCCAGACCTCGAGGTCCTGCGTGTCGCTGTCGCCCGGAGCGTCCTGCTGCACGGTCATGTGTCCTGCCGTTCCCTGCGTATCTGCACCAATTGAAGCCAGCCCTGACGGGTGTTGAACGCTTCGACGATACAACCGGCTGCTTTCCGGTGCCGAAGGGTGGGTATTCCCTTGGCGTGAGGGAGAGCGCAAGGGTGAAGATCGGACAGACTCCCGGGTCTTTGTGATCTAGGGGTTTCAATCATCACCCACCCAGGTAGGGTCAGGAAGCGTCCAGCTCCCCTTGGAGGAGGTGAGGACCGTGGCAGCCCACGACGACGACATCAACCGCGGCATCCGGCCCGGGCGGGGGTCAGAAGACCCAGCCGGCCAGGTCGCCTATCTCGAGCAGGAAATCGCCGTCCTGCGACGTAAGCTCGCCGACTCTCCGCGTCATACGAGGATTCTCGAAGAGCGGATCGTCGAGTTGCAGACCAACCTGGCGGGCGTGTCCGCGCAGAACGAGCGGCTCGCCAACACGCTCCGGGAGGCCCGCGACCAGATCGTGGCCCTCAAGGAGGAGGTCGACCGGCTCGCACAGCCGCCGGCCGGTTTCGGTGTCTTCCTGCAGGCGAACGAGGACGACACCTGCGACATCTTCACCGGGGGCCGCAAGCTCCGGGTGAACGTCAGCCCCAGCGTCGAGCTCGAAGGCCTCCGTCGAGGCCAGGAAGTGATGCTCAACGAGGCGCTCAACGTGGTCGAGGCCATGGAATTCGAGCGGGCCGGGGACATCGTCACCCTCAAGGAGATCCTCGAGGACGGCGAGCGCGCCCTGGTCATCGGGCACACCGACGAGGAACGGGTGGTGAGGCTCGCCGAGCCCCTCCTGGACATCACCATCCGCCCCGGCGACGCCCTCCTGCTCGAACCCAGGTCCGGCTACGTCTACGAAGTGGTCCCCAAGAGCGAGGTCGAGGAGCTCGTTCTCGAAGAGGTCCCGGACATCGACTACAACAAGATCGGCGGTCTGGGCGACCAGATCGAACTGATCCGCGACGCGGTCGAGCTCCCGTACCTCCACCCGGACCTCTTCAAGGAGCACGAACTCCGTCCGCCGAAGGGCATCCTGCTCTACGGCCCTCCCGGCTGCGGCAAGACACTCATCGCCAAGGCCGTCGCCAACTCGCTGGCCAAGAAGGTCGCCGAGGTCACCGGTCAGCCCGCGGGGAAGAGCTACTTCCTCAATATCAAGGGCCCCGAGCTCCTCAACAAGTACGTCGGTGAGACCGAGCGGCACATCCGCCTCGTCTTCCAGCGTGCCCGGGAGAAGGCGAGCGAGGGTACCCCCGTCATCGTCTTCTTCGACGAGATGGAATCCCTCTTCCGCACCCGTGGTTCCGGTGTCAGCTCGGACGTGGAGAACACCATCGTCCCCCAGCTGCTCGCCGAGATCGACGGTGTGGAGGGCCTGGAGAACGTCATCGTCATCGGTGCCTCCAACCGTGAGGACATGATCGACCCCGCGATCCTGCGGCCCGGCCGGCTCGATGTGAAGATCAAGATCGAGCGTCCGGACGCGGAGGCCGCGAAGGACATCTTCGCGAAGTACCTCACGCCTTCGCTGCCGCTGCACTCGGACGACCTGGCCGAGCACACGGGCTCCAAGGAGGCCGCCGCCCACGCGATGATCCAGTCCGTCGTGGAGCGGATGTACACGGAATCCGAGGAGAACCGCTTCCTCGAGGTCACCTATGCGAACGGCGACAAGGAAGTCCTGTACTTCAAGGACTTCAACTCCGGAGCGATGATTCAGAACATCGTGGACCGGGCAAAGAAAATGGCCATCAAGGCATTCCTCGAGCAGGGCCAGAAGGGCCTGCGCGTCTCCCATCTCCTCCAGGCATGCGTGGACGAGTTCAAGGAGAACGAGGACCTGCCCAACACCACCAACCCGGACGACTGGGCCAGGATTTCCGGAAAGAAGGGCGAGCGGATCGTGTTCATCCGCACACTCGTCACCGGAAAGCAGGGCGCAGACACCGGTCGCTCCATCGACACGGTGGCAAATACCGGACAGTACCTGTAAAACGCAGACCGGCTGCGGATGCCCGGCAGGGTATCCGCAGCCGGGCCGTTTTCCCGGCAGCTCCGGCCACACCCGAACAATGACGCAATTGATCTCCCCACCGGCGCAGAGGCGCTCTAGGCTCTGCCGTACCGCCGAGTCGCGCAGTGCGGGGACGGGCACCGCGGACCAGCAGCGGTACTTGAGCGCCGCTCCCGGACGGGAGCGACGCCGGGCAAGGAGGGCCGCATGACCGTACGGCGAGTGATGGGCATCGAGACGGAGTACGGGATCTCCGTTCCCGGTCAACCCAACGCCAATGCCATGCTCACCTCGTCCCAGATCGTCAACGCCTACGCGGCGGCGATGCACCGGGCGCGGCGCGCCCGCTGGGACTTCGAGGAGGAGAACCCGCTGCGCGACGCGCGAGGCTTCGACCTCGCCCGTGAGACCGCCGACTCCAGCCAGCTCACCGACGAGGACATCGGCCTGGCCAATGTCATCCTCACCAACGGTGCACGGCTGTACGTCGACCACGCGCACCCCGAGTACAGCTCACCCGAGATCACCAATCCGCTGGACGCGGTGCTCTGGGACAAGGCCGGCGAGCGGGTGATGGCGGAAGCGGCCGAGCGGGCCGCCGCGATCCCCGGGGCCCAGCCGATCCACCTGTACAAGAACAACACCGACAACAAGGGCGCGTCCTACGGCACGCACGAGAACTACCTGATGAAGCGGGAGACCCCCTTCTCGGACATCGTGCGCCATCTGACCCCGTTCTTCGTCTCCCGCCAGGTGGTCACCGGCGCCGGCCGCGTCGGCATCGGCCAGGACGGCCACGAGCACGGATTCCAGATCAGTCAGCGCGCGGACTACTTCGAGGTCGAGGTCGGTCTGGAGACCACCCTCAAGCGCCCCATCATCAACACCCGCGACGAACCGCACTCCGACGCCGAGAAGTACCGCAGGCTGCACGTCATCATCGGCGACGCGAACCTCTCCGAGATCTCGACCTATCTGAAGCTCGGCACCACCTCACTGGTCCTGGCCATGATCGAGGACGGCTTCATCAACGTCGACCTGGCCGTCGACCAGCCGGTCCGTACGCTCCACCAGGTCTCGCACGACCCGACCCTGAAGCAGCTGGTCACCCTCCGTAGCGGCCGGACACTCACCGCGGTACAGCTCCAGATGGAGTACTTCGAGCTGGGCCGCAAGTACGTCGAGGAGCGGTACGGCGCGGACGCGGACGAGCAGACCAAGGATGTCCTGGCCCGCTGGGAGGACACCCTGAACCGCCTGGAGAACGACCCCATGAGCCTCTCGGGCGAGCTGGACTGGATCGCCAAGCGGGAGCTCATGGAGGGCTACCGGCGCCGTGACGGCCTGGACTGGGACGCCCCGCGCCTGCACCTGGTGGACCTCCAGTACGCCGACGTACGGGCCGACAAGGGCCTGTACAACCGTCTGGCGGCCCGCGGGAAGATCAAGCGCCTGCTCGACGAGAGCGACGTCGAGCGGGCCCGTACGAAGCCGCCCGAGGACACCAGGGCCTATTTCCGGGGCCGCTGCCTGGAGCAGTACGCGGACGACGTCGCCGCGGCCTCCTGGGACTCGGTCATCTTCGACCTGCCCGACCGTGACTCGCTGCAACGGGTCCCCACGATGGAACCGCTGCGGGGTACACGCGCCCACGTCAAGGACCTCCTGGACCGCTGCCGCACCGCGGATGAGCTGGTCCGGACGCTGACGGGGGGCTGAAAGGCGTCCCGGCTGGGAATCAATCAGATGACCTCCGGACGTTGAGGAAAGTACCGGGCCAATGTCGGACCCCGTAGGTAGGGTCTGATCAAGTGCTTCGAACCGAGCGGGGTGAGCTAGATGGCGACCAAGGACACCGGCGGCGGACAGCAGAAGGCGACACGTTCCACCGAGGAGACCGAGGAGCAGACTCAGGACGCACAGGCGTCCGAGGACCTCAAGGAACGGCAGGAGAAGCTGGGCGAGGACGTCGACGACGTCCTGGACGAGATCGACGACGTACTTGAGTCCAATGCCGAGGATTTCGTCAGGTCATTTGTTCAAAAAGGCGGGGAATAGGGCTTAATGTCCGACGTCTCTGCCGGTAGGAAATGCTCTCGTTGCCGAAGGACTCTGCCGACGGAGTCCTTCGCGAGTAACAGGGCGATGCGTGACGGCCTCCAGGCGTACTGCCGGGAATGCTCTGCTGAGTACTACCGGCAACGCCAGGAGGCCAAGGGCAGGTCCGTCCGGGCCAAGGTGCCGGTGCCACGCGGACACAAACGGTGCCCTCGGTGCGGCGAGGTGAAACCGCACGATCAGTGGGAGCGCAACAGATCGGCATACGACGGCTGGTCAAGTTACTGCCGCCCCTGCCGGGCCGAGCGGAATCGGATCAGCTACTTCCAGCGGAAGTACGGTCTCAGCCCGGTGGAGTTGGACGAGTTGATCGCCGCTCAGCAGGGTGTTTGCTGTATCTGTCTGACTGCTCCGGCGGAGCATGTGGATCACTGTCATGGGACGGGTAGGGTCCGTGGCGTACTGTGCTTCAGCTGCAACGCAGCCCTGGGGCAGCTCAAAGATCGGCCGGATGCCGTAAGGCGTGCAGCCGCATACCTGGAGGGAAACGCGTGGAAGCCAACACTCGTAGCACCGGGCGTCTACCAGCTGCCTTCCTGACGCCGGGTTCGTCCTCGTTCATGGACTTCCTGTCCGACCACTCACCCGAGATCCTTCCCGGCAACCGCAGCCTGCCGCCGTTGCAGGGCGCCGTCGAGGCGCCGCACGGCACCACGATCGTCGCGGCCTCGTTCCCCGGCGGAGTGGTCCTCGCCGGTGACCGGCGGGCGACCATGGGGAACATGATCGCGCAGCGCGACATCGAGAAGGTGTTCCCGGCCGACGAGTACTCCGCGGTGGGGATCGCCGGCACGGCCGGTCTCGCCGTGGAGATGGTCAAGCTGTTCCAGCTGGAGCTGGAGCACTTCGAGAAGGTCGAGGGTGCCACGCTCTCGCTGGAGGGCAAGGCCAACCGGCTCTCCACCATGATCCGCAGCAATCTGGCGATGGCCATGCAGGGCCTGGCGGTCGTCCCGCTGTTCGCCGGGTACGACGTCGACCGCGAGAAGGGCCGGATCTTCTCGTACGACGTGACCGGCGGGCGTTCCGAGGAGCGGGGTTACGCGGCCACCGGCTCCGGCTCCGTCTTCGCACGCGGGTCGATGAAGAAGCTGTACCGCGACGACCTGACGGAGGAGCAGACGCTCACCCTGGTCGTGCAGGCGCTGTACGACGCGGCCGACGACGACTCGGCGACCGGTGGCCCGGACGTGGCCCGCCGGATCTATCCGATCGTCACCGTCATCACCGACGAGGGCTTCCGCAGGCTGGACGACACGGAATCCTCGGAGATCGCGCGCGCGATCCTGGAGCGCCGGCTCGAGCAGCCCGATGGCCCCCGCGCCGCGCTGCTCTGACCGGCCCGATGCTTCTCCGATGCACTCGTCACTGACAGAAAGGGACGGATAGCCGGTGTCGACGCCGTTCTATGTCTCACCTCAGCAGGCCATGGCCGACCGGGCGGAATACGCCCGGAAGGGCATCGCCCGTGGTCGCAGCCTGGTTGTGCTGCAGTACGCCGACGGCATTGTGTTCGTCGGCGAGAACCCGTCCCGCGCGCTGCACAAGTTCAGCGAGATCTACGACCGGATCGGCTTCGCCGCCGCCGGCAAGTACAACGAGTACGAGAACCTCCGCATCGGCGGCGTCCGCTACGCCGATCTGCGGGGATACACCTACGACCGCGACGACGTGACGGCCCGTGGGCTGGCCAACGTCTACGCGCAGACGCTCGGCACCATCTTCTCCAGCGCGGCCGAGAAGCCGTACGAGGTGGAGCTGGTGGTCGCCGAGGTCGGCGCCGGGCCCGAGGGCGACCAGATCTACCGGCTGCCGCACGACGGTTCGATCGTGGACGAGCACGGCTCGGTCGCGGTCGGCGGGAACGCCGAGCAGATCAGCAGCTTCCTCGACCAGCGCCACCGCGACGGGATGTCGCTCGCCGAGGCGCTGAAGCTGGCCGTGCAGGCGTTGTCCCGCGAGGCCAACGGCAACGAGCGGGAGATCCCCGCCGAGCGGCTGGAGGTCGCGGTCCTGGACCGCACGAGGCCGCAGCAGCGCAAGTTCAAGCGGATCGTCGGCCGGCAGCTGACCAGGCTGCTGGACGCGGACGGCGCCGGGGCCACCCCAACGGATGCCCCGTCCGACACGGAGGAGCCCGAAGGCGGCAGCACCCCGGCCGCCGGCACCCCGCCGAAGGACACCGGCACGCCCGCGAAGGGCACCGGCGCCCAGGCCGACTCGACGGATGAGGACCCGAAGGAGTAGCCGGCTCCAGGAATTCCGGACGGAGCCCTCCGGCCACCGCACGCGCGGCGGCCGGAGGGCTCCGTCATGCGGTGGGCGGGGGCGCGGTCGAGCCCCGGACCACCAGGTGGACGGGGAGGTCGTGGTGGACCGCGGGGCGGCCCTCCAGGACGGCCAGCAGCGCGCCCATGCCCCGCTCGCCCACCTGCTCGGCCGGCAGGCGCACGGTGGTGAGCTCCGGCTCCACCGCGGTGGCGAGCGCCAGGTCGTCGTACCCGGTCACCGAGATGTCGTCGGGCACCCGGAGACCCCGTCTGCGCACCGCCTTGCAGGCGCCGGCGGCCAGGATGTCGTCGTCGCAGACGATGGCCGTGGGCAGGGGGCCGGGGGAGGCCAGGACGGCCTCGGCGGCCTCACGTCCGGCCCGTACGTCCAGGGGGGCCGTCACCGTGCGCAGGGCGGCGCCCGGAACCTGGCGTACGGCTTTCTCCAGTGCCCGGGCGCGCACCGCGAAGGTCCAGGTGTCCACGGCCGAGGCCAGGTGCACGATCCGGCGGTGGCCGAGGCCCAGCAGGTGGTCCGTCACCTGGCGCATGCCGTCCGCGATGGCGAGGTTCACGTGCGCCGCGGCGCCCTGGTCCCCGGGGTCGCTGTCCAGCATCACCAGTGGCAGGTCGGCGCCCCGCAGCGCCCCCAGCGCGTCCGCCGCCATCGAGGAGGCGATCACCCCGTCCAGCGCCGCGCGTGCCGGGTCGAACGGGTCCCGGGCGGGGCCGGTGCCGTCGGGGGACGGGTAGAGGACCACCCCGAAGTCGTGCTCGGCGGCGACGGCCGCGGCGCCCGTGTAGACGCGGGCGAAGAACTCGTTGGTGAGCGCGGGGACGACGAGGAGGGCGGTGCGGGTGTGGCCCAGCCGGAGGCTGCGGGCCGCGAGATTCGGCCGGTAGCCCAGGTCCCGGGCGCTGTCGCGGACCCGCTCGGCGGTCGCCGCCGACACCCGGCCCCGCCATTTGTCACCGAGCACGAGCGAGACCGTCGCCTGCGAGACACCCGCGGCCCGCGCCACGTCACGGCTGGTGGGCCGGGGTGGGGCGGGCTGCCGCGTGCTGCTCACTCGTGCCTCCGTGCTCGGCCCGTCACCGGGTGCCGTGGGGTCGCGGCGGGATGGACTCCCGGGCTGCCCACATGGTACGTATGAGCGTCGACGTTATACGTAAAACCCCGAGGTGTGGCACCGCCGGGGGAGAGGGGCGGACATGGCCGCGGGCTATCTGGACATCCTCCGGACGCGGCACGCCGCCCGGCTGCTGGCGGGGACCCTGGTGGGGCGGCTGCCGAACGGCACCGCCCACATCGCGATCGTCCTGTTCACCCGCGCGGAGGGCGGCAGCTACACGCTGGCCGGCGCCCTCGCCGCGGCGTACGGACTGGCCACGGCGGTGGGACAGCCCCTGCTCGGCCGTGCCGTGGACCTGTACGGCCAGCCGCGCGTCCAGCTCCCGGCGGCGGTCGTCTCCGCGCTCGGCATGGCCGTGCTCGCCCTGATCGGCCTCGGCTCGCTCCCGGCGGCGTACGCGGCGGTCGTCGTGGCCGGGGTGTCCACGCCCCCGCTGGAAGGCGGCCTGAGGGCGCTGTGGCCGTCGGTCCTGGGCCGGGAGGACCGGGTGCACCGCGCGTACGCCATGGACGCGGTGGCCCAGGAGGTCATGTTCACCGTGGGGCCGCTCCTCGTGACGGTCCTGGTGTCCCTCTGGTCGCCGGCCGCCGCACTCCTGGTCATCAACGCCATCGGCGTCCTGGGCGCACTGTCCGTCGTCCTGTCCGAGCCCTCCAGGCTGTGGCGCTCCGCGCCCCGCGAGGCGCACTGGCTCGGTGCCCTGCGCTCACCGGGGCTGCTCGCCCTGCTGGGCGCCTTCTTCTTCGTGGGGCTCGCGCTGGGCTCGATCACGGTGGCCGGGGTCGCGTACGCCGACGACCACGGCCGGGAGTCCGTGTACGGCTGGCTGATGGCCGCGCTCGGCCTGGGCGCGCTGATCGGCGGCGCGGCGTACGGGGCACGGCAGTGGGCCGGGGCGCCCGAACGGCGGCTGCGGGTCATCGTGGCCCTGCTCGCGCTGGGCTATCTGCCGCTGATGCTGACGCCCGGGGTGCCCGCCATGACCGCGCTGGCGGCGGTCGCCGGCGTCTTCCTCGCCCCGGCCATCGCCTGCTCGTTCATCGTCGTCGACCGGCACGCGCCGCAGGGCACCGTGACCGAGGCGTTCTCCTGGCTGGTGACGACCTTCGGGGTGGGCGCGGCGGCCGGAACGGCGGTCGCGGGACCGGCCGTCGAGCTCGGCGGGACGGCCTGGAGTTTCGCCGTCGCCGGGGCCGGTGGAGTGGCGGCGCTGCTGGTGCTGCTGGCCACCGGAAAGGTCCTCGCAGCTCCCGGGCGTACGCCCGCAGTTGTGGCCGGTTCGGAAAATGATCGAAACGGTGCTGCCGAACCCGGTTTCAGCTCAGGCCGTAAGGCGTAATGTTCAGTCATGGACCGCCGCATTTTCGGGCTGGAGAACGAGTACGGCGTCACGTGCACGTTCAGGGGACAGCGCCGACTGTCACCTGACGAAGTGGCGCGCTACCTCTTCCGCCGTGTTGTGTCATGGGGCCGCAGCAGCAATGTCTTCCTGCGGAACGGCGCCCGCCTCTACCTCGACGTGGGATCGCATCCGGAATACGCGACACCCGAATGCGACAACGTGACCGAACTGGTCACGCACGACAAGGCGGGCGAGCGCATTCTCGAAGGACTGCTCGTCGACGCCGAACGCCGCCTGCACGAGGAGGGAATCGCGGGCGACGTCTATCTCTTCAAGAACAACACCGACTCGGCTGGAAACTCCTACGGCTGCCACGAGAACTACCTCGTGGCCCGGCACGGAGAATTCTCCCGGCTCGCGGACATCCTCATTCCGTTCCTCGTCACCCGTCAGCTGATCTGCGGTGCCGGCAAGGTGCTGCAGACGCCGCGCGGCGCCGTCTACTGCGTGAGCCAGCGGGCCGAGCACATCTGGGAGGGCGTCAGCTCCGCGACGACGCGCTCCCGCCCGATCATCAACACCCGGGACGAACCGCACGCCGACGCCGAGCGGTACCGCCGCCTCCACGTCATCGTCGGTGACTCCAACATGTCCGAGACGACCATGCTGCTCAAGGTCGGTGCCACCGACCTCGTGCTGCGCATGATCGAGGCGGGCACCGTGATGCGCGACCTGACCCTGGAGAACCCGATCCGGGCCATCCGCGAGGTCAGCCACGACATCACGGGACAGCGCAAGGTGCGCCTGGCCAGCGGCCGCGAGGCATCCGCCATCGAGGTCCAGCGCGAGTACTACGAGAAGGCCGTGGACTTCGTCGAGCGCCGGGGCATCCGCACCGGCACGGTCGACCAGGTCCTCGAGCTGTGGGGCCGCACCCTGGACGCCATCGAGGCCGAGGACCTCGACCGGATCGGCACCGAGATCGACTGGGTCATGAAGTACAAGCTCATCGAGCGGTACCGGGCCAAGAACAACATGACCATGTCGAATCCGCGGGTCGCCCAGATAGACCTCGCCTACCACGACATCCACCGGCGGCGCGGGCTCTACTACCTCCTGGAGCGCAAGGGCCAGGCCGCCCGCATCTGCAACGACCTGAAGATCTTCGAGGGCAAGTCGGTGCCCCCGCAGACCACCAGGGCGCGGCTGCGCGGTGACTTCATCCGCCGGGCCCAGGAACAGCGGCGGGACTTCACCGTCGACTGGGTCCACCTCAAGCTCAACGACCAGGCGCAGCGCACCGTGCTGTGCAAGGACCCCTTCCGTTCCGTCGACGACCGGGTGGAGAAGCTGATCGCGGGCATGTGACCCGGGACAGGAATGTCCCGCCCCGTAGGCGACCGGGCCCCGTACGTTCCTCGTACGGGGCCCTTCCGTGCCCTTCCGTCCGCCTAGAGTGTCGGGGGACCATTCACGTGCCGTCTGAGATCTGAGGAACCAGTGCGCCGACTTGCCGGCCTTCTCGTCGTCCCCCTACTGCTGCTGTCCACCGCGGCATGCGGCGACGACAAGGCCTCCGACTCCGTCTCCAAGAGCGGATTTCCCGCGATCACCGCGGGATCGAAGTTCGGGGAGAAGCCCACTCTGGCGAAGGGTGAGGGCGATCCACCCAAGGAGCTGAAGACCGACGTCATCAGTGAGGGTGACGGCGCGACGCTCAAGAACGGCGACGCGATCCAGGTCAACTACCTGGGACAGGCCTGGGACTCGACCAAGCCGTTCGACAACAGCTTCGACCGCAAGCAGCCCTTCGACCTGACGCTCGGTGCGGGCATGGTCATCCAGGGCTGGGACAAGGGGCTCGTCGGCAAGAAGGTCGGCAGCCGCGTCGAGCTGGTCATCCCGCCGGACCTCGGGTACGGGGCGCAGGGCCAGGGCGACATCAAGCCCAACGCCACCCTCGTCTTCGTCGTCGACATCGTGAAGGCGACCAAGATCCCGGCCTCCGCCGAGGGCACCGCGGTCGCCCAGGACAACATCGACCTGCCGAAGGTCGGTACGAAGACCGACGGCAAGGCGCCGACCGTCACGATCCCCAAGAGCGACCCGCCGAAGAAGCTGGTCTCCAACTACGTGCTGGAGTCCAAGGGTGACGTCGTCAAGGAGACCGACAGCGTCGTCGTGAACTACGTGGGTCTGCTCTGGAAGGGCAGCAAGGCCTTCGACAGCACTTACCAGACCGGCAAGACCCAGACGTTCCCGCTGGCCCAGGTCACCCTCAAGGGTCTCAAGAACGGCCTCGTCGGCAAGAAGGTCGGCAGCCGTGTGCTGCTCGTCATCCCGCCGGACCAGGGCTTCGGCGACGAGGCCCAGCAGTCCATCCCCGCGAAGTCCACGCTCGTGTTCGCCGTGGACATCCTGGCGAAGATGTAAGACTGTCCCGGTTGACCAGTTCATCAGTAAGAGGAGCAGTTCAGTGAGCATCGACAAGCCCGAGATCGACTTCCCGGGTGGCGAGCCGCCGGCCGACCTGGAGATCAAGGAAATCTGGGAAGGCGACGGACCGGTGGCCCAGGCGGGCCAGACCGTCTCCGTGCACTACGTCGGTGTGGCCTTCTCCACCGGCGAGGAGTTCGACGCCTCCTGGAACCGCGGCACCCCGTTGCAGTTCCAGCTCGGTGCCGGCCAGGTCATCGCGGGCTGGGACCAGGGTGTCCAGGGCATGAAGGTCGGCGGCCGTCGTCAGCTGACCATCCCCGCGCACCTCGCCTACGGCGACCGTGGCGCGGGCGGCGGCGCCATCGCCCCCGGCGAGACGCTGATCTTCGTCTGCGACCTCGTCGGCGTCTGATCCGTCCGTCTACAGCAGTGAGGGCCCGTGCCGCAAGGCACGGGCCCTCACTTTGGTCCGGACACCCCGGGGCGGTACGGTCGACGGTCGGAGAGCACGTCGAGAAAGGGCGTCGATGGCGATTGCCAAGGCCGAACGGCTGATGAACCTGGCGCTGTGTCTGCTGGGTACCCGGCGCCCGCTCAGCAAGCGTGAGCTCCGCGGGTCCATCGAGGCCTACCTGGAGGCGGGCTCCGACGAGTCCTTCAACCGGATGTTCGAGCGCGACAAGGACGATCTGCGTGAACTCGGCCTGATCATCGAGACCGTGGAGAACCTGGACGGCGACACCGGATACCTGGCGCGCCGCGACAGCAACCGGCTGCCCCCCATCACCCTGGACGCCGAGGAGGCCGCGGCCCTCGGGCTCGCCGCCAAGGTCTGGCAGCAGGCGCGGCTCGCCGGCGCCGCCAGCGGCGCCCTGCAGAAGCTGCGGGCCGCCGGCATGCCGGAGGCCGAGGACGCCTACGAGGTGCACAGTGCCCTCGAACCCCGTATCCCGGTCCACGAGGCCGCCTTCGAGCCGCTGATGCTCGCCTGCCGGGACCGCCGCCCGGTCACCTTCGACTACCGCAAGGGCAATGCCGCCCGCCCCGAGCAGCGCCAGGTCGAGCCGTGGACGCTGGAGTGCTGGCGCGGCCACTGGTACCTCGCCGGCTGGGACCGCGACCGGGGGGCCGAGCGGGTCTTCCGGCTGTCCCGGATCTCGGGCCGGGTCCGCTCCCGCGCCGGTGCCTTCACGGCCCCGGTCCCCGACGCCGTGACCGTCCGGGAGACCGTGGAGAGCTGGGCGGGGGAGACCGCCACCAGGACCGCCCGCATCAGGCTGCGCGCCGGCGCCGGCTACCCGCTGCGCTCCCGCGCGATATCCGTACGGGAACGGGGCGACGGCTGGGACGAGTTGGAGATCCCGTACGGGCACGGGCTGGACGCCTGGCTCGTGGAGTTCGGGCCCGACGTGATCGTGAGCGAACCCGCCGATCTGCGGGCCGACGTGATGGACCGGCTGCGCGCCGTGGCCAAGGACTGAGGGGGACCCGTACTCGTGGCCACGAACGCGATCGACCAGACCCGGCGGATGCTCTCCCTCGTGACGTACCTGCGGGAGCGCCCCGGCGCGCACGTCCAGGACGTCGCCCGTGCCTTCGGGATCACCGAGGACGAGCTGATCTCCGACCTCGATGTGCTCCCCATGTGCGGGACCAGCTTCCGCGGCGGTGACCTGCTCGACATCGACACCGACGGCGACCGGATCTGGTGGCACAACCCGGACGACGTCGCGGAGCCGCTGCGGCTCGCCGCCGACGAGGCGACCGCGCTGCTCGTCGCGGCCCGCGCCGTCGCCACGCTGCCGGGCCTGCGGGAGAGCGACCGGCAGGCGCTGGTGCGGGCCACCGCGAAGCTGGAGACCGCGGCCGGTGAGGTGGGCGCCGCCAGCTCGCGGCTCTCGGTCACCTTCGAGGCCGAGGGCGGTGTCTTCGCCGACGTCGACCGGGCGATCTCCGAGCGGCGCCGTCTCTGGCTGCGCTACTACTCGCCCGCGCGCGACGAGCTGACCGAGCGCGAGGTGGACCCGATCCGGCTGTTCGCCGTCGGCCACACCTATATGGAGGGCTGGTGCCGGCTCACCGAGGCGCGGCGGACGTTCCGGCTCGACCGGGTCGCCGAGATCCGTATCCTCGACGCCCCGTCCGCCCCGCCGGAGCTGGAGCTGCGTGATCTCTCGGAGGGGCTGGTCCAGCCCGCGGCCGAGGACCCGGAGGTCGTGATCGAGGTCGGACCCGGCGGCCGCTGGGTCGCCGAGTACTACCCGCACGACAGCGCGGAGGAACTGCCCGACGGCGGCCTGCGGATCACGCTGCGCACCCCCGATCCGGCCTCCCTGCGCCGGCTCGCCCTGCGGCTGGGCGGTGAGGGACGCATCACCTCGCCCCCCGACCTGGCCGAGAGCGCCCGGCTGGCGGCGCGTGACGCACTGGCCGCCTACGACGGCGCGCTCTGAGCGGCGGCCACCCGTGCACCGAGGAGACGAAGGCCGTATGACCGTGATATCGAGCACGCAGACCGGGCCGGTTCCGGTCCCGGTGGCCGACGCCGTACGCTTCCGGGCCGCCTGCCCGGACTGCCGTGAGCGGTTCGAGCTCATGGCGGGCGCGCTGCGGCTGGCCATAGGCGCCAGCCGCCGTACGACCTTCTACTCCTTCACGTGTCCCGCCTGCGGGTCCGCGGTCCGCAAGCCGGCCGGGGAGCGCATCGTCGAGCTCCTCAGCGGCGGCGGGGTGCGGACCCTGCGCCTGCACACCGCCCTGCGGTGACGAGAGACATCGAGGACCCGTCCATGTTCTGGCCCATGCTCGCCATCGCCCTGGGATTCGCCGGCCTCGCCGTGCTCGGCGTGCTGGCCGTCAAGGTCTTCGTCGAGGCCCAGCGGCTCGCCGGACAGGTGGCCGCGACCACGCGGCGGATCAACCGAGCGGCCGAGGATCTCGAACGAGCGGCCACCACCCTCGCCGACACCGGAGAGGCCCTGCGATAGCCGGGCGCGGCCTCCTGATTCACCGGTTCGGGGGGTACGCTTCTGGAGCGGCCCAGGCAGGGAGGTGTGGGCCGCAAGCGGGAGTACGCACGGGCATTGCCTCACGTTTACCCCTGCGGGTTACGATCGCTGCCAGCGCGAAGGTCGGACAACTGTCCGGTCGAACGGGTAGCGAGCCCACCCCCCGGACGCCTCAGTGAGAAGGAAGTCGCACATGATCGGCAATCTGAAGCCCCTCGAGATCGTTCTGATCATCGTTGTCATCCTGCTGCTCTTCGGTGCCAAGAAGCTTCCCGACATGGCGCGTTCGCTCGGCAAGTCGGCCCGCATCCTCAAGAGCGAGGCCAAGGCCATGAAGAAGGACGACGCGGATCCCGCGGCGCCCACCACGGAGACCGTGGCCGACACCACCCCGCCCGCGGCGACCGCCCGCACCATCCAGGCCGCCCCGGGAGACGTCACCAGCTCCCGCCCGGTCAACGAGGCCAAGCCCACCACCCAGAGCTGACGGCTGATCCGCACCACCGGACGCTGTTGTACGAGACGAGGGAAGTGGGTTGCTCAAGTCTGCCCGCAAGCAGGAGAAGGACGACGAGGGGCGGATGCCCCTCCTCGATCACCTGCGTGAGCTGCGCAACCGCCTGCTGAAGTCGGTCCTGGCGATCGTCATCGCCGTGATCGTGGCGGCGTTCTTCCAGAAGGAAATCTTCGAGTTCCTGATGAAGCCGATCCTGGACTCGGTCGGCTGCAAGAACGGCGCCGTGACCATGATCAACGGCCGGCCCTGCGCGGAGATGACCACCAACGGTCTGCTGTCGCCGTTCACCATCGCGCTGAAGGTGTCCCTGATGGCCGGCGTGCTGGTGGCCACCCCGGTGTGGCTGTACCAGCTGTGGGGATTCGTCGCCCCCGGCCTGCACAAGCAGGAGAAGCGCTACTCGATCGCGTTCGTCGCGGCCGGGGTGCCGCTCTTCGTCGCCGGCGCCTACCTGGCGTACGCCATCCTGCCGCAGACCGCGCAGATCATGCTCGGCTTCACCCCCGACAACGTGAAGAACCTGCTGCCGCTGGACGACTTCCTGGACCTGATCACCCGCATGGTGATCGTCTTCGGGCTCGCCTTCGAGCTGCCGCTCCTGCTCATCCTGCTCAATCTGACCGGTGTCCTGACCGGCGCCCGCATGCTGCGCTGGTGGCGCGGGATGATCGTCGGCCTGACGGCGTTCGCCGCCATCGCCACACCGGGCGGCGAGCCCATCTCGATGCTGCTGCTGGCGGGCCCGCTCGCGGTGCTCTACTTCGTGGCCGTCGGCTTCTCGCTGCTCAACGACAAGCGCAAGCGCCGGGGCGACCCCGACGCCGAGCTCGACGACGACGAGGCGTCCAGCCTGGACCTCACACCCGAGACGGTCGGCGCCGTGGAACCGGTGGCCTCCCGGCCCGCACTGCCCGAGCAGGCGAGCGGCGAGGCGGACGGCGGACGGACGCACGGGATCAACGGTTACGACGACATCACCTGACCTTGTAAGGTCCCGCGGGTGACCAGCGAGATCACCCTCTTCGTCAATCCCACCGCGGGGAGCGGCCGGGGCGCGCGTGCCGCGCAGCCGGCCGCTTCCGCGTTGCGGGACGCCGGCTTCTCCGTACGGACGGTCCTCGGCGAGGACGCCGACGACGCGCTGCGACGCGCCCGGGAGGCCGTGGCGTACAGCACCGGGGCGCTGATAGTCGTGGGCGGGGACGGCATGATGTCCCTCGCCCTCCAGGCCGTCGCCGGGACCTCGACGCCGCTCGGCGCCGTGGCCGTCGGCACGGGCAACGACTTCGCCCGCGCCCTCGGGCTGCCGATCCGTGATCCGGCCGCCGCGGGGCGGCTGGCCGCCGAGGCGCTCAAGGCCGGCACGGCGCGCGCGATCGACCTGGGCCGGACGGAGAAGCGCTGGTTCGGCTCCGTGCTGGCCTCCGGCTTCGACTCCCGGGTCAACGACCGGGGCAACCGGATGCGCTGGGTCGGCGGCCGCTTCAAGTACGACCTGGCGATCCTGGCCGAACTGGCCGCCTTCAGGCCCATCCCGTACCGGCTCCGGCTGGACGGCGGCCCGGTCACCGAGATCGAGGCGACGCTGATCGCCGTGGGCAACGGCACCACCTACGGCGGGGGCATGCGGATCTGCGCCGACGCGGTCATGGACGACGGGCTCTTCGACGTGACCGTGGTCGGCGACTGCAGCCGGGCCACCCTGCTCAAGGTCTTCCCGAAGGTGTACAAGGGCACGCACCTGGGGCACCCCGCGGTCACCGTGCACCGGGTGTCCTCGATAGAGCTGGCCGCGGCCGGCGTCACGGCGTACGCGGACGGCGAACCGCTGGGCGCGCTGCCGCTCACCGCCACCTGCGTACCCGGCGCGGTCAGGGTCCTTGCACCGTGAAATAAAGATCGGGCTGACTGTCATACGGGGCGGGTAGGCTCGTATCAAGATGACAGAGGACCTCTCACCAGCTGAGCGATACCAGGCTTCTCGGGTCCGTGCGGCCGAGCAGGCCACGGCCCTCGGGCCCTTCCGCGAGATGTACGAATTCGGACTGGACCCGTTCCAGATCGAGGCCTGCCAGGCACTGGAGGCCGGCAAGGGGGTGCTGGTCGCGGCCCCCACCGGGTCGGGCAAGACCATCGTCGGTGAATTCGCCGTACACCTGGCCCTGCAGCAGGGGCGCAAGTGTTTCTACACCACGCCCATCAAGGCCCTGTCCAACCAGAAGTTCACCGATCTCGTCCGGCGCTACGGCGCGGACAAGGTCGGTCTGCTGACCGGTGACAACAGCGTCAACGCGGACGCGCCCGTGGTCGTCATGACCACCGAGGTCCTGCGCAACATGCTGTACGCGGGCTCCCAGGCGCTCACCGGTCTCGGCTACGTGGTCATGGACGAGGTGCACTACCTCTCCGACCGCTTCCGGGGCGCCGTGTGGGAGGAAGTGATCATCCACCTGCCGGAGTCCGTGACCCTGGTGTCGCTGTCGGCGACCGTGTCCAACGCCGAGGAGTTCGGCGACTGGCTGGACACCGTCCGTGGTGACACCCAGGTGATCGTCTCCGAGCACCGTCCGGTGCCGCTGTGGCAGCACGTCATGGCCGGACGCCGGATGTACGACCTCTTCGAGGAGGAGAGCGACCACGGCGGCCGGGGCACCGGCCGGCGCGAGGTCAACCCGGATCTCGTCCGGCTCGCCCGGATGGAGAACCAGCGCGGGTACAACCCGCGCGAGCGCCGGCGCGGGAAGATGGTGCGCGAGGCGGACCGCGAGCGCGAGCGGCGCCAGCGCAGCCGGATCTGGACGCCGGCCAGGCCCGAGGTCATCGACCGGCTGGACGCCGAGGGGCTCCTGCCTGCCATCACGTTCATCTTCAGCCGGGCCGGCTGCGAGGCGGCCGTCCAGCAGTGCCTCCAGGCCGGTCTGCGGCTCAACGACGAGGACAAGCGCCAGCTGGTGCGGGAGATCGTCGAGGAGCGGACGGCGTCCATTCCCCCCGAGGACCTCCATGTCCTCGGGTACTACGAGTGGCTCGAGGGCCTGGAGCGGGGCATCGCGGCCCACCACGCCGGGATGCTGCCGACCTTCAAGGAGGTCGTGGAGGAGCTGTTCGTCCGCGGCCTGGTCAAGGCGGTCTTCGCGACGGAGACGCTGGCGCTCGGCATCAACATGCCCGCGCGTTCCGTGGTGCTGGAGAAGCTCGTCAAGTGGAACGGCGAGCAGCACGCCGACATCACCCCCGGTGAGTACACCCAGCTGACCGGGCGGGCCGGGCGCCGCGGCATCGACGTCGAGGGCCATGCGGTCGTCCTGTGGCAGCGGGGCATGGACCCCGGCGCGCTCGCCGGACTCGCCGGGACGCGTACGTATCCGCTGCGCTCCAGCTTCCGGCCCTCGTACAACATGGCCGTCAACCTCGTCCAGCAGTTCGGCCGGCACCGCTCGCGCGAGCTGCTGGAGACCTCCTTCGCGCAGTTCCAGGCGGACCGGTCCGTCGTCGGGATCTCCCGGCAGGTCCAGCGCAACGAGGAGGGCCTCGCGGGCTACAAGGAGGGCATGACCTGCCACCTCGGGGACTTCGAGGAGTACGCGCGGCTGCGCCGCGACCTCAAGGACCGCGAGACGGAGCTGGCCAAGCAGGGCGCGGCCCAGCGGCGGGCCGCCGCCGCCTCGTCCCTGGAGAAGCTGAAGCCCGGTGACGTCATCCACGTCCCCACCGGCAAGTTCGCCGGCCTCGCCCTGGTGCTCGACCCGGGGCTGCCCGCCGGGCGCACCAACGGCCATCGCGGGCTGGAGTACCACGACGGGCCGCGTCCTCTGGTGCTGACCGCCGAGCGTCAGGTCAAGCGGCTGGCGCAGATCGACTTCCCGGTGCCGGTCGAGGCGCTGGAGCGGATGCGGGTGCCCAAGTCGTTCAACCCGCGCTCACCGCAGTCCCGCCGCGACCTGGCCTCCGCGCTGCGGAGCAAGGCGGGGCACATCGACCCGGGGCGCCACCGCAAGCAGCGGTCCGCCGCGGCCGACGACCGGGAGATCGCCCGGCTGCGCACCGAGCTGCGCGCGCATCCCTGCCACGGGTGCGACGAGCGTGAGGACCACGCACGCTGGGCCGAGCGGTATCACCGGCTGCAGCGCGACACCCGGCAGCTGGAGAACCGCATCGAGGGCCGGACGACCACCATCGCCCGTACCTTCGACCGCATCGTCGCGCTGCTGACCGAGATGGACTACCTGCGGGGCGACGAGGTCACCGAGAACGGCCGGCGACTGGCCCGGCTCTACGGGGAGCTCGACCTGCTGGCCAGCGAGTGTCTGCGGGACGGTGTCTGGGAGGGGCTCAACCCCGCCGAACTCGCCGCGTGCGTCTCGGCGCTGGTCTACGAGGCGCGCCAGGCGGACGACGCGGTCGCGCCCAAGCTGCCCTCGGGGCCCGCGAAGGCCGCGATGGGCGAGATGATCCGCATCTGGGGCCGTCTCGACGCCCTGGAGGAGGACTTCAAGATCAGCCAGACGGAAGGGGTCGGCCAGCGCGAGCCCGATCTCGGCTTCGCCTGGGCGGTCTACATGTGGGCCTCCGGGCGCACGCTGGACGAGGTCCTCCGCGAGGCGGAGATGCCGGCCGGCGACTTCGTACGGTGGTGCAAGCAGGTCATCGACGTGCTCGGCCAGATCGCGGCCGCCGCGCCCCGGGACGGGAGTTCGGTCGCGAAGAACGCCCACAAGGCGGTGGACGCGGTGCTGCGGGGTGTGGTGGCGTACAGCTCCGTGGGGTGAGCGGTTCCTCGCTCCACGGGTGAGGGTGGACGGACGAGTGGCCACGGGCGGCTGTACGCGCCGGTGGCCACTCCTGTGCGTTCTCCCGTCAGGTCTTCTTCCTGTTCTTCATCGAAAGTCCCGCACAGGCTGCCCCCAGCACAACCGCCAGACCACCGACGATCACGTTGTTGAGGATGACGCCCATGTCAGGGCTCTGGCCCACGACCCACGTCGACACGATGAGCCAGGCGCCCAGTGCGACGATGGCGATGCTCATCCCGGTCATCCGCTCCGGCATGGCGGTGAAGCAGAGCGCCAGCACGGCTATCGCGAGTCCGATGACGAGGTTGTGCGTCACCAGTGAGGGCTGGTTCGCGGTGAAGTGGAGCACCCAGGGCGAGACGGCGCAGTACAGACCGAGCAGGAAGACCGGTGCGTCCGCACCGGCCGTGGTGCGGCGTGCGCCGCCTCCCATCACGCGGTCGTGGCGCGCTCGCATTTCTTCAGCGTCAGGGTGTTCGGAGAGGTCCCTTCCGGTGTGACCGGAAACGTCCCTGGTTTTTCCGGACACGTCCCTTCCGGTGTGCGAGATGTTACTCATGAGGATGTTCTCCTTCGCACTTGTCGGAGCGACCGCGGGTTGGGGGTGCGGTCATCAGCTCTCCACACCAGTGTGCTCTTACATGTCCCTTATGTGTAGTTTTTCCGCAGGTCGGATCCTGCGGTTCCGTCGAGCCGGTACGGACGCGCTGCCGACGCGGCGCGAGCCCCGCGGTCCGCGCCGCTCCGAGGGGAGGGCGCGGACCACGGGGCTCGCGTGGTCAGGCCGGCTGCGGGCCGGCGGACCGTCGGATCAGGCGGCCGGCATCAGGACGGTGTCCACGATGTAGACCGTCGCGTTGGCCGTCGGGACGTTGCCGCAGACGACCTTCGAGGAGTCGTTCACGGTGTAGGACATCTCCGAACCCGACGTCGTCAGCTTGGTCTTGGCCAGCGTGTCGAAGGAGCCCTCCTCCAGCTGCTTCGGGGTCAGCTTCTCGCCCACGACGTGCGCGGTGAGCACCTTGGTGAGCTCGGCCTTGTTCGCGAGCAGCTTGTCCAGGTCGGCCTTCGGGATCTTGGCGAAGGCGTCGTTGGTCGGGGCGAACACCGTGATGTTCTGGGCGCTGTTCAGGGTGTCGACGAGACCGGCCTGCTTGACGGCCGCCACCAGCGTGGACAGCGCCGGGTTGTTCGACGCGGCCGTGGCGACCGGGTCCTGCGCCATGCCGTCGAACGAGCCGGCGCCCTCCTTCGGGACCGACGCACAGCCCGGGCCGAACGGCTCGTCCATGGGCTGGGTCTCCTTGGACGGCGTGCTCGACGCGGACTTGTCCGCACCGGAGCCGGACGCGGAGGTGTCGTCGGAGTCGCTGGAGCAGGCGGTCAGGGCGAGCGGCAGCATGGCCGCGGCGGAGACGGTGACGGCGATACGGCGGAAGTGACGGCTGTTCATGAGGTTCTCCTGAGTGGTTCGTTGATTCATCGGTTCGTCAGTACGTAGGCAGGTCGGAACGTCGGTTCAAGGGATGAGGTGTGCGGTCCGGTCGTCAGGTCACGTCGACCACCACCGAGTGCCACCCGGTCGCACCGTCGGGCACGGTGCCGACCCGCTTGTCGGTCTGTGTGGCGCCGGTACGGTCCGTCGCGCGGACCTCGAGGGTGTGGTGGCCGGTCGTGGCCGGCCACTCCCACACCCACTGGCGCCAGGTGTCACGGCCCGCCTCGGCGGCCAGCCGCGCGGTGTGCCACTCGCCGCCGTCGACCCGGACCTCGACCCGGGAGATGCCCCGGTGCTGGGCCCAGGCGACACCGGCGACCGGCACGGTCCCCGGCTTCGGGGCGGCGAAGGGGCGGGGCGTGTCGATGCGTGACTGCGTCTTGATCGGAGCCTCGCGCGACCAGTCGCGCTTGACCCAGTACGCGTCGTACGCGTCGAACGTGGTGAGTTCGATGTCCTGGATCCACTTGCACGCCGACACATAGCCGTACAGGCCGGGGACGACCATGCGGACCGGGAAGCCGTGGTCGAACGGCAGGGGTTCGCCGTTCATGCCCACCGCGAGCAGGGCGTCGCGGCCGTCCATGACCTCCTCGACCGGAGTGCCGATCGTCATCCCGTCCACGGAACGCGCCACGATCTGGTCCGCGGGCCCGCCCTTCGACGGGGGCTTCACCCCGGCCTCGGCCAGCAGCGTCGCCAGGCTTACGCCGATCCACCGGGCCGTGCCCACATAGGGGCCGCCCACCTGGTTGGAGACGCAGGTCAGCGTGATGTCGCGCTCGACGAGCTCGCGCCCCAGGAGGTCCTGGAAGCTGAGGGTGACGGGTCGCGACACCCCTTTGCCGTGGATCCGCAGCCGCCACCGGTCGGCGTCGACGCGCGGGACCACCAGAGCGGTGTCCACCCGGTAGAAGTCCTTGTTCGGTGTGGTGAACGAACTCAGACCCCGGATGCCCAGATCCGCTCCGCCGGGTATCGCGGGTGCGGGGGAGGCGGGTGCCGGCAGGGTGATGTCACCGCGTGCGGCGGAGACCCCGGCCAGCTGGGACGCCTGGAGCCGACGGCCCAGGAGCCCCGCACCGGCCGAGGCCGCCGCCGCGGCGGTCGCCGCGATCACGAATCCGCGGCGGTCGAAGGCGCCCTGCTCGTCGTCGGCCGGTTCCCCGCCGGCCGTCTCCTCGTCGTCCGTCTCTCCAGCCGCGGGAGGCGGACCGGTGACGGGAGACAGCCGGCCGGCCAGGAGATACAGCACTCCCGCGGCCACCAGCGCGCCCACGGCCGACGGCAGCGCGTCGGTCGGACGGCCCTCGGGCCGCCCGCCCGCCGCCACCGAGCCGACCACCCCGAAGACCAGGACGGCCGCAGCGCCGGTCCACCGGTACCGCAGCGCGAGGACCCCCACCGCCATGGCGAAGACCGCCAGGAGGACGAGGATCCCGAGCTGGAGCACCAGCTTGTCGTCCGTACCGAAGTTCCGTACGGCGAAGTCCTTCACGGCCGGGGGAGTGCGGTCGATGACCGCCCCGCCCACAGCCGTGACCGGACCCGCCTCGGGACGTACGGCGGCGGCGACCAGCTCGGCGACGCACAGAGCCGTGAACCCGGCGATCAGACCACCGAGCGCGGCGAACACGGCGCGCGCCCGGTGGGAGCGCCGGGCCCCTGAGGCCCCTTGCTTCTGCGAAACGTCTCGGTCTGTTCTCACACCGGGGGTTCGGTGCTGATCGCCCGGCGGATTGGTCGTTCACCCGATCGAAGGAATTCCGATCATCGGCCAATCCGCGGTGCCCGCTGCCACGAATGACCTCTGAGGGGCGCTCCCGCAGGCCCCGGCCAGGCATGCGACACCGGAAGGAACCCGAATGACAGGGGAGCGGCGGCGAACAGCCGTAGTGGGCAGCGGGGTGGCGGGACTGACCGCCGCGCACGTCCTGGGAAAAGCGCACGACGTGACGCTCCTGGAGGCGGACGAGCGCGTCGGCGGTCACGCGCACACCCACGACCTGAGCGCGTCGGACGGCCGGACACACCGTGTCGACTCCGGGTTCATCGTGCACAACCGGCGGACGTATCCGCACCTCCTGCGGCTCTTCGACGAACTTGAGGTGGACACCCAGGAGTCGGAGATGAGCATGTCCGTGCGGTGCGAGGGGTGCGGTCTCGAGTACGCGGGCGCCCGGGGCGCCGCCGGACTGTTCGCCCGCCCCGGCTCCGTACTCCGCGGCCCCTACCTGCGGATGCTGACCGAGGTGCCCCGGTTCCACCGGGCCGCCAGGGCGTTGCTCGCCCTGCCCGAGGGCGCGGCGGAGATGACCCTGGGCGAGTTCGCCTCGCGCGGCCGGTTCTCCCCGTACTTCTCCGCGCACTTCCTGACGCCGATGGTCTCCGCCGTGTGGTCCTGCGACCCGGTGACCGCGCTGCGCTACCCGGCGCGCTACCTCTTCAGGTTCCTGGAGCACCACGGGATGCTCACGATCGGCGACTCGCCGGTCTGGCGGACCGTCACCGGCGGTTCGCGCGCGTACGTCGACCGCGTCGTGAAGCAGGTGCACTCCGTGCGTACGGGCACCCCGGTGCGCGCGGTGCGGCGGCACAGCTCCGGCGTGGAGGTCGTCACCGAGGACGGGACGACGCGGGAGTACGACGCGGTGGTCGTCGCCACCCACCCCGATCAGGCGCTCCGGCTGCTCGCCGACCCCACCGACGAGGAGCGGCGCACCCTCGGCGCCTTCCGTTACTCCCGCAACCCCACGCTGCTGCACACGGACACCACGCTGCTGCCGCGCAGCCGGGGCGCCGCGGCGTCCTGGAACTATCTGATGCCGTCCTGCGCCGCCGACGCCGACCGGGTCACCGTCAGCTACGACATGAACCGCCTCCAGCGCCTGGACGCCCCCGAGCGCTTCGTCGTCACCCTGAACGGCGCCGACCGTGTCGCCCCGGACAGCGTCCGCGCCCGCATGGTCTACGAGCATCCCGTCTTCACCCCGGAGTCCGTCGCCGCGCAGGCCCGGCTGCCCGCCCTGTCGGGACCGGTCACCGCCTTCGCGGGGGCTTACCACGGCTGGGGCTTCCACGAGGACGGCTGCCGCTCGGGCGTGCGGGCCGCCGAAGCACTGGGGGTGACCTGGTGAACGCCCTCTACCCGTGCGCCATCACCCACGTACGGACCGCGCCCCGAAAGTACGCCCTGCGCCACCGCACCTATCTGTGGCTCGTCGACCCGGACCACCCGCCCCGGCTGCCGGCACTCCTGCGCCCGCTGGCCGGGTTCGACGCCCGCGACCACTTCGGGGGCACGGCCCCCACCGTCCGGGCCGGGCTCGAACGGTTCCTCCGGGCCCGGGGCGTCGACCTCGCCGACGGGACCGTCACCATGCTCACCCAGGCCCGGGTCCTCGGCCATGTGTTCAACCCGCTGACCGTCTACTGGTGCCACCGCCCCGACGGCACCCCGCTCTGTGTGGTCGCCGAGGTGCACAACACGTACGGGGAGCGCCACTGCTATCTGCTGCACCCCGACGAGGCGGGCCGTGCGGCGACGAGCAAGGACTTCTACGTGTCGCCGTTCTTCCCGGTGGACGGCGGCTACCGGATGCGGCTGCCCGAACCGGGCCCGCGCCTGGACCTGACGGTCCATCTGGAGCGCGAGGGCGCACGCCCGTTCACCGCGACCGTACGCGGCACCCGGCGCCCCGGCACGCCCGCCCAGCTCCTCCGGCTTTTCCTGCGCCACCCCTTCTCCACCGTGGTGGTGTCCGCCGCCATCCGGCTGCACGGCATCCGGCTGCTCCTCCGCCGGCTCCCCGTACAGCCACGTCCCCGTCATCGCACCCAGGAAGGCATGCAGTGAAGGTGCCCACCTCCCCCGTCCCCTCCCGTTCCGCCGCCACCGAGGCCCCCGCCGGCATCGGCATCCCGGCCCAGGCCGGACCCGCGAACGCCCCCCGGGCCACCGTCGATCCCGGGCGCTGGCCCGACGTCGCCGCCCTGCCACGGGCCTCCCGGGCGAGGACCGCCCTGGCCGAACGGCTCGTACGGCGCGCGCTCGCCCGGCTCCCGCTGCGGGCCCGGATCGCCGGCCGCGACAGCGTCGGCCTGGGCGGCCCGCTCATGGAGATCCGTGAACCGGACGCCTTCTTCCGGCGGATCGGCGCGAGCGGACTCATCGGCTTCGGCGAGTCGTACATGGCGGGCGAGTGGGACTCGCCCGACCTCGTCGGCGTCCTCACCGTCCTCGCGGGCAACGCCGCCGGCCTCGTACCGGCCCCGCTGCAGAAGCTGCGCAGCCTGTGGGCCCTGCGGCAGCCCGCCGCGCAGACCAACACCCCCGAGGGCGCCCGCGACAACATCAGCCACCACTACGACCTGTCGAACGACCTCTTCGCGCTCTTCCTCGACGACACACTCACGTACTCCTCCGCCGTCTTCCGCGGATTCCCGGCCGAGCAGGAGCTGCTGTCCGCCGCCCAGCACCGCAAGATCGACCGGCTGCTGGACCTGGCCGGCGTGGGCCGCGGCACCGAGCTGCTGGAGATCGGCACCGGCTGGGGCGAACTCGCCGTACGGGCCGCCGCCCGGGGCGCCAGGGTCACCACCCTCACGCTCTCCCGGGAACAGCAGGAGCTGGCCCGGGGCCGGATCCGCGAGGCGGGCCTCCAGGATCGGGTCGACGTGCGGCTCTGCGACTACCGGGACGTCACCGGGGAGTACGACGCGATCGTCAGCGTCGAGATGATCGAGGCGGTCGGGGAGGAGTTCTGGCCGGAGTACTTCCGGACCCTGGAGCGCTGCCTGGCCCCCGGCGGGAGGATCGCGCTCCAGGCGATCACGATGCCGGACGACCGGATGCTGGCCAGCCGTCACACCTACACCTGGATCCAGAAGTACGTCTTCCCCGGCGGACTGCTGCCCTCCACCGAGGCGATGGACCGGGTGACGGCCGGTCACACCTCCCTGCGGACGGTGCGGCGCGACGGCTTCGGCGCGCACTACGCCGAGACCCTCAGGCTGTGGCGTGAACGCTTCACCGAACGGGCCGCCGAGGTCGACGCACTCGGCTTCGACGCGGTCTTCCGCCGCATGTGGACCTTCTACCTCGCCTACTCCGAGGCCGGTTTCCGGTCCGGCTACCTCGATGTGCAGCAGATTCTCCTGACCCGTGAGGACACCGCGTGAACACCACGACCGACACAGACACGGGCACCGGCATTCCGGCGACCGGGGCGGCGCAGCGGATCGCGCCGGTCATCGAGCGGTTCCTCGGCGGCCCCCCGCCGGTCCGGATCAGGATGTGGGACGGCAGCGAGACCGGGCCCGAGAACGCCCCCACGGTGCACGTCCGCTCCCGCCGGGCCCTGCGCAGGCTCCTGTGGCAGCCCGGCGAACTCGGCCTCGCCGAGGCCTACATCACCGGTGACATCGACGTCGTCGGCGATCTCGGCGACGGCCTGCGCGCACTGCGCGGGACCCCGGGGGACCAGGAGCCGCGGCTGCCCCGGCCCAGGGTCTCCGACCGCCTCCGGGCCGCCGGCACCGCGCTGCGCCTCGGGGCGATCGGGCCCCGCCCGCCGACTCCCGAGGCCCGCGCCGGGCTCCGGGGCGCCCTGCACAGCAAGGCCCGCGACCGGGCCGCCATCAGCCACCACTACGACCTCTCCAACGCCTTCTACTCCCTGCTGCTCGACGAGACGATGGCCTACTCGTGCGGCTACTGGACCGGCACTGCCCCCGGTTACGGACCCGCCGACGCACAGCGCGACAAGCTGGAGCTGATCTGCCGCAAGCTCGGTCTGACGGCCGGCGCACGGCTGCTCGACATCGGCTGCGGCTGGGGATCCCTGACCCTCCACGCGGCGGCCCGGCACGGCGTCCGGGTCACCGCCGTCACGCTCGCCGCGGAACAAGCCGCGTACGTACGCGGGCAGGTGGAGGCGCGCGGCCTGGAGGACCTCGTCGAGGTGCACCGCTGCGACTACCGGGACGTCGCCGGCCTGCCCGGCTTCCGGGGCGGGTACGACGCCGTGTCCACCGTCGAGATGGGGGAGCACGTCGGCGACGCCCAGTACCCGGCCTTCACCGCGCTGCTCCACTCCGTGCTGCGGCCGCAGGGGCGCGCCCTGGTGCAGCAGA
Organism: Streptomyces silvae; assembly: GCF_016745505.1. Classification (GTDB taxonomy): domain Bacteria; phylum Actinomycetota; class Actinomycetes; order Streptomycetales; family Streptomycetaceae; genus Streptomyces; species Streptomyces silvae. Next base: position 10,268 of record NZ_JAERUC010000017.1, on the reverse strand, counting down.
TGTCCCGGGGGTCGACCGCGCCCGGGGGCGGGGCGTTCATCGAGTCGTACATCGCCCCCGACATGCACATGCGTCCGCTCGGCGAGACCGTGGGCCTGCTGGAGGGCGCCGGGCTGGAGGTCCGTGACGTCGAGTCGATGCGCGAGCACTACGTCCTGACCGTCCGGGCCTGGCACCGCACGCTGGAGGAGCGCTGGCCGGAGTTCACTGCCCTCGTGGGTGAGGAGACCGCCCGGGTGTGGCGCCTCTACCTGGTGGGCGGCGCCCTCGCCTTCGAGGAGCGGCGCATGGGCGTCGACCAGATCCTCTCGGTGCGTCCCGACGCGGCCGGTACGGCGGGTCTGCCGGCCACCCGGCACGGCTGGTACGCGGACACCGGCCGGGTACCTCTCCAGGCCACCGCGCCGGAGCGGGAGGACGCCCCGTGAGCGGTTTCGGGTGGGCCGAGTTCGCCCGGGACCTGCCGGTGGCGCTCGGGGCCGCCCTCGGCGTCATGCTCGTGACGTTCCTGATCGCCCTGCGCAAGGGTGTGCACCGGATCGTCGACGTCGCCTGGGGTCTCGGCTTCGCGGCCGTCGCCCTCGTGTCGTACGCGATGTCGGGCGGCGACGGGGACGACGGGCGCCGGATCCTGGTGACCGTGCTCACCGGCGTCTGGGGGCTGCGGCTGGCCGTGCACATCGGCCGGCGGGGCCGGGGGCACGGGGAGGACCCCCGCTACGAGGCCATGCTCGCCAAGGCGCCCGGCAACCCCGCTCTGTACGCGCTGCGCACGGTGTACCTCCTCCAGGGAGCGCTCGTATGGCTGATCTCCCTGCCGGTGCAGGCGGCCTTCCACCTCACGGGCCCGCTCGACGGGTGGGCCTGGGCGGGGACCGCGCTGTGGGCGGTGGGGCTCGGCTTCGAGGCGCTGGGGGACAGCCAATTGGCACGGTTCAAGGCCGACCCCGCGAACAAGGGGCGGATCATGGACCGGGGCCTGTGGTCCTGGACCCGGCACCCCAACTACTTCGGCGACTTCTGCGTCTGGTGGGGGCTGTTCCTCGTCGTCTGTGCGGACCCGGCGGTCGCCGCGGCCACGCTCGTCTCGCCCCTCGTGATGAGCTTCCTGCTGACCAGGGGCAGCGGAAAGGCCCTGCTGGAGCGGCACATGGCCGGACGGCCGGGGTACGCGGAGTACCGGGCCCGCACCAGCGGCTTCTTCCCGCGGCCGCCCCGCCGGAGCTGAGAGCCGGGGGCGGGGAGCTGGAGTCGAGAGCCGGAGCCGAGCCCGGAGCCGGGAGCCGGGTCCGGAGCTGAGGTCCGCCCCGGTGGCGCCGGGAAGGCCGCGCCCGAAAAGGCGTTGCCGTGGTGCCGCCGGGGTCGGCATGCTCCGGGACGTGACCACTCAGAGCGACACCACCGCCACCGAAGCCACCGTCAGCATCCCCGTCCAGGTGCGCGATCTGCTGCCGCAGGACCTGCCGGCGTGCACCTGGTCGGGCTCGGCCACCCATCTGCGCCACGTGGAGCGGGAGCTCGCACGCGCCGCCGCGGGAGAGGTGGACTACCTGGCCGTCTGCACCCCCGTGGGTGTGCCGGTGGCGATCGGCGGTGTGGACTACCAGGTCTCCGAGGGCGCCGGAACGCTGTGGCAGCTCGCCGTGCTCCCGGCTCTGCAGTCCAGCGGCCTGGGAACGCTGCTCGTCCGGGCCGCCGAAGGGCGGATCCGGGACCGGGGGCTGCACCGGGCGGAACTCGCCGTCGAGGAGGACAACCCCCGGGCCCGCGCCCTGTACGAGCGCCTCGGCTATGTCGCGTACGGCCGCGAGCCGGACGCCTGGGACGAGGAAGGGCCCGACGGATCGGTCCGCCGGCACGAGACGATGTGCGTCCTCATGGGCAAGAACCTCTGAGGCGCGGGCCGTGACACGCGTGTGGGCGCGCCCCCGGGAAGGGGCGCGCCCACCACCGCTCAGGCGTCCTGGAACTCCATCAGGGCCACCGGGTCCGAGGTCGGCTGTTCGGAGCCGCCCGCCGGTTCGACCGTGATGCCCATGCCGGACGCGCGGTCCACGGGCCCGTCGAGCAGCACAGCGTCGTCCGTGGCGGACGGGTCCATCAGACCGGCCGACCGCATGGTGCCGCCGTCGTCGAACCACAGCTGGTACACCTTGCCGCCGGGCGGCCGCGCCATGTCCGAGGCGAGGAACACGGCCCGGTTCACGCTCTGCGAGACCACCACCGTGCCCCGCGCGCCGTTCCCGAGATCCGCGGCGCTGGTCGCCGCGTCCGGCGCGGTCAGCACCCGCGCCACCTGCTCGTTGTGCTGCGCGGCCCGGGCGGCCTCCTGCCGGGCGTCCTGCGCGACCTGGTTCTGCCACACCGCGACCCCGCCGAAGGCGGCAGCGGCGGCGACACAGGCGGCGAGGGCGTACGTCGACCAGCGGCCGGCCCGGCCCGGGGAGCCCCCGGCGCGAGCGCTCCGGCCCGAGGCCGGCGCCTCCTGCCGTACGGTCGTGATGTCACGCAGCACCCGTTCCCTGAGGGCGGGCGGCGGAGCGACGGACACGGCCAGCCCGAGCCGGGCGGCGGTGGCCGACAGCTCCCGTACCTCCTGGGCACACGCCTCGCAGGCCCCCAGATGCCGTTCGAACGCGAGACGCTCGTCCTCCGGCAGCGCGTGCAGCGCGTAGGCGCCGGTCAGTGTGTGCAGCTCGGCCGTACTCATGCGTTCACCCCCAGGCAGTCGCGCAGCCGGATGAGCCCGTCGCGCAGCCGCGTCTTGATGGTCCCCAGTGGTACGGACAGCAGCTCGCCCACCTCGCGGTAGGTCAGCCCGCGGTAGTACGCCAGCGTCACCGACTCCCGCTGGAGCTCGGAGAGCGTCCGCAGACAGCGTCTGACCTGCTCCCGCTCCAGCCGGCTCTCGACCTGCTCGGACACCTCGTCGAAGTCCGGGGTCCGGTCGAGCAGCGCGGCCTTGTGCTCCCGCGCCGCGGTCGCCTCGGCCGAGCGGACCCGGTCCACCGCGCGGTGGTGGGCGAGCGTCAGCACCCAGTTCATGGCGCCGCCCCGGGAGGGCTGGTAGCGGGGTGCGGTGCGCCACACCTCGACCAGGACCTCCTGGGCCACCTCCTCGGACTGGGCCGGGTCGCGCAGCACACTCCGCACGAGACCCAGCACCGGCCCGCTGACCTGGTCGTACACCTGCGTGAACGCCTCCTGGTCGCCACGGGCGACCTGGACGAGCAAATCCTGCAGGCCGGGGCCCGACGAGGGGACCCCACTGATGTGTACGGCTTCTCTCACGCGGACGGTCCTCCCGGAGCACGCATCGGTTTCCTGGATGATTCGGAGCCGGCGTGCCGAAGGATTGGTCGGACGCCTCAGGGATTCGCCGGTCCGCCCACCCTCTCGTACGCACCCCCGGCCGGCCGCGACCGGGTCCTCATGACCGCGCGGAGGACGAGGAAGACCAGCAGGCCGAGCGGCGACAGCAGAATCGTCAGCACCAGGAGCGGGCCCATGACCAGGGGCGACACCCCCAGCCGGCGCGACTCCAGGAACATCCACTGGCCGAGCAGCAGGTCCCAGGCGATGATCTGCGCCCAGACCGCCCCCGCGCCGTTCGCGAGGGCCACCAGGTCGCGGAAGGTGTCGATGTCCGGGCTGCTCACGGCGGCCCACAGCTCCGGGAACACCGGCGCGGCCATCACCGCCCAGAGCGTGAGCACCGGCAGGACGGTCAGCGGGGAGGCGGCCACGCGGGCGGTGAGGGACAGGCGCGGCGCGAAGATCATGAGCAGCCAGAAGGGAGCGGCGGCCATGAACGTGATCTCGAAGAGGGCTCCGGTCATGACACGGACTCCGTTTCCGGCGCACCGGCCGACGAGGTGAGGGCGGCCGGGCGGAGCGCGAGGAGGGCGCCTGCGGCCGTTACGGCGGCGATCAGTCCGGCGGCGGCGAGCGTCGCGCCGTCGGGGTGGACCAGCGGCTGTCCGCGCAGCGCCTGCCAGGTCACCAGGGCGACGACCGCCGCGTACGTACCGGAGGCGGTCCGCACGAGTCGCAGCCGCACCCGCGGATCGCGCAGCGGGCCGAAGCGCGGCGCGAGGAGGACCAGGGCGATCAGGAACAGGGGGAGGACCTGCAGGGCGTGCATGCCGATGAAGTGCGGGACGCGCAGGTCTCCGCCCGTCGTCGACCAGCCCGTCAGCGGCATCGAGGGCCCGCCGTCCGGGACGCCGACCGCGTGGGCGCCGACCACGTCCGCCGTGTCGAGGCCGCCGGCCGCCCGCTGCCCGGCGGAGGGCTGCGACATCAGGAAGCCCATGGCCGCGCCGGCCAGGGCGATCAGCACACCGGAGCGCACGGCCCAGCCGGAGGCGCGGTCCGCGATCCGTGACCGGAGCAGCAGGATCGCGATGACGAGCGTGCCGGTCCACAGGACGACGACGGTGACGGCCATCGCGTCGTACAGCATCGAGTCGAACGGTGTGGCGTGGTTGAAGTGGCTGCGCTTCCCCCTGATCACCTGACCGGTGATGATCACCATCTCCCCGGCGCAGGCCAGGGCGACCACGGTGCCGGCCCACCGGCCGAGGCGTCGGCCCCGGGTCAGGAGCGTCAGCAGCCAGGCCAGCGCCAGTGCGTACACCACGAACGAGAGGGCGAACTTGAACGGCTTGGCCCAGATCGGCGCGCTCGCCAGGACCCGGTCGTCCACCAGGATCCCCACCGCCGCGACGACGGCCATCACGGCCATCGACGCGGCGAAGAGGACTAAGGGCCGGTGCCATGTACGCCAGGACTGCATGAGAACCCCCCCAGAATTATGGATAGTGGGACTGTCCGCTATCCGATAGGAGAACTATCTATGATGGAGGTCGGTCAGGCAAGCTCTTGGAGGGTGGACGCACGGTGCGCATCGGTGAACTGAGCCGGAGGTCCGGGGTCCCGGTACCGACGATCAAGTACTACGTACGGGAAGGGGTGCTGCCCGCCGGCACGCTCACCAGCCCGAACCAGGCGCGCTACGACGACGGGCACGAGCGCAGGCTGCGGCTGATCCGGGCGCTCCTGGACGTCGGAGGGCTGTCGCTGTCCGCCATCGCGGAGGTGCTGGAGGCGGTCGACGATCCCGGACAGCCGGTGCACAAGGTGCTCGGAGTGGCGGCGGGGCGCATCATTCCCGAGGAGTCCGGGAAGCCCGAGGAGTCCGGGGAGTCCGGGGAGACGGACGAGGCCGAGGAGGTGGAGGCGGCCGAGGGGGCGGGGCCCGAATCGGCCGACGCCCGCGAGGAGGTCGCCGCGCTGCTGGCCCGGCGCGGCTGGTACGTGGACGCGGACAACGCGGCGGCGCGGTCCCTGGCGGGGGTGCTGGCCGCCCTGCACCGGGTGGGGCACGGCGCGTTCGTCGAACTGCTCGACGTCTACGCCGACGCGGCCGAGCCGGTCGCGCGCGCCGACCTCGACTACGTCCGGAGGCGGGTCGCACGCGAGGACCTGGTGGAGAGCGTGGTCGTCGGCACGGTGCTCGGGGAGGCCATGTTCGGCGCCCTGCGCAGGCTCGCCCATGTGGACGCCTCCGCCCGCGCCTACGGGGACCCGGAGGAGGCCGGGCGGTGGGCCGGGGCGTGAGGCGCACGCGGAAACCCGGCCGCCGTCCAGGACGGTGACCGGGTTTCAGGTGTGCGCGTTCCAGGTGTACGGGTCCAGGCGTGCGGCCCGGACGCGCGGGGTTCGGGCGGACCGGTCGCGCGTACGCCCGGGAGGTGCGCTACGCGGCGTTCTCCTGCTCGCGCTCCACCTGCTCGTTCCACTCGCGCTTGACCGCGCGCCACGCGTCGTCGTTCTGGCCGAGGCGCCAGTAGCCCGAGATCGACAGCTGCGGAAGGGGGATGCCCCGCTCCAGGCGGAGGTGGCGCCGGATCTCCTTCACGAAGCCCGCCTCGCCGTGGACGAAGGCCTGCACCTGGCCCTCGGGGAACTCCAGCTCCCGCACCGCGGTGACGAGCGCCTCGCCGACCGGGCGGTCGCCGCGGTGCAGCCAGGTCACCGACACGCCGTCCGGGGCCACGAGCTTCTGCTCCTCCGACGGGTCCGGCACCTCCACGAAGGCGTGCACGAGCGCGCCCTCCGGCAGGTGCTCCAGCGACGCGGCGATCGCGGGCAGGGCGCTCTCGTCGCCCACCAGCAGGTGCCAGTCGGCCGAGGCCTCCGGCGCGTAACCGCCGCCGGGGCCCAGGAACGTCACCTGGTCACCGCGCTGCGCCCGCGCCGCCCAGGGGCCCGCCAGGCCCTCGTCGCCGTGCACCACGAAGTCGACGGCGAGCTCACGGGAGTCGGGGTCCCAGGAACGCACGGTGTACGTCCGGGTGGTGGGCCACAGCTCGCGCGGGTACTCCTCGCGGATCCGGGCCATGTCGAAGGGGTGGCTGTAGTCCGCGCCCTCCGGGGCGAAGCACAGCTTGATGTAGTGGTCCGTGTACTCACCGAGGGTGAAGTCGGCCAGGCCCTCGCCACCGAGGATCACGCGCACCATGTGCGGGGTGATCTGCTCGGTGCGCAGAACCTGCGCCCCCTGCGCCTTCGGTGTCCGGCGTTGCGGCCGCTCTGCCACGAGGTTCTCCCTGCTCTGGACATATGCGAGGTACTACAAACTTAGGTTTACCTAAGCTAGCACCTCATGCCTGGAGTGTGACGAGCAGGCGCTGGAGCGCGTTCCCCAGACCCCAGCGCGCCGCGAGGGCTTCCAGGGCCGCCGGATCGCGCGGTTCGCGGGGGAGAGCGGGGTTGAAGTCGGGCAGGGGCACGTCGTCGGCGACCCGGACGACCTTCGGGGCCACCGCCACGTAGTCCCGGGCCTCGTCCAGCCGCTTGCGCTGGGACGGGGTGAGCCGGGCGGCGGGATCGTCCACCGCGGCCATGATCCCGGCCAGGTCGCCGAAGGCGTCCAGCAGCTTCGCCGCCGTCTTCTCGCCGATACCGGGCACTCCCGGCAGCCCGTCGCTCGGATCGCCGCGCAGCAGGGCCAGATCGACGTATCCGCCGCCGTCCACGCCGTACTTCTCGCGCAGCCACGTCTCGTCCGTCACCTGGAGCGTGCCCACGCCCTTGAGGGGGTAGAGCACCCGCACCCCGCGGGCGTCGTCGACCAGCTGGTAGAGATCGCGGTCCCCGGTCACGATGTCGACCGGCCCCGTGGCCCGCCCGGCCAGGGTGCCGATCACGTCGTCCGCCTCGTACGGGGCGACGCCCACCCGGGCGATCCCGAGCGCGTCCAGCACGGCCTCGATCACCGGGACCTGCGGGGAGAGGGTGTCGGGGACCTCCTCCTCGTCGGGGACGCCCTCGGCGGTCTCCGTGGCCACCCGGTGCGCCTTGTAGGTCGGGATCAGATCGACCCGCCACTGCGGGCGCCAGTCCGCGTCCATGCAGGCGACCAGGTCGTCCGGCCGGTGGTCCTGCACCAGCCGGGCGATGAAGTCGAGCAGCCCGCGCACGGCGTTGACCGGGGTGCCGTCCGGTGCGCGCACCGAATCCGGGACGCCGAAGTAGGCGCGGAAGTAGAGGGAGGCGGTGTCGAGGAGCATCAGGCGTCGCGTCACACCCCGATGATGCCGTAACCGGTCCCGGGGGTGGGCGGCGGTGACGCGCGAGGCGCGCGGTTCCCGTGACAGCGGTTTCCCCGGAGTGATCTGAATCACACATGTGTTTGGTCGGCGTAAGCGGGGGCAGGCGCGGCACCGGAGCGGACCACGTCCATTTTTCAACGAAGTGCGCGTGCTCTGCGGACCGAATCCGCACCGCTCCACGGTCTGCCGAAGGGGGTGGCAGACCGTTTTCGGTTCAACGCGTGAGGTGTATGTGTCAAGGCTGCAAGCTGAGCACTTGTACAAAGTGTTCGGCAGACGACCCGATCAAGCCGTGCAGAAGCTCGAGAGCGGTACCCACCGCGACGAGCTGCGCGCCGACGGAACGACCGCAGCGGTGATCGACGCCTCGTTCACCGTGGAACCGGGCCAGATCTTCGTCGTCATGGGACTCTCCGGTTCGGGGAAGTCCACATTGCTGCGGATGCTCAACGGGCTGCTGGAGCCCACTGCCGGACGGGTGCTGTTCGACGGGGAGGACCTGACCGCCCTGAGCCCCCGTGAACTGCGCAACGTGCGCTCAACCAAGATCAGCATGGTCTTCCAGCACTTCGCGCTCTTCCCCCACAGGAGCGTGCTGGAGAACGCGGCGTACGGCCTGGAGGTCCAGGGCGTCCCGCGGGTCGCGCGGGAGGAACGCGCCGCCCAGGCACTGGAGATGACCGGCCTCGCCGGCTGGGAGAAGTCCTGGCCCGACGAGCTGTCCGGCGGCATGCAGCAGCGTGTGGGCCTGGCCCGCGCGCTCGCCACCGACGCCGACCTGCTCCTGATGGACGAGTCCTTCAGCGCGCTCGACCCGCTGATCCGGCGCGACATGCAGGACCAGCTCCTCGAACTGCAGAAGCGCCTGAAGAAGACGATCGTCTTCATCACCCACGACCTCAACGAGGCCATGCGCCTCGGCGACCGCATCGCCGTGATGCGGGACGGCGAGATCGTGCAGCAGGGCACCGCCGAGGACATCCTCGTCCGGCCGTCCAACGACTACGTCGCCTCCTTCATCCAGGACGTCGACCGCTCCCGGGTGCTCACCGCCGGCTCGATCATGGAGGCGCCCGCCAAGGGCAGCTCCGACGCCGAGCTGAAGGCCGAGGCGCCCGCCACGGTGTCGGCCGAGACACCCATCGCCGAGCTCTTCACCCCCTGCTCCACCAGCGGGTCGGCCGTCGCCGTCACCGGTGAGGGCGGCAAGGTCATAGGGATCGTCCCGCGCGCCAGGCTGCTCGCCGCGCTCGGTGAGGAACCGCAGGTCGACAACAGTGCCGACGGCCAGGTTCCGGCCCCGCGCGAGGTCAAGAAGGTGATCGCCGGTGCCTAGGTTCACCTTCGGCGCATGGGTCGAGGACGCGGTCGACTGGCTCCAGTCGAACCTCACCTGGATCTTCGACTTCATCAAGACCGTCCTCGGCGGGATGTACGACGGCGTCAACGCCGTGCTCGGCGGCGGCGAGCCGCTGCTGATGGCCGGGATCTTCGCGGTCATCGCGTTCTGGCTGCGCGGGGTGATCCCCGCCGTGCTCACCTTCGTGGGCTTCGCGCTCATCGACTCCCTCGCCCTCTGGGACGAGGCGATGGCGACCCTCTCGCTGGTCGTCGTGGCCGCGGTCATCACCATCGTGATCGCCGTGCCCATGGGTGTCTGGGCGGCGCGCAACAACCGGGTCAGTGCCACGCTGCGTCCGGTGCTCGACGTCATGCAGACGATGCCGGCCTTCGTCTACCTGATCCCCGGCGTCATGTTCTTCGGCGTCGGCGTCACCCCCGGTGTGATCGCCACCATCGTCTTCGCGATGCCGCCCGGCGTCCGGATGACCGAGCTCGGCATCCGCCAGGTCGACGGCGAACTGGTCGAGGCCGCCGAGGCCTTCGGTACCACGCCCAAGCACACCCTCACCCGGGTGCAGCTGCCGCTCGCCCTGCCGACGATCATGGCCGGGATCAACCAGGTCATCATGCTGGCCCTGTCGATGGTCGTCATCGGCGGCATGGCCGGCGCCGGCGGCCTCGGCGAGAAGGTGTACGCCGCGATCACCCAGCTCCAGGTCGGCCTCGCCGCCGAGAGCGGGATCGCCGTCGTCATCCTCGCCATGTACCTGGACCGGATGACCGGCGCGCTCAACGAGCGGGTCTCCCCGCTCGGCCGCCGTGCCGCCGCCAAGGTCGCCGCCGGTGCGCGGAGGCTCAAGTTCACGCACTACAAGCCGGGTACCGCCGTCGCCATGATCGGTGTCGTCGTCCTCGCGCTCGTCGCGGGCGGCCTCAACATCGCCGGTTCCGACGACTCGAAGGCCGACCAGGCCGACAGCTCGAACGTCGGCCAGGGCCAGAAGATCAACATGGGGTACATCCCCTGGGACGAGGGCATCGCCTCCACGTACCTGTGGAAGGAGATCCTGGAGCAGCGCGGCTTCGAGACCGGGATGACCCAGCTCGACGCCGGACCGCTCTACTCCGGTGTCGCCCGCGGCGACATCGACTTCCAGACGGACTCCTGGCTGCCGACCACGCACAAGGACTACTGGGACAAGTACAGCGACCAGCTGGACGACCTCGGTTCCTGGTACGGCCCCACGTCGCTTGAGCTGACGGTTCCCTCGTACGTCAAGGGCATCGACTCGCTCGAGGACCTCA
>NZ_JAERUC010000198.1 GCF_016745505.1 Streptomyces silvae | reverse complement strand
CCTTACCATGGAGACGCTCTACCGACTGAGCTATTGGGGCGAGCGAGGAAGACATTACACGGTCTGTCGCCGATCGCCCAAATCCGTTTCCGCGGCCCCCACCGGACCCCCTCGCACCCCCCGGCCGGACCGGGCGAAGGGCCCCCTGATCAGGCCCTTGATCAGCCGGTACGCCACCTCGCCGGAGGAGCTCGCGGGCCCCTGCGAGGCCCTTCTCCCCACCCGCCCCACGAGGCCACATTCGTACGACTAATGCGCTCCTCCTCGGAGTGGGCAGGGCCCCGGCCTACGCTCGGCGCACCTTGCGTGATCTTGCATGTCCTCCAGGAGCGGTGCGATGTCCGAAAGCCCCGGCGAGGCGTCCGCGCTCCTCCTCGGCGGAGCCCGGCTCGCGGACGGGCGCGCCGTCGACGTACGGATCGCCGGGCCGCGGATCGAGGCCGTGGGCACGGCCGGCAGCCTCACCACGTCCGGGACCCGCGTGGATCTGCGGGGCTACCTCCTGCTGCCCGCGCCCGCCGAGCCCCACGCCCACGCCGACACCGCGCTCACCGGCGCCGCGGCGGGCCCGCCGTCCCACCGCCCCGAGGACGTCCGGCGCCGGGCGACCGAGGCGGCGCTGCTCCAGCTCAGCCACGGGGCGACCGCGGTGCGCGCCCATGTGCGCGTCGGCGGCGTAGAGGGTCTCGGGCCCCTGGAGGGCGTCCTGGCGGCCCGCCGGTCCCTCCGGGGTCTCACCGAGCTGACCGCCGTCGCCGTGCCGCGGCTCCTCACCGGTGTCGCGGGCGCCGACGGCCTCGCCGCGCTCCGCGACGCCGTGGACATGGGAGCGGGCGTGATCGGCGGCTCCCCCGACCTCGACCCCGACCCGGCGGGCCACGCGGAAGCGGTCCTGGAGCTCGCCGCCGCCCACGGGCTCCCCGTCGACCTGCACACCGACGGTGACGACCCCGCCCGCCTCGCCCGGCTGACCGCCATGGCCGGCGGGCTCCGCCCGGGCGTCTGTCTCGGCCCCTGCGCGGGCCTCTCGCGGCTTCCCGGCGAGGAGGCGGCCCGCACCGCCGACCGGCTCGCCGCCGCCGGTGTGACGGTGGTCTGCCTCCCTCAGGGCTGCTGCTCCGGCGCCCGGCTGAGGGGCACCCCTCCGGTACGGCTGCTGCGCGCCGCCGGGGTGCGGGTCGTGGCGGGCAGCGGGGCCCTGCGCGACAGCGCCAACCCCGTCGGCCGCGGCGACCCCCTGGAGGCGGCGTATCTGCTGGCCTCGCAGGAGGGCCTCTCCCCCGGGCACGCCTACGACGCCGTCTCCGGCACGGCACGGGCAGCCCTGGGCCTGCCCGGGGTGCGCGTCGAGGCCGGCTTCCCCGCCGAACTGCTCGCCGTGCGGGGCGACGGGCTGGCCGGGGCGCTCTCCCTCGCGTACAGCAGGATCGTGGTGCACCGGGGGCGCGTGGTGGCGCGGACCAGTGCCGTACGCGAGTACCGGGACTCCGGGGCTGCCGCGTCGGCCCACGGTCTCCCCCGCCAGGGACACACCGATTCCGGCCCCTGCGGCGGGCCTTGAGCACAAGCGCTCCCGGCGGCGTACCGTCGGAAGCATGCGCATTGTCATTGCAGGTGGACATGGTCAGATCGCGCTGCGGCTCGAGCGGCTGCTCGCCGCGCGCGGTTACGAAGCGGTGGGCGTCATCCGCAACCCGCAGCAGAGTGAGGACCTGAGGGCGGCGGGGGCCGAGCCCGTCATCCTCGACCTCGAATCGGCGTCCGTCGAGGAGGCGGCCGAGGTCCTGCGAGGGGCGGACGCCGCGGTCTTCGCGGCCGGCGCCGGCCCGAACAGCGGTTCGGCCCGCAAGGACACGGTGGACCGTGGAGCGGCCGTGCTCTTCGCGGACGCGGCGGAGCGGGCGGGGGTGCGGCGCTACGTCGTGGTCTCCTCCATGGGCGCCGACCCCGACCACCGGGGCGACGAGGTGTTCGACATCTACCTGCGGGCGAAGGGCGAGGCGGACGCGTACGTACGTTCACGGAGCGGCCTGGACTGGACGATCCTGCGCCCCGGGATGCTCACGAACGACGCCGGGACCGGCCGGGTCCTGCTCGCCGCCTCGACGGGCCGTGGTCCGGTCCCCCGCGACGACGTGGCGGCGGTACTGCGGGAGCTGCTGGACACCCCGGCGACGGCGGGCCTGACGCTGGAGCTGATCAGCGGCGACAAGCCGGTGGCGGTCGCGGTGAAGGACGTCGCGGGCAACTGAGTCCCGGGCCGCCCGACGCCCCGCGGCGCGAGGCGTTGCCGCCCGTCGGAGGATCCGCGGGATAGCGTCGGCCGCATGAACGGTGGCCCGGACAGCCGAGGTTGGCTCGCCTGCTGTCTCAGTGGGGCGGTGTTCGCCGTCTGCATGGCTGGGACGACTCTGCCGACCCCACTGTACAGCCTCTACCAGGACGAACTCGGCTTCTCCGAGCTGATGGTGACCGTCGTGTACGCGGTGTACGCCTTCGGCGTCATCGGGGTGCTCCTGCTGGCGGGAAACGCCTCCGACGCGATCGGCAGACGGCCCGTGCTGCTGGTGGGCCTGGGCTGCGCGGCGGCGAGCGCCGTCTGCTTCCTGTGCGCCACCGCCCTGGGCTGGCTCTTCGCGGGGCGGCTGCTGTCGGGGCTCTCGGCCGGGCTGTTCACGGGGGCCGCCACCGCGTACGTCATGGAGCTGGCGCCCCGTCAGGGTTCGTCCCGTGCCTCGTTCGTGGCGACGGCCGCCAACATGGGCGGCCTGGGCTGCGGGCCGCTGCTCGCCGGGGTCCTCGCGCAGTACGCCCCCTGGCCGCTCCATCTGCCGTTCATCGTGCACCTGGCGCTGGTGGCCGTGTCAGTGCTCATCCTGCTCGGCCTGAGGGAGACCGTGGCCGAGCGGCGCCCCTTGAGGACCGTCCGGCCGCAGCGGCCGGGGCTGCCGCCCGAGGTCCGGGCGGTGTTCCGGCCCGCGGCGCTCGCCTCGTTCGTGGGGTTCGCCCTGTTCGGGGTGTTCACCTCGGTGAGCCCGGCGTTCCTCTCCGAGTTCCTGGACGTGGACAACCACGCCGTGAGCGGGCTGATCGTCGCCCTGGCCTTCTTCGCGTCGGTCGCCGGCCAGTCGGCGGTGGGCAGGATCGGCGAGCAGAGGTCGCTGTCGCTGGGCTGCGCGGGCCTCCTCGGCGGGCTGGTGCTGCTCGCGGCCGCGATCTGGTGGCAGCTCCTGCCGCTGATCGTGCTGAGCGCGGTCCTCGGCGGTGCGGGGCAGGGGCTGGCCTTCCGGGCGGCCCTGTCGCAGGTGGCCTCGGCATCGCCCCCGGACCGGCGGGCGGCGGTGATCTCGACGCTCTTCGTGGTGGCGTACCTGGGCATTTCGGTGCCGGTGATCGGGGTGGGCGTCCTCTCGGACCACATCGGGCTCCAGGACGCCGGGCTGATCTTCATCGCGAGCATGGCCGTACTGGTCGCCTGGGCCGGCCTCCACCTCCTGCGGCGCCCGGCCGTGAAGGGGCAGTGAGCCGGCGGGCTGCGCGCCGTACGCTGAATGTTCCGCATTGCTCCACATGCTCAGCGCGAGGACGGGAGGCCGCCGAGTGGCCGGGACGACGACGACGCCGGGCGGGACGACGGTGACCGAGGTGATGGCCGAGCTGGCCGCCCTCGACGACCCGAGGATCCGCGCGGTGAACGAGAGGCACGGCGACGACCACGGGGTGAACCTCGGCAAGCTGCGCGCGCTCGCGAAGCGGCTGAAGACGCAGCAGGAACTCGCCCGCGAGCTCTGGGCCACGGAGGACACCGCGGCACGGCTGCTGGCGCTCCTGATCTGCCGCCCCAAGGCGTTCGAGCGGGACGAGCTGGACGCCATGCTGCGCGGGGCGCGCACCCCCAAGGTGCACGACTGGCTCGTCGGCTACGTGGTGAAGAAGAGCCCCCACGCCGAGGAACTGCGCCTGGCCTGGTCCGCCGATCCGGACCCGGTGGTCGCGAGTGCCGGCTGGGCGCTGACCACGGAACGCGTGGCGAAGAAGCCCGAGGGCCTCGACCTCGCGGGGCTGCTCGACGTGATCGAGGCGCGGATGAAGGACGCGCCGGACCGCCTGCAGTGGGCGATGAACCACTGCCTGGCCCAGATCGGCATCTCGCACGAGGAGCACCGCGCCCGCGCGCTCGGCATCGGTGAGCGCCTGGAGGTGCTGAAGGACTACCCGACGTCCCCGGGCTGCACGTCTCCGTACGCGCCGGTCTGGATCACCGAGATGGTGCGCCGGCAGCAGGAGGCGTAGAGCACGGGCACGCACGCTCGTAGCACGGCCGCTTCGGCAACTCGGCGGGCCTGGCGTCCAGGCTTCCTGGCCTGCTGACTTCCTGGCGTCACCGCATCGACGTCAGGGGCGTCCGGGGTGATCCGCCTCCTCGACGGCTGCGGCCGCTTCGGCCTGTCCGGCCACTTCGGCCCGTGCGCGGCGGCGCCCGATCAAGGTGGTGCCCGCGATCACCATGCCGATGGCGACGACCTTGGCGGCCTGGTGGTAGCCGGTCCACAGCTCGTCCGGGGTACCGGGCAGCCGGAGGAAGACCCACGCGGCCCCGGTCACCCCGACGACGATCAGCACGACGGCCCCCCATCCCCCGAACCCCGCCCACCAGGGCTCCGGCCCGTAACCCCGCTCGTCGGTCCGCTCAACGTCCTTGTGAGTCACGGTCGGTGCTCCTGTTGCCTGTGGGGTGGCGATCACCGGGAAGGACGCAGCCCGGACGCGGGCGGTTCGCCGTACGTCGCACATACGAAGAAACCCCGCCCGACCTGCGGTTGAAGCAGGTCGGACGGGGTTTCCCGTCCTGTGGCGGCGCCA
>NZ_JAERUC010000197.1 GCF_016745505.1 Streptomyces silvae | reverse complement strand
CACGCACCAGACGCCGCCGGGCCCGCCCTCCGGGCGGACGACGCTACTTTCAAAACACCCCCTAGGCTTACGGCGTGAGCATCGTCCTCGACCTGGCAGGGCTCGGCCCCGCGGACGTCGTGGCCGGGCCCTCCGCGCTGGCGGAACTGATGGCGAGCCTGCACGTGCTCGCCGAACCCGAGCACCATCCGGAGGCCGCGGAGTGGGCGGCACGCGCCGCTGCGACGGGGCCCGAGCTGCGCGATGAGTTGTCCGTGTTCGCCCCGCTGTGGGCCCGCTTCCGCTGCCGTCTGTTCTTTCCCCGCACCGTGCCTCCCGTGGCGAGCCTGGACGAGGAACTGACGGCGGTGGCGGAACTCCCGAAGGACGCCTTCCTCGATCTGGTGGCGCCCGGTGTCCTGGGCAGCTCGGCACAGTCCGTGCCGCCGGCCGTCGAGCTTCGCGCCGGGACGGCCGCCGCGGAGGACTACGTACGCCGCTGTCTGCGCCGCTCGTACGCCCGCGGTGAGCTGGCGCGACAGCTGGTGACGGCACCGCTCGAACTGCGGGACCGTCTGCTCACCGTGCTGCGGGCCGCCGACTCCGGCTTCTTCGCCGAGGACTGGCGCGCCCTGAGGCCGGCCCTGGAGGACCACGCCCGGGACGTGCGCCGCGAGTTGGCGGCCCGGCCGCCCGCAGAGGTGCTCACCAGGCTGCTGCCGACGGCGGCCCGGTTCGGGGAAGGGGAGCGGGTACGGCTCGACAAGCTCCAGATCGACGACGTGAAGGTGGCGCCGCGCCCCCTCGTCCTCATCCCGTCCGCCCGGGTGTGGCCGCATCTGACGGTGAAGCACGAGCATCCGTCGTGCGTGGTGGTGCAGTACGCGGCCCGCGGCACCACCTCGGCCGCACAGCTGACCCTGCGGGATCTGCACGACCGGCTCACGGCGCTCGCCTCGCCCGCCCGGATGGAGCTGTGCCGCCATCTGCTCGGCGAGCCCATCACCACCTCGGAGCTCGCCGCCCGGCTCGGCTCCAGCGAACCACAGGTGTCCCGCGCCCTGCGAACCCTGCGCGACGCGGGCCTGGTGCGCTCCACCCGCGACGGCAAGCTGGTGCGGCACCGGCTGGCCACGGATGTCATCCGGCGACTGGGCGACGACGTCCTCGCGACCGTGGCCCGGTGAACCGGCCGGGAAGCGTGGGCCACAATGGGTGCACGAGGCGACGGGGATCAGGAAGCCGGTGCGAGTCCGGCGCGGTCCCGCCACTGTGACCGGGGAGCGGTCCTCCTGTATGTCACTGTCCGCGCGCATGCGGATGGGAAGGCGGAGGAGAGCGATGATCCGGGAGCCAGGAGACTGACCCGTCGCCGGTCCAGCAGCAGGGGCGAGGACACCCCGGAGAGGATCGACCGTGACGAGGCATGCCCGGAAGCCGTCGGAGCCGTGGCCCGGCAACCGCCCTGAGCCCGGCAGGCGGAGCGTGCTGGCCGCCGGAGGCGCCCTGGGACTGGCCGCATCCGGCCTGCTCGCCGGCTGCGGCGGGGACACGAAGGACGGGGGAGGCGGCGACCGGTTCCGGGCCGCCTTCACGGCGGGCGGCTCGCAGGAGACCCTCGACCCCCATGTCGCCCCGAACTTCGTCGACCAGGCCCGCGCCAAGGCCCTGTACGACACCCTCGCCACCTACACGGACGACATGTCCGCCCGCGCCCGGCTCGCGGAGTCCTGGGAGAGCGACACCTCCGGCACCCGGTGGCGGATACGCCTGCGCACGGCGGAGTTCCACGACGGGAATCCGGTCACCGCGAAGGACGTCCTCCACAGCTACCGGCGTGCCGCCGACCCCGCCACCGGCTCGCCCTCGCAGGTCCTGCTCTCCGCCATCGACTTCGACGCCTCCAGGGCCGACGGCGAACGCTCCGTCCTCTTCGTGCTGAAGGCGCCCAACTTCGAGTTCCCCACCGTCCTCGCCGGCCCCGGCACCGAGATCATCCCCGACGGTACGAAGGACTTCCGCGAGCCCATAGGCTCCGGCCCCTTCACCTATGTGTCGTTCACACCCGGCGGCACCGCCCGCTACCGGCGCTGGGCCGACCACTGGGACGGCGCCCCGCACATCGCGGAGCTGGAGATCGTCCCCGCCAACGAGGAGTCGGCGCGGCTCAACGCGCTGCTGTCCGGACAGGTCCACTACGCCGCGGACATGGCCGGAGCCTCCGTGGAGCGGCTGAAGAAGGAGGGCTCCACCCGCCTGCTGACCGCGCGGCGTGCCACCGCGCAGCAACTGCTGCTGCGCACCGGCCGTAAACCGTTCGACGACCCGCGACTGGTGCGGGCCGTGCAGCTCGGGATCGACCGGGAGGCGCTGGTCCGGGTCGCCCTGGCCGGTCACGGCGAGGTCGGCAACGACCTGTTCGGGATGGGCCTGCGGGGCTACCCGGAGGACCTGGAACCCCGCGAACGGGACGTCGACGAAGCGCGGAAGCTGGTCGCGGAGGCCGGTGCAGAGGGGCTGGCCGTCACGGTGGAGACCAGCTCCGTCGACGCCGCCTGGGAGCCGGCCGCAGAGCTGATGGCGCGTCAGTTGCGGGAGTTCGGGCTGAGGCTGACCGCCAACACCCGGGCCTCCAGCACGTACTTCAGCGAGATCAAGACGAAGGGGGTCGCCGCCTTCAACACCACCTCCACGCTGCCGGTCTCCGACTTCCTCCAGCAGCGGGTCCGCGGCGGAGCGGCCCGCAACCAGACGCAGTACGCCTCCGAGGAGTTCGACGCGCTGCTGGACCGCGCCCGTACGACCCGCGGGGAGCAGGAACGGCTGGGGCTGCTCGCACGGGCCCAGAAGATCGCCCGGGACGGGTCCGGGCTGCTGGTGTGGGCGTTCTCCGACGCCAACGACGCCGTCGGACCGTCGGTGAGCGGCCTGCGGGCCGCACCGCCGAACTCGCACGACTGGGCCCGGTTCGACCGGGTCCGCGTCGGCTGACGTGCGGGCCTATCTCCTTCGGCGTTCGCTGCTCGCGGTCATCCAGTGCCTGGTGGTGCTGGTCGCCGTGTTCGCCGTCGGCACGCTGCTTCCCGGCGACACGGCCGACGTGCTCCGCGGCGAGCTCGGCACTCCGGAACAGGTGGCGGCGCTCCGCACGCAACTGGGTCTCGACGAACCGGCCTGGACCCGCTTCGGGCACTGGCTCGGCAGCCTGCTCACCGGCCACCTCGGGAACTCGCTGACGACCGGGCTCCCGGTGGGCGACGACATCGGCCGCCGCATCGGCGTGACACTGCTGCTCGGCGTGCCCGCGCTCGTGCTGGTCACGGTGGTGGCGCCGCTGCTGGGCACGGTGTCCGGACTGCGGGAGGGCAGCCGCACCGACCGGACGCTGAACACGGCGGCCGTCGTGCTGCACGCCGTCCCCGAGTTCGTCCTCGGGCTGCTGCTGGTCGCCTCCGTCTCGCTGGCGGCCGGACTGCTGCCCGCCACCGCCATCGGCATGGACACGGCCGCGCTGATCGCACAGCCGGCCGTGCTGGTGCTGCCCGTCGCCGTACTGACGGCCAGGCACCTGTGCGATCTGGCACGGCAGGTCCGCGCCGGGGTGGCGGCGGGACGGCACGGCCCGGTCGCCGAGCACCTGCGGCTGCTGGGGACGCGGGAGAGGACGGTGGTGCTGCGCCATGTGCTGCCCGGGGCCCTGGGGCCCGCCGCGCAGCAGTTCGCCCGCTGCGTGGAGGGGCTGCTGGGCGGTGCCGTTCTGGTGGAGTCGGTCTTCGGCTTCCGCGGGCTGGGCAGCGGATTCGTCGAGGCGGTGCAGAACCGCGACCTGCCCCAGGTGCAGACGTACGCGCTGTTGTTCGCCGGCACCGCCGTCGTGGTGAACCTCGTGGGTGACCTGGTCGCCTTCCGGCTGGCACCGCGCCGGGAGGTGACGGCATGACGCCACGGACGAAGACCGATGCCGTACGCACCCGGGCCCGCCACCCGTGGATCGCCTCGGCCCTGCTCGGCGTGCCGGTGCTCGTCGCCCTGGCGGGGCCGTGGACGGCCGGGGACGCTCCGTCGGCCGAGGGTGCGCTGCCGTCGCAGCCGCCCGGCGCGGGACACCCGCTCGGCACGGACGTGCTGGGCCGCGACGTGCTGTGGCTCGTGCTGCACGGCGGCGCCTCCGTCCTGGGCAGCGCCCTGGGCGCACTGCTGGTCGGCCTGGCCGTGGGGGTGCCGCTGGGGCTGCTCGCCGCGGGGCCGCGGCGCGGCTTCGACGAGTCGGTGATGCGCGGGCTGGACCTGCTGCTCGCCTTCCCGGGACTGCTGGTCCTGATGACCCTGGCCGCGACGGGCCACCGCGACTGGTACTGGCTGGTGACGGTCGCCGGGATCCTCCAGGTCCCGGCGGTGGCACGCCTGGTGCGCGGGGCGGCGCTCGAACCGGGCTCCCGGACGGTCGTCGAGGCGCTGTGGATGCAGGGGCACGGCTGGGCGTACATCCATCTCCGGCATCTGGCGCGGCAGCTCGCCGCGCCTCTGGCCACCGACGCGGGCGGCCGTTTCGCGGTGGTGCTGTACCTGCTGGCGTCCGCCAACTTCCTCGGTCTGGGGCTGCCGTCCTCGTCCCCGGACTGGGCGGTCCTCATCGAGCGGAACAGCGACGCCCTGTTCACCCAGCCCGCCGCCGTACTGGTGCCCGCCGGTCTGCTGACAGCGCTGTGCGTCGGCGGCAACCTGCTCGTGGACCGTGCCCTCGCACGGAGGAGGACGGACCGATGACCGGCCACGCCGATCCGCCGCTGCTGGATCTCCAGGAGGTCTCCGCCCACGCGGACGGGGCGGAGCGGCCCCTGCTGGACAGGGTCGCACTGACCGTCGTGGCGGGCGGCGTGACCGCCGTCGTCGGGCCCTCGGGCAGCGGCAAGACCACGCTCGGCCTGGCGTCGCTCGGCGCCTCCCGGAACGGCGTACGGCTGGGCGGCCGAGCCCTGCTGGCGGGCACCGACCTGCTGGGCCTGTCACCCGCCCGGCGCCCTGCCGCCCGGGCCGGCACGGCCGCTCACCTGCCCCAGCACCCGGAGACGGTGCTGGACCCGCTGCGCCGGGCCGGTGGCGCGCTGACGGAACTGGCCGCCCTCGGGCACCCGGTGCGTGCCGCGCGAAAGGCCGCCGCACGCCGGGTGACGGCCCTGGCCGGCCTGGACTGGGAGGCCGTCAGGCGCCGCTTCCCGCACCAGCTCTCCGGGGGCCAGCAGCAGCGTCTGGCGCTCGCCTCCGCCCTGGTGACGGGGGCGGAGCTGCTGGTGCTGGACGAGCCGACGAGCGGCCTGGACCCGGCGCTCGCGCACGCCCTGGGCCGCACGGTGCGGGCGCTCGCGGACGGCGGCGCGGGTGTGCTGCTGCTCAGTCACGACCTGCGGCTGGTACGGGAGACGGCGGACCGGGTCCTCGTGCTGGAGAACGGCCGTGTCGTCGACGACGGGACGGCGCCGGACCTCCTCGGCACCGGCGCCCCGCTCTCCGCCGACGAGCCTCCCGCCGCCCGCCACCGGGCCACCAGGGAACTGCTCGCCGCGGAACACGGCACCGGCGCCGCCGGGAGGAACACCACGCCCGCTCTCGCTCCCGGGGGCGGTGGGGTCGCTGCCACGGGTGTCGTCGTGCGCCGCCGGTCGGGCGATCCGCTCGCCGGGCCGGTGTCGCTGGAGTTCCCGCCCGGCAGCAGGACCGCGTTGCTGGGCCCCTCCGGCTCGGGCAAGACGACCTTCGCGAGGGTCCTGGCCGGGCTGACGACGCCCACCCGTGGCGACGTACGGTTCGAGGGCCGGCCACTTCCGCGACGCGTCGACCGGCGCACGGCCGAACTGCGCCGCGTCGTCCAGTACGTGCACCAGAGCAGCGCCGAGTCCTTTGAGGACCACCGCCCCGTGCTGGGGCAACTGGCGTACACGGCACGGCTGTTGCGCGGTCTTCCGGAAGCGGAGGCCACGGCGGAGGCGATGGAGGCCGCCGGTGCGCTGGGACTCGACGAGGCCCTTCTGCACCGGACTCCGGGCCGGCTCTCCGGCGGCCAGCTCCAGCGCTGTGCGCTGGTCCGGGCCCTGACGGCGCAGCCGGCACTCCTGGTGTGCGACGAGGTGACCTCGGCGCTGGACACCGTCTCCCGCCGGCGGGTCCTGGACGCGCTGCCCCGGCTGCTCGCCCCCGCCGGGACCGCCCTGCTGTTCGTCAGCCACGACCTGCCCGCGGTGCGTGCGCTGACCACGGAGGCCGTGCTGTTCGACGCCGGGCGCTGTGTGCGACGCGGACCCGTCGAGGAGGTGCTGCCCGCGGAGGGGGGCCCTCACGGCTTGTCACCGGCGAGATAGCCGCGAGGTTGTCGTCACGGCCCACGTCCCCGGCCCTCCCGCAGCATAATGACCCCCATGCCGCATATTTCCTCCCGCCCGGTCCGAGGTTCCTCGCTGTCCTTGTGGTCGAAGGACTCCTTCCTGTCGATCGGTTCCGTGGGCTCCGTGCTGTCCATCGGGTCGGTGGGCAGCGCCCTGTCCATCGGGTCCATCGGCTCTTCGCTGTCCGTCGGCTCGATCGGCTCCGCCCTGTCCCTGGTGTCGCTGGGGTCCATCCAGAGCTCTGGAAGCGCGCTGTCCATCCAGGCACGGCGTTCCGTGATGGCCATCGGCTCCTACCGCGTGATCAGCTCCCGGGGCACGCTCGCGCTGGCCGGATCGGGCGCGCTCGCGCTCGCCGGTGCGCTGGTGCTGCGCACACGGACCAGGCCGTGAGCGCTCCGGCGGTGTGTCAGGACGGGTAGTCACCGGCGGCGAGCTCGGCGAGCAGGCCCGGCCCGGACGGGGCCCAGCCGAAGCGCTCACGCGTGAGCGTGCTGGAGGCGGGGAAGTCCCCGCCGGTGAGTCGTGCGAACCCGCCGAAGTGGCCGGACGCCGCGTCCGCGTCGAGTGACCTCGTGGGGACGCCGAGGGCGGTTGCGATCCCTTCGGCGATGTCGCGGAAGGCCACGCCTTCTTCGGCGACTCCGTGCAGGACCGTGCCGGCGGTCGCCTGTTCGGCTGCGAGCCGGAAGAGAGCCGCGGCGTCCTCGCGGTGCACGGCGGGCCAGCGGTTGTCCCCCGCGCCCACGTAGGCCGACTGCCCGGTTCGGCGGGCGAGCGTGACGAGCTGGGGAACGAACCCGGTGTCGCCGGTGCCGTGGACCGTCGGGGGAAGCCGGACGACGGAAGCTCGTACGCCGTGCTCGGCGAGACCGAGGACATGATCGACCGCCTCGATGCGCCTGCCCGCAGGCCCGTGTGCGACTGCTCGGTCGGTTTCTGTTGCTACCTGCCCCTCGGGGAGACCTGCGAGGCCGACGGCCATGACGAAAGGCCGCTGGGTCCCGGTCAGGGCCTCACCCATCGCTTTCACGGCCCGGTATTCCGTCTCGGCCGCACCCGCCGGGTCCGTGGTGAACGCGACGTCGTGGCGGTAGGCGAGGTGGATCACCCCGCCGCTGGCCTCAGCGGCACGGCGCAGCGATCCGGGGTCCTCGAGGTCTCCCCGGACGGGCTCGGCACCGAGTGCTCGCACCGTGTCCGCGGCGGTGTCGGATCGGGTCGTCGCGGTGACCCGATGGCCTGCGGCGATGAGTTGGGGACGAGGGCGGAGCCGATCCATCCGGTGGCTCCGGTGACAAGAAGGTGCATGGTTTTCCTTACAGTGATCGACACAGTGGTCGACATCCGGCCGATGAGCCGGCGATGAGTGCCCTGGCCGGTGGATACGAAGTCCTGAACCAGCCGCACGGAGGCCGGAGGGCGGGCTCAGTGCGTGAGCAGTCGGACGCTCAGTTCCCAGAGGCGCTGGGCGGACTGCGGATCGATGGAGTGCGACGCCACGTCGGCCGGAATGCTGCCCGGAGTGACGGGCTTGGCCTCGTCGTCGAGCGGTGAGATGTCGCTGTCCTTCAGGTAGACGCCGCCGATCTCGGCCAGGAGAGGGCTGGCGGCACCGAACACGAGGGTGGCGGCGCCCTGTTGCGGGGTCTTCTTGCCCGCCTCGGGGTCGATGATCGGCTGCCCGTCCTCGTCGATCAGACCTTGGGCGCGCAGCGCGTCCGGGCCCGCCGCACTGTTCAGGGCGGTACCGACGATGACGCCCGGGTGCGTCGCGTATCCGCGGATCCGGTCCTCGGCCCAGCGCCGGTCCAGCTCGACGGCGAAGAGCACGTTGGCGACCTTCGACTGCGCGTAGGCCGCGCCGGGGTTGTAGCCGCCGTCCGCGAAATGCGGGTCGTCCCAGTGGATGTCGCCGAACCGCTGGGCGCCGGAGGTGACGTTGACGACGCGGGCGCCGTCGGCGGCGCGCAGGGCGGGCAGCAGACCGAGGGTGAGCTGGAAGTGGCCCAGATGGTTGGTCGCGAACTGCACTTCGTAGCCCCGGGGGTCCTGTTCGAGCTCTGCGGGAGCCGGTGCGCCCGCGGAGTTGAGCAGGATGTGCAGGGGGCGCCCGGAGGCCCGCCAGCGGCCCGTGAAGGCGTCGACCGACGCCGGGTCGATCAGGTCCAGCCGGCTGACCTCGACGCCGTCGAGGCCGGACTCGGCCAGTGCCGCGCGGGCGCGGTCAGGGGTGCGGGCGCCCACCGTGACGGATGCACCGGCCTTGGTCAGCGCGCGCGTTGCCTCCAGGCCGATGCCGGCGTGGCCGCCCGTGATGATGACGTTCTTGCCGGTCAGGTCGGTGCCGGCGAGAACGTCGTCGGCCGTCGACGCGGCGGTGAATCCTGATCCGATGGGGTGCTGTCGGTGTGTCATGTGGCTGGCCTTCCTGATGTGATGGGTGTTGTGTGTGTCGTGGTGCTACTTGGATTCGACGCGGCCGAAGGCGTCGGGTCCTGTGGTGAGTGCGTCCTGCGCCGTCCGCCAGGCGGGGTTGTCGGAGTCGAACGCGGTGCGCAGGTAGGCCGCGGCCAGCTCGGCGACCGCGGCGACCCGGTCGGGACTCTCGTCCGTGGTCTCGACGCTGTCGTGGCCCTGGATCCCGCCGAAGAGGTGCTCACCGTTGAAGACGGTCAGCAGGGTCTTGGGCCCGGGGGCGAGGTGGTACGGGTCGGCGTGCCAGTCCGGCCCCATGGTCGTCCAGTGCTGGGAGTCGTCCTTGTCGCCGGCGATGACAAGCGCGGGCGTGGTCATCGTGGTGAGGTTCATGGTGCGGAACACCGGCACCCGGTCGGCCGCGAACCCGTCGAAGGCGTCGCCGCCCCTGCCGGTCGCGCCGATCAGCACGCCCTGCGTGATCCGCGGTTCGAGGAGGTTCACCTCTTCGTCCGTGTCGAGGTCGGTGATCCGGGCGCCGAGGAGGAGCTCGGCGGTGAAGCCGCCCAGCGAGTGCCCGGCCACCGCGACCTTGCCGCGGTCGATGCGCCCGGCGAGCTGCGGCACGGCCTGCTCGATCTCGTCGAGCCGGTCGATGATGTGGCTCATGTCCTCCGCGCGCGAGCGCCAGAAGAGGGGAGCTCCGGGCACTTCGGCGACCTGGTGGCTCAGCCTGGGGGCGCTGAGGTGGTTGGGCTGGATCACGACGAAGCCGCGGGCCGCCCAGACCTTGGCGAGGGGGAGGTAGCCGTCGAGCGAGGAAAGGCCGTACGCCCCGCCATGGCCGTGCGACAGGAGGATGACCGGCAGGTCGGTCCCGGTCAGCGGTGCGGAGACGCGGACCTCGAGGTCCAGGGGGCGTCCGGGCACGGTCAGCGTGAGGGGGCTGACCGATATCACGGGCGGGGCGGAGGGGTGCAGGTAGGTGTCGGCTACGGAAGTCCACTCAGGCATGGCGCATGCTCCCTTCGGAGATGTGCCGCACACCGACCGGTACGCGGCATGAAAGCAGTCAGGGGGTCCGGGTCGGCTAAGCTGGGACCGAAGCGGAACCTTGCTCCATTTCACAATACGGAGCGCCGCTCCGTATTGCAAACGGAACGACGCTCCGAATCGGCGGCGTACGGAAGGACAGTGTGGTGACCAGTACGGGTGAGCCCCGATCGGAAGCGGCCCGGAGCACGCGGGCCGATGCGGTCCGCAGCCGGGAGAAGCTGCTTGCCGCTGCCGGGGAGGTGTTCGTGGAGTCGGGCGTCGATGCGCCGGTCCGTGAGATCGCGGCCAGGGCGGGCGTCGGCATGGGGACCGTCTACCGTCACTTCCCGACGCGGGCGGACCTCGTTGTCGCCGTCTTCCGCCACCAGGTCGAGGAGTGCGCCGAGGCGGGACCGCGGCTGCTCGCGGACGCCGACTCGCCGCTGTCGGCGCTGCGTGGGTGGATCGACCTCTTCGTCGACTTCCTGGTCACCAAGCACGGACTGGCGCATTCGGTGCAGCCCGAGAGCAGCGGCTTCAGCGCGCTGCACACGTTCTTCCTCGATCGCCTGCTGCCGGTGGCGGGGGAGCTGCTCGACGCGGCGGTGGAGGCGGGGGAGGTCCGCACCGGGATCCAGCCCTACGAACTCATGCGCGGCATCGGCAACCTCTGCATCGCGTCCGACGAGGACCCCCGCTACGACCCGCGTCGTCTGATCGGTCTGCTCCTGGAGGGCATCCGGCAACCGCAGGCATCCTGAGTTCACCGGCGCCGGGGCGGCTCCGCGCCCGGCCTCAGATCAGAACGGGCAGAGCGACCAGCCCCCGGACGAGGCGTGTACGGCGCCATTCCAGCTGGTCCGCGGGCCCGGCGAGCCGGATGCCGGGGAAGCGGGTCAGTACCGCGCGCAGGGCGATCTCGGCTTCGAGCCGTGCGAGCGGAGCGCCGACGCAGCGGTGGATGCCGTGGCCGAAGCTGAGGTGGCCGGCCGCGTCCCGGTCCAGGTCGAGCCGGTCCGGCGCCGGGAAACGGTCCGGGTCGCGGTTGGCGGCTCCGAGGGCGACCAGGACGGGGACGCCTGCGGGGATCTCGGTCGCGCCGAGGGTGATGGCCTCGGTGGTGAACCGGAAGGTGGAGGTGGCAACCGGGGTGTCGAAGCGGAGCAGCTCGTCCAGTGCCTCCGGGACGGCCTCCGGATCGTCGCGGAGGCGTTCCAGGTCGGCCGGGCGCTCCAGCAGAGCCAGGGCGGCGTTGCCGAGGAAGTGGGTGGTCGTCTCGTGGCCCGCGACGAGCAGCAGCACGGCCAGGGAGACCAGCTCCTCCTCGGTGAGCCGGTCCTCGCCGTCGCGCGTGGCGATGAGGCGGTCCAGGAGCGAGCCGCCCGGACGCAGGCGCTTCGAGGCGATGAGGCCCGACATGTAGTCGGCGACGGCGTGCGAGGCGGCGTCGCCGCGCTCGGGCTGTCCGGCGGCGAACAGGTCCGCCGACCAGAGCTGGACCTGCTGCCGGTCGGCCTCGGGAACCCCCAGCAGCTCGCAGATCACCATGACCGGGAGAGGGACGGCCAGGTCGGCCACGAGGTCGACCGGGCCCTCGGCCGCCCAGCGGTCCAGCAGTTCGCCGGTCAGCCGGGTGATGAAGGGGCGGAGGCCGGCGACCGCGCCGCTCGTGAACGTACCGGTGACCAGCTTGCGCAGCCGCGTGTGCCGGGGCGGATCGGCGGCCAGCATGGTGTGCGCGACGGCGGGGTGCAGGTCGCGTTTCGTGTTCTTACCGGCGAAGAAGGCGGCGGTGTCCTTGGAGAGACGGGGATCGTTGAGGGCCTGCCGGGCCTCCGCGTATCCGGTGACCAGATAGCTGTGGCGTCCGCTGGATCCTGAGGCCACGGCCTGCACGGGGCACCGGGAGCGCATGGCCGCGTACGCGGGATAGGGGTCGCGGGCGGACCGGGTGTCCCCGGCGGCGTCGTTCATGGTCTCGGGCTCCAATCGTGTACGGCCGACCCGCACCGGCGGCACGCGCCCGAACGTGTGGCGATGCGCCGTCCCGTCATGGTCGCCCTCTCGGGAACATCCCTGGTCAGGGCTACGCATGCGCGATTCACCCCATCCGGTGAGCGTACGCCCGCGCGCGGTTGCGGGCCCCGCCGAGCGGGTGTACAGAGGGTGAGGTTCGGCGCTGTTTTCGGCTATGGAACGTGGGGGAGCACTGCCCTGAAGATCACCGGCACTCGGCGGAAGCGCCGACCGGAATCAAGGGGAGACATGAAGAAGCTGTTCAAGGGGAACGCCGTCCGCACGCTGGCCCGGGGTGCGGCCGTCACGGGGCTGGCCGTCGCACTCGCCGTGCCCGTCACCGCAGCGGTGGCCGCCGCACCCGCGGCCATTCCGCCGGGGCTGTCCTGCGACACCGGCAAGCACGCGATCGACGACTACACGGGGTACGCGCTCTGCAGGAACAACGGCTCGGCCACGCAGACCTTCTGGGTCCACCTGGTCTGCGGCTGGTCGCCCGACGTGGACGGTGAGCACGTCACGCTGCGGCCCGGCGAGTCCGGGCAGTCGACCGCCCACTGTGCCGGCCTCGGCACGGGCATCGGCGAGATCCACGTGCGCCCGTAGCAACGGATGAGGCCGTAGCGACGCGTGAGCCCGTGGCGACGGGGGTGCGCCCGTGGGGCCCGGCGCCGCCGTGGGCCGGCCGGACGCCGTCGTGCGGCCGGATGCGGCGGCGCGGCGGCGTGAGGGTCGGGGTGCCGGACGCGCCCGCCTCCCGCAGGTCCCCAGGGGGAGACGGGTTCCGAACCGTGTGCGGCGTGCTTGAGCGGGCCCTGCGCCCTCGTTACTCTCCAGTAGACCGCGCGGGCGGACTCCGGGCGGACCCCGGGGCCGAGGTCCCGGCGGACGCGAGGAGGCGGTGGCGATGTCCTCAGCAGACCCCACGGAGCGGACCGGGCCGGCCAGGCCGGTGGAGCCGCCCGTACAGCCCGGACTCGTCGACTGCGCCCGGGAGCTGGCCGAGGGCGGGGCGACCTCGGCCGGCCTGGTCGCGGCGGCGCTCGCCCGTATCGAGGCGAGCCGGCCCACCCTCAACGCCTTCCGTCAGCTGCGCACGGAGGCCGCGCTCGCCGAGGCCGCCGAGGCCGACCGGCGGCTCGCGGCGGGAAAGCGGCTTCCGCTGCTCGGGGTGCCGGTCGCCGTCAAGGACGACACCGACGTCGCCGGCATGCCCACCTACTTCGGCTGCGACGGCGCACTCCCGCCCGCCACCGCCGACAGCGAGGCCGTACGCAGGCTCCGGGCCGCCGGGGCCGTCATCGTCGGCAAGACCAACTCCTGCGAGCTGGGCCAGTGGGCCTTCACCGAGGGGCCCGCCTTCGGCATCACCCGTAACCCGTGGAACACCGAGCACACGCCCGGCGGTTCGTCCGGAGGCTCCGCGGCGGCCGTCGCCGCCGGGCTGGTCCCCGCCGCACTGGGCTCGGACGGCGCGGGCTCCATCCGTATCCCCGCCGCCTGGACCCACCTCGTCGGCATCAAGCCGCAGCGCGGCCGGATCTCCGTCCACCCCCACAGCGACGCCTTCCAGGGCCTCACCGTCAACGGCCCCCTCGCCCGTACCGTCGCGGACGCCGCCCTCCTCCTGGACGCCGCCGCGGGAGCGCACCCCCGGGACCACCACCGCCCGCCCGCCGTGGACGCGTCGGCGGCCGCCCGCCGCGACCCGGGCCGGCTGCGCATCGGCGTCTCGCTGCGGCCCCCGCTCACCCTCACCCGGAACGCGCCCCACCCGGAGGTCCTGCGCGCCGTCGCCGCCCTCGCCGAGACCCTCGCGCGGCTGGGCCACGACGTCGAGGAGGCCCGCCCCCGCTACGGGCTGATCGGCCTCTCCTTCGTCCCCCGGGCCACCGCCGGCATCGCCGAGCTCGCGGCCCTGCACCCCGAGCCCGCGCTCCTGGACCCCCGCACCCGCAGCGCCCTGCGCACCGGGACCCGGCTCGGCGGCCGGATCGTGCGGGCCGCCCGTGCGCGCGAGGTGCGCCAGCACGCCAGGATCGGCGCCTTCTTCGAGGCGGCGCGGGGAGGGAGCGGCCACGGGTACGACGTACTGCTCACGCCGACCACCGCCGCCCCGCCCCCACGCGTCGGGGCGTTCGACCGGCTCAGCGCCTGGCGCACCGACCTCGCGATGACCTCGGCCTGCCCCTACGCCTGGCCCTGGAACGTCCTCGGCTGGCCCGGCGTGAACGTCCCGGCCGGATTCACCCACGACGGCCTGCCGCTGGGCGCCCAGCTCCTCGGCCCCTCCCGCAGCGAGACCCGGCTCATCTCGCTCGCCGCCCAGCTGGAGGCCGACCTGCGCTGGTACGAGCACCGCCCGCCCGTCCGGCACGACCGGGCCCCGTGACCGGTACCGCCGCACAGGAGTGACAGGGCCCGCCGCACAGGAGTGACCGGTTCCGGTGGAATGGGCGCGGGCCACTGTGGAGAGGGGACCGGTCACGAGATATCTTGATGTCAAGCAATGTTGCAGACGTGGAGCGGAGCACCCGGTGACTGACTCGACCATCATCTATACGCACACCGACGAGGCCCCTGCCCTGGCGACGTACTCGTTCCTGCCCGTCATCGAGGCGTACGCCTCGACCGCGGGTGTCACGGTGGAGCGCCGCGACATCTCCCTGGCGGGGCGGATCATCGCCGGCTTCCCGGAGCGTCTCAAGGCCGATCAGCGTATCGATGACGCGCTCGCCGAGCTCGGCGAGCTGGCCAGGACTCCCGGCGCGAACATCATCAAGCTGCCCAACATCTCGGCCTCGATCCCGCAGCTGAAGGCCGCGATCGCAGAGCTCCAGGAGCAGGGCTACGCGCTTCCCGACTACCCGGACGACCCGCGGACGGACGAGGACAAGGACGTCCGCGCGCGGTACGACAAGGTCAAGGGCAGCGCGGTGAACCCCGTCCTGCGTGAGGGCAACTCCGACCGCCGTGCCCCCGCGTCGGTCAAGAACTACGCCAAGGCCCACCCGCACCGCATGGGCGCCTGGAGCGCCGACTCGAAGACGAACGTCGCCACCATGGGCGTCGACGACTTCCGCTCGACCGAGAAGTCCGTCGTGATCTCCGAGGCCGGCTCGCTGCGCATCGAGCTCGCGGGCGACGACGGCACCACCACGGTGCTGCGCGAGTCCGTCCCGGTTCTCGCCGGTGAGGTCGTGGACGCCGCCGTCATGCGCGTCGCCGCGCTGCGTGAGTTCTTCACCGCCCAGGTCGCGCGCGCCAAGGCCGAGGACGTGCTGTTCTCCGTCCACCTGAAGGCCACGATGATGAAGGTCTCCGACCCGATCATCTTCGGCCACGTGGTCCGCGCCTTCTTCCCGAACACCTTCGCCAAGTACGGCGACGCGCTCGCGGCGGCCGGCCTCACCCCGAACGACGGCCTCGGCGGCATCCTCAAGGGCCTCGACTCCGTGGACGCCGGCGCCGAGATCAAGGCGTCCTTCGAGGCCGAGCTCGCCGAGGGCCCGGCTCTGGCGATGGTCGACTCCGACAAGGGCATCACCAACCTGCACGTGCCGAGCGACGTCATCGTCGACGCGTCCATGCCGGCCATGATCCGTACGTCCGGCCACATGTGGGGCCCGGACGGCAACGAGGCCGACACCATCGCCGTCCTCCCGGACAGCAGCTACGCCGGTGTCTACCAGGTCGTCATCGACGACTGCCGCGCCAACGGCGCCTTCGACCCGTCGACCATGGGTTCCGTACCCAACGTCGGTCTGATGGCGCAGAAGGCCGAGGAGTACGGCAGCCACGACAAGACCTTCGAGGTCCCCACCACGGGCACCGTGCGGGTCGTCGACACCAAGGGCGACGTCGTGCTGGAGCAGGCCGTCGGCGCCGGTGACATCTTCCGGATGTGCCAGACCAAGGACCTGCCGATCCAGGACTGGGTCAAGCTCGCCGTCACCCGCGCCCGCGCGACCGGCAACCCGGCCGTGTTCTGGCTCGACGAGGGCCGCGCGCACGACGCCAACCTCATCGCCAAGGTCAAGACCTACCTGGCCGAGCACGACACCGACGGCCTGGACATCTCCATCCGGACGCCGGAGGAGGCCACCGCCTTCTCCCTGGAGCGCATCCGCCGCGGCGAGGACACCATCTCGGTCACCGGCAACGTGCTGCGTGACTACCTCACCGACCTGTTCCCCATCCTCGAGCTGGGCACCAGCGCGAAGATGCTCTCCGTCGTCCCGCTCATGAACGGCGGCGGACTGTTCGAGACGGGCGCCGGCGGCTCCGCGCCGAAGCACGTCCAGCAGCTGGTCAAGGAGGACTACCTGCGCTGGGACAGCCTGGGTGAGTTCCTCGCCCTCGCCGTCAGCTTCGAGCACCTGGCCACCACCACGGACAACGCGCGCGCCAAGGTGCTCGCGGACACCCTGGACCGGGCGACGGGAACCTTCCTCAACGAGGACAAGTCCCCGAGCCGTAAGATCGGCGGCATCGACAACCGCGGCAGCCACTTCTACCTGGCGCTCTACTGGGCCCAGGAGCTGGCGCGGCAGACCGACGACGCCGCGCTCGCCGAGG
The DNA here is from genome assembly GCF_016745505.1 of Streptomyces silvae. Classification (GTDB taxonomy): domain Bacteria; phylum Actinomycetota; class Actinomycetes; order Streptomycetales; family Streptomycetaceae; genus Streptomyces; species Streptomyces silvae. The sequence goes on along the minus strand of NZ_JAERUC010000197.1, from coordinate 104,522 downwards.
CGTTCGGACCGCTCGCCAAGACGCTGTCCGAGCAGGAGCAGACCATCATCGGCGAGCTCGCCGCCGTCCAGGGCAAGCCGGCCGACATCGGCGGCTACTACCAGCCCGACCCCGCGAAGGCGGAGGCCGTGATGCGTCCGTCGGCCACCTTCAACAAGGCCATCGCGACCCTGGGCTGACCCCCGGCCGCACACCGCGCACACGACCGCCCCGGCAGGCGTCCCGCCCGCCGGGGCGGTCGTGTGTGCGGCCCCGGGCGGCCGGCGCCTACGGCACGCGCGCGGTCCACTCCTCGGTGGCGAACTTCGTCTGCACCAGCTCCTGCGCCCGGGCCAGCTCCTCCGTGGTGACCCCGCCGGTGCTCAGCCCGTAGCGGCCGCGGAAGGAGGCGATCATGTTCTCGATCACCTGCTCGCGGGCGAGGCCGGTCTGGCGGCGGAGCGGGTCGACGCGCTTCTTGGCGCTCCTGGTGCCCTTGTCGGACATCTTCTCCTTGCCGATCCGCAGGACCTCCAGCATCTTCCCGGCGTCGATGTCGTACGACATGGTCACGTGGTGCAGGACCGCCCCGGGGCCGCCGTCGGGGCCGACCATCCGCTTCTGGGCGGCACCGGCGATCTTGCCCGCGTCGGTGGCGATGTCGTTGAGCGGCTGGTACCAGGCCTTGATGCCCATGTCGCCCAGTGCGCCCAGCACCCAGTCGTCGAGGTAGGCGTAACTGTCGGCGAAGGAGAGGCCCGACACCAGCGACTCCGGCACGGACAGCGAGTAGGTGATCGTGCTCATGGGCTCGACGAACATGGCCCCGCCCCCGGAGATACGGCGCACCACGGTCATTCCGTGCCGCGCCGCCCCCACCGGGTCCACCTCGTTCCGCAGGGACTGGAAGCTGCCGATGACGACCGCGGGGGAGGCCCACTCCCAGACCCGCAGGGTCGGGGCCCGTCGCCCCGCGGCCACCTCGGCGGTGAGGACCTCGTCCAGCGCCATGTGCAGGGCCGGGGCCTGCGGCTCCGAGTGCACCAGCTGCCAGTCGTAGTCGCTCCACTCGGTCGCGTGCGCCAGAGCGCGGCGTACGGCGATGCCGACGCCTTCCGCGGTGAGGCCGAGCAGGACGGCCGACTCCGGCAGCGCCGCCGTGATCCGCGCCGCGAGACCCGCGGTGTCCGTCGTCGCGGGCGCGCCTTCGAGCGCCCCGTCGATCGAGAGGATCGCCTCGTCGGGCTCCAGGAAGAAGTCCCCGGCGACGCGCACGTCGCGCAGGGCGCCTCCTTCGACGGTCAGATCGACGGTGACGAGCTTGCCGCCGGGGACCTTGTATTCGCCATGCACGGCCGCGTTCCCTTCCCGTGCACGGCGTGGACCGGGAGCCTGGTGCCCCGACATCCGGACAAACGTGCACACACGTCGTATCGGACTCTAATGCTCGCCCGTGACGAACGGCCACCGGCCCCTTGCCGGGAGGTCGTACGGACTGCTCTTGTGTACCCGCAGGCCATCGGCACAGGTGGTGGGAGCGGGCGGCACGCCCGGCGTTCAGGGGAGCGGCAGCGGCATGGACTCAGCGGCGGATCAGGGGCGGTACGTCCGGGACACGGGCCCCGGGTCCCTGCCCGAGGGGCTTGCCGACGCGATCCGTGCGACGGCCGGGCAGATCGCGGAGCTGCTGCGCGGCGCTCCTGACACCGGCGCGCCCGTGCCGGGGCTGGTGTGGACGGTGGGAGAGGTGGCCGCGCACCTCGCCCAGGCCAACGCGCTGATGGCCGAGGTGGCGGCAGGGCGGTCCCACCCGTACGGCGACGGCACTCCGCAGGGCATCGCCGAGGCCAACGAGCAGGCCCTCGCCGCTTTCGGCGAACGGCGGGCGGAACCGCTGGCCGCGATGATCGTGACGCAGGCCGACGCCTACCTGGACGCGGTGGCCGGGCACCCCGCGGACGAGACACTGATGACGCCGATGGGCCCGATGAACCGGGTGGTTCTCGGCTCGTACCTCCTGACGCACATGCTGGGCCACGGCTACGACCTGGCCCGGGCGCTGAGGCGTCCGCACATGGTCGACCGCACCCGGGTCGCGCTGACGCTCCCGTTCATGGTCGAGGCCATGCCCCGGGTGACCGATGCGGCGGCCACGGCAGGGCTGAACGCCCGCTACGTCGTCCGGCTGTGGGGCGGCGGCCGGTTCGGGGTGACGTTCACCGACGGTACGGCGACCGTCGGCCACGACCTTCCGGAGCGCCCGGACTGCACGATCTCCATAGAGCCGGTCACCTTCCTGCTGATGGCCCTCGGCCGCTGCTCACCGTGGGGCGCCATGGCCAGGGGGCGGGTCCTCGCGTGGGGCCGCAAGCCGTGGACGGGTCCCCGCTTCCCGGAGTACTTCAGGGCTCCGTGAGACCAGGAGCGCTCGGCTCCGCTTTGGTATACGGCCGCGAGGCGGTGTGCGGGTCCCGGTGACGGGCCCGCCGAAGCCGCATGCCCCGCTGTGGGGCGGCAGTCCCGGTGCCGGCCGCCCGGCCTCCGCCGCTCCGTTATCCGATCGTCAGGTAAAAGCTGTCCGTCATGTGAGCCGAGGCCTTGCTTTGCGGACTGTATGCGAAATACGGTCTGCGATATTCCTTGATCACCCCTGGCGGGAGGTAGGCCCCCGTGCGCCGAAAAGCGGTTGCCCTGGTGGCGGTTGCGTTGGTGTCCCTCACCTCGGGCTGCGCGTCTTTGCAGTCCTCGGCGACCGAAGTCGGTGGTGTGCGCATGACCGATGACCGGTCCGTACGCGACGGCGGGACACTCACCGTCGCCCTCAACTCCGACCCCGACAAACTGGACCCCACCCTGGCCCAGACCCTCGTGGGCCGCACGGTCTTCGCGGGCATGTGCGAGAAGCTCTACGACATCGACGAGGACGGCACCTTCGTGCCGCAGCTCGCCGCGTCGCTCCCCACCACCTCGGCCGACGGCCGCACGGTCACCGTGCGGCTGCGCCCCGGGCTGAAGTTCAGCGACGGGACCCGGCTGGACGCCCCGGCGGTCGTCACCTCGCTGCTGCGCCACCGCGATCTCCCCGGATCCGCGCGCTCCACCGAGCTGGCCCCGGTCACCGAGGCGAAGGCCACCGGACCGCTCACGGTCCGGCTGACGCTCGACCACCCGTACGTCCCGCTGACCGGCGTGCTCGCCGACCGGGCCGGGATGGTGATGTCACCGGCCGCACTGAAGAAGTACGGCAAGAACTTCACCAACCACCCCTCCTGCGTCGGCCCCTTCCGCTTCGTCGAGCGCACCGGCGGCGACCGGATCGTGCTGGAGAAGGACCCGAACTACTACGACGCGGACCACGTCCACCTGGACGGTGTGGTCTACAAGCCGATACCCGACGGCAACGTCAGGCTCGCCAACCTGCGCTCCGGCGACCTCCAGGTCGGCGACCAGATGGCCCCCGTCGACGTACAGAGCGCACTGACCGAGCCGAAGCTCCAGCTCTTCAACTCGCCCTCGCTCGGCTACCAGGGCATCGGCCTCAACGTCGGCAACGTCAAGGGGCTCGGGCAGAAGCCCGGGAAGATCGACACCCCCGTCGGCCGGGACGTCCGCGTCCGCGAGGCCTTCGAGCTGGCCATCGACCGCGACCTGCTCAACAAGGTCGTCTTCCAGGGCATGTACGAGCCGGCCTGCGGCCCCATCTCCCCGCAGTCCGCCATCGCCCCGGGCGTCGCACCGGAGGACTGCCCCCGGCGCGACGTCGACCGGGCGAAGGAACTGCTGAAGGAGGCCGGGGTGAAGACCCCGGTGAAGATCGAGCTGAAGACGTCCACCACCCCGGAGCAGGGGCGCGTCGGACAGGTGCTCCAGGCCATGGTCAAGGAGGCGGGCTTCGAACTGTCGCTGCGGCCCACCGAGTACGCCACCATGCTCGCCGAGACCGACGCCGGCAACTACGACGTCTTCACCAGCGGCTGGTCCGGCCGGCTCGACCCGGACGGCAACGTCTCCAACTTCCTGAAGACCGCGGGCGCGATGAACGCCTACGGCCTCGGGGACCCGGAGATCGACAAGCTGATCGCCGAGGGCCGCAGCGTCGCGGACCCCGCCCGGCGCACCGAGATCTACGACGAGCTCACCCGGCGCGTCCAGGACGCCCACGCCCTGATCTACCTCTACCGGCAGAAGAACTACGTCGTCGCCGGCAAGGACGTCGCGGGCATCCACGTCTACGGCGACGGACTGGTCCGGGTCAAGAATGCGGGGTACACCCGATGACGAAGTACCTGCTGACGCGCCTGCGTCAGTCCCTCATCACCCTCTTCCTCGTCAGCGTCGTCGTCTTCGCCGGCATCCGGGCGCTGCCCGGCGACCCGGCGCTCGCGCTGGCCGGGGAGGAACGCAGCCCCGAGGCGCTCGCCGCCATCCGTGAGAGCTACGGCCTGAATGACAACGTCGTCGTCCAGTACGGGCGGTTCATCGGGCACGCCCTGACCGGCGACCTCGGCACCTCCTCCCGTACGGGGCTCCCCGTCGCCGACGCGATCGGCCAGGCCCTGCCCGTCACGCTGGAGCTGGCCGCGCTCTCCCTGCTCCTGGCGATCGTCGTCGGCATCGGCGCCGGAGTGGTCGCCGCCGTGCGGCGCGGGAAGCCGGAGGAGTGGCTCGCCAACGCCATCGCGCTGATCGGCCTCTCCATCCCGACCTTCTGGCTCGGCATCGTGCTCGTCCTCGGATTCGCCATCGCCGTCCCGGTGTTCGCCGCCTCCGGTTACGTACCCTTCGGCACCGATCCCGTCGACAACCTGCGCCGGATGGTGCTGCCCGCGATCGTGCTCGGCTCCGGTCTCGCCGCCGTCGTGATGCGGCAGACCCGGGCCGCGATGCTCGACTCGCTCTCCGCCGACTACGTGCGCACCGCCCGCGCCAAGGGCCTGTCCAGGGGCTCCGTCGTCGGCGGGCACGCGCTGCGCAACTCGCTGGTCACCGTCGTGACCGTGCTCGGACTCCAGCTGGGGCACCTGATCTCCGGCGCCGTGGTCACCGAGCAGATCTTCGTCCTCCCCGGCTTCGGCAAGCTCACCATCGACGCCGTCTTCACCCGCGACTACGCGACTCTCCAGGCCGTGGTGCTCTGCACCTCCGCCGCGTACATCCTCATCAACCTGCTGGTCGACGTGGTCTATTCGGTCATCGACCCGCGCATCCGGCTCGGAGGTGCCCGGTGACCACCGCGACCACAGCGCTCCCCACACCGCCCCGGGCGAGCAAGCGGAGGGCCGGCGGCGGCAAGCTCCGCGCCCTGCGCAGGAACAAGCTCGCCCTCACCGGCGGGATCATCGCCGCCGTCTTCGTCCTGACCGCCCTGTTCGCGCCGCTCATCGCCCCGTACGACCCGTCGCAGCCCGACTTCGGCAACGTACTGGCCGAGCCGAGTGCCGCGCACTGGCTGGGCACGGACGACCTCGGGCGCGACCAGCTCTCCCGCATCGTCCACGGCGCCCGCGCGTCCATGCAGGTCGGGCTCGTCGCCGTGGTGCTGGCCTTCCTCGTCGGCGTACCGCTGGGGCTGCTCGCCGGGTACTACGGCCGGTTCGCGGACACCGCGGTGTCCCGGCTCACCGACACCATGCTGGCGTTCCCCTTCCTGGTGCTCGCCGTCGGGCTCGCCGCGATCCTCGGCCCGTCGCTCACCAACGCGACCATCGCCATCGGCATCTCGCAGATCCCCGCCGTCATCCGGATCACCCGCGCCGAGACCCTGCGGCTCAAGCACGTCGACTACGTCGCCGCGGCCGTGGCCAACGGGGGCGGCGACGGCACCGTCCTCTTCCGGCACATCCTCCCCAACGCCACCTCCGCCCTCATCGTCCAGGCGACCGTGGGCATCCCCGCCGCGATCATCGGCGAGGCGCTGCTGAGCTTCCTCGGCCTCGGCGTCCAGCCGCCCGCCCCCTCGCTCGGCGTGATGCTCTCCGGCGCCCAGTCCTTCCTGGCGCCCGCCCCCTGGCTCGCCGTCTTCCCCGGCCTCGCGATCGTCGCGGCGACGCTGGCCTTCAACCTGCTCGGCGACGGCCTGCGCGACGTCCTGGACCCCCGAGGAGCCACCCGATGACCGAGACCGTCCTCGAACCCGTACGGAAGACGCCGGCCGAACCCGCGCTGAGCGTGCGCGACCTGTCGGTCTCCTTCCACTCCGACACCCGCACCGTGCACGCGGTCGACGGCGTCTCCTACGACGTGGCCCCCGGCGAGGTCCTCGCCGTGGTGGGGGAGTCGGGCTGCGGGAAGTCCGTCACCTCAATGGCGGCGATGGGCCTGCTCCCGCCGACCGCCCGGATCGGCGGCTCGATCAGGCTCGGCGGACGCGAGCTGGTCGGCGCGCCGGAGAAGGAACTCCAGAAGGTCCGCGGCAAGGACATCGCGATGATCTTCCAGGAGCCGATGACCTCGCTGAACCCGGTCCTCACCATCGGCCGGCAGATCGGCGAGGTGCTGCGCAGGCACCAGGGGCTCAGCCGTAAGGAGGCCAAGGCCCGCGCCGTGGAGCTCCTCGAACTCGTCGGGATCCCGGCGCCCGCCCGCCGGATCGACGAGTACCCGCACCAGCTCTCCGGAGGCATGCGCCAGCGCGTCATGATCGCCATCGCGGTGGCCTGCGACCCGGCCGTCCTCATCGCAGACGAGCCGACGACCGCCCTGGACGTCACCGTGCAGGCCGGCATCCTCGAAGTCCTCCAGTCCCTGCGCGAACGCCTCGGCACCGCCATCGTCCTGGTCACCCACGACCTCGGGGTCGTCGCCGACGCGGCCGACCGGGTGCTCGTGATGTACGCCGGGCGCGCCGTCGAACAGGCCCCGGTGCACGACCTGTTCGCCGCCGGCCGGCACCCGTACACCCGCGGACTGCTCGGCGCCGTGCTCCGGCCCGGCGGCGAGGGCAAGCGACGGCTGCCCGAGATCCCGGGCCTGGTACCCAGCCTGGACAGCCAGCCCGACGCCTGTACGTTCGCACCCCGCTGCTCCCGTGCCGACGACACCTGCACGGGCAGCCGCCCCGGCCTCCGCGCCGTGGAGCGGGAGGCAGGAGCGGACGCCTCGCACCGGGCCGCCTGCTGGCACCCGTACGCCGAGACGCAAGCAGATGCCGAGGCGCAAACAGACGCCGAGACGCAAGCCGATGCCGACGGCGGGACCGGCAGCGGCACCGACACCGGGACCGGTCCCGGAACCAGCGCCGCAGCCCAGGAGGCCGGAAAGTGACCACCGCACAGACCGTCCCCGCACCGCGGGACGCCGACACCACGCTGCCACCGGTGCTGGAGATCAGCGGCATGGAACGCCACTTCGGCGCCTCCGGCGGCGGAACCGTCCGGGCCGTCGACGGGGTCTCGATCACCATCGGCCGCGGCGAAGTCGTGGGCCTCGTCGGGGAGTCCGGCAGCGGCAAGTCGACCGTCGGCCGGTGCGCCGTACGCCTCGACGAACCCACCGCCGGCACCGTCCACATCAACGGCACCGACGTCAGCCACCTCTCCCGCCGCGCGCTGCGCCCCCTGCGCAAGGACTTCCACCTGGTCTTCCAGGACCCCTCGTCCTCGCTGGACCCGCGCATGACCGTCGGCCAGATCATCGCCGAGCCCATCCGGCTGCACCGCCGCGCCCGTGGAGCGGCCGTACGGGAACGGGTCGAGCAGCTGCTCGGCCAGGTCGGGCTGCGCCCCGAGCACGCCGACCGGCACCCCCATGAGCTGTCCGGCGGGCAGCGCCAGCGCATCTCGATCGCCCGCGCCCTGTCCTGCGACCCCGACCTGGTCGTCGCCGACGAACCCACCTCGGCGCTCGACGTCTCCGTCCAGGCGTCCGTGCTCAACCTGCTGGCCGACCTCCAGCGCGACCGGGGCTTCGGCTGCCTGTTCATCACCCACGACCTGGCCGCCGTAGAGTTCCTCGCCGACCGGATCGCCGTGATGTACCTCGGGCAGATCGTCGAACAGGCCCCGACGGCCGAGCTGTTCGCCGCCCCCAAGCACCCCTACACCCAGGCCCTGCTCTCCGCCGCCCCGGTCCCCGACCCGGTCGCCCAGCGCTCCCGCGAACGCATCGTGCTGCACGGCGAACTCCCCAGCCCCCTCGACCCTCCGCCCGGCTGCCGCTTCCACACCCGCTGCCCGCTCGCCGTCGACCGGTGCCGCACCGAGATCCCCGCCCTGCGCGAGATCCCCGGCGGCCGGCAGGTCTCCTGCCACCTCGTGACCGACGACGGCACCGCCCCGGACGCCGCCGCCGTCTGACCTGCCCTGTCCGGGGCCCGTGCCCCGTACGTACGATCCGCAAGGCACCACAGAACTTCCGCACGCCGCAGCAAGGAGCCACACCCGTGTTCACCACCCGCCCCACCCTCCAGGGCACCTTCGGCATGGTGTCCTCCACCCACTGGCTCGCCTCGCAGTCCGCGATGGCCGTCCTGGAGGACGGCGGCAACGCCTACGACGCGGCCGTCGCCGCCGGCTTCGTCCTGCACGTCGTCGAGCCGCACCTCAACGGCCCGGCCGGCGAGGTCCCGATGATCCTCGCGCCCAAGGACGGCGAGGTGCGGGTGCTGTGCGGCCAGGGCCCCGCCCCCGCAGGCGCCTCCGCCGCGCACTACCGCTCGCTCGGCCTCGACCTGGTCCCCGGCACCGGCCCGCTCGCCGCCGCCGTACCCGGCGCCTTCGACGCCTGGATGCTGCTGCTGCGCGACCACGGCACGAAGACCCTCGCCGAGGTCCTGCGCTACGCCATCGGATACGCCGAGGACGGCCACGCCCCCGTCGAGCGCGTCGGCCAGACCGTGGAGACCGTCCGCGAGCTCTTCGAGACCGAGTGGCCGACCTCCGCCGAGGTCTACCTGCCCGGCGGCAAGGCCCCCGAGCCCGGCAAGCTGTTCCGCAACCCGGCCCTCGCCGCCACCTGGCGCCGCCTCGTCGCCGAGGCCGAGGAGAAGGGCGGCGAGGACCGCGTCGCCCAGATAGAGGCCGCCCGCGCCGTCTGGAGCACCGGCTTCATCGCCGAGGCACTGGTCCGCCAGGCCGCCGTGCCCACCATGGACACCAGCGGGACCCGCCACACCGGCACCCTCACCGCCGCCGACCTGGCGGGCTGGTCCGCCACGTACGAGGCGCCCGCCACGTACGACTGGAACGGCTGGACGCTGGCCAAGGCGGGGGGCTGGAGCCAGGGCCCCGCCTTCCTCCAGCAGCTCGCCCTCCTCCCGCCCGAGCTCCCCGCCTACGGCTCCGCCGACTACGTCCACCTGCTCGTCGAGGGCTGCAAGCTCGCGATGGCCGACCGCGAGGCCTGGTACGGCGACGCCACCGACGTCCCGCTCGGCACGCTGCTCTCCGACGCGTACAACGACGAGCGCCGCGCCCTGATCGAGGACACCGCCTCCCTGGAGCTGCGCCCCGGCAGCCCCGGGGGCCGCACCCCGGTCCTCAGCGCGCACGCCCACGCCGTCGCCGCCGGGGAGTCCGGCTTCGACGCGATGGGCATCCCGGTGGCCGGCGCCGGGGAGCCCACGGTCGCCAAGGAGGGCGCGGGCGAGCCGACGGTCACCGCCGACCGCGTGGGCGAGCCGTCCGTCGCCAAGGACGGCTCGACCCGCGGCGACACCTGCCACCTCGACATCGTCGACCGCTGGGGCAACATGGTCGCCGCGACGCCCAGCGGCGGCTGGCTCCAGTCCAACCCGGTCGTGCCCGAGCTGGGCTTCCCGCTCGGCACCCGGCTCCAGATGGCCTGGCTCGACGAGGGCCTGCCGAACACCCTGACCCCCGGACGGCGCCCGCGCACCACCCTGACGCCGTCCCTCGCCCTGCGCGACGGCGTGCCCGTCATGGCGTTCGGCACCCCCGGCGGCGACCAGCAGGACCAGTGGCAGCTGCACTTCTTCCTCGCCGTGGCGCTGCGCGCCCGGGTCCGCGGCGGTCTCGACCTCCAGGGCGCCATCGACGCCCCGAACTGGCACAACGACAGCTTCCCCGGCTCCTTCTTCCCGCGCGGGATGCGCCCGGGCAGCGTCACCGTCGAGGAGGGCATGGACCCGGAGGTCGTCGAGGAACTGCGGCGCCGGGGCCACGACGTGACCGTCGGCGACCCATGGTCCGAGGGCCGGATGTGCGCCGTCGCCAGGGACCCGGAGACCGGCGTCCTGTCCGCCGCCGCCAATCCGCGCGGGATGCAGGGGTACGCGGTCGGCCGCTGACCTCCTCCCCTCCTGCCCGGAAGGCCCCCGGCGGACCGTGCTTAGCTGGAGTCATGATCGATGACTTCGTGTACGGGACCGCCGGGGAAGCCGGACAGCTGGCCGAGGTGGAAGCCGTGGTGCGCGCGGCGGCCGCCGCCGAGATCCTGCCGCGCTACCGGCAGCTGGCCGCCCACGAGATCGTCGAGAAGAGCGGCCCGCACGACCTGGTCACCGCCGCGGACCGGCTGGCCGAGGAGTACCTCACCGACGCCCTGACCCGGCTGCTGCCCGGTTCGGTGGTCGTCGGCGAGGAGGCCGTCCACGCCGACCCCGCCGTCTACGACGCGCTCGGCGGCGACGCCCCCGTGTGGATCGTCGACCCGGTGGACGGCACCCGGCAGTTCGTCCACGGCGAACCCGGCTTCTGCACCCTGGTGGCCCTCGCGCTGCACGGCGAGGTGTACGCCTCGTGGACGTACGCCCCCGTCCTGGACGAACTGGCCGTCGCCGTGCGCGGCCGGGGCGCCACGCTCAACGGCACCACGGTGCACAGCGGTTCGCCCGCGCCCGGCGCCGTCCTCAAGGTGGCCATGTCGCACCCCGACTACACCTCCGACGCACAGAAGCGCGCCCTGCTCGGACTGCGGACCGACGGCATCGACGCCCGCGCGTGCGGATCGGCGGGCCTGGAATACCTGGCCGTCGCCTGCGGCGCCTCCGACGCCGTCGCCTTCAACTGGGAGTTCGCCTGGGACCATGCGGCGGGGCTGCTCCTGGTCACCGAGGCGGGCGGCGCCCAGTCGACGCTCTCCGGAGCCCCGTACCGCATCACCGGCGGAAACGATCTGCCGTTCACCGCGGCCAGGGACGAGGCCACGGCCGGGAGGATCCTTGAGGCGCTGAGGGCCGGCGGCGAGGGCTGAGGCGACGAACGGCTGTGGCCGGTACGGATGTCCCGTACCGGCCACAACTCGCTTCGTACGTTCTCTACTTGACGGCTGCCGCGCGCCTCCGGACCGCGTAGAAGATCCCGCCGCCCGCGACCAGGGCCGCCGCCGAGGCGCCCACCAGGGGGAGGGAGGAGCTGGAGCCGGTCGCCGCCAGGTTGCCGCCCGTCGCCGTCTGAGGGGCCGCGCCGCCGCCGGTGGTGGAGCCGCCGGACGCGGAACCCCCGGTGGTGGAACCGGCCGTCGAGGAACCGCCCGTCGTGGAGCCCCCGGTCGAGGCGCCGCCGGACGTCGAACCCCCGGTCGAGGAGCCGCCCGTCGTGCCCGCACCGGCGTCGACGACGAGGTCGGCGGTGTCGTTGGCGGCGTTCTTGTCGAACGGCCTGTCCGCCCCGGTGAAGGAGACCTTCCCGGTCGCACCCTCGACGGCCTTGTCGATCCGCAGGACGAACGGGTACGTCTCGCCACGCCCCGGGTTCACCCACGACTGCGAGGTCCCGCAGGTGTAGTGGGTCTTGGTGACCGGGCTGCAGAAGTCGTGCGCCTTCACGACCGACGTTCCCGGCGGTATCCGGACGTCGACGGTCGCGGCGCCCTGACCCAGCTCGCGGTAGACCCACGCCGGGCCGTCGTTGACGAACTTCACCGACGCGGTGACCTTGTCGCCGACCTCGCCCTTCAGCCGGGCGCCGGTCAGCGCGAAGTCGGCCGTGTTGACGGCGGTCACGTCCGCGGAGCTGGACGCCTCGCCGTGGCTCGCCCGGTCGGCATCCGTCGCCGGGCCCTTCTCGACCAGCTTCAGCGGACCGCCCGTGCCGGGCACGGGGTCGGACCCGCCGTTGTCGGACGGTCCGGGCTCCGTCGAGTCGACGCTCACGCGGACCTTGTCGTACAGCGCGCTGTCCTGCGCCTTCAGGCCGATCGGCTGCTCCGGCACATAGAGGACCCCGGGCTTCAGCGGCTGGTCGACGGCGCACACCGCGACGGCCTTCTCCGGTTCCTCGTCGGCGGACGACTCGGTCGAGTACATGCAGTTCCCGTACGAGTCCGCCGCGGCCAGGCCCGAGGTGACGGTGTAGGACACCCACACCTTCCCGACCTCCTCGGTGCCCTTGTTCAGCACCGAGAACGGCACGTCGACGCCGCTGCCCGGCTGCGCACCCGTGATCGGCGCCAGCTGCCCGATCCCGAGGTCCGGCTCCGCCGCCACCGCGACCGCGGGCAGGGAGGCGAGCCCGGTCAGCGTGGCGGCGGCCAGTACACCGACCGCGGCGCGCGAAAGACGGCGGCCGGGAAGAGTGTGAGTCATAGAAGTTCCCTCGTCGTGGCGTGCTGTGAATGCCGTCTCCGGCACATCACTTACCTGTAGGGCAGACGCTTCCGGCCGCCGAACGGTTGCACCCACCACGCATTCCGGCCGTTCACCCGTCCGGGTGTACCCCGTCCTGGCCGTCCGCCGGCGCCCCGCGGTCCAGCACCGCCCGGACGTCCCGTACGACCTCCGCAGCGGTCTCCACGGCGGCCGCGTCCAGGCCCCGCAGGGCCTTCGAGATTCGGGCCCCGAAGTCCGCGGGGGTGCCCGGCAGAGCGGCGGCGGAGGCGAGCGCCCCCTTTTCGTTCAGGCACCAGACACGGTGGTGGGCGTGCAGCGCCTGCGCCAGCACCCCGAAGGCCCTCGCCAGGCAGAGGGACACATGGAGCGTGTCCCCCGACGGGGCGGACTTACGGGCGGAGGCAACGGAGAAGTCCGCCTCCCACACCGCACCGGTCAGCGCCCGGCGCAGCGGCTCGGGGTAGGCGCGTACCGCTTCCTGAAGGGACGCCAGGTCGCCGCGCGGGTCCTCCAGCACCCGGCCGAGGGCGACCTCACCCACGTAACAGGGGGACCAGAAGCCCAGTGGGTGGCCGGGCTGGATCCCCACCTCGTAACGGCCCTCACGGCAGTCCGACCACACCGACTCCACCCGGTCCAGATCGCGCAGGATCCAGTCGACCGCGACGCCGTCCACCGTCAGCCACGCACCGCCGTTCACCCAGGGGCCCCACCCGCCGGGCCCCGCCACCTCGGCCGGCGCCCCCTGGACGTCGGACGCCAGTGCGGTCAGCGCGTCCAGGTCGGGGGCGCCCCGGTAGTAGACGCCCAGATCCCAGTCGGAATCGGGGCGGTGGGTGCCGCGGGCCCGGCTGCCGCCCAGGGCGACGGCCTCGATGCCGGGCAGCCGGGCGAGCCGGGAGGCCATCGCGGCGACGGAGGGGGAGGGTGCGTGTGCGGGTGTCATCGAGCGGGAGGCTACCCGGGGGCCCGTTGTCGGCGTACATGAATATCCTGGGTGCCCTGGCCATCGGCTGACGAAGGAGTCCGAAGGTGCCATCGATGCTGGATGCCGTCGTCGTGGGGGCGGGCCCGAACGGGCTGACAGCCGCCGTCGAGCTCGCGCGCCGAGGATTCGCCGTAGAGGTGTTCGAGGCGGGGGACACCGTCGGGGGCGGTGCCCGCACCGAGGAGCTGACCCTTCCCGGCTTCCACCACGACCCCTGCTCCGCCGTGCACCCCCTGGGCATCGGATCCCCGGCGTTCCAGGCCATGCCGCTCGCCCGGCACGGCCTCGAATGGCTTCAGGCCCCCCTCTCGCTGGCCCACCCCTTCCCGGACGGATCGGCCGCGGTGCTCACCGCGTCCGTCGGCGAGACCGCCATGTCGCTGGGCTCGGAGGACGCCGGAGCCTACCGCCGGCTGGTCGCCCCGTACACCGGCCACTGGGACACCCTGGCCCAGGACTTCCTGCGCACCCCCTGGGACGGCCTGCCCAAGGATCCGTACCGCTGGGCGCGCTTCGGGCTCGACGCGGCCCAGCCGGCCACGCTGCTCTCCCGCCGCTTCCGGGGGGAGAAGGCGCGCGGGCTGATCGCGGGCCTCGCCGGGCACGCCATCGCCCCCGCCAGCGGCATCGCGACCGGCGGGATCGCCCTGCTCTTCGCGCTCGCGGCGCACGAGAACGGCTGGCCGGTGCCGCGCGGCGGCTCGCAGGCCATCTCCGACGCCCTCGCGGCCTTCCTGCGGGAACAGGGCGGCACCATCCGCACGGGCGTCGAGGTCAGGCGCCTGGACGAACTGCCACCCGCACGGGCGTACGTCTTCGACACCTCGCCGACCGCGCTCGCCAGGATCGCGGGACTCGGCAGCGCCTACGACCACTACCGGTACGGCCCCTCCTGCTTCAAGATCGATTACGCGCTCTCGGGCCCCGTCCCCTGGACGTCCGAGGACGCCCGGCGCGCCGGCACCGTCCATGTCGGCCCCTCCGCCGCCGAGATCGACGCGGCCCTGCGCGCCGCCGTGGCCGGCCGCCCCCCGAGCGTCCCCTTCCTGATCACCGCGCAGCCCAGCCTCGTCGACCCGACCCGCGCCCCCGAGGGACGCCATGTCTTCTGGGTGTACGGGCATGTCCCGTCCGGCTGGGAGGGCGACGCCACCGACATCATCGAGCGCCAACTGGAGCGGTTCGCGCCCGGGTTCCGCGACCTCGTCCTGGCCCGCGCGGTCGCCGGACCGCCCACCCTCGCCCGGCGCAACGCCAACTACGTCGGCGGGGACATCGCCACCGGCGCGTTCACCGGCCTCCAGACGGTGCTCCGCCCCAAGCTCGCCCGCGTGCCCTACGCCACCACGCACCCGGCGGTCTTCCTCTGCTCGTCGGCCACCCCGCCCGGCCCGGGCGTGCACGGCATGTCGGGACACCACGCGGCCAAGGCGGTGTGGCGGCGTCTGACGGCGCGGTGACCGGCGGAGCCGTTCAGCCCGCGGCCGCCAGCACCGCCGTACGTCCGCCGAGCGCCCGGGAGAAGGCGTCGGTCACCTGGGCGAGCGCCTCGGCCGTCCCGGGTGCGACGGTCAGGGTGCCGTCCTCGCCCGCGGTGATGTCCTTGTCGAGCGTGAACCAGCCCGGGACGATGTGCGCCGCGCCCATCGAGCTGAGCACCGGGCGCAGCGCGTAGTCGATCGCCAGCACATGGGCCGTGCTGCCCCCGGTGGCCAGCGGAAGCACGGTCTTGCCGGTCAGCGCGAACTGCGGGAGCAGGTCCAGCAGCGTCTTCAGCAGCCCCGAGTAGGCGGCCTTGTAGACCGGGGTGCCTATGACCACGCCGTCGGCCGCCTCGAACAGGGCGGTGGCCTCGACGACGGCCGGGTGCCGGAAGTCGGCGCCGAGCAGCGCCTCCGCGGGCAGGGTGCGTACGTCCAGCGGCGTCACGTCGTGGCCCTGCTGCCGGAGCCGGTCGTCCAGATGGCGCAGGAGCCGGGCGGTGCGGGAGGTGGCGGAGGGACTGCCGGAGACGGACAGGATGGTTGCCATGGGGGACCTTTCTCTACGGGGTGGACATACCGGAGGCGTCGGGAGGGGCGGTGGTCACCAGGCGCTCGAATCGACCGTGACGACCGGCACCAGCTCGTTGCGCAGGGTCTCCAGGAAGGTGACGACCTCCGCGGCCACCGAGCGGTGCTGCATGTCGTTGAGGACGTCGTGGTGCGCGTCCCGCACCACCGAGAGCCGGGCACGCGGCAGCGACTTCGCCGTACGGACGAGTGCCTCCCGGTCCGCGAGCGGATCGGCGTCGCCGGTCAGGAGCAGCACCGGGACGTCGATGTCACCGCCGTACGCCGCCGTGAGCAGCGCCTCCGGCACCGCCTCGTCGAGCGCGCCGCGCCGGATCCCGGTGTCCCCGGTGAGCGTGCCCCGGTGGGCGGGGCAGGCGGTACGCACGTCGAGCTCGTCCTCCCAGTCGCCGACGGGGCCGGCGGCGGTGCCGGGGATCCCCGCGAGGACGACGGCGTCCGGCAGCACGGCCGACGGCGCGTCCTTCCGGCCGAGGAGGGCGGCGACGGCGGCGGCACCGGTGTCCGCCCCCACCAGGACCAGGGGCCGGACGAGCCCGTCCTCGCCACCGGCCGCGTCCTCGGCGGCGGCCGCGAGCCGGTCGCCGAAGCGGGTCAGCGCGCCGCTCAGGCCGTCCGCGTCGAGATCGGGGGCGCCGACGACGCGGACGCGGTAGGCGTCGGCGGCCAGCCGCCTGCCGAGCCGGGTGTAGGTCGCCCGGGTCTCGCCCCGGCCGGGCACCACGAGGACGGTGCCTCGGGTGCGGAGGCCCTCGGGGGCGTGGAAGTCGGTGTACTCGGTCATCTCAGGACTCCTGCGTATACGGATGCGAACGCGGGTGCGGGTGGGGGCCGGTGGAGGGGTTCGTGGCCCGCATCAGTCGTTCACGGACCGGCGCGCGACGGTGTGGCGG
Organism: Streptomyces silvae; assembly: GCF_016745505.1. GTDB lineage: Bacteria > Actinomycetota > Actinomycetes > Streptomycetales > Streptomycetaceae > Streptomyces > Streptomyces silvae. The sequence goes on along the minus strand of NZ_JAERUC010000197.1, from coordinate 88,082 downwards.
TTCTCCGGGACGGGCAGCCCGAGGTTGCCGCGCAGGGTGTCGGCCTCGTACTCGGTCCGGAACAGGCCGCGCTTCTGGAGGAGCGGCACCACGCCGTCGACGAAGCGGCCGAGGTCGTCGTTGTTCCGGAAGGCCAGGTTGATGCCGTCCAGGGTGCCGGCGTCGTACCACTTCTCGATGGTGTCGGCGACGGTCTCCGGCGCCCCGACGAACGGGGAGCGCCGGAACGCGTTGACGGATTCGGCTACTTGACGCAGCGTCAGGCCCTCGGCCGTCGCGCGCTCGATGATCTTCCCGGCGCCCGTGCGGCCGCCCTTCTCGGCGAGGTGGGCGACGTCCGGGAACGGTGCGTCCAGGTCGTGCACGCTGAAGTCGTACGCGCCGAAGGACCGGCCCAGCAGCGCGAGGTTGCTCGCGAAGTCGTTGTCCTCCTCGAAGATCTCCCGCTCCCGGCGACGCGCCTCCTCGTCGGTGGCGCCGACGATCGGGCCGCCGTGGATGAAGACCTTGATGTGCTCGGGGTCGCGCCCGTAGGCGGCGGTGCGCTTCTTGATGTCCGCGTAGTACTCCTGCGCCGACTCCAGCGTGCCGCCCGGTGCGTAGATCCCCTCGGCGACGCGCGCGGCGAGGTCGCGGCCCTCCTCGGAGACCCCGGCCTGGAAGATGACCGGCTGCCCCTGCGGCGAGCGCGAGATGTTCAGCGGCCCGGCGACCTTGAAGTGCTCCCCGGCGTGGTCCAGCGCGTGCAGCCTGGACGGGTCGAGGAAGACACCCCGCTCCACGTCGGCCGGGAAGGCGTCGTCCTCGTAGGAGTCCCACAGCCCCTGGGCGACCTGGACGGACTCCAGGGCACGGCCGTAGCGGGTGGTGTAGTCGAGGTGTTCGTCGAGCCCGTAGTTCCTCGACGTACCGGTGTCGAAGCTGGTCACCACGTTCCACCCGGCGCGCCCTGCGCTGATGTGGTCGAGGGAGGCGAACCGGCGGGCCAGGTTGAACGGCGAGTTGTACGTGGAGCTCGCCGTGCCGACCAGACCGAGGTGCTTGGTGTGGGTGGCGACGGCGGAGAGCAGGGTCAGCGGCTCCAGCCGGTTCAGGTAGTGCGACGGGTAGGTCGAGTTGATGAACTGGCTGTCGACGACGAACAGCGCGTCGAAGAGGGCGTGTTCGGCGGCCTTGGCCTGCTCGATGTAGTAGTTGACGTCGATGCTGGCGTTCTTCGCGACGAGCGGGTCCTTCCAGAGGCCGTGCTGGCCGGGGCCGCCGACGCCGTAAGGGTGCAGTGCGAGATGGATCCTGCGGGACATGGGTGTTCCTCTCAGTGGTGCGGGGGGGACGGGCGGGCGCCGGGCCGTCAGCCGGCCAGCCGGGCGCGCAGGGCCTCCCGCTCGGAGCGGTCGGCGGTCCGCGCGTGCAGCGTCGGCGCGGAACCGACGAGCAGGCGCGTGTACACGTGCCGCGGGTGGTTGATGACGTCACGGGCGGCGCCCACCTCGACGAGCTCCCCCCGGTAGAGCACGGCGATGCGGTCGGCGGTCCCGGCGATGGAGCCGAGGTCGTGCGAGATGAAGACGAGGGACGTCCCGGCGGCGCGGAGCTCCTTGAGGATCTCCAGGACCTGGACGCGGTTGGCGGAGTCCAGGGCGCTGACCGGCTCGTCGAGGATGACCAGGGCGGGCTCCGTGACCAGGGCGCGGGCCACGGCGACGCGCTGGCGCTGGCCGCCCGAGAGCTCGCCCGGCAGCCGCCCGAGCAGCTCCGCGGAGAGGTGGACCCGGTCCAGGAACGCCCGGGCCCGGTCCACCGCCTCCGTGCGCTCCACGCCCTGGATGAGGAGGGGTTCGATCAGGGAGTCCTCGATGGTGAGGTCCGGGTCGAGGCTGCGCAGCGGGTCCTGGAAGACGTACTGGACGATGCCCCGGCGGCGCAGGGCGCGCCACCGGCGGTTGCCGTACCCGGTGACCTCCTCGCCACCGACCCGGATCGAGCCGGCCGACGCGCGTACGAGGCCGAGCACGGCGCGGGCCAGCGTGGACTTCCCCGAGCCCGTCTCGCCGATGACGCCCACGGTCTCCCCGGGCGCCACGCTCAGCGAGACGTCCCGCAGCGCGCTCCGGCCCCGGCGGCCCCGGCCGTAACGGACCTCCAGGCCCTCGACGGCCAGCACCGGGGCCGGAGCCCCGGCCTCCTTGCCGGCGGGCCTCGCTTCGGGCGACGCGGTGGTCATGACGCCTCCTTCGGGGTGAGGAACTTGTCGAGGCCGTACTGCTCGTGCTCGGCCATGAGCAGCCGGGTGTACGCGTGCTGCGGGTCGTGCAGCACCGAGTGCGTCGGGCCCTGCTCCACCACCTCGCCCTGCCGCATCACCAGCACCTCGTCGCACAACTGGGCGACGACGGCCAGGTCGTGGGAGACGACGACGAGCGCCAGGCCGGTGCGCTCGCGCAGTTCGGCCAGCAGGTCGAGGATCTCGGCCTGGACCGTGACGTCGAGGGCGGTGGTGGCCTCGTCGGCGATGAGGGCCCGGGGCTCGACGGCGATCGCCGCCGCGATCAGGACGCGCTGGAGCATGCCCCCCGACAGCTCGTAGGTGTACTGGCCGTAGACCAGCTCCGGGTCCCGCAGCCGTACCGCGCGGAGGAGTTCCAGTGCTTGCCGGCGCGCCTCGCGCCGCTTCACGCCCTTCTTGACCCGGATGACCTCGGCGATCTGGGCACCGACCCGGATCGACGGGTTGAGGTAGGAGGCCGGGTCCTGGAAGACGGCGCCGACCGTGGTGCCGCGCAGGGCGGTCCACTGCCGGGGCGTCAGCGTCGCGATGTCGGTGCCGTCGATCTCGACGGATCCGCCGGAGACCTCGAAGTGCGGGGGCAGGATGCCGAGCACCGCCCGGCAGGTGAGCGTCTTGCCGCTGCCGGACTCGCCGACGATGCCGACCGCCTTGCCCGGGGTGAGCTCGAAGCCGACGCCGTGCACGATCTCCCGGTCGGTGACCCGGTCGCTGATGCGTACGTCGCGTACGGCGATGACCGGGGGAGCGGCGGGGGCGGCCGGAGCGTGCTGGGGGGCGCTGCCGGCGGCGGTGTTCCGGGACAGGGTCCTCATCGTGAACCTCCCACGGGGACGGGGGCGGACGTGCTCGTACGGGACCGGGCCCTGCGCCGGTCGACCAGCGCGCGGCCCGCCTCACCGGAGACGTCGCGGATGGCGTCGGCGAGCAGGTTGCACGCCCAGACGGTGACCATGATCAGCAGGGCGGGCGCCACCGGGGCCCAGGGCTGGTGGCTGAGGTAGCCCAGGTCGGAGGCGAGCAGCCCGCCCCAGGTGGGAGCCGGAGGCTGTACGCCGATCCCGAGGAAGGTCAGGCTGGAGACGATGACGAAGCCCACGCCGATGGTCTGCGCGAGCGCCACCGCGATCGGTGGCAGCACCTTGACCCAGACATGGCGGCGTACGATCCAGCCGACCGAGGCCCCGGAGACGATCGCGGCCTCCACGTACGGCGAGCGGGCCACGGCCAGCGTGGCGGCCCGGGACACCCGGTAGAAGAGCGGGGAGACCAGTGCGCCCGTGACGAGCATGGCCTGCGTGATGCCGTTGCCGAGGAGCGCGATCACGGCGATGGCGAACAGCAGGAACGGCAGGGCGACCAGGGTGTCGGCCAGCCGGAGGGTCAGCCACTCGAAGGCCCGGCCCGAGTAGACCGACAGGATCCCGGGGACCGCACCGACGACGAGAGCCATCAGCGCGACCTCCAGCGAACCGAGCACGCTGATCCGCGAACCGTCCAGGAGCCGGCTGAACACGTCACGGCCCAGGTAGTCCGTCCCCAGCCAGTGAGCGCCCGAGGCCGACGCGAGGGTGTTGTCGCTGGTCGCCAGGGGATCCTGCGGGGCGAGCCACGGACCGCAGAGGGCGAGCAGCGCGACCAGCACGAGGATGACCACGGCGATCCGGCCGGATGTGAGTGAGAGGACGCGGCGCACCATCGTCATACCCCCCGCTGGGATGCCGGCATCACACGCGCCAGCACCAGGTTGATGATCAGGTTGAAGGAGACGACCAGCACGATCGACACCACGAGCACGCCCTGCACCGCCGGTACGTCGCCGGCCTGGGCCGAGTCGTTGGCGAACCGCCCGAAGCCCTGGAGACCGAAGATCCACTCCGTGACCACGGAGGCACCGACCAGCGCCGGGAACTTCTGGCCCATCGTGGCGAGGGCCGGCCCGAGGCCGTTGCGCAGGACATGGGCGAAGAAGATCCGCCGTGGGCTCAGGCCCCGGACCACCGCCCCCGTCACGTAGTTCTCGCCGTACGCCGCGACGAGGCCGGCCCGCAACTGGCGGGCGACGTCGGCGATGACGTCGAAGCTCAGCGCGAGCGCGGGCAGCGTGATGTGGGCCAGCCAGGGGCCCACGCCCTGCTCGGCCGGGATGTAGCCGGCCGACGGGAACAGACCGAGCCCCACCGCGAGGACGGCCACCAGCACGATGCCGACGACGAAGGCCGGCATCACCGAGATCACGGTGACGAACCCCGTGATCGCCCGGTCGACGAGGGTGGTGCGCCGCAGCGCCGCCACCGTGCCGAGGAGGAAGCCGACGACCACACCGATGACCAGGGCGAAGACCGCGACGGAGAGGCTCACCCCCAGGCCGAGGCCGATCAGCGTGGAGATGTCGGCCCCGTTGACCCAGCTGGTGCCGAGCTGCCCGTGCAGGACATCCGTGAACCAGTTCCAGTACTGGGTCAGGAACGGCTGGTCGAGCCCCCACTCGGCCTCGATGCGCCGGATCGCCTCCGGGGTCGCCTCCTCACCCAGCTGGATACGCGCCGGGCTGAGGCCGCTCATGGAACGCAGGGCGAACGTCACGAAGGTCGCCACCAGGAACACCGGTACGAAGATCGCGACCGAGCGGCCCAGGGCGGCCGCCACCCGCCCCGCCGCATGCCGCGCCCTGGCCGTGGCGACCCTGCGGCGCCGGTCAGGAGTGGCCTCCGGCGTGGTCGTCGTCATGGGTCTGCCCCCTCTCTGCAGTGGATGGACGGGTCAGGAGCCGGCGATCTTCACGCCGGTCCAGTCGATGTGGGCGGGGTTCTTCGGCAGGTCGGAGAGGGTCTTGCTCTTGGCGAAGAGGTTGGGCGAGGAGAAGGTGAAGATCAGCGCCTTGCTCTCCAGACCCGCACGCGTCGCGGCCTGGAGCACCTGCGCGTAGTCGGGTGCGTCCAGAGGCGTCTGACGGACCTTGGCGACGGCCTCCTTGAAGCCGTCCGGCTCGTACGGGGTGCTCAGGTTCAGCGGGCCGTTCGGGCCGAAGTGGGCGGTGAGCGTCTGCACCGCCGAGTCGCGGCCCGTCGTCGAGTACAGCGAGAAGGCCAGGTCCTTGGCGAAGAACGGCGTGGCCCAGTTCTTGTCGATCTTGATGGTGACCTTGATGCCCACGGCCGCCAGCTGCGACTGGACGATCTCCGCCTGCGGGTCCTCCGCCGGGATGACCAGGTTCAGCTTGAGGTCGCCGGGCCGGTGACCGGCCTCGGCCAGGAGCTTCTTCGACTTCGCCGGGTCGTAGGGGTAGGCGTTCTCCGACTTCGCGTCGTACGCCACATAGCCCTTGGGGAAGGGCTGGTCCGTGGACTCGCCATGACCGAACGTCAGCTTGTCCACGAACTCCTTGCGGTTGACCGCGTACCGGAGGGCGTCGACGACCCTGTCGTCGTCGAACGGCGCCTTGTTGACGTTCAGGCTGATGTTGGAGGCGTTGAAGCCGGGCTGGGAGAACACGTCCAGGCCCGCCTTCTCCGCGGCGGAGGCCTGGCTCGGGTCGAGGTCGGCGAAGTTGTAGACCCCGGTCTGGAGCCCGGAGACGACGGTGGAGGCGTCGGGGGCGGAAACCAGCTCGACGTCGTCGATGTGGATGTTCTTCGCGTCCCAGTAGTCGGGGTTCTTCCGCAGGACCGCCTTGGTCCCCGGGATCAGCTGGTCGATGACGAACGGCCCGGCACCGACGGGGTTCTGGTCCAGCTTCGCCGGGTTCGCGGCGGCCTTGGGGCTGGCGATCTGCAGGACGCGCTCGCCGAGCAGCTGCGGTATCTGGTAGTCGACCTGGGTGAGGTCGAGCGTGACGTCGAGACCGGAGGCCTTCACCGACCCGATCGACGTCAGGTCGCCGAAGAGCGCGGAGTTCTTCTGCTTCTGCGCCCGCTCGATCGCGGACTTCACGGCCGCGCCGTCGACCGGCTCCCCGTCGCTGAACTTCAGCCCGGGGCGCACATGGAAGGTGATCCCGTCACCCTTCGCGTTGTACTCCCAGCTCTCGGCGAGATCCGGGACGGCCTTTCCCTCCTCGTCGGTGCGGGTCAACGAGCTGTAGACGAGGGCGAGTTCACGGAACTGGGCACCGCTGCCGGAGACCACCGGATCCCAGTGGCTCGGGAAGTAGGAGGAGGCCCACTTCAGGGTGGCGCTGCCGGCCGACGACGACGCGCTGCCGCCGCAAGCGCTCAGAGCCGGCACGAGCAGGGCGACGAAGGCGGTCCCGAGGGCAGCGACCCTCAGGCCGCCCGCCTGTCGAGCCGACCGGGCGTCCGGTCGGCGGCGGATCGTGAGGCGTGCGGACATCTCGTTCTCTCTGATGGGGTCCGGCCCGGAAAAGGGCAGGAGGAGGCGGGGGAGCGTGAGGAGGGGAGCGCGGCACTCGCACGAACCGTCGTCGCGTATGCGGGCATGCGTCGTCGAGGCGTCGGCGCACGGCAGGGCAGGGGCGGGTCCGGTGGGGGCGTCGAGGAACTCACGGCCCCGTACGGGGATGCGACGAACGGGCGCGACGGAAGGCGGGGAGCCGGCGCGGGGCACAGGCGCGGATCAGCCGGCCGAAGGGCGGCCGGTACTGCCGACGGAGGTCAGGCGGCGCCTGTGGAGCGAGGGTGGTGAGCGGTCAGCGACAGAGCGCGCTGGAGGTGCGCCGCAGGTCCACGTAGCGGCACACCACACCGGGGTGCGTCGTGAGCATGGGCTCATCCTGGCGGCAGGCGTCCTCGGCTGTCAATGGACACCCATTGGTGTCTCATTCAGCGGGACGGGGCTCAACCGCAGCTCAGAGCGGTACGGGAGGGACTCAGCCGGCCGTGGGACGCGCTGACGCCTCGTCAGGATGCAGCCACAGAGGGCCGTTCCCCGTCTCCCGCCGGACCGCACCGGGCGGCGGCCACACCCCCTCCGCCAGCAGAGGGCGCTCCGGTTCGGTCAGGCTCCCGTGGCGCTCCAGCGCCTCGGACGGGGAGAGCGGCGCCGAGACGCCCAGCAGTCCCGGCCGCAGCTCCTCGACGGCCGCCGCGTACGTCTCGTACGGCCGCCAGCCGGGGACCGCGCGGTACGCCGGCCCGGCGCGCAGCAGGAGCGTCGGCAGCGCATAGCGGTACCCGCCGTCGAGGGTCTCCTTCGCCGCGCCGGGGTGCGGCGATCCGCTGCGTACGGACAGGACTTCGGGGACCGGCCGCCGCGCCTCCGCACGGTCGGCCCGCACCCGCTCCAGGGCGCCGGGCGAGCCCGCGTCGGACCTCAGCCGGTCCTCGTCCAGGCCCGGGACTCCGCGCGCGGCGGCCACCGCGGCCTCCAGGGTGTCCGCCGGCTCGCCCCGCACGAAGACCGACTCCCGAAGCCGCCGCAGCACCCGCTCGGCGACATCGGCGCCCTGCGCCTCGGCAGCCACGGCCACCAGCGACGACGGCCAGGAGCTGGCCGCGACACGGCTCAGCCGGGCAGCCCGTGGCGCGCGGGTGTGCGAGGTGATCCGCTCGACGTAACCGGCGTAGTACGCGGTCTCGGCCGCCGGATCGGGCGCCGGGTCGTCCTCGGCGTCGAAGAGGATCGCGTACGCGCGCCGCCAGCGGACCCGGCCGGCCAGCGCGGTCCGCAGCCTGCGGAAGGCGGGCTCCGACCCCCAGGCCCAGGGGCACATCGGGTCGGTGTACTCCACCACCTCGACCGGCGGGGCGTCCGGGGCGCCGGTCACGCGGCACCGATCGCGGAGGGCTGTTCGCGCGCCCCGGCGGGCAGCAGCGCCGACAGGGTCAGCGCCCCGAGAACCGCCGCGGCGTCCGACTCGACCCTCCTCCACACCCCGGGCAGGCCCACTGCGGGGCCGGGGTAGTCGAGCCCGGTCAGCGGCTGGCCCCGCAGGGTGATCAGCTCACCGTCCACGGCGCGTACGACGTCGAGCAGGGCGATCTCGTCGGCGGGTCTGCCGAGCCAGTAGCCGCCTTCGCAGCCGCGCTGGCTGCGCACCAGACCGGCCCGGCGCAGCTCGCCCACCACGGATTTCAGGAACCTGAACGGAATCTCCTGCGAGGAGGCGATGGCCTCGCAGGAGAGCGGACGGCCGGGATCACTCGCGAGCTCCAGAAGGGCGCGCGTGGCGTAGTCCGCCTTCGCGGAGATATGCATGCCCACATCATGCCCCGGCGACGGGCCGCGGGCGAGGCTCTTCCGGCCGATCCCCTCCGGCGTCGCGCCTCGTGTTGCGGGAACATTGCCGCAGGTGAAGCGGAATGGACACCTCTTGACATCCTTTTCGGCGCCGACCTAACGTCCCTGCCATGAGCGAGCCGTTGACGACCCCCGGAGAAGGCTTCCACCCGCATCTCCACGAAGCCGAGGGCCGCGCGGCGGCACCCCTGCGCACCCGTCTGCACCACATCCGCGCCGACGCACTCGACGGGGACACGGCGCAGACCGGCGGCATGCGCCGGTTCAGCGCCGTCAGCGGGAAGACGGTGGGTTCCGAGAAGCTCTGGATGGGCCAGACCCACGTGGCTCCCGCGACCTCCTCCTCCGACCACCACCACGGCGAGTCCGAGACCGCCATCCATGTGGTCAGCGGACACCCGGAGTTCGTCTTCCTGGACGACTCGGGGGAGGAGCCGGAAGAGGTACGGCTGCGCACCTCGCCCGGCGACTACATCTTCGTCCCGCCGTTCGTGCCGCACCGCGAGGAGAACCCGGACCCCACCGAGGAGGCCGTGGTCGTCATCGCCCGCAGCACCCAGGAGGCCATCGTGGTGAACCTGCCGCGCCTGTACGCCCTGGACCCGGACGCCACGACCGGCTGACCCTCCGGGCCCGGGTGCGCGCTTTACCTCAGCGGTAATCGACCCTCCCGGACGGCTGCGCCAGGCTGTCGGTACGCAGGGCGGGGAACGACCGGTCCTGCCGCGGACGCACCGCCCGGGTGCGCCGGCACCGACGAGAGGACACCGCCGTGACCATCCACGAGGACGCAGTCGAGCGCTACTTCGCCGCCTGGAACGCCGCCACCCCCGAGGACCTGGCCAAGGCGGTCGCCTCGGCGTTCACCGAGGACGGCACCTACACCGACCCGCTGGGCGAGGCCAGGGGCCACGAGGGGATCGCGGCGGCCGTCACCGGCGCCCACCAGCAGTTCCCCGGATTCACGTTCCAGCTCACCGGCACGCCGGACGCGCACCACGACCTGGTGCGGTTCACCTGGGACCTGGTCTCCACCGCCGACGGGTCCGCCCCCGCCGCCGGCTTCGACGTGATCACCCTCGCCGAGGACGGCCGGATCGCCCATGTCGCGGGCTTCCTGGACCGCCTGCCCGGGGCGTGATCACCCGTCAGCCCATGACCCGGAGGGCGGCAGCCGTCTCCGGGTCGGCGGGCAGGAACGTCTCGACCGCCAGCTCGGAGACGGTCACATCCATCGGGGTGTTGAACGTCGTGGCGGTCGAGATGAACGACAGCACCCGGCCGCCCGCCTCGATCCGGAGCGGCAGCGCGTACGGGTGAGCGGCCGGGCCCTGCCCGTCCGGCCCCGTGCGGGTGCTGCCGGGCGGCGCGGGATAGGCGGCGACCTCCTCGTACAGGCCGCGCAGCGCGTCCGCGGAGCGCAGCGTGGCCTGCCGGTCCATCCGCTCCAGCAGGTGGGCACGCCACTCGCCCAGATTGCGGATCCGAGGGGCCAGGCCCTGCGGGTGCAGTGTCAGGCGCATGGCGTTCAAGGGCGGCTCCAGCAGGTGGGGAGCCACCCCGTCGAGCAGCATCAGCACGCCCTTGTTCGCGCTCACCACGTCGTACATCCCGTCCATCACCAGGGCGGGGAAGGGCTCGTAGGCGGTCAGCAGCTGATCGAGACCGGCCCGGAGCGTGGTCATCGCCGGCGCGGTCAGCGAGGTCTCCGGATAGGAGGGGGCGTAACCCGCGGCCATGAGGAGCGCGTTGCGGTCGCGTACGGGGACGGCGAGCTGCTCGGCGAGATGCAGCACCATGGAACGGCTCGGCGTGGACCGGCCGGTCTCGATGAAACTGATGTGGCGTGCCGAACTGTCGGCCCTCAGCGCCAGTTCGAGCTGGGTGACCCCCCGCAGCTTGCGCCAGCCCCGCAGCAGGCTCCCGACGTTCACGTCATCGACCGTCCTGGTCATGGCAGTCGTCATGGCAGGACGGTATCCGATCCGGGCGGCAGCACCCGGGGGATGCCCCGGAGCGGTCCACCGGCGGTCAGCCGTGGAGCGCGCGGCCTCCCGGGCTGTCGCCCGTGAAGCGCTGACCCGCCGGCCCCCTAGAGCGCCGCAGGCCCCCGCTCGCCCGTGCGGACCCGTACCGCCGTCTCCACGGGCACCGCCCACACCTTGCCGTCGCCGATCTTTCCGGTGCGGGCGGCGCGGACCACCGCGTCCAGGACCGGCTCCGCGTCGGCGTCCTCGACGAGCACCTCTATACGGATCTTGGGGACCAGATCCACCCTGTACTCGGCACCCCGGTAGACCTCGGTGTGGCCGTGCTGGCGCCCGTACCCGCTGGCCTCCGTGACGGTCATCCCGTTCACGCCGAGGTCCTGCAGAGCGGTCTTGACCTCGTCGAGGCGGTGCGGCTTCACGACCGCGGTGATGAGCTTCATGGGGCGGTGCTCCTGTCCTTGGGAGAGGCGAGGGGTGCTCAGTGGCCCGGGGGCTGCGTGGCGGCATGACCCAGGCCGCCGTGATCGTAGGCGCTCTCCGCGTGAACTGTCTGGTCCAGGCCCGTGAGTTCCTCCTCCTCGGAGGCCCGCACCCCCATCAGCCGGTCGATCGCCCGGCCGATCCCGTACGTCATCAGGAAGGTGTACGCCGACACGGCGACCACCGCGACCGCCTGCCGGGCCAGCTGGCCGACCCCGCCGCCGTACAGCAGACCCTCCGCACCGCCCGTCATCGTGGCCGTCGCGAACAGCCCGATGAGCAGCGTCCCGACGACGCCTCCCACGAAGTGCACACCGACGACGTCGAGGGAGTCGTCGTAGTCGAAGCGGAACTTCCACGCGACGGCGTACGAGCAGACGACACCCGCCGCGAGTCCGACGACGGTGGCCCCCGGCACGCCGACCGTTCCGCACGCGGGTGTGATCGCGACCAGGCCCGCGACCACACCCGAGGCCGCGCCGAAGGTGGTCGGGTGACCGTCGCGCCGCTGCTCCACGAAGAGCCAGCCCAGCAGGCCGGTGCATCCGGCGACCAGGGTGTTGAGGACCGAGGCGGCCGCCAGCCCGTCGGCGCCCAGCGCCGAGCCGCCGTTGAAGCCGAGCCAGCCGAACCAGAGCAGGCCGGCGCCGAGCATCACCATCGGCAGGTTGTGCGGCCGCATCGCGTCCTTCTTGAAGCCGATACGCGGCCCGATGACCAGGGCCAGGGCGAGACCCGACGCCCCGCAGGTGATCTCCACGACCAGGCCGCCGGCGAAGTCCAGGGCACCGAGGGAGTCCGCGATCCACCCGCCGGGCCCCCATACCCAGTGCGCGACGGGAACGTATACGAGCAGGGTCCACAGCGGTACGAAGGCCAGCCACGCCGCGAATTTCATCCGGTCGGCGATCGCCCCGCTGACCAGTGCCGCGGTGAGGATCGCGAAGGTCAGCTGGAACGTGGTGAACAGGAGGGTGGGCACGCTGCCGGTGAGGTCGTCGGGGCCGATGCCGACCATGCCCACGTGGCCGAGGCCGCCGATGAGCCCGGCGAACGTGTCGTCGCCGAAGGCCAGTGAGTAGCCGGCCATCAGCCACACGACCGTGACCAGGGCGATCGACACGAAGCTCATCATCAGCATGTTGAGGACGCTCTTCGTACGGACCATGCCGCCGTAGAACAGGGCAAGGCCCGGCGTCATCAGCAGGACGAGAGCGGTGGAGGCGAGCAGCCAGGCTGTGTCTCCGGTGTCGAGGCCTGCCGAGGCCAGGGTCACGGGGGTCAAGAGGGGTCCCTCCTCGGGGCGGCGCGGGGTCCGGCCCGGAGAGGGTCCCGGTCGCGCGTTTCGCGGAGGGCGCCGTCGCGTTTCCGGGATGTTTCATTGCGTCAAGGTGACCGAAACCTCACCGTGGAGGGGCACACCGGGCCCGTGCCGGTGTGCCCCTCCACGGTGAGTACGAAGCGCGGTGCTACGGCGTCACCTTCTCGCCGCCGAAGGTCACGACGAGGGAGCCGTCCGCGGCGAACGACCAGTCCATCGCGCCGGTGTAGGCGGAGCAGGACGAACCGTTCGAGCCGGTCCAGAACTGGTTGGAGCTGTCCGCGTCGCCCACCGTCTTGTCGTTGGAACCGTCACCGCTGCGGCAGGACACGTTGTCGCGGAACACCGAAGTGCCCTTGTCGAAGGAGAAGTTGCGCTCGGCGTTGTCGATGCTGACGTTGCCCGACACGCTCATGGAGCCCGGGTTGCTGTTGTACGTGAACCCGTGGTGCCCGTTGTTGTAGGCGATGTTGCGCCGTACGACGTGGTCGACCTCGATGTCGTCGCCGCCCAGCTTGTAGCCGTTGCGGTCGCCGTCGGAGTTCACGGTCCCGTCGGACAGGGTCCCGTTGTCGTAGGAGAGGGAGTCCTCGATGGTCACCGGGCCGATGGGACCCGTCTCCGACTTGGTGTAGAGGTCCCAGCCGTCGTCGATGTTGTTGTGGGACACGGTGTAGCGGAAGACGTTCCCGGGGCCCGAGGTGAGCTTCGAGGCGAAGCCGTCGGCGTCCTCGCCGTCGGAGTCGGCGTTGTCGTGGGACTCCGAGCTCAGGATGAGGTTGTCGGCGGGCCACTCGTCGTCGGGGGTGTCGGAGGCGATCCGCGAGATCTGGAGCCCCGAGTCGTGGTTGAAGCGCGTGATGACGTGCTCGATGACGTTGTGGCTGCCGCCGACGAAGATCCCGTTGTCCCCGGCGTGCTCGACGACGATGCCGTCGATGTGCCAGTACGCGCCGTTCACGGCGAGCCCGCGGTTCGCCGGGTCCTCGCTCATGGCCGAGAAGTTCAGGACCGGGGTCTCGTCCGGGTAGGCGGCGAGCGTCGTGCGCGCGCCCGACGTGCCGTCGTTGCCCGGCGGGATGGTGACCGTCTCGGAGTACGCGTACGTCCCGCCGCGCAGGTAGATCGTCCCGCCCGGGGTGACGCGGCCGATCGCCGAGGCGAGCGTCGTCGGGTCCGACTCCGTGCCGGCCGCGTCGTCGCCGCCGTCCGGCGCCACGTACAGCGCGTCGGCGGCCAGGAGACCGACGGCGCGGGTGCCGGCGGTCTCGGGGGCGGAGGTGGCCTGGGCCATGGTGCCGGACAGGGTGAGGAGCGAGCCGGTGAGCAGGGCGACGCACGCGAGTAAGGGCTTCTTCTTCTGCATCGTTCTCTCCAGATCGGTGCGATGTCCGTCCTGCCCGGGAGTTCGGATGTATGAACGAGCCGTGCGGCGGACACCATGATGAGGGGGGAGCAAGCGCTTTCTGCGACCGTAGGCACCTGTCGTGACCGCGTCAATACATGTGTACGTGATTCGTGTTCATTCACATGAACGGCGAACGGATGGTGGCACCGGGTTCTCCGCACGAGGTCGATGTCGGATTTCCGCCAGCCTTCCGGCCCCCGCGTGCCCGATGCTGGGGGCATGCACACCGACACCGAGCGCTGCGTACGGGCCGTACAGTCGAAGGACGCCCGCTTCGACGGCTGGTTCTTCACCGCGGTCCTGACCACCCGGATCTACTGCCGCCCCAGCTGCCCGGTCGTGCCGCCGAAGGTCCGGAACATGACCTTCTACCCGAGCGCCGCCGCCTGTCAGCAGGCCGGTTTCCGGGCCTGCAAACGGTGCCGGCCCGACACCAGCCCCGGCTCCCCGGAGTGGAACGCCCGCGCGGACTCCGTCGCCCGGGCCATGCGCCTCATCCAGGACGGCGTCGTCGACCGGGAAGGCGTACCGGGGCTCGCCGCCCGGCTCGGATACTCCGCGCGGCAGGTCGAGCGCCAGCTCCTCGCCGAGCTCGGCGCCGGACCGCTGGCGCTGGCCAGGTCCCAGCGCGCCCGGACCGCCCGGGTGCTCATCGAGACGACCGCACTTCCCATGGCCGAGGTCGCGTTCGCGGCCGGGTTCTCATCGATCCGTACGTTCAACGACACCGTCCGCGAGGTCTACGCGCTCACCCCGGGCGAGCTGCGCGCCCGGGCGGAACGCGGGGCCCGCACACCGGCACCCCCGGGCGTCATCGCGCTCCGGCTCCCGTACCGCGCCCCGCTCAACCCGAGCAATCTCTTCGGGCACCTCGCCGCGACCGCCGTCCCCGGAGTCGAGGAGTGGCGCGACGGCGCCTACCGCCGCACGCTCGCCCTCCCGCACGGCCACGGCATCGTGGCGCTGTCCCCGCGGGCGGGCCACATCGACTGCCGGCTCTCCCTCACCGACCCGCGCGACCTCACCCAGGCCATCAGCCGCTGCCGCAGACTCCTCGACCTGGACGCCGACCCGGTCGCCGTCGACGACCAGCTGCGCGCGGACCCGCTGCTCGCCCCGCTGGTCGACGCCGCCCCGGGGCGCCGGGTGCCGCGTACGGTCGACGCCGCGGAATTCGCCGTACGCGCGGTCCTCGGCCAGCAGGTCTCCACGGCCGCCGCCCGCACCCACGCGGCCCGCCTGGCCGCCGCCCACGGGACTCCGGTCGAGGACCCCGAAGGCGGCCTGACCCATCTCTTCCCGGGCCCCGAGGCACTGGCCGGGCTCGACCCCGCGACCCTCGCCCTGCCGCGCAGCCGCCGCACCACGCTCACCACCCTGGTGGCCGCGCTCGCCGACGGGTCCCTGAGCCTGGACGAGGGCGCCGACTGGGAGAGGGCCCGCGCGGAACTGGCCGCACTGCCGGGCTTCGGCCCCTGGACCGTCGAGGTCATCGCCATGCGCGCCCTCGGCGACCCGGACGCCTTCCTCCCCACCGATCTCGGGATCCGCAGAGCGGCCGGGCACCTCGGCCTGCCCGCGACCCCCGCGGCGCTCACCACCCGCGCCGCACGGTGGCGCCCCTGGCGCGCGTACGCCGTGCAGTACCTCTGGACGGTCGACGACCACCCCATCAACCACCTGCCGGTCTGAGACCACCTGCCGGTCCGAAACCACCTGCCTGGTCCGAGACCACCTGCCTGGTCCGAGACCACCTGCCCGCCCGAGACCACCTCCGTCCGACCCGACGCACCCCGAAGGACGCACCATGACCGCCTCACCCGCCCCCGCCCGGCTGCACACGGTCGCCGACAGCCCGTACGGGCCCCTCACCCTGGTCGCCACCGACGGCGTCCTGGCCGGCCTCTACATGACCGCGCAGCGGCACCGCCCGCCGGAGGAGACCTTCGGCACCCCGGACCCCGGGCCCTTCACGGAGGCACTCCGCCAGCTGGACGCCTACTTCGCCGGCGAGCTCACGGAGTTCGACCTGCCGCTGCATCTGCACGGCACGCCCTTCCAACGCAGCGTCTGGGCCGAGCTCCGGCGCATCCCGTACGGCGAGACCCGCTCCTACGGCGAACTGGCCGAGCTCCTGGGCAAGCCCGGCGCCTCCCGCGCGGTGGGCCTCGCCAACGGCAAGAACCCGATCGGCATCATCGTCCCCTGCCACCGCGTCATCGGGGCCTCCGGCGGTCTCACCGGCTACGGCGGCGGGCTGGAGCGCAAGCAGCGGCTGCTCTCCTTCGAGCGGGGGACGCACGACGCCGTACCGGCGTTGTTCTGAGAGCCGGTACGGCGTGACGGGGGAGAAGCGGGGGGATCAGACGAAGATCTCGGTCACCGTCCAGATCGCGAGACCGAGCATGCACAGACCGCCGATGCGCTGCACCGTCTTCAGCGGCACCCGCTTGGCGATGAACCGCCCCGCCAGCAGCGCCAGCGCGGACACCGACATCAGGGCGATGGCCGACCCGATGGCCGTGGACCAGGCTCCGTTGCTCGCGGCGAGGTTCGCGGTGGTGATCTGGGTCAGGTCACCCCACTCGCTGATGAACACCGCCATGAAGGCGGTCGTGTAGACCGGCCAGAAGCCGGTGACGGTCTTGATCTCCTCGTCCTCGTCGTCGTCCCCGCCGCCGCCGCGCAGCAGCATGAACGCGCCGAAGGCGAAGAGGGAGGCCGAGACCACCTTGACGATCCAGTCGGGCAGCAGACCGAGCAGCCCGCCCGCCCCGACCGCGATGGCGACGTGCACGATGAACGCGGAGGACGTACCGAACCAGACGTAGAGCGGGCGCATGCGGGTGCCCATGGCCAGCGAGGCGAACATCGTCTTGTCGGGGAGCTCCGCGAGGAAGATCAGCCCGAAGGCGGTGATGATCGCCAGGGGGTCGAGATGCATTCCGGGTGGCTTTCTGTGAGAGCCGGGCCCCGGGTCTTCCGCGAAGTGCCGCTCGGGCTTTTTCGGAGGACCACTCGGCCCGGCATGACCGCAGCACCCGCAGGACGCGGGCGTGTCATACCTGACCGAAGGTCTCGCCCGCCCGTAAGGATCTACGGGCCCGGCCACCGGGAACCCGGAGGTTCCAGTGTGTCGACGACCGGTTTGCGGGGCTACTCCCCTTCGCAGCCATCCACACTACCTCACCCGATCGGCGGGCGAGCGGCTCGGTACAGTCCTACGGTGATCAGCGACGACGCCCCCAGGAGTGCCCCCGCATGAGCCACCGACCGCGCAAGGCCGCTGCCGGGACGGGGCCGTCCCGGCCCACGGTGAGCGTCTGCCGTGGCTGCTGCTGCGGCACCCCGAAGATCCCGGGCGTCGACCACGCGGGCCAGCTCGCCGAGCTGCGCCGGTCCCTCGACGGGTCCGCCACCGTGCGCGCGGTGGAGTGCCTGGACGCCTGCGAGCAGGGCAACGTCATCGTCGTACAGCCGTCGGCCGAGGGCCGCCGCGCCGGGGGCCGCCCGGTCTGGCTCGGCCTGGTCAACGATCCGCACGCCGTCGCCGACATCGCCACCTGGGCGGGGGAGGGCGGCCCGGGCCTCGCGGACCCGCCGGAGATCCTGGACCTCTACACCTTCAGCCCCTCCCGCCGGATCCGCGCCGGGCTGGACGGTGCGGGGGCGTGAAGGACCGGGCACGCGGCGGGGGCCGGGCGGCGCACCGGTGGACCCGTGTGGCACTCGTGCTGGCGCTCGGCGGACTGCTGGGCGGATGCGGATCCGCGCCCGGGCCCGCCGGTCCTCCCACGGCCGGGGACGAGCCGTTCTGGCAGGCCGAATTCGACGGGGCCGCGGGCACCCGGCCCCCGGAAGGGGCCTGGACGACCGAGACCGGGAACCGGGACGCCGAGGGCTGGGGCAACAACGAGCTGCAGTACTACACGGACGACGCGGCCAACTCCGCCCTCGACGGCGCCGGCCACCTCGTGATCTCGGCGAGGCCCGCCCCCGCGGGGTCCGACCTGCCCTGTTACACGCAGGAGTTCTGCACCTGGACGTCGGCCCGGCTGACCACCGGGGGCAAGGTGGCGCTCACGCACGGACGCGTGGAGGTCCGCGCGAAGCTGCCCGTCGGCACCGGACTGCTGCCGGCGATCTGGATGCTGGGCGACAACGGGGTCGAGTGGCCCGGACAGGGAGAGATCGACATCTGCGAGGTGGTCGGCGGGGAACCGCGCACGGTGTACGGCACCGCGCACGGGCCGACGTACTTCAACGAGAACGGCATCGGCGCCTCCACCACCCTCGCGGCCGACGCCTCGGAGGGCTTCCACACCTACGCCGTCGACAAACAACCGCGCCGTATCACCTGGTCCGTCGACGGGGAGCCGTACTTCGTGCTGACCCCGGCGGAGCTGCCCTCCCCGCGTGACTGGGTCTTCGAACAGGACATGCATCTGTTGCTGAACGTCGCCGTCGGGGGCGACTGGCCGGGTCCTCCCGACGCCTCGACCCCGTCCCCCGCGTCGATGACGGTCGACCATGTGCGCTTCTACGGCACCGGCCACGCCTGACGGTCCGCCGGAGCGCACCTCACCCCCGGTCCGCGGACAGCCGTTCCAGCAGCGCGGGCAGCGCCGTCCCGATGGGCTCGCGGATCGTCTCCTCGGCCAGCTCGTCGTACGGGGTCGGCTCGGCGTTCACCACGATCAGTGAGGCCCCGTGCTCCACCGCGATCCCCGCCAGCGAGGCCGCGGGCTGCACCTGGAGCGTCGTGCCCACCGCGACGAACACCTGGCAGGCCTTGGTGATCGCCATCGCGTCGGCCAGCACCTGCGGATCCAGGCGCTCGCCGAACATCACCGTCGCCGACTTCAGGATCCCGCCGCAGACCGTGCACGGCGGGTCGGGCTCGCCCGCGTCGACCCGGGCCAGCGCGTCCGCCATGGCCGACCGGGCGTGGCACCGGGTGCAGACCACCTCGCGCGCCGTGCCGTGGAGTTCGAGGACCTTGCGGGCGGACAGCCCCGCCAGCTGGTGCAGTCCGTCGACGTTCTGTGTGATCACCCGGACCGGGGTGCCGGATTGCTCCAGCGCGGCCACCGCCCGATGGGCGGCGTTCGGCTCGGCGTTCCACGCGGCACTCTCGCGGCGCATCTGCCAGGAGCGGCGACGGATCTCCGGATCCGCCATGTAGAAGTCGTACGTGACGAGCTTCTCCGCCTCCGGGTCCGTGCGCCAGAGGCCCTGCGGACCGCGGTAGTCGGGGATGCCGGAGTCCGTGGAGACGCCGGCGCCGCTGAGGATCGCGACGAGAGTCATGGCCCCGAGCCTACGGACGGCACCCCCGGGTCCGCGACGGCATTACGGCAGGCCCGCGCACCTGCGCACCCGTCTCACCCCGCGCATCGGTGTCACCTGTCCACCCCTGTCACCCGCGCACCCGGTCACCCCGTGACCGGAGCACCGTCCTCCAGCTCGGCGGCGCCCGCGCCGGAGTCCAGCACCTCCAGCGCCGCCCCGACCCGCTGTGCGAGCCGGTCCGGCAGATACGCGGCGAGGTCGGCGCGGTCCACCAGCCGCCAGGAGAGGAGCTCGTCGTCCTGGATCCGGATCGCGTCGAACTGCTCCTGCGCCAGCACCCCGCCGTCGTAGAGATAGGCGACGATCGGCGGCCGGCCCACGCCGCGCACCCAGTCGACCGCGAGGAGCCGGCCGGGAGCGAGGTCGAGGCCGATCTCCTCCGCCGTCTCCCGGCGCGCGCCCTGGCGCGGAGTCTCCCCCTCGTCCGACTCGACGGTGCCGCCGGGCAGCGCCCAGCCCTCCCGGTAGTTCGGCTCGACGAGCAGGACCCGTCCCCGCCCGTCCCGGAAGAGGGTGGCGGCCCCGGCGAGGACACGGGGGAGGCCGGCGATGTAG
Source organism: Streptomyces silvae (assembly GCF_016745505.1). GTDB lineage: Bacteria > Actinomycetota > Actinomycetes > Streptomycetales > Streptomycetaceae > Streptomyces > Streptomyces silvae. The sequence goes on along the minus strand of NZ_JAERUC010000197.1, from coordinate 68,490 downwards.
GTGGCGTAGTCAGAGGTGGTCACGGAGGCAGCGTAGGGCCCGGTCACGCGGTTTCGGACAGCCATGGGCAGATCAGGGGTGGTCCGGATAGGGTCGGGGCGGCGCGACTGCCTGTTCGAAAGCAAAGGGATGCAAGGTGACGGACGGAGCAGCGATGGAGACCGCCCACGTGCTCGTGGCGGCGGACAAGTTCAAGGGCTCGCTCACGGCCGTACAGGTCGCGGAGCGGGTGACGGCCGGGCTGCGGCGCGTCGTCCCCGGGGTACGGGTCGAGACCCTGCCCGTCGCGGACGGCGGCGACGGCACGGTCGCGGCGGCGGTGGCCGCCGGATTCGAGCGCCGCGAGGCGCGGGTGACCGGACCGCTGGGCGACCCGGTCACGGCGGCGTACGCGGTGCGGGACACCACCGCCGTGGTCGAGATGGCCGAGGCCTCGGGCCTCCAGCACCTGCCCGCAGGGGAGTTCGCCCCGCTCACGGCGACCACGTACGGCTCCGGGGAACTGCTCGCGGCGGCGCTCGACGCGGGCGCCCGGACGATCGTGTTCGGCGTCGGCGGCAGTGCCACGAACGACGGCGGCGCGGGCATGCTCGCCGCGCTCGGCGCGCGCTTCCTGGACGGTGACGGCAAGCCCCTCGGCCCCGGAGGCGCCGCGCTCGCGGGGCTGGCCGAGGCCGACCTGTCGGGCCTCGACCCCCGGCTCGCGGACGTCGACCTGATCCTGGCCAGCGACGTGGACAACCCGCTGACCGGCCCGAAGGGCGCCCCCGAGGTCTATGGGCGGCAGAAGGGCGCCACCGAGGACGACATCGCGGTCCTCGACGCGGCACTCGCCCACTACGCGTCCGTACTGGGACCCGAGACCGCCGAGCTGCCCGGGGCGGGCGCCGCCGGCGGCATCGGGTACGGCGCGCTGGTCGCGCTGGGCGCGCGCTTCCGCCCCGGCATCGACGTCATGCTGGACGTCCTCGGCTTCGCGCCCGCCCTGGCCCGGGCCACCCTCGTCGTCACCGGTGAGGGCTCGCTCGACGAGCAGACCCTGCACGGCAAGGCCCCTGCGGGTGTCGCCGCCGCGGCACGCGCCGCCGGGGTGAGGACCGTCGCCGTGTGCGGGCGTCTCGCCCTGCCGCCGGAGGCACTGGCCGGTTCGGGCATCAGCCGGGCCTACGCCCTGACGGACCTGGAGCCGGACCCCGCGGTCTGCATGGCGCAGGCCGGACCCCTGCTGGAACGCGCGGCCGAGGCGATCGCCCGCGACTTCCTGTCCTGACGCACCGTCATGAGGGGGCGCCGGCGCGCCCGGCGCCCCCTCACGGCTGCGGCGTCAGTCTGAACGTGCACCCCGCACGGCTGCACCGTCAGCCGGAACGCGCACCGTCCTCACGGCCGAAGCGTCAGCCGGAACGTGCACCGCCCTCAAGGCCGCTGCACCGTCAGCCGGAACGCGCACCGTCTCAAGGCCGCTGCGCCGTCAGCCGGAACGCGTCCAGTGCCAGCATCATCTCGATCAGTTCGCGCGGCCGCGTCAGCGACCGCGAGGTCAGCCGCTCCAGCCGCCGCAACCGGTTGAGCACGGTGTTGCGGTGGCAGTACAGCCGCCCCGCCGCCCGGCCCGCCGACCCCCCGCACTCCAGCCACGCCTCGAACGTCCGCAGCAGCAACGCCCGGTCCGCCGGGGCCGCCGCCAGCAGCGGTCCCAGGACGTCCTCGACCAGCCGCGCCGACAGCTGGGGCTGGCTCACCACCAGCGCCGCGGGCAGCCGCTCCTCCAGTCGTACGACCTCCGAGGTGCCGGGCGGACAGGTCAGCTGCGCCACCTCGGCCAGCCGGCGGGCGGTCCCCAGCCCCGCCAGGCCGTCGGCCACCGGTCCGATCCCGCCCGGGCCCCGGCACCACCGCGCCAGCAGCGCCGCGAGCACCGCCGGATCCCGGTCACCCAGAGCGACGACGAGGACCTCCCGGTCCCCCCGGCCCCGTCGCAGGAACCGCAGACCGTCCGCCTCCAGCGCCCCGGCCGCGGGCCCGCATCCGCCCGCCGCCAGCGCCGCCACCACGTAACGTCCCCGCTCCGGCAGACCGAGAGCGCCCGCCGCGCGCGCCGCGAGCCCCGGGTCCGACCGGCCCTCCAGCAGGGCGTCGAGCAGCGCCCGGCCCCCTCCGTCACCGTGCCGCCGCATGTCCTCGCCGTGTTCCGCAGCCGACCCGCTCATGGCCGGTGAGGATGCCACCGGCCGTACGGGCGGCGACCTCGGATCACCCGCCTCTGTGCACCTGCACAACCGGGCCGTTCGAAGACTGGTCACCCGCAGCGATTGCGCCCGGGGCCGTGGACGCACGCCGTGCCCGCTGCTGGTCTGTGGCACCACGACGACCAGTCGGAAGGAGGAGGACGCATGGCAACGCTCGAGATCCGCGAACTGTCCGTGGGCTACGGCCCGGTACGGGCACTGCGCGACGTCTCCGTCGACGTGCCGGCCGGCGCGATCACCGCGGTACTCGGCGGCAACGGCGCCGGCAAGACCACGCTGCTGCGGGCCGTGTCGCGGACCCTCGGCTTCCACCGCGGCACGGGCACGGGCACCATCCGCTTCGACGGCCGCCCCCTGGAGGGGCTCCGTCCCGCCCAGGTGGTGGCGGCGGGAGTGATCCAGGTGCCGGAAGGGCGGCAGGTGTTCGCCCGGATGACCGTGGCGGACAATCTGCGGGCGGGCGCACTCGGGGCACGCGGCGGGCGCAAGGCAGCGGCCGCGGCCCTCCGGCGCGTACACGAACTGTTCCCCGTGCTCGCCGACCGCGCGCACCAGCGCGCCGGACTGCTGTCCGGCGGTGAGCAGCAGATGCTGGCGATGGGCCGGGCCCTGATGGCCGCGCCCCGCCTGCTGCTGCTCGACGAGCCGTCCCTCGGACTCGCCCCGCTGATGGCGGCCAGGATCGCCGAGACCGTCCAGGAGATCAACGCGGGCGGCACCTCCGTCATGCTCGTCGAGCAGAACGCGGCCATCGCGCTGCGGCTCGCCTCCACGGCGTACGTCCTGGACGTCGGCGAGGTCGCCCTGGACGGCCCGGCCGGTGAACTCGCCGCATCCGACGAGGTACGCCGCCGCTACCTCGGGGTCGTCGACGAGACGGCCGCCGAGGACGCGGCCCGGGCCGAAGGCGTCACCCGTACCCTGAGCAGGTGGTCCGCGTGACGGCCGCCCCGGCCCCGCTCACCGTGCGCGACGTGACCGTGCGCTTCGCCGGACTCACCGCCCTCGACGCGGTCTCCTTCACCGTCGAGCCGGGCAGCGTGCACGCCGTCATCGGGCCCAACGGCGCGGGGAAGTCCACCACGTTCAACGTGCTCTCCGGTGTCTACCGCGCCACCTCGGGCAGCGTGCACCTGGGAGCCACCGAACTCACCGGCCTCGCCCCGCACACCATCGCCGGCCTCGGCGTCGCCCGCACCTTCCAGAACCTGGCCCTGCCCCCGCACGCCACCGTCGCCGAGAGCCTCATGCTCGGACGGCACCGGCTCACCCGCGCCGGATTCGTCGCCTCCGGCCTCAGGCTGCCCTCCGCGACCCGCGAGGCACGGCGGCACCTCGAACGCGTCAGGGAGATAGCCGAGTTCATCGGACTGGACAAGGAACTCGACTTCCCCGCAGGCGCCCTCCCGTACGGGAAGCAGAAGCTCGTCGAGCTCGGCCGCGCCCTCTGCATGGAACCCGAGGTCCTCCTCCTGGACGAACCCATCGCCGGGATGACCGCCGAGGAGCGCCGGCGCACCGCCGCCGTCGTCGCCGGAGTGCGCGACAGCCTCGGCATCTCGATCGTCATGGTCGAACACGACATGGGGGTGGTGATGCGGCTCGCGGACGCCGTGACCGTACTCGACTTCGGACGCAGGATCGCGGGTGGCACGCCCGCCGAGGTGCAGAACGACCCGGCCGTCGTGCAGGCCTACCTGGGGGCACAGGAATGACCACCTTCATCGAACTCCTCCTCGGCGGCCTGTCCATCGGCTCGGTCTACGCACTGATCGCCCTGGGCTTCGTCGTCATCTTCAAGGCGACCGAGGTCGTCAACTTCGCCCACGCCTCGCTGCTCCTGGCCGGCGGTTACGTCACCGCCGTGCTCCACGACGACATCGGGTTCTGGCCCGCGCTCGCCGTCGGGATCGCGGGCGCCGCCGTCGTCGGCTCGGCGGTCGAGTTCTTCGTGATGCGCCGCTACCGGGGCAGCGACCAGAGCGTCCTGGCCATCGTCACCATCGGCGTCGACATCCTCCTCACCACCGAACTCACCCGCCGCATGGGCACGGACGTGCTCTCGCTCGGCGACCCCTGGGGCGACGACGTCGTCACCATCGGGGGCGTCACCCTCGCCGAGACCCGCATCGCGGCGTTCCTCGTCGCGGGACTGCTCATCACGGTGTTCCTGCTCGCCTTCCGCTTCACCTCGTGGGGCGTCTCCATGCGGGCCGCCGCCGAGAACCCGCAGACCGCCGCGCTCATGGGCATCCGGCTCGGCCGGGTCTCCCTCTCCGCCTGGGCGGTCGCCGGAGCCCTCGCCGCCGTCGCCGCGCTCTTCCTCACCGTGTTCCCGACCCCCGGCCTGGAACGCGCCACCTCGCTCGCCGCGCTCAAGGCGTTCCCCGCCGCGATCCTCGGCGGCCTCGACTCGACGACCGGGGCACTCGTCGGGGGACTCGTCGTCGGAGTCACCGAGTCACTCGCCACCGGCTACCAGAGCGACCTCTCCTTCCTCGGACGCGGCATCGGCGACCTCGCCCCGTACCTGGTGATGGTGGTCGTCCTGCTCGTCCGGCCGGCGGGCCTCTTCGGTACGAAGGAGCTGTCCCGTGTCTGAAGCCGTCAAGGACGCCCCGGCGGCCGCACCCGCCACCGCAACGCCGTTCACCGACCGGCTGCGCCGGCCCGCCCCCTACCTCTGGCTCACCGGCTCGGTGCTGCTCCTCCTCTTCCCGTTCTACCTGGACCGGTTCTGGCTCCAGGCCGGACTCTTCGCCATGGCCGCCGCGATCGGGGCCATCGGGCTCAACCTCCTCACCGGCTCCACCGGCCAGCTCTCCATGGGCCACGCCTTCTTCCTCGCGGTCGGCGCGTACGGCTACTGCATCCTGGCGGGGGAGAGCGGTACGGAGAACGGCCACGCCCTCACCGGCCTCGGCCTGCCCACCTGGCTCGCGGCCGTCCTCGCCGTCCTCCTGGCGGGCGCGGCCGGCGGACTCTTCAGCCCCATCGCGGGGCGGCTGAGCGGCGCCTACCTCGGCATCGCCACGCTCGCGCTGATCTTCATCGGCCAGCACGTGCTGTTCAACGCGGACTCGCTCACCGGCGGCTTCAACGGCCGCCCGGTGCCGCCCCTCTCCCTCTTCGGCCTCACCTTCGACGACGCCGAAGTGGTCGTCGCCGCCGTGCCCTTCCAGTCGTCCGAGAAGCTCTGGTACCTGGGGCTGGCGGCCCTGCTGGCCGGCGGGCTCTTCGCCCGCGGGGTGCTGCGCGGCAGGCCCGGCCGGGCACTCAACGCCATCCGGGACCACCGGATCGCAGCCGGTGTGATGGGCGTGCCGGTCGCCAGGTACCGGGCCGGTGTCTTCGTCCTGTCCTCGATGTACGCGGGCCTCGCGGGCGTCCTGCTCGCACTGGTCTTCCAGCGGACCGTGCCCGAGTACTTCGGCATGATCCTGTCCCTCGAATACCTCGCCATGATCGTCATCGGCGGGCTCGGCAGCGTCGCGGGAGCCGTCATCGGCGCCGCGTTCGTCTCGCTGCTCCCGCAGGTGCTCACCCACTACAGCGACTCCCTCCCCCTGGTGTCCGCCCCCGGCACGGGCGGCATCGCACCGGGCGAGGCGTCCCGCTATCTGTACGGCGCCGCGGTCGTCGCGGTCGTCCTGTTCCTGCCCGGCGGCCTTGCACGTCTGAAGAATCCAGGGGAGAAGAAGAAATGAAGCTACGTGTTGTCGGAGCCGTCGTCGCGGCTCTCACCCTCACCCTCGCGGGATGCAGCGAGAAGGCGAAGTCGTCGGACGACGGCGCCGCGGACAAGAACGGCGTGAAGACCGGGGAGGGCGTCACCGACTCGAAGATCACCCTCGGCGCGCTGACCGACATGACCGGGGTGTACGCCTCGCTCGGCAAGAGCGTCACCCAGGCCCAGCAGCTCTGGGTGAAGGAGACCAACAAGGCCGGCGGCATCTGCGACCGGCAGATCGAACTGGCCGTCCGCGACCACGGATACGACCCGCAGAAGGCGATCGGCGCCTACACCGAGCTCGAACCGGACGTGCTCGGCTTCACCCAGTTCATCGGCTCCCCGTTCGTCTCCGCCGTCGAGTCGCGCATCGACGGCCAGGACAAGGGCATCGTCCTGCCCCAGGCATGGTCGGCGAACCTGGTCGGATCCAAGTACGTACGCGTCATCGGGGCCACGTACGACGTCGAGACGATCAACCTGATCGACTTCCTGCTCGACGGGAAGCGCATCGCCAAGGGCGACAAGATCGGTCACGTCTACTTCGAGGGCGACTACGGCGAGAACGCCCTGGCCGGCTCCAAGCACGCGGCGAAGGAGGCGGGCCTCACCGTCGTCGAGCAGAAGATCAAGCCGACCGACAACGACATGACCGCCCAGGTCTCCGCGCTCAAGCAGGCCGGCGTGAAGGCGGTCGTCATCAGCGCGGGACCGCGCCAGGCGGCCTCCCTGGTCGGCGTCGCCGCGGCCACCGGCTTCAAGGTCCCGGTCGTCGGCAACAACTCGGCGTACGCCCCGCAGCTCCTGGCGACCCAGGCGGGCGCGGCCCTGCAGAAGGACTATTACATCGGCGCCTCCACCCTGCCTATCGGTGACGCGGCGGAAGGCCCGGCGAAGCTCGCCGAGGCGTACGCGGCGCAGTACCCCAAGGACGGCCTCGACAACGGCGTCATCGCCGGGTACAACGCGGCGTCCGTGTTCGGCGAGGCGCTGAAGAAGGCCTGCGCGTCCAAGGACCTCACCCGTGAGGGTGTCGACAAGGCCCTGCTCACCATCAAGGACTTCGGCGCCGACTTCGGGATCGCGCACGACTTCACCGACCCGGCCGCGCCGTCCACCCGGCAGACCGTCGTCATGAAGCCGGACGCCAAGACCCCGGGCGGCCTCAAGGTGGTCCGCCCGGCCGAAGTGGCCCCGGCCGCCGAGTCCTTCACGCTCAAGCCCTGACCCTCCCCGCACAGCGACGGGCCCGGCCGTGGGGGCCGGGCCCGTCGTCATGCGCGCGGTCAGCTGGTGTAGGCCTCCAGCTCGGACAACTGGCCCGCGGGCCAGCCGGTGTTCGCGGTGAACGTCAGCCGCAGGTAGCGGACCGGTGTCCCCGTCAGCGTCACCGTCGCCGTGTTGCCGCTCGACGGGTTGAAGGTGTAGCCCGCCGGCGCCTTCAGCGTGCTGTACGCGGAGTTGTCGGTACTGCCCGTCACGCCGACCGTCTGCGTCCGGGTCGCCCAGGCGGCGGCCGGAGGGAGCTTCAGCACCAGCCGCTTCACCGCCTTCGCGGCACCCAGGTCCACGGTGACGGACTGCGGGAAGGCGTTGTTACGGCTCTCCCAGTAGCTGCTCGCGTTGCCGTCCACCACGTTGCCGGCGCCGTACACGTCGGCGTGGCTCGTCTCGGTGACGGTCCTGCCCCGGGCGAGGTTGCCCGTCTCCTCGGGCGGGTCCGTCGGGTCCGTCGGGTCCGTGGGATCGGTCGGGTCGGTCGGTCCGGTGGGCCCGCCGCCTCCGGGGACCCCGCCGTTGGTCCACACCGGGTCGGGCCAGACCCCCGTGCAGGCGGGCGGGTCCGCGTACCAGCCGGAGTTGCCCGCGCCCCGGGTGATCTGGAAGCCGCTGCCCACGCAGTTGTGGATCGGGTTGGACTGGGCGATGTGGGTGGCGACGACCTTCTCGAACGAGGCCGTGCCCGGGGCCTGGATCTGCAGCGCGTACGTACCGGCGCCGTCGATCTTGATGTTCTCGAAGTGCAGCCCGTTGGTCGCGCCCTCGATCAGATGGATCGCGGCGTAGGAGCTGTCCAGGATCTCGCTGTCGGTGATGTTGATGGTGGCGCCGCTGATCGGTTCGTTGAGCCCGCTGAACCAGATCGCGCCGACGCCGAAGCGCCAGTTGAAGTCGTTGTTCCCGGTACGGATCAGGGTGTTGCGGGCTGCGGTGTGCGTTCCGGAGACAGCCGTGCCCTGACCGGAGTTGACGCCCGGATAGCGGTTGGCGATGTGCAGCCCGCCGCCGTTGGTGACGGTGTCCGACATGACGTTGTCGGAGATCGTGATGTCCTTGCCGCCGTAGGTGACGATGTTGTTGGCGAGGATCGGCAGGATCACCGTGTTGAAGGTGAACGCGTTCTTGACGTTCGGGACGTTCTCCGCCCACATGGCCAGACCGTCGTCGCCGGTGTTACGGACGAAGGTGTTGGTCACCGTGGAGTTGGTGACGCCGTAGTGGAAGTTCACCCCGTCGGCCGTCTGGTCCAGGATGCGGCTGTTCCTGATGGTGAAGTCGTCCATCGGGCCGTCCATCCAGGCACCGCACTTGGTGTGCTGCATCCAGACGTTGTCGACGACCGAGTGGGACATGGCCCCGCCGATGGCGTTGACCTGGTCGTTGTCCACCCGCTCACGGATGTCGCCGATGATGGCGAAGTCCTTGAGCGTGACGTTGCTGCTGCCGCCCTGCGCCGCGTACTTCCCGTACACGCCGACCGCCTTGCTGCGGTCCGTGGGGTGGCGCCCGGTCAGCACGCTGTACCAGGGCCCGGCGCCGCGCAGGGTCACCTTGTCGACGACGATGTGGTCCTGCACCTTGAACGTGCCCTGCGGGATGTACACCTCCTTGCCCTGGGTGCGGCCGGCGTCGACCGCGGCCTGGATCTTCGCGGTGGAGTCGGCGGCGCCGGTCGGGTCGGCACCGAAGTCACCCACCACGTCCAGCGCGCCGGACGGCTTGCCGACCGGGGCGCCGACCTGCTCGAAGTCGGCCAGGTCGATGGTGAACGACGGTGAGCCGGCGGTGGAGGTGACCTGGAGCCTGACCTTCGTACCGGCCGCCAGGGTCGACCCGAACAGGGTGCGGGTCTCGTCGTAGAAGTGGTGCGGGTCGGTGTCGCCCGGGTTGTTGTTGAAGGGGTAACCCCCGTAGTACCAGCCGTACTTCGAGGTCACCGGCACGCTCTTGAGCGAGGTGCCGCCGACCCGCAGGTCGAGAGAGGCGTCCCGGCCCGTCCCGGCCGCGTTGTCCGGCAGCGAGTAGCGGAAGGTCATGGCGTTCGCCGGGGCGGTGAGCGTGAACTCGACGTACTCACCGACGGCGTCGAGGGTCACCGCCTGCCGGCCCGACGCCTCGGAGGGCAGCGCGCCGTACAGGCGGTCGGGGCCGATCAGGGTGCCGTTGGTGGCGGCGTACTCGGCTTCCTGTTCCTTGAACGGGACGGTGGCGCCCCGGCCGGATATCCCGACCGGCGACGGCGCGGGGACCGCCGCGGCCTGCGCGGGCGGAGCACCGGCCAGCACCACCGCCGCCGCGGTGCCCGCGGCGACGAGTGCGAGGGAGAGGGAGGCGGACAGGGAGCGTCTGAGCAGACGTGGTCCAGCGAGTGGTGGGGTCACGTGTGGGTCGTCCTTGCGGCTCGAGGGGCTCTTCGGACGTCCCACAGGCTAGGAGCACTGCCGTAAAGAAGTCCACGGTGCTGCGCAAGATTTCGTCTTCATCGCTCAAATTAATGACTCAGCTGCGGGAATGCTGAGCGCCTCCACGGGGCATACGCCTTCAAGAAGTGAAGCTTGTCATGCCCATTGACAGGCGATCCGCCGCGCTGGCTTCATGTGACCAACGGTATGGGAGCGCTCCCACCTTCGCTGCCCGCCTCACCCCCATGAAAGGCGACAACGGATGAAGCCACGGATGAGAAAACGGCTGGCCAGGGCGACGGCCGCCGCCGTCACCGCGACCGCCCTCCTGATGACGCTGTCCGGCACGGGCTCCGCACAGGCCGTGGGAGCGCGGGACGCGGTGGCACCCGCCGCCGGCGCCAGCACGGACTGGCTGCACACCGAGGGCAACCGGATCGTCGACGAGCAGGGCGAGCGGGTCTGGCTCACCGGCGCCAACTGGTTCGGCTTCAACGCGACCGAGCGGGTCTTCCACGGCCTGTGGTCCGCCAACCTGGACACGGTCACCCGGCAGATGGCGGAGCGCGGCATCAACATCGTCCGGGTGCCGATCTCCACCCAGCTGCTTCTGGAGTGGAAGAACGGCCAGGCGGCGCCCTCCAGCGCGGTCAACACCTGGGCCAACCCGGAGCTGGAGGGCCTGACGACCCTGGGGGTCTTCGACGCCTTCCTGGGGGTGGCCGAGAAGTACGGCATCAAGGTGATGCTCGACGTCCACAGCGCGGAGGCCGACAACTCCGGCCACATCCACCCCGTGTGGTGGAAGGGCACGATCACCACCGAGCAGTTCTACTCCGCCTGGGAGTGGGTGACCGCCCGCTACCGGGCGAACGACACCCTGGTGGCGATGGACGTCAAGAACGAGCCCCACGGCAAGCAGTCCGACAGCCCCCGGGCCAAGTGGGACGGCTCCACCGACCAGGACAACTTCAAGTACACCTGTGAGACCGCGGGGAAGCGCATCCTCGCCGTCAACCCGCACGTCCTGGTCATGTGCGAGGGCGTCGAGATCTACCCCAAGGACGGGACGGACTGGTCCTCCACCTCGGCGGCCGACTACCACGGCATGTGGTGGGGCGGGAACCTGCGCGGGGCGAAGGACCACCCGGTCGACCTCGGCGCGCAGCAGGACCAGCTCGTCTACTCCCCGCACGACTACGGACCGCTGGTGTACCAGCAGCCCTGGTTCGAGGGGGAGTGGGACCGCACCACGCTGGAGCGCGACGTCTGGGACCCCAACTGGCTCTACCTGCACAAGGACGGCACCGCGCCGCTCTTCGTCGGGGAATGGGGCGGCCACCTCGACGGCGGCCCCAACGAGAAGTGGATGACCGCCCTGCGCGATCTGATGGTGGAGAACGGCATCCACCACACCTTCTGGTGCCTGAACCCCAACTCCGGTGACACCGGCGGCCTGCTGGGCTACGACTGGGCGACCTGGGACGAGGCCAAGTACGCCGTGCTCAAGCCCGCTCTCTGGCAGTCCGGCGGGAAGTTCGTCGGTCTCGACCACGAGGTCCGGCTCGGCGGCGCGGGCAGCACCACCGGCATCAGCCTGAACGACCTCTACGGCGGCTGAACCCGCCCCGGGCCACCCCTGGCCGTCCGAGGACCGCCCCCTGACCGCCCTGGGGTGCCGATGACACCCCACCGCCTCGGCACCCCAGGGCTCTCCACGCTCCCCGGCCCGCGTCGTCAGCCGTCCGTCAGCAGCGCGTTGATCAGCAGCAGCGCGATGTCGTCGGTGCCGGGCGTGGCCCGCTTCGCGTACCGCACCAGCGCACCGGCGACGGACTCCATGTCCTGGTCCAGCGCGAGCGCGAAGTGCGCGGCCAGCTCGGCGGCCGCGTCGTCGAAGTCCACGCCCGGGGCCTCCACCAGCCCGTCGGTGTACAGGGCGAGCGCCGCACCCGGCGGCAGCGGCACCTCGGCCGTCGGGTAGCGGGACGCGGGGTCGATGCCGAGGAGGAGGCCGGGCGGCAGTTTGAGGACGTCGGTCTGCCCGTCCGGCTGCCGCATCAGCGGTGCCGGATGCCCGGCGGTGGCGAGGCAGGCGGTGTGCCGGGCGAGGTCGAGATGGATGTAGAGGCAGCTGGTGAAGAGGCCCGGGTCGAGATCGGTGAGCAGGCGGTTGGTACGCGCCAGGACCTCGTCGGGCGGCGCGCCCGCCGAGGCATGCACGGCGGTGCGGACCTGCCCCATCAGGGCGGCGGCGTTCTCGTTGTGGCCCTGTACGTCGCCGATGGCCGCGGCGGCCGTCGTGTCGTCGAGCCGGATCAGGTCGTAGAAGTCCCCGCCGATGCCCATGCCCCGGGTGGAGGGGAGGTAGCGGGCCGCCACGTCCAGGCCGGGGATCCTGGGCAGGCTGTGGGGCAGCAGGTGGGCCTGCAGGCTGTGCGCCAGCCGGTCCTTGCTGTCGTAGAGGCGGGCGCGGTCCAGGGCCTGGGCGAGCAGCCCCGCGATCGAGGTCAGCAGGGCGCGTTCCTCGGGCTCGAAGGGGTGCGGCCGGTCGTAGGCGAGGACCAGCGAGCCCACCGGACGCCCCGACACGATCAGCGGGAGGAAGGCGCAGGCTTCCACCGCGTTGCGCAGGCCCGCCGCGGGGTAGGCGCGCTCCAGCTCGGAGAAGGTGGAGTAGAAGTCGGGGATGCCCGTCATCAGCACGTGCGCGGCGGGTGTGGGCGAGGTCAGGGGGGCGCCGTCGAAGCGGTCCATGAGCGCGGGATGGGTCCCGCGGCGGCCGTCGATGCGCAGCCGTCCCTCCACGGAGGTCATCAGGACGAGGGTCTGGATACGGAAGGCCGGCATCAGCTGGTCGCCCGCCAGGGCGATCACGTCCTGGGTCCCGACGGCCTCGGTGAGCATCGCCGCCAGGTGCATCAGGTGGTACAGCGCGGTGGCCCGGCTGGGTGCCACGGAGTCGTTGGGCAGCGAGGGCGCAGGGACGTCCTGGGGGCCGGGCCGCGCGGTGGGCACGATCCGGACACTGATGCCGGTGGAGCTCGGGAACAGGTGGAAGGACAGCCACCGGTCCGGCGGCCGCAGCACGGTGAAGGACGTCCGCTGACGGCCGATGACGGCGGCCCGGTAGTGGTCCTCGACAGCCGGGTTGTCCAGCCAGGGCAGCGACTCCCAGGGCAGGGTGCCCCGGATGTCCTCGGCCCGTGTCCCCAGGAGGTCCGCGGCGGCGTCGTCGAGGAAGACGACCCTCCCCTCGATCGACAGCGCGCAGCTCCCGCCGGGCAGCCGCCGTACGAACTCCGCGATGACCCTGGCCTCGGCGGGGCCCGGGGTGGGCGGCTCCGGAGGGGGCAGCACGTGCGGCTGGGCGCCGGACAGGATCGGGTAGCCGCTGCTCTCGGCCTGCTGGAGGAGCATGCCGATGCCGTGGCAGCCCCTGACGACGGCCTCCCGCTCCTCAGGCGTCAGCTCAGGGGAGTGGGAGCCCGGCCACAGCAGCACGAGCCCGCCCCGGTCGGTGGCCCCCGTACGGATGGGCGCGGCCCCCAGGGCGAACTGGTACGGCAGGACGAGCGCGGGGCGCGGGTACCGGCGGGCCAGCTCCTCCTGGCTGCCGAGCCAGATCAGGCACCGCAGGCGTACGGCGTCGGCCACCGGGATCGGGGCGGACAGCGGCACCCGGGTCCACGGCGCGGCCAGCTGGCCGGGAACCCCGGAGAGCACCGCCAGGTGCAGGGTGGTGTCGTCCCGGGGGAGCAGGTACAGCATTGCCACCGACGCGCCGGTCTCCTGCACGACGTGCGTCAGGGCACTGCCGAGCAGCTCCGTGCCCGAACCCGTGGCGGCGACAGAGGCTGCGTGGTCCTGCATGCTCTCCAGCGTCCCCTGTGAGACGCGGCCGCGCACCCGCTGCCGGATCCGGAGCGCACGGACTCGTCGCCCGCCGCGGGCGGCCCGGCCACCGCATGCGAGAGGGCCCGGATGCCGGGGAGCATCCGAGCCCTCGTCGTACGGTGTTCCGCGTGCTTACGGGAGCTGCGCCGCCCGTGCCTCGCGCCGGTTGTCGCGGAAGGCGTTCACCCGCCGTGCCGTGGCGAAGAGCGGGATCACCGCCCCCAGGACGACCTGGAGCGCGCAGCCGGTCTGGAGGAGCAGCTGGCCGCCGGGGGCGTCGAACGCCCAGGCGGCGAGGAGACCCATCGCGGCCACGATCCAGCTGAGCATCGCCACCGCGAGGACACCCCGCGGCTTCGGGTACTCGACCCGGCTGACCATCAGCCACGCCACTCCGATGATCGCGAGCAGCGTCGGCACGAAGGGCAGCTCCAGCAGCACGATCGAGACGACCGTGAGCGCTCCGAAGGGGCTCGGCATGCCCTGGAACATGCCGTCCTTCAAGGTCACGCACGAGAACCGCGCAAGCCTGAGCACCACCGCCAGCAGCACCACGATCGCCGCGAGCGCCGACACCCGCTGGTGTGCGTCGTCCGCGACCATTCCGTACACCAGTACGAAGTAGGCCGGGGCGAGGCCGAAGCTGATCAGGTCGGAGAGGTTGTCCAGCTCCGCGCCCATCGGGGAGGAGCGCAGCTTGCGCGCCACGAGCCCGTCGAACAGGTCGAAGACGGCCGCCATGAGCATGAGGATCACCGCGGTCGCCGCGGAGTGCCTGGCCATGCCCGACTCGTCGCTGCCCGTGAGGTGCGGGATGAGGATCCCCGTGGTGGTGAAGTACACCGCCATGAAACCGCACGTGGCGTTACCGAGCGTGAGCGTGTCCGCTATCGACAGCCGCATCGAGAGCGGCATGTCCTCGGCGTCGTCCTGCTCCTCCGCCTCGGGCACCCAGCTCGCCTGGGTATCAGGATCAATCACGGTCAATTCGAGTCACCCCCGCGGTCGTGGCCTGGCCGACCTCGACCGCGACGTCGACACCTTCCGGAAGGTAGATGTCCACGCGCGAGCCGAAGCGGATCAGACCGATGCGTTCGCCCTGCTCCACCTTCGTGCCCTGCGGGATGTAGGGGACGATGCGACGGGCGACCGCTCCCGCGATCTGCACCATCTCGATGTCGCCGAGCTCGGTGTCGAAGTGCCAGACAACGCGCTCGTTGTTCTCGCTCTCCTTGTTGAACGCCGGGACGAACCCACCCGGGATGTGCTCCACGGAGGTCACGGTGCCGGCCAGCGGAGCCCGGTTGACGTGAACGTTCAGCGGGCTCATGAAGATCGCGACGCGGGTGCGCCCGTCCTTCCACGGCATGATGCTCTGCACCACGCCGTCGGCCGGCGAGATGACGCGGCCCTGGGTGATCTCGCGCTCGGGGTCGCGGAAGAACCACAGCATGCCCGCCGCGAGCGCGGTGGTGGGCACGGCCACGGCCGCCCAGCGCCCGGACTTGCGGGACCGGGCGAGGCTGAGGGCCGCGGTGGCGACGGTCGGGAGGAGCCACGGCGATGCTCCGCGCGCAAGGCGGACCCCGCCGCGGGATGCAGAGATTTGGCTGTCGGGCATGGATGACCTTCGTAGCGGATGATGCCGCGCTGGCAACGGGGGGACGGCGGCTTTCCGGCGATGCTATCGGGTGCGAGCGGCAACTGGGCAAGCCAGCAGCCGAGTCGGACAGCTGAAAGGCTCCCGACGGGGTTGACCGGGTGTGATGTTCTTCGCCACCAAATCACCTCGTAAGGGACATATCAGCCCTGGAACCGGTACTCCTCGAGCAGCCGGCGACCGATGATCATTTTCTGGATCTCGGCGGTACCTTCACCGATCAGCAGCATCGGGGCCTCACGGTAGAGGCGCTCGATCTCGTACTCCTTGGAGAAGCCGTAACCGCCGTGGATACGGAAGGCGTCCTCGACGACTTCCTTGCAGTACTCGGAGGCGAGGTACTTCGCCATCCCTGCCTCCAGGTCGTTCCGCTCCCCGGAGTCCTTTTTGCGTGCCGCATTCACCATCATCGCATGAGCGGCTTCGACCTTGGTGGCCATTTCGGCCAGTTTGAACTGGATCGCCTGGTGCTGGGCGATCGGCTTTCCGAAGGTCTCGCGCTGCTGGGCGTACGAAACGCCCAGTTCGAACGCACGTTGTGCGACGCCACAGCCACGCGCGGCGACATTGACCCGGCCGACCTCGACGCCGTCCATCATTTGGTAAAAACCTCGGCCTGTCGTGCCGCCGAGCACACGATTGGCCGGAATGCGTAGTCCGTCCATGATGAGCTCGGTCGTGTCGACGCCCTTGTAGCCCATCTTGTCGATCTTCCCGGGGATGGTGAGACCGGGACGGACCTCGCCGAAGCCGGGCTCCTTCTCGACCAGGAACGTGGTCATCGACTTGTGCGGGGCGGTCCCCTCGGGGTGGCCTTCGTCACTCCGGCACAGCACGGCGACCAGCGTGGAGGTCCCGCCGTTCGTCAGCCACATCTTCTGGCCGTCCAGGACGTACTCCTCGCCGTCCTTGACGCCCTTGGACGAGATGGCGGAGACATCGGAGCCCAGTGCCGGCTCGGACATCGAGAACGCGCCCCGGACCTCACCCAGCGCCATCCGCGGCAGGAAGGTGTCCTTCTGCTCCTGCGTGCCGTGCTGCTTGAGCATGTAGGCCACGATGAAGTGCGTGTTGATGATGCCCGACACACTCATCCAGCCGCGGGCGATCTCCTCCACGCACAGCGCGTACGTCAGGAGCGACTCGCCCAGACCGCCGTACTCCTCCGGGATCATCAGCCCGAACAGGCCGAGTTCCTTGAGCCCTTCGACGATGTCCGTCGGATATTCGTCGCGGTGCTCCAGCTGGGTCGCGACAGGAATGATCTCCTTGTCCACGAAATCCCGCACCGTGGAGAGAATTTCCTGCTGGACATCCGTCAGACCGGCGGTCTGTGCGAGTCGGCTCATGGCTACTTCTCCACGTTCTTGCTCGTCGGCTGATCGATCTCCGGGCGGCCGGGCTGCTCCCCGCCGCGCTCCTTGATGTACGTCGCGGTGGGGACCATCACCTTGCGGCGGAACACGCAGACCAGCGTTCCGTCCTGCTTGTAGCCCTTCGTCTCCACGTACACGATGCCGCGGTCGTTCTTGGACCTCGACGGCGTCTTGTCGAGCACGGTCGTCTCGCCGTAGACCGTGTCGCCGTGGAAGGTCGGTGCCACGTGCTTCAGCGATTCCACCTCCAGATTGGCGATGGCCTTTCCGGAGACGTCCGGCACCGACATGCCGAGCAGCAGCGAGTAGATGTAGTTGCCGACGACGACGTTCTTCCCGAAATCGGTCGTCTTCTCGGCGTAATTGCTGTCCATGTGCAGCGGGTGATGATTCATGGTCAGCAGGCAGAAGAGGTGGTCGTCGTATTCCGTGACCGTCTTCCCGGGCCAGTGCTTGTAGACAGCACCGACCTCGAACTCCTCATAGGTGCGTCCGAACTGCATATCAGGCCTCCGGAGCTTCGAACTTGGAGGTGCGCTGCATGCCGGCGGCGCGGCCCTTGCCCGCGATGACCAGAGCCATCTTGCGGCTGGCCTCGTCGATCATCTCGTCGCCGAGCATCGCCGAGCCCTTCTTGCCGCCCTCCTCGGAGGTGCACCAGTCGTAGGCGTCGAGGATGAGCTCGGCGTGGTCGTAGTCCTCCTGCGAGGGCGAGAACACCTCGTTCGCCGCGTCGACCTGACCGGGGTGCAGCACCCACTTGCCGTCGAAGCCCAGCGCCGCCGCACGGCCCGCGACCTCGCGGTACGCGTCCACGTCACGGATCTGGAGGAACGGGCCGTCGATGGCCTGGAGGTCGTGCGTACGGGCCGCCATCAGGATGCGCATGAGGATGTAGTGGTACGCGTCCGCCGGGTAGCCGGGCGGCTGCTGGCCGACGACCAGCGTCTTCATGTTGATCGAGGCCATGAAGTCGGCCGGGCCGAAGATCAGCGTCTCCAGGCGCGGCGAGGCGGCGGCGATGTCGTCGATGTTCACCAGACCCTTGGCGTTCTCGATCTGCGCCTCGATGCCGATCCGGCCGACCTCGAAGCCCATCGTCTTCTCGATCTGGGTCAGCAGCAGGTCCAGCGCGACGACCTGCTGGGCGTCCTGGACCTTCGGCAGCATGATGCAGTCGAGGTTCGGGCCCGCGCCCTCGACGACCGTGATGACGTCGCGGTACGTCCAGTGGGTCGTCCAGTCGTTGACCCGCACCACCCGGGTCTTGCCCGTCCAGTCGCCGTTGTTGAGCGCGTCGACGATGTGGTGCCGGGCGCCTTCCTTGGCGAGCGGCGCGCAGGCGTCCTCCAGGTCCAGGAAGACCTGGTCGGCCGGGAGGCCCTGGGCCTTCTCCAGGAACCGCGGGTTCGAGCCGGGCACTGCCAGACAGGAGCGTCGCGGGCGCAGCCGGTTCACAGGGGACGAGGGCGTGGTCATGCGGGGACCTCCAGAGGGTCGAGCTTGTTCGCTTTCCGGATCTCGTCGACGATACGGCCGATGATCTCGGTGATGCCGAAGTCCTTCGGGGTGAAGACGGCGGCGACGCCGGCCTCGATGAGGGCGTGCGCGTCGGCCGGGGGGATGATGCCGCCGGCGATCACGGGGATGTCCGGCGCACCGGCCTCCCGCAGCCGGTGCAGCACGTCCGGCACCAGCTCGGCGTGCGAGCCGGACAGGATGGACAGACCGACGCAGTGCACGTCCTCGGCCAGCGCCGCGTCGGTGATCTGCTCGGGCGTCAGCCTGATGCCCTGGTAGACCACCTCGAAGCCGGCGTCCCTGGCCCGTACGGCGATCTGCTCGGCCCCGTTGGAATGCCCGTCGAGACCGGGCTTGCCGACCAGCAGGCGCAGCCGTCCGATGCCCAGGTCCGCGGCGGTGCGGGAGACCTTCTCGCGGACCAGCGCGAGCGGGGTCCCCGCCTCGGCGGCGACGGCCACCGGTGCGGACGAGACGCCCGTCGGCGCCCGGAACTCGCCGAACACATCGCGCAGGGCCCACGCCCACTCACCGGTGGTGACGCCCGCCCGTGCGCACTCGACGGTCGCCTCCATCATGTTCGCGGTGCCCGCCGCGGCCTTCTTCAGGGCCGTCAGGGACTCGGTGGCGCGGGCCTCGTCGCGGTTGTCGCGCCACTCGTGCAGCGCGGCGACGACCCGCGCCTCGTTCTCGGGGTCCACCGTCATGATCGCGGCGTCGAGGTCGGCGGTCAGCGGGTTGGGCTCGGTCGTCTCGTAGATGTTGACGCCGACGATCTTCTCCTCACCGCCCTCGATCCGCGCCCGCCGTGCGGCGTGCGAGGAGACGAGCTCCGACTTGAGGTAGCCGGACTCCACGGCGGCCATCGCGCCGCCCATCTGCTGGATCCGGTCGATCTCGGCCAGCGACTCCGTGACCAGTTCGTCGACCTTGGCCTCGATGACATGCGAACCGGCGAAGATGTCCTCGTACTCCAGCAGGTCGCTCTCGTGCGCGAGCACCTGCTGGATGCGCAGCGACCACTGCTGGTCCCACGGGCGGGGCAGCCCCAGGGCCTCGTTCCAGGCCGGCAGCTGCACGGCGCGGGCGCGGGCGTCCTTGGAGAGGGTGACCGCCAGCATCTCCAGCACGATGCGCTGGACGTTGTTCTCCGGCTGCGCCTCGGTGAGCCCCAGCGAGTTGACCTGCACGCCGTAGCGGAAGCGGCGCTGCTTGGGGTTCTCGATGCCGTACCGCTCGCGCGTCACCCGGTCCCAGATGCGGCCGAAGGCGCGCATCTTGCACATCTCCTCGATGAAGCGGACCCCCGCGTTCACGAAGAACGAGATGCGGGCGACGACATCGCCGAACTTCTCCTCGGGCACCTGGCCCGAGTCGCGCACGGCGTCGAGCACCGCGATGGCCGTCGACATGGCGTACGCGATCTCCTGGACCGGAGTGGCCCCCGCCTCCTGCAGGTGGTAGCTGCAGATGTTGATCGGGTTCCACTTCGGGATCCGGTTGACCGTGTACGTGATCATGTCCGTCGTCAGCCGCAGCGACGGGACCGGCGGGAAGACGTGCGTCCCCCGTGACAGGTACTCCTTGACGATGTCGTTCTGCGTCGTGCCCTGGAGCTTGTCGGGGTCCGCGCCCTGCTCCTCCGCGACCACCTGGTAGAGCGCCAGCAGCCACATGGCGGTCGCGTTGATCGTCATGGAGGTGTTCATCTGCTCCAGGGGGATGTCCTGGAACAGCCGCCGCATGTCACCGAGGTGCGAGACGGGCACGCCGACCCTGCCCACCTCGCCGCGGGCCAGGACGTGGTCCGGGTCGTAGCCGGTCTGCGTCGGCAGATCGAAGGCGACCGAGAGGCCCGTCTGGCCCTTGGCGAGGTTGCGCCGGTACAGCTCGTTGGACGCCTCGGCGGTCGAGTGACCGGCGTACGTCCGCATGAGCCACGGCCGGTCCTTCTGACGTTCGGTCATGGTGGACCTCAGACGTTGCGGAAGCGGTTGATGGCGTCGATGTGCTGCTCGCGGAGCTCGGTGTCGCGCACGCCCAGGCCCTCGCGGGGTGCCAGCGCGAGGATGCCGACCTTGCCCTGGTGCAGGTTGCGGTGCACGTCGTGCGCGGCCTGGCCGGTGTCCTCCAGGGAGTAGACCTTGGAGAGCGTCGGGTGGATCTTGCCCTTGGCGATCAGGCGGTTGGCCTCCCACGCCTCGCGGTAGTTGGCGAAGTGGGAGCCGATGATCCGCTTGAGCGACATCCACAGGTAGCGGTTGTCGTACTCGTGCATGTAGCCCGAGGTGGAGGCGCAGGTGGTGATCGTGCCGCCCTTGCGGGTGACGTAGACCGAGGCGCCGAAGGTCTCGCGGCCGGGGTGCTCGAAGACGATGTCGATGTCCTCGCCGCCGGTGAACTCGCGGATCCGCTTGCCGAAGCGCTTCCACTCCTTGGGGTCCTGGGTGCGCTCGTCCTTCCAGAACTTGTAGCCCTCGGCGTTACGGTCGATGACCGCGTTCGCGCCCATGGACCGGCAGATCTCGGCCTTCTCCGGGCTGGAGACGACACAGATCGGGTTGGCGCCGCCGGCCAGCGCGAACTGGGTGGCGTAGGAGCCGAGTCCGCCGCTCGCGCCCCAGATCAGCACGTTGTCGCCCTGCTTCATGCCGGCGCCGTTGCGCGAGACGAGCTGGCGGTACGCGGTGGAGTTGACCAGGCCCGGGGCCGCCGCCTCCTCCCAGCTGAGGTGCTTGGGCTTCGGCATCAGCTGGTTGGACTTGACGAGTGCGATCTCCGCCAGGCCGCCGAAGTTGGTCTCGAAGCCCCAGATGCGCTGCTCGGGGTCGAGCATCGTGTCGTTGTGGCCGTCGGAGGACTCCAGCTCGACCGAGAGGCAGTGCGCGACGACCTCGTCGCCCGGGTTCCAGGCGTTCACGCCGGGACCGGTGCGCAGCACGACGCCCGCCAGGTCGGATCCGATGACGTGGTACGGCAGGTCGTGGCGCTTGGTGAGCTCGCTGAGCCGGCCGTAGCGCTCCAGGAAGCCGAAGGTCGACACCGGCTCGAAGATGGAGGTCCAGACGGAGTTGTAGTTCACCGAGCTGGCCATGACGGCCACGAGCGCCTCGCCGGGCCCGAGTTCGGGAACGGGCACCTCGTCCAGGTGCAGTGACTTGCGGGGGTCCTTGTCGCGCGTGTCGAGACCGGCGAACATCTCGGCCTCGTCCTTGTGCACGGTCACCGCGCGGTACGACTCGGGGATGGACAGGGCAGCGAAGTCCGCGGCCGTGCTGTCCTGCGATTGGATCGCGTCCAGGATTTCCTTCACGGTGATGCCTCCGGCAGATCGGGTCTCCGGCGTCGAGGGAAACGCTCGGAGGACCCCTGTGGTCAGGGGAGCGGTGCGGTGTGGAGGTGTGCCGTCGGTTCGGCGGGTGGTGCTCTTGGCCTGCTCGGTGGAGCAGAAGGGGTTGCCTGTGACGCAGGCGCCCGGGCGCGCGGACACGTGGTCTGCGGGGACAGCCGGCGTACGAGTGATCTCTGCACGCCGGCCGCCCGGACGCCTTCAACGTATGGCACTGCGTGACAGCTGGCAAGGCACCCAGTGCCAACAATTTCTCTCAGTTGTCATCTCGTAGGCACGCATGAGCAACATCATGGGTGGTATGACCCGTTGCTCCCTCTTTTGTGCGTGCTACGGCGCGGTGCGGTACACGTACGGCGTCGTCGTGCCCAGGGCCGTGAAGCCGAGCCGCCGCAGGATCGGGGCCGACTGATCCGTCGCGTCGACCTGGAGGAAGCGGTAGCCCCGCTCGGCGGCGATACGGGCCCGGTGGGCGATCAGGGCGCGGTAGACACCCCTGCCGCGCCATCCGGCCGCCGTGCCGCCGCCCCAGAGGCCCGCGAAGCCGGTGCCGGGGTGGAGCTCCATCCGGGCCCCGCTGACCGGCTCGCCGTCCGCCAGAGCGACCACCGCGACGAACGTCTCCGGGGCGTCCGCGAGGCGCGCCAGGGCCTGGTGGCGCAGTCGTGAGCCGTCGGCGCCGAAGGCCAGCTCATGGGCCCTGACCATCAGCTCCACCCCCGCCGCGTCGGTCACGTTCCGCAGCCGTACGCCCTCGGGGAGCTCCGCCCCGGCCGTCAGGCCGGCGGCCGGGGCGACGAACAGTGTCTCCGGCGGTTCCGCCGCGAAGCCCGCAGCCAGGAGCCTTCCGCCCAGGTCGGCGGGCCGGTCGTGGGAGTACACCTTCCACTCGAACTCGGCGTGCCCGAGGCCGGTGTAGTGCTCCACCTGCGCCGCGATCGCCGCCTCCGCCCGTACGGCGTCGAGGTCCGGGGCCGTCCAGACGACACCGTTCCAGTCGTCCGCCGAGCCGACCTGGCGGACGACGTCGGGCTCGCGCTCGACCCGTACCCCGGGGCCGTCGGGGCGGGCGTGTTCACGCATCTCGTGATCGAAGAGGGCCAGCATCTCGTCAGGTTCCATCCGCGCATACGAGCACCTTCCGCCCGGCCTGACCACCGGGTTTTTCCGGCCCGTGCGTCAACCGGCGGGCGCGGGGCAGATGGAAGTGATCTTGATGTGGCGGCAGTGGACAAGGGGTGGGGCACGCGATGGGGATACAGACGCGCAGAGGTGTCAGGAAGGGCCGCAGGCCCGGATTCGACCTGCGGCGGACGGCGTTCGGCTTCGCGTTCCTCGCGCTCCTGATCGGAGGCGGCGGACTCGCGCTGCGTACGGCGCTGAAGAGCGCGGAACAGCACCCGGTGGCCGCCGTGGCCTCGGTCGTCCTGCTGGTGGCCGGGGTCTGGGCACTCCTGCGCATGCGCCGCAGCCGCAGGGCGGCGGCCAGGGCGGCCGCTGCGGCCGTCGAGACCGCGTACGAGGTGGTGGACGCCGCCCTGGAGGAGCTCCCGGAGGCCGAAACCGCCCCGCTCCCCGCTCCTCTATCGCCGCCCGTCGACTACGCGGCGATGGACCCGTACGCCTTCGAGGAGGCCGTGGCCGCCCTCTGCCGGCGGGACGGCTGCCTCGACGCCGAAGTCGTCGGAGGCGCCGGTGACCTGGGCGCGGACGTGCTGGCCACCACCCCGGACGGCCGCCGGCTGGTTGTGCAGTGCAAGCGGTACACGTGCGACAACAAGGTCGGCTCGCAGGATCTCCAGCGCTTCGGCGGCACCTGCTACGCGGTGCACGAGGCCGAGGTGGCCCTCGTCGTCAGCACCGGCGAATTCACCGAACCGGCTCTCGAGTACGCCGAGCAGTGCGGCATCGTGTGTGTCGGCCCGGACGAGCTCACCGCGTGGAGCGAGGGCGCCGCGGCCCCGCCCTGGTACGCGGGAGCCCCCGTGCAGCCCGCCGAGGGCTGAGAGCCCCGCCGGGGCTCAGGGGCCGGGCTCAGTGCTCCTTCAGCGCCTGCTGGATCGTCCGCATGATCTCGTCGAGCGGCGCGTCGGTGCGGGCCACGGTGACCAGCACCTCGCCCTCCCTGGAGACCGAGGCCGCGGGGGCCTTCCCGGCCTCGCCCCCGGCGGTCCGTCCCGCACCGATCCCGGTGCCGAAGGTCTCCCGCACGATCGCGAACGCGTGGTCGAGCTGCGACTCCACGTCGCCCTGCCCGTCCGCGCGCAGCCAGCGCCGCAGCACATGGTTGTGCGCGGTCACCACGGCGGACGCCGCGACCTCGGCGAGCAGCGGGTCGTCATTGCCCACCTGGTGGTCGCGCTCGTCGAAGTGGCCCAGCAGATAGCGCGTGAAAAGCCGCTCGTAGCGGGCCACCGAGGCGATCTCGGCCTCGCGCAGGGTGGGCACCTCACGGGTCAGCTGGTAGCGCGCCACGGAGACCGCCGGCTTCGCCGCGTACATCTTCATGACCTCCTTGATGCCACGGCACACGGTGTCGAGCGGGTGCTCGTGCGCCGGTGCGGCATTGAGGACGGCCTCGGCCCTGACGAGGGTGTCGTCGTGGTCCGGGAAGATGGCCTCTTCCTTGGAGCGGAAGTGGCGGAAGAAGGTGCGCCGGGCGACCCCGGCAGCCCCCGCGATCTCGTCGACCGTCGTCGCCTCGTACCCCTTCGTGGCGAACAGTTCCATGGCCGCGGCGGCCAGTTCGCGGCGCATCTTGAGCCGTTGGGCGGCGGCGCGGGTGCCGGCGGCACTCTCCGGGGCGTCCGTCGAGGCGGAGGAACGAGGGGACTTGGCGGGTTGGGACATGAGGTGAACGTAACCCATCGGCGCGGACGGGTGCGCCTGTGGGGGCGGGTCGCCGGAGGGTCCCAGCAGCCCGCCCCACCTGCCCCACCCGGCTCCCGGCTCAGCGGCGGGCATATTCGCGGAAGCCACGACCCGTCTTGCGGCCGAGGCAGCCCGCGGCCACCAGATGCTCCAGCAGCGGCGCCGGGGCCAGGCCCGGGTCGCGGAACTCGCTGTGCAGAACCTTCTCGATGGCGAGCGAGACGTCCAGGCCGACGACGTCCAGGAGCTCGAAGGGCCCCATGGGGTAGCCGCCGCCCAGCTTCATCGCCGCGTCGATGTCGTCGAGCGTCGCGTAGTGCTCCTCGACCATCTTGATCGCGTTGTTGAGGTAGGGGAACAGCAGCGCGTTCACGATGAACCCGGCCCGGTCACCGCAGTCGACCGGGTGCTTGCGCACCTTCACGCAGACCTCGCGGACCGTGGCGTGGACGTCGTCGGCCGTCAGCACCGTGCGGACCACCTCGACGAGCTTCATCGCGGGCGCCGGGTTGAAGAAGTGCATCCCGATGACGTCCTCGGGGCGCGAGGTCACCCGGGCGACCGCCACGACCGGCAGCGACGAGGTCGTGGTGGCGAGCACCGCGCCCGGCTTGCAGACCTTGTCCAGCGTCTGGAAGAGCTGCCGCTTGACCTCCAGGTCCTCGGCGACCGCCTCCACGGCGAGATCCACGTCGGCGAAGGAGTCCAGCGAGCCCGCCGGGGTGATACGGGCGAGGGTCTCGTCCCGCGCCTCCTCGGTGAGCCGCCTCTTGGCGACCGAACGGCCCAAGGACTTGGCGATCCGCGCCTTGGCCGTGTCCGCCTTCTCCTGGCTGCGCGCGGCGAGCACCACGGCGTACCCGGCCTTCGCGAAGACCTCCGCGATGCCCGAGGCCATGGTCCCCGACCCGGCCACGCCCACCGACGAGACCGTGCGCCCGGTCACCGCGCCCGCGCTCTCCGCCGGTGTCAGGGCGTCCGGGACCACCGTCTGGCCGCCGGGGGCGTCGTACGTGTAGAAGCCGCGGCCCGCCTTGCGGCCGGTCAGACCGGCCTCGCTGAGCTGGCCGAGCACCGGCGCCGGTGCGTGCAGCCGGTCGTGGGACGCCGTGTACATGGCCTCCAGGACCGTGCGGGCCGTGTCGATGCCGATCAGGTCGAGCAGCGCCAGGGGGCCCATCGGCAGGCCGCAGCCCAGCTTCATGGCGGCGTCGATGTCCTCGCGGGAGGCGTAGTTCGCCTCGTACATCGCCGCGGCCTGGTTGAGATAGCCGAAGAGCAGGCCGTCCGCGACGAAGCCGGGACGGTCGCCGACCGCGACCGGCTCCTTGCCCAGCTCACGGGCGAGCCGGGTGACACTCTCCACGGCGGGCGGGGCGGTCAGCACGGAGGAGACCACCTCGACGAGCTTCATGGCGGGCGCCGGGTTGAAGAAGTGCAGGCCCAGGACGCGCTCGGGCCGCTGCGACTCGGCGGCCAGCCGGGTCACGGACAGGGCGTTCGTGCCCGTCGCGAGGATCGCGGTGGGGGAGACCACCGCGTCCAGCTCGCGGAAGACCTGCTGCTTGATCTCGTACGTCTCCGGCACGACCTCGATCACCAGCTCGGCGTCCGCGGCGGCCTGGAGGTCGGAGAACGTACGGAACCGGGCGAGGATGTCACGCCGCTCCTGCTCCGTGATGCGCTCACGGGCCACGGAGCGGGCGGTGGAGGCCTCCAGGGAGGCGACGGCCTGCCGGGCGGCGGCCTCACTGATGTCGATACCGACGACCTCACGGCCCGCACGGGCCAGGACCTCGGCGATGCCGGTGCCCATGGTGCCGAGGCCGACGACGGCAATGGTGGTGAGCGGGGTGTCCATCACGGGACTCCAGGGTGAGTGACGACTGTGAGGAGCACGGCGGCGCGGGGGGCCGGAATCGGCCGGCGCTCGGCGTGCGGAGCAAACGCGTGTCGTGGTGCACGGTCCCGGCCGCTCGGGGCACACCGGGGGGAAAGGTGACGGGGCTCTGTCCCGGAGCCACGTCTCACGAACTGCCGAACCGACAAGCACTCCGGGTGGCTGCGTCACCAGGCCACCGGAGCCGGCGGGGAGTGTGTCCCGCTCACCTGAGCTTAACCGGCGAGTAACGAGCGCGCCAGCCCTGGAAGCTTGTGCGCTGGCACACAGTTCGCCGAACACTATACGTGTGCATCGATAAACTCACCGTCATGGATGAGGAGTTCCGCTCGCTGACCGACCGGCTCGCGCACGAGGCCGCTGACCCGGACGTCTTCCAACGGCTGCTCGCCACCGAGGACGACGAGGAGCTGGCCGTCGTCCTCGTCGAACGCGAACGCCCGCTCTGGGCCCGGGAGATCGCGGCGTTCCGGCTCGGCTGCCGCGGAGACCGCCGCGCCTTCGAGGCGCTGGTGCTGCTCCTGAACCACCGTGACCCCGAGCGCTGCGTCTCCGCCGCGCACGCCCTGCTGCTCCTCGGCGACCCCCGGACCCCCCGGGCCGCCGCAGCGCTGGCCACCAACACCCTGCGCACGGCCTACGCCCTGCACCCGGTCCGCCTGCTGACCGCACTGCGGGCCCCCGAATCGGTACCGGCCCTGGTCAGCACCCTGCACCGGCTGCTGACCCCCGAGGAGCCGCACTGGCGCGTCGCCCTCGCCTGCGTCGAGGGCCTGGGGACCCTGGGCGACACCACCGCCCGCCCGGTCCTGGAGGCCGCCCTGCCGCACCCCCGGCTCGGCGGCGCGGCGGCGGAGGCGCTCAGCCGGCTGGGGGCGGGGTGACGCGGCGTCCGAGGAGAGCGCAGCCGACCGGCAACCGGATCACCGTCCGGCCGTCACCAGCGGCGCGAGGAAGGGGCTCGGTGTGCCGTGCCAGAAGATGTCCAGGCTGTCGCGGGCCCGCGTGGTGGCGACGAACAGCAGCGAGCGTGCCTGCTGGACCTCGCGCCGGTGGCGCACCGGATCGGTGGTACGCCTCCGGTTCACGTCGTCCCTTGGGATCAGCCCGTCACTGACGCCGGCCACGATCATGCGCTGGTACTCGAGACCCTTGAAGCGGAACATCGTGCCGATATGCACGCCGTCGTCGCCGCGTGGACCGTCGGGACCGATCTCCAGGGCTCGGATTCCATGCTCCGCCAGAGTGGTCGCGGTTTCGCTCGCCATCTGGTTCGTGGGCACGCAGATCGCGATCTGCTCGTGTGGGATGTCGTCCCAGCCGTCGATCAGCATGGCGATGGCCTCCCGCTCGGCCTCCCAGTCGGTGCAGCCGTGCAGGTCCGGCTCCCCGCCACTGAGGACCGACCTGTATCCGGCCAGGGTCTCCTCGTTGCCGTCGAGGTCGTCGTACTTCTCCTGGCTGAGCACGTCGAGCGCCGAGCGCAGGATCTGCCGGGTCGTGCGGTAGCTCAGGCTCAGCTTCGAGGCACGTCCACGGATGTTGATGCCCAGACTGCCGAGCGTCACCTGGTTCTTGTAGATGCGCTGATGGGTGTCGCCGACCAGGAAGAGGTCGTTGCGGCTGTGTGCGGTCATCGCACGCAGCATCTTCCAGTGCGCGGGCCGCAGGTCCTGAGCCTCGTCGACCACGATGTGCCGGTAGCGGTAGCGGAGCCATCCGCCGGAGCCTGCCTGCAGGTGAATGTTGTCGAGTCCGCCGGCCTCCTCCCGCTGCTGGTCGATCGCCAGAATGCGCTGCTCGCGTTGCATCTCCAGCCGTGCCGCGCGCTCGGACACCTGGTCCCAGGTCTGCCGGCCCAGGCGGTCGAGGCGCTGTGTGAAGCGCTCGGCGAGTTGCCAGACGTCAGCACGCTCGGCCCGGGTGAGCGTGCGGCCACGCCCGGCCCTGCGGGCACGGAAGTATTCCGTACGGGAGGCGACGGCCTGCCCGAGGATGACCTGTGACCACTCGTCCTGCAGGAACTCCGCGTCCCAGCCGGACTCGTCCAGTTCTTCGAGCAGCGAACGCCATTCGCGTACGGCCTGGTTGTCGTCGATGGTCTGCTTGCGGCTGCCGGGCTCGGCCTCGCGCACGATCCGCAGGGCCAGCTGGTCGACATGGCTGATCTCGACGCGGCCGAGGAGCGCTTCCCCGCCGAGCGCCAGAAGACGGGACCGGAGGTCGGCAGCCAGATTCTTGTTGAACGTCGTGAGCAGAATGGGCTTGTCCCGGCCCGGCGGGAGTTGTTCGACCAGGTGCTTCACCCGGTGCAGAGCCACGATGGTCTTGCCGGTGCCGGGGCCGCCTCCGACGCGTGCGGGACCGTTGTAGTCGCGGTTCACGAGCTTGGCCTGGGTGGGGTGGAGGAAGACCTTCCAACGACCGAAGTCCTCGCCCTCCAGAGCCTCGCGGAGCGCCTCGTCGGTTGTCGTGACGATGGTCGCGGGGCGCTCGACGGCGGCCTGGAAGTCATCGGTGTCGACCGCCTCGGGCGTGGCGACAGGCGCGGTGACCTGTTCGAGGACTTCGTCGAACGATTTCTTGTCGTAGAGCGCGAGCAGGACCTCACCGGTCAGCTGCGGCGCGTAGTCGACGAGCCCCAGCAGCTGGTCCTCGGTGGTGAGCGCCTGAATGACCGGGATCAGAGGCCCGGCTACACCGAGGTCCGAGAGCTGCTGCTCGGTCCAGGCAACGAACAACGGCACGTGCGCCGGGGAGGCCGCTTGCCCGGGTGAGGGTTCCGCACGGGGGGCCGGCTCGGGGGTGGTGGCTGCTGCCTGGGGAGTGCTCGCGGCCTGCGCCGCCAGCAGGCTCTCCTCCACGACCTGAAGGTCGACGTATTCGATACCACCGGTGATGCGGTTGACCGAGTACGCGAGCCGGTCGAGGTGCTCGTAGACGTCCCTACGGTGCTTGACCGAGACGATCAGCCAGTCCTCATCGGCCAGGCGCAGCAGCAACGCCCTGTACTCGTCGTTGACGCGCGCCGACCACAGCTTCTCGTGACCCTTGAGCTGCTTGAGCTGCAGGCCGGTGGAGCCCGGGTTGTTCTTGAACTTGTGCTGGAAGTCGTAGATCGCGCCCTTGACCGAGCGGGGAAGCTTGAGGATCTCCCTGTCCGCCTTGTCGAGCAGGCGCAGGGTCACACTCTGATTGGTCACGACTGGTCTTCCCCGTCCTTCATGAAGCGGTCGTTCTGCTGGTCACGACATGTGTCACCGTCTGATGGTTGTACGCCGAGCCGCTGTGCGATCTCGTCGGCCGTCCAGGCAGTCGCCGGACGCACCTCCCAGCCGGCGTCGGTGAAGGCCCGGTCCCGGTCCTCGCTCTCGGGGTCGCGATCGTCTCCGGCGGCGGGATGCGGAGAGAGGACGACACCGATGCGCGCATCCACCCAGGCCAACTCGGCCATCCAGCCACGGTCGTCCAGCTCGTGTCCGTCGGCCGGCACGGGGATGCCGGATACCGCAGCGAGGCGTAGGACGAGGTCCTGGAGCCCCGCCTCGTCCGGGTCGAGATGCTCGATGACCTGATGCCAGCCCGGGTCCCGGCCGGGTGCAGCAGGGGCGGCAGGCATGGCAGGAACGATGACGGTCTCGGCCGGCGCGGTCGGCGGAGCCGGAACGACCATCGCCTCCAAGGAGAGCATCGTCGAGAGGAGCCCTGCCCCGCCCGTGACCGCCAGTGCCTCGGGCGCGAAGTCGCCCAACTGCCCGGCCGTCAGCTGAAGGCTGTCGCCTCCTCCGTGCTCCAGGAACTGCAGCAGATTGCTCCAGTACAGCCAGCCACGCCAACGCCGTTTGTGTGACTCCTCGTCGGCGAAGACGCCGTCCGCGTCATCGATGACGGTCAGGGCCGTCCACGAGGGTGGGCGGTTGCGACTGTCCACTGCGAACACCAGCCTGCACTGCGAGGCGTCCACGGCCGCGTACACCTGGACCCGCCCACCGGGCCCGGTCACCGGATCCGCACCCTTCAACGTCCGGACGATCTCGTCTCCGACCGAGTCCACCGGCCCGCCCCGTGCCCCGGCTCCCAGCAGCCCAGCGACCGCCGCCTCCGCCCGCCACGACCACCGATCGGCCGAAGGGTCGCGCAGGTACGCGAGGAGCATGTCCGAAGGATTCACCCATACGGTCTCGGAGAGCTCGCCGGGCAGCCCCTTGCGCACACTCGCGTAGTAGCCACGGGCCTTCGCCTGCCCCGAGTCACCGTACGGACGCCAGACCGGGGAAGCGGGACCGGCTCCCGCATATCCGGTGTCCAGGACCCGGCGCTGCCACTCCTTCACGTCCGCGTACGTCAGCTGGAAGACCCGTATGCCGTCCGCTCGCAGCCGGGTCCGCTTCGCGGCGTCGTCCGCCATCCGGTTGTACTTCCGGCCGGCATGGAACGCGTAACCGTCGAGGTAGAGCGCGACCCGGGGGCCCGGCGCGTCGAGCCGCTCGAACAGGACGTCCGGGCGGGTGCCGTCCAGCACCCGCTGCTGGGAGACCCGCCAGCTGAACGTCTTGCCATCGGCCCCTGTCAGCCGAAGGTCGAGGGCGTGCGTACCCGCTGGAGTGGTGTACGCGTCACCACTCGCACGGCTGCAGGGCAGCGACGCCCACGTGCGCAGCGTGTCTATGAAGACGACCTCCAGGTCGCTCTCGGCCTGCTGCTCCATCGGAATGTGCTGTGTCGTCACGACGGGCGAAGTGCTCCAACCCTCGCCGTCGGCTCCCAGCAACTCGTCGAGCATCTGCCGTACTTCCTGGCGGCTCACCTTGTCGTAGTCGCCCGGCGGAACGCGCCGCAGCAGGCAGCGGTGGCAGCCGTCGAGGCCCTTCTCGCGGCAGCCGCAGTTCTCGATCACCTCGCGCGCCTTGAGCAGCACCTCCCGGAACCCGTCCGCGGACGCAAGACGGTGCAGGTAGCCCGTGCCCCCGGGCAAGCGGTCGTGGATGACGAGGAAGCGCCTCGGGTACTCGGCGCCCAGCCCGTCCCCGCTGTCCGGCATCGAGGCCGCAGCGATGTCGATGTGGTCGGGATCGCCCCCGTAACGGGCTGCGATGCCCGCGAACAGTGCTGCAGTGAACGACGCGAGCCGCTCCTTCGCGCGCGCCACGGAGACCGGCAGCAGAATGCGTACGGCCTCCGTGATCAGCTCATGGGCGAGCAGCAGCGGTACATCCTCGCCCGTGCCCTGCTCCTCGGCGGCACCACGCTGTCGACGGCGCGGGCACCAGAGCTGGTGATGGGCACTGGCCCGGGTGGACCGGCTCAGAGACTCGCTCAGCGCGTGCTGAGCCTGGTCGACGACCGGCTGGCCCTCGGACGTGGCACCACCACAACTCGTGCACACGTAGAACGGGTTGAGCCGCACGTCCTCCCCTGCCATCGACACCGTCGAGCTGCCGTCCTGACGGTCCAGGCCCAGATTCAGCGTCCGGACCACCGCACGCCGCGTGAAGTCCGCGCCGAACACAGCGGTGTCATGGCGCCAGGATCCGGGGGCGAGGTGGGCCGGGTCGATGTCGACGGTCTTCAGCACCGAGTACCGCCTGCGCTCCCGCTCGTCCCGGTCGTCGCGTACCCGGGCGTCGTCACGCTTGTCGCGTGCCATGACCCGCTTCGGCTCCAGTACGTAGCTCACGCACCCCGCGTCCGCGATCTCGCGCGAAGCGCAGCGTGGACAGGCGGACGTGTCCGTCTGGGCGTCCTTGGTCCGTGTGTAGCCACAGGCGGGGCACAACCGCCATACCACCCAGGCGCGCCGCTCCGGGCTGCCGATGTCCAGGGCACGCACCACGTGCTTGTAGCCGTTGACGTAGAAGCTGTTGCCCGGGGCGAGCTCGGTCAGGGCGAGCTTGCGCGAGCGCTCGTAGTCACGGACCTCACTGCGATAGGTGCTGATCGGAGCGGCATCGGCACCCCCCTCCACGGGATCGGCGGTCTCCTTCCAGTAGAGCGTGCCTTCCAGGGTCGTCACCGTGTCGGCCAGGCTGTAGTTGGGCAGTAGCCCCAGCTCCACCAGCACACCGTGCGCGCTCGTCCGGCTGAGGTTGCGCAGCAGATCGCCGGTCGACCGGCGCTCTGCGAGCAACTCCCTCCGCTCAGGACCCTGCTCGCGGTCGTCGGCGAGGAGCCCGTCCACGGCCACGTCGATCGCCGCGATACGCCGCCGCAGTTCCTCGCGCCTGCCGGTCCAGTCCGCCTCGGCTTCCTGCAGCGCACGGACGATGCCGCCGGTCGCGTAGGCACGCAGCTCCCCGGCCGCGTGTTCCGACACCCCGCTGTCCTCGTTCTCGCCCGTCGGGAAGAGGTCCAGGAACTCCTCCACCCGGCGCGGCCCCTCGGTGAGGGCCGCGTCCTGAAGGTCCTGACACCACCCCGTCGCCCCGAACAGGGCCGAGGCGAGCCGGGGCACCGGCTGCAGCTGCTCGCCGTCCGCCGTCACCAGGGCGCCACGGGCCGCGAGGTCCAGGAGGTGCGCCGTGTACTGGCGGCGCAGGATCTCGACGGCCGACAGATAGCACCCGGGAGGCACGATGTCTCCCGCGATCATCTCGCGCGGATCGTCGAGGTAGTACAGGTCACGGGCCCGACGTCCGCCGAAGGCAACCACCAGGGCGTTGCCGGTCCTGCGCCCGGCCCGTCCGGCTCGCTGTACGTAGTTCGCCGGGCCGCCCGGCAGCGAGCCGAGCAGCACGGCGGAGAGGTCGCCGATGTCGATGCCGAGCTCCAGCGTCGGCGTGCAGGACAGCACATTCGGATCGGTGTAATGCGTACCCTCGCGGAACGTCCGCTCGACCCGCTCACGTTCGGGGCGGGTCAGCATGCCGGTGTGTTCGGCGGTCACGACCCGGTAGGTGCCGCCGGTGAGATACAGGCGCCGGTAGTAGTCACCCTGGTAGTCGCGTTCCAGCTTTCCGCCGAAACCGCCGGAGCCGGAGCCTGTGGACGACATGCCGTACTGCGGGGGAGTCAGAAAGCCCTTGCACCGGTAGCGCGGGCACGGGTGCCCGTACCAGCGGGTGCGCCGCTCGGGCGGTACGACCTGCTGCCAGCCGCACGCGTCGCAGCCGACGAACGCCTTGTTGACCACGGAGTCGTCGAGCAGCCGCACTTCGATGTGCCCCGGCTGCAGCCCGTACACCCGGGTGACACGGTCGGCCGCCACCTTCACCGACAGCAGCCCCTCCTCCGCCAGGAGCGGGAGCAGCCGACGCAGGTACTCGCTCGCCCCGGCCGCGTCCAGCGACAGACAGCGCCGTGTCCAGTCCTGGTACCAGGCGCCCCGGCCGGTAACGGTGTCGAACTTGCTGCGTTCCTTCGTGCTGTCCAGCAGGAAACGCGGCGGGGCCACATACCCCTCGGGGAACGCGGGCATGCCCTCCGCACGCTGCCCGGAGATCAGATACTGATTGACGCCGGCTTCCCTGATCCACGTGTCGAGCCAGCGGTGCCGAATCCCGCCGCGCGTCCGGATCCGCTCCAACAGGCCTCGGACAAAGGCGAGATACCTGTCCGTCGTAGGCAACCCCTGACTCATCACCAGCTGGCCGGGCAGAGTCAGATGCAGATCGCGGGCCAGCGCCGCCACCCGGGCGGGGTCGGGCATCGTGACCTCGGCGGCCGCTGTCCGCGTCAGCTCCATCGTCCGGCCCATCCGGGACCGCAGTCCGAACTCCATCACGGTCGCGAACGCCAGACGCTCCCCGATCAGCTTCCACGTCCGCGCGTCGCCGGTGCCCCGGCCGGACAGCAGGCGGTCCACACCGGCCTCGTCGTGCAGGTCCGGCGGCACGACAGCGGCCAGGGCCCCGGGATCGTCGACCGAGTCCAGCACATTGCCGATCAGGTCGTTCAGTGCGAGCGGCGCCCCGGACTCGTCCAGATTGTGCGCGAGCAGCGAGCGCAGAGAGAACTTGTACGAGGCATTGGCCACGTACCCCGCACGGTGTGCGGCGTCCTGCGTCGAGTCGTTGAAGAGCAGCGTCTTGCGCTCCTCCGGCAGCAGGGCGATGTCACCACCTGTGAACAACTGCGTCACCGTCGCAGAGGCGAGCGCTGCCAGCGCCGTACCCAGGAAGCGGATGCCGTTGTCCATCGCACAGGCCGGACAGCGGTCGTCCTTCGCCGCACCGTCCGCCGTCTTCTTGTCCAGGACGGCGAGGGTGAACCAGGCGTCCTGCAACTCCTCCGCATCGCCCGGGACCGGCATCCGGTACGTGCCTCCGGCGCCGTCGAGCACGACGACGGACAGAGGATCCGTGCCACCCGACGCGGGGGCCGACCCCGCCAGGGCGTCGAGCGCCTCCGTCGCCTCGGCCGCTGTGGCCGCGATGAAGTACCGGATACGCCGTTTGTCCCGGCCGACACCGGCCCGCCAGATCTTGTCCGCGGCGGTGACGAGCTGCTGCGGGTCGGACTCCGGAGAGATGGCCGCCCACCCCGACCGCCCGCAGTGCCGGCAGTAGACGGCGGGGAGCTGGGTCTGTGCCGGGCGGCGCACTGTGTCAGAGCCGGGCAGCGGAGTGGCCCGGCGGGAGTCGCCGGCGGGCCACTCCGCGCTGTCCCGGCCTTCCGCCTCCTCCTGCGGCGCGGCGCCCAGCGCCGCCTTTCTGGCAGCCGTCCGCTCGTCCTCGTACCACCGGAACTCGGGCGCGGCACCGACCCCGCGCAGCACCCGGCTCACCGGCCGCACCCACAGGTGCGCCTCGATGTGCAGCAACGGGCGGGGCCGCCGTTCGTCCGACGCGGGGTCCCGCGCCGCGGACAGCAGCGCCACGAACCGGGACAACGCCTCCAGGGCCAGGCGGGGATTCTCCCGGGCCGTACGCGCCCAGGAGTAACCGAAGCGAGCCATACGGTCGCGCAGGCCCCACTCGTCCAGCGGCTCCCCGTTCAACAGGGCGAGCACCGCATGCGTGAAATCGTGCTGCTTGAGCATGCGCCCGAGCTTGAAGGGATCGAGTGCGCGCCTGTTCAGCAGCAGATACGCCAACTCGTCGAGATCGAGACGGTCCGGCCGGGACTCGATCCCCGGGCCGCCGGACGCCTCGATCACCTCCTTCGGCGTCGGCGGATCCGGCAGTTCGTAATTCACGTCACCGACGAACTGGTCGGCTGTCAGACGCTCCTCACCAATGATCGAATCCGTCCCGAAGGGCACGCCGAAGACCTGCTCGGCCACCTCGAGAATCCCGCCGAGCCCACCGGTGCCCTCACCGAGCGTCGCCGACGTCGCCACCGGACAGATGTCGCCCAGCGGACGACCCGCCCGCGAGGCCCCGACCGTCGCCCCGAGCCGGCGCAGCAGCATCGCCACGTCCGTGCCCTGCGCCCCGTCGTACGTATGGAACTCGTCCAGGACCACGTACGTCAGGTCCGCGCCCTCCCATAGCGCCCTGTCCTCGGCCCGCTGCAGCAGCAGATCCAGCATCTTGTAGTTGGTGACCAGCACATCCGGCGGCGTCCTGCGCATCTCCTCGCGCCGTGTCATCACCCGCCGGAAATCGGTGTCCGGCCTGTCCCCGATGTACAGCCCGGCCGTTACTTGGGCCAGCTCCGGCTGCGCCAGATACTCACCGATACGCCCCGCCTGGTCGGTCGCCAGGGCGTTCATCGGATACAGCAGGACCGCCTTCACACCCTGGCGCCCCGACGCTTTCTGCCGCCGGCAGTGATCCAGCACGGGCACCAGGAACGACTCGGTCTTGCCCGACCCCGTCCCCGTCGTCACGAGGGTGGGCTCGGCCGCCCCGCGCAGTGTGCTCAGCCGCCCCCAGGCCTTGGCCTGATGCCGGTACGGCGGAAACCCCGGGTCCCACTCGAGCGCCGACTGCCACCCGTCGTCCGCTGTGTGGAACGGCGTACGGATACGCAGGTAGGGCCCGCGGAAGATCCCGGACTCCGGGTCGCCGAGAAACCGCTCCAGCGCCAGCCTGGTGTCCTCGTCGGCCAGCGCGTACGTCGTCGTGAGGTACTGGGTCAGACTGCCGCGCAACTGTGCGGCGGCCAGGGTGGGTTTCACGACGGCGCCTTTCGTGTACATGCCCGGCGAGGGACGGGCGGTCGGCGACAGCCGACGATCACTGACAACCGTATCCCCGGCTGCCGACAGTTGGCTGCGCAGCGCTGGAATCCGTCGAAGCCGCCACCTGTCCACCCGCCACGGCTCGGCCGATCATGATCGACAGGGACCCAAATGCCGGGCCGGAGAGTTCAGCCAAGTGGACCGCGGGGCATCGGTCGTTCTGCATATGATCCGAGCGGGGTTCAGGGAGGGGGCTGATCGTGGCGTGGGATGAGAGCGGCGAGGGCGGTACGCCGGCCGGCCCGTTGGCTCCGAGTGGTGGGGGTCTGTTCGGCTCGTCACCCGCGGAGAAGAATGCGGCGGCGAACGACATCGAGACCGAGTTGGAGCCGGACACCAAGAAAGTCTCAGATGGCGCGAAGGAGAGCACCAACACCGCGGCCAGGACACTTGACGGCTGGGAGACTGCCTCCGGCCTGAAGAAGGTCGTGGGGACCTGGGACCAGCAGGTCAGAGTGCTGATGGGGCGACTCTCCGCGGAAAAGGCTTCTCTACGCAACACCTCGGGCCTGTTCTTCCAGAACGATCTCGGCACGGGCAGCGAACTCCGGGGTGTCAGATCCAGTCTTGACGAGCTGTAGGGGGGATCAGTCCGTGCTGACGTATCAGGAAGTCATGACGGCCGATCTCACTGTTCTGACGACGGCAGCCGAGAAATGGGAAACCATGGCAGCCGACCTTGCGAAGGTCGAGAAGCGTTATGGAGAGACTGTCCAGAAGATCACGCTGGGACAGAACTGGCATGGGCTCAGCGTGGAAGCGGCGCACACGAAGTTCGCGACGACCCGACGCGAGTACAAGTCGGCGCAAACCGAGGCAAAGTCGGTCGCCAAGATCCTCAGAGACGCGCACTCCGGTTTCGTGGACCTGAAAAAGAAGGTCGTATCGGCCCGGGACGACGCGGTGGCCGCCGGCATGGCGGTCTCGGCAGCAGGACGCGCCGCCTTCGACTTCACACGCCTTCAGGATCCGACGCAGGAACATGCCCTGCGTCACGACCCGGACCTGAAGGGAGTGGAGGAGTCCTGGACCTCACACATCGTTGCAGCGGTACGCGCCGTGGACGAATTCGACAAGGCCGTCAAACAAGCGCTCGAAGCCGTGGTTGTGGACGGGAACCTGCTTGATGGCACGGTCGGGGGCTTCAACGCCAACGCCACGCCCGTCATTCCCGCGACAGGGCAGGAGCGCAGCGAGCAGAAGTTCACCGACGTGGAGAAGTGGATCTTCGAGGAGATGAAGCGAAACGCGAAGTCGGACACCGTCGGCAACATAAAAACCCTGCTTGATGAGCCGGAATGGTATGAGTTCGGGCGGAATTACGGATCCGACATCAATGCGGCGATGGTGATGTGGGGTGCGAAGGTGGCCCCGGGCCAGGACTGGGACCACAAACCCCAGCTCCAGCAGCGGTACGACCTCCAGACGATCGACGACTACTACTTCAAGCAGCCTGGAACGAACCGCGAAGTCTTCTACGACATCTACTCCAACATTCACTACGGGTACGTCGGCCGGGCCGCCGGCTTCGACACGGACACCCTGATCCAGGGCGCCTCCCTCGGAGAAACGGTGCTCACGGGAGACGACGACCAAGGCGATCAGATCACGATGCGGGTGGGGATCGACCTCTACGAGAAGTACGGTGACGACCTGACTGAGGAACAGCTCCGGCAAGGAATCAACGACGCGATGGATCAGATGGAGCAAGCGCAGCGCAACGGCGAAAACGTTCCGCAGGTCAGGACCCGGAAGTGACGTGCGGGCAGTGGGGCTGTGTGGCCGCCCCCGTAGGCGGCCTGGCCACGGGCGTGATCGGGGCTGTGCTTCTCTCGGCTGCCTGGCGGGCATGCGACGTCGGAGTGAACGGCGCGGCCAACGGCCTTGCGTTGATCTTCTACGGGGCTCTGCTCGCGATCGTTGCGGCGGCATGGTGGGGTGCGCTCATCGGCTGCGTAGGCCGTTGGAACCTCGCGGTTGCCCTCCTTGGTGGCACGGCCGGGGCTGCGGTCATGGTCTGGATCTTCGTGGCCCTTCTCCACGTTCCGAACGGCTATCGCTGCTGATGCGGTGCGAGGCCCACCTCATGCAGGGCAGGCAGCGCACGCCAGCACCGGCGGGCTTGATCGGGAGGGTGCGCAGCGGGTCAGACATGGTGCGCGTAACAGCCGTTCATGCTCTTCGCGTTGCACACTGAGATGCCCCCGACGCATTCCTTACTCACCCTCATGGGTAGAGCCCGTCCGCGAAGGTCACGTTCTGTCGTGGCGTCAGTCGCGTCCTGAACCCGATCTCTGGCGTGTCAGTCGCACGCGGCGAGCAGCTCGCGGAGGGCGCTCCTCATGGATTCGTCCTGGACGAAGCCCCGCCACCCGCCGCTGCTGCGCAGCCGCTGATCAAGGGTCGGCACACCACGCAGGAGCTCGGCGGCGGGCCGGGCGGCGCGGCCGATTCGGGCCAGGTAGCGCACTGCGGGGAGCATGACCGGTAGCCATGTGCCCTCGGCCAACCCTCGTATGGCAGTCATCAGAGCCGGTACGGAGCTTTCGGTGTCACCGGTCACCGCCCACAGCGCGTGTGCTGCTTCGACACGGGTCCAGGGTTCGGGATCGGAGGTCATGGTCCGGAGCCGGTCCTCGTGGTGGGCGGCGTGTGTGCCCAGGGCGGCGAGCATCTGCAGGGAAGGGCGTGGGAAGCCGCTCTCAGCGACGGGCCGTCCGAGTGCGTCCAGGGCAGGGCCGGGCTCGCCACCGACCTTCCAGTAGGCCCAGGCCGCGAGTTCCGCGTGTGCCCCGCCGGCGGCCGACCGGGCCAAGAGAGGTTCAAGCGCCTCGTTGCCGGCACTGCCGATCCCGGCCAGCGCTTTCGCTGCCGATGTCCAGATCTGGTCCTTGTCGTTCTCCAGCAGGCCGAGCAGGTGCGGAACCGCTCCCTCTGCAGCGGGGCCCCAGTCAGCGAGCACCTGGCAGTACGAGCTGAGTACGTGGTCGTCCGTAGCCGGAACGAGCCGGTCGC
Organism: Streptomyces silvae; assembly: GCF_016745505.1. Lineage (GTDB taxonomy): Bacteria > Actinomycetota > Actinomycetes > Streptomycetales > Streptomycetaceae > Streptomyces > Streptomyces silvae. Next base: position 29,116 of record NZ_JAERUC010000197.1, on the reverse strand, counting down.
AGATCATAGGAAGGAGCAGTCCGGCATGGTCGGGAAGGTGGCCGACGACCTCATGGAGCGCGGGGAGGACTGCGTGATGCCAGTCGGCGGACGGGTAGTGAGCAGAATTCGAAGCGAAACCGGATCGCGTGTGAGCCGCCGCATCGATCAGGCCCGGCAAGCAGCGGGCGTCGTTCATCCGGGCGAGCGCCCACAGGGCCGCCTCGGCGACGGTCTCCCGTTTACGGGTGGTTCGGGCTTCGGTGTCGCCGATCAGCGCGGCAACCTCATCTGCGTGAGCCGAGGCCGCCGGACCCAGGCAGGCCAGCAACTCGGCTGCCCGGAAACGGACCTCGGCTGCGGGGTCGTCCAGCCGTGCTACGAGGCGTGGAAGGACCGCGGTGGCAGGTGAGCGCCACTGGGCCAGCAGCCCGCCCGCACGCGCCAGGGCGCCGATCCGCTGCTCGACATCGGGGTGGTCATCCAGCAGGCCGAGTACGAACGAGGGAGACGGACCGGTGAGCAGCGCAGCCGTCCAGTGGTGGACACCCTGCACACCGGTCTCCACCGCGCTGGTGTGCTGCCACAATTCGACGCTCGGATCCCGTACCGCTTCGAGCAACAGGCCCAGTTGTTGCACCGGAAGGGCCGGGTCGGCCGGGGCGATGGCGTGCACCGCTGCCAGGCGTATCTGCGCCTCCGGGGCATCGAGCAGCCCGCGGAGCAAGGTACGGACCCCGGGGCCATGCTCGCCGGTCGGCTCCTGGAGCACCGCATGGCCGAGTGCGAGGACCAGGTCAAGGTGCGTCGCCGGATCGTCCTCCGCCCGCCAGCGCCGTAGCAACGCAGGCAGAGTGAGCTCACCGGGACTCCGGCCGGAGCCGATCACATCGGCTGCGGCTCGCCGTATCTCCGGATCGGGGGCGTCGAGCAGGACGAGAACCTCAGGCAAGGCGCGCTCCCATGCCGATGGCCAGCCGGGATCCACCCACTTCTCGGCGACCCGCGCGGCCTCGAACGCCAGCCTTGACACAAGCTCAAGCAGCGCGCGACGGCTCGGCACGTCCGGCGTCGCGGCCAGGCGCAGCAGAAACGGCAGCGCGGCCGGGGCTGCGGAGCATATCCAGCCACCCTGGTGGAGGAGGTGATTGAGGAGGTCGTCCGCAGCGCGCTCCGCATCTTCCGGATTCGGCCCCGCGCACCGGCGCAACAGCCCGGGCACGTCCTCTGCGGACCCATAGTTGTGCCTCAGTGCTGCCCAGTCGATCAGATCCACTTCCGCCCACATGCGGGCGACCCTACGTCGGACGTCAGCCGTCGTCGCAGCGGCGTGGTGACATGCCTGAACACATGCTCAGACGAAGACCGCCTGCGCGTACGTCAGCCACCAGCCCGAGCCGTCAAGGGCGACGGGCCGTTCGGACCTCGAGCCCAGCCGCAGGATCACCGGCTGGGGCATCGTCAGGCTGCTGCGGACACTCGACCTCAGCCTCGACACCAGCGGCACGCAGCCGGTGGGCGAAGAGAGCCATCTCGGGCATCGTCCCTGCGAACATGCCGGCCCGGATCTGCTGGAGCGTCCTCTTCGTCCGTGCCAGATCTTCGCCGAGTTCGGCGCGAAGAACCTTCATCACAGCGACCGAACTGGCGAGAGGATCACTGAGCATGAGTCGTGCCTCGCCGTGCTCGGCCAGAAGCCGCCGGCGCAGGTCGTCCGGCACGGAGCTTTCTCCTGGCCCGCACTCGTACAAAGCGTCACCGCAGCCGGAGCAGTGGTGGCTGATGTCCCATTCAAGGCTCTGCCCGACCAACGCCTGAACACCGACGCACTCCAGCTCCGAGCCGCAACCCGAACACTGTGCCGGGTACCTGACAGACGCGATCAGCACGGCCTGTCCCCTCCACCGGCACGACCTTGACACCCCCGACCCCGGAGCCCTGATGCCGAAGGCACGCTAGGCACCCACGGGCAGCGCGGGGAACACGACCACCGAGCCGTCCTTGTCGCGGGCGATCTCGATCGCCACGTCTGTCGCGCGGCTGTTGACCGTGATGCCATCGCCGAGCTGGTGAATCCGGTGTGTCGCGCGCATCAGTCGATCGACTTCACCAGGCGTGAAGACGGGCCGCAGACCATTCGGGCGGGCCAGCTCCAGCGCCGACAGACTCACCAGGACACCGGCGATGCCGGACTCAAGCTCGTCGAGGCGCTGCTGGTCGCGCCTGAGTGCGCGGGTGAAGCTCTCGAACAGGTTGGCGGGGTCGTTCTGGGCATGCTCGACGGCTTGCAGGACGATGACCCGCCGCTTCAGCGCGAGGGCGAGAGCGGCGAGTTCGAGGTGGGCGCGGAAGGTGCCTCCCTGGTCATCGATGCCGGGGAACGACTTGGTCAGCGCGGCTATCTCGACGGCCTCACCGTCGGGCAGCTTGTCGAGTGTGCTCCGCCACCGGGCAAGGCGGCGATCAGCCCTGCCCAGCGCCGTGTTGATGGCATGCACCGCCGAGTCCAGTCCCAGCGAGACGCCGAGCTTGCCCTGGTCGAGCAGGATGGCGGTTGCTTTGTCGATGGCATCGCGGCAGCCGTCGAGTTCGCTGTGCTCGTCATCGAGCTTCTCTTCGTGCAGTTGCTCCAGCAGCTCTGTGATGTGCTCGATGGCCTGCTTGCGCTGCCGGTCGGCATGCGCGCTCACCCCCACCGCCACGGCCATGAGCACGAGCGGCGCGGCCACGGTGAGCGCCGCGCTGCCGGCGGCCGCGACACCGGCCGTCGCGCCGGCCCCACCGGCCGCGCCCGCCGCTGCCGCCTTGCCGACCGGCACGAACGTCACGCCGGAGGCGATGCGGCCCATGGGGTCCACGAGCGGGCCGCGGATGCCACCGGCCACCGCCTTCGACATCATCGGGCGAAGTGTGCCCTGACCGAGCTGGGCGGCGACCTTCGCCGGAACCACCATGGTGTACAGGTTCTCGCCGGCGGCGGTGGCCGTGGCCGCAGCGGAGGAGTTCCGCGCTGTCTGCGTGACGAGTTGCGACAGGTGCTGTGCCAGGGGACTCACGGCATCGAGCGGGATGCCTCGGCTGCGGTCGAGGTCGGCGGGCAGCGGATGCACCTCAAGCGTGGCGATCGGCTCGTCGGCCAGGGCGGCCAGCACACTCCGCAGTTCGCCCAGGCGCTCAGCCGTCATCGGCCCGTCTCCAGCCACTGCGGGCACCCGGACGTCACCCGTCGCGAGTGTCCACACCGGAACGGCTGGTGCCTTGCGGTAGTCAATCATCGTCTCCCCCTTGTACGTCCACAGCCGCAGACGGCTGACGCCCGACAGGAACGGCAAGAACCCTCATGTGATCAACCGGCACGGACACGCTGATGATCACTGGCCTCTTGCCTGCCCCGAGGCCCACCGACCCAACTCCCCCTGAACGCAGTTAACCTACGTGATCCGCGCACGTGCGAACGCCCTGCGTACAAAGCGGGCGGACTCGGAACCTGGTACGGAGATATGGGCAGGGCGAGCCAGCGGTCGCACGAACGCCCGATCGAGCTCCAGGTGGCTCCTTCACAGCTCGGCCCAGATGGTCTTGCCGGGTGCGCCGAAGCGTGGCGTGACACCCCATCGGGCGGCCAGATGCTCGACGAGGAGGAGTCCGCGGCCGGTCTCGGAGTCCGGGGGTGGGGTGGTGGGCCGACGGGTGTCGGCGGGTTGGCGTTCGGTGCGGGTGTCGGTCACCTCGATGCGGATTACCTCCGCTGTCAGGGTGAGGCGTACGCGGAAGTCGCGTCCGGGGACGTGGCCGTGCTGCACGGCGTTGGCGCAGAGCTCACCGGTGATGAGCGAGAGCGCCTCGTGGGCGGGGGAACGGTAGGGGATGCCCCACACGTCCAGCCGTTCACCTACGAGGAGCCGCGCGAGGCGGGCACCGCGCGGGGTGGACGTGAAGCGCATGACGAATGCGTGGCCGGTGTGCGGTGGCGCGGTCTTGTGCGAGGCGGTGGGGGAGGAAGTCATGGGAGTGAGGTTGGCGCGAGCGACACCCCGTTCACCAGCAGCAACGCTTGTACGGGGGCCGGTTGTACGGGCCGCTGGGGCTTGCGTACACGGCTGACAGGTCGGTCGCCGGGTGGGTGGGTGATGCAGAGCGCTCGTTCGGGGGAGCGGGACGGATTCGGGTACGGGTTGTGGTTGCTGTGCGTAGTTTTGGGGTCGACAGAATGTGCGCGGTGTACGTGGCGGGGTGAGCGATGGCGGAGACGGAACGGGACGACGGAGCCGTGGGATTCCTGCGGTGCTTCGGGGCGCAGCTGAGGCTGCTGCGAGAGCGGAAGGGCCTCACACGGGCCGAGTTGGGGTCGCTGCTGGGGTACGGCGAGGCCCAGATCGCCTCGGTGGAGCTGGGGCGGCGCATCCCGAAGCCGGAGATGATCGACCGGGCGGACGAGGTGCTGGGGGCGGGCGGGCTGCTGGTTGCGATGAAGGCGGAGGTGGCTCGGGCGCGGTATCCGTCGTTCTTTCGCGATGCGGCGCGGCTGGAGGCAGGGGCTGTGGAGCTGCACGTGTACGCGAACCAGGTAGTACCAGGGCTGTTGCAGACTGAGGAGTACGCGCGGGCGATCTTCCGGATGCAGCGTCCGTTGCTCGACGATGAGGTGATTGAGCAGCGCGTCGGTGCGCGTTTGGCACGCCACGAGATCTTCTCCCGGCGTCCAGTTCCACTACTCAGCTTCATCATCGAGGAGCCTGTACTCCGCAGGCCGTCTGGCGGCCAGTCAGTGCTGCGAGGTCAGTTGGAGCAGATCCTGCTTGTTGGTAGGAAGCGCAACGTGGAGGTTCAAGTGATGCCAGTGGATCGTGAGGATCACGGTGCAATGGGCGGGCCGTTCAACTTGATCGACACAGCTGAAGAGCGGAGGATTGCCTATACCGAGGTGCAGGACGACAGTCGCTTGTACACGGGGAACCCGAAGGTTCGAGAGCTTGAAGCGCGTTACGCGATCCTTCGGTCTCAGGCGCTCACTCCCCGTGAGTCGCTGTCCTTCGTCGAGAAGTTGCTGGGAGAGACATGAGCCTCAACTCTGAACTGGTCTGGTTCAAGAGCAGTTACAGCAGCGGTGGGGGTGGCGAATGCATCGAGGTCGCCATGGCCTGGCACAAGTCGAGCTACAGCAGCGAGGAGGGCGGCGAGTGCGTTGAGGTAGCAGACTGCCCGAACGCTGTGCATGTCCGCGACTCGAAGAACGTCGCGCGCCCCGGCCTTGCCCTCGCTCCGAAGGCCTGGACCGCGTTCATCAAGTTCGCCCGCGAGGTGTGAGACGGCCGGGCGGCGCCTCGGCCCGCCCGGCCCCTCAGCCCCACGCGGTCAGTTCGGCCACGAAGTCGTCGTACGAGCGGTTCTTGCCCTGAGGCCTGGCGAGCAACCCCCGCTCATAAGCGGCCTTTGCGATCAACGCCCCGTCGCTCTCGCGGAAGGTGGGCGCGCCGAGCTTGGTCTTCAAGGCCTCCTTCGGGTCCTTGAGCATCCCCGTGTCGTTTCCACATAGCTGGGCCGGCACCTTCCAGCGCGGGCGGACGTGCGGAAACGCTCCAGGGAAGAGGAGTAACCACGCCTCCGACTCCCAGGCCGCCAAGGCGAGTGCCGCATCGCAAGGGCTCTGGCGCGAGAGCTCCTCGGACAGTGTCTTGCGTACGGTGCGGTAGCGGTTGTCCGTGTAGCCGTCCAAGTCTTCGTGGACGGCCAGACCGACCAGCGGGCCGCGCTGCTGGAGCGCCTTGCCCTTGGCTTTCCCGACCAGTGTGCTCACTGCGGTGGCGAGTTCGCGCCCGGTCTTCTTCTTCAGGCGCACCTGGTCGTTGATGCGCACGAGCTTCGCCGTGCCCAGGTTCGGGTGGTGCTGGCGGATGATCGACGCCAGGATGTCGCAGTCGTTGGCATCCTCGCCCGCGAGCACGATGACGCCTCGGCCCTGGCGGGGGATGAACGGTGCTCCACGGCTCACAGTTCACCGCCGGTGAGGTCGCCTCCGAGCACCCCGGAGAACCACAGCTCGCCGAGTGGTTGGTCACCGGACTCCTCGACGATGTCGTGCACCTCGTCCGTGGTGAGGGCCGGGATGATCGAGGCCCCGTCCTCGTCGCGGTCACAGACGATGAACTCCTCTGGCTCCAGCCGGTCCACCAGGGCGGGAGAGTGGGTGGCGACGAGGAACTGGCTGCGGGTGGAGGCCTCGCGGAGTCGTTCCACGATCAGTTCCAGGGCCTGGGGGTGCAGGCCGTGGTCGATCTCCTCGACGCAGGTGAGGGCCGGCGGGTCCGGGTCGTAGAGCATGGCGAGGAGCCCGAGCAGGCGGACGGTTCCGTACGAGGCGTCGGCGAGCGGGGTGGGCCGGCGCAAGCCCCGTTCGCGGAGGATGACGGTCACCTGGTCGGCCGAGCCGCCGAGCCTGGCGAACTCGATGTCGTCGAGCTGGGGCAGCACGGTCCGGGCGTCGGCTACCAGGTCCTGCCAGGTCTCCTCGGTGGAGCTGAGGTAGTAGAGGAACTCCGCGAGGTTGTCGGCGTCGGGTGAGAGATCAAAGAAGCGGCTGCGGCGGAGGCGGGCAGGGAGCCGCGCGGCCGGTACGTCGACGTCGAACACCCGGAACGTGGAGAGCTGCTGGGCGACCTTGGAGACCTCTTCGCCGCCGTCCGAACTGGCCAGGCGCGGCAGGGTGGACAGCCCACTGCTCAGCCGCTGGATGCCGAAGCTCCCGCTGTCGGACTCCTTCCCGGCCCGCTTGTCGACGACCTTGGCCTCCTCGCCGGAGACGGTGATGCGTCGGCCGCGACCCTGGGTGCGCTTGAACTGGAAGCTCTCGATGCGGGACAGGCTGTAGGCGTCTTCGCTGCTGCGGAGCTTGCGGCGGCGGACGGTGAGCTCGTACTCGTCGGGTGCGTTGACGCTCGCGTGCGTCGTCCAGGTTGCCTTGAGCCGAATTGTCATGGACGTGGGTGGCTTGGGACCACCCCAGAACGCGACCTCGTCGAAGCCGCCGCGTGCGTCCAGGGCGGGCTGGAGGTCGGTGCGGATGATGTCCGAGAGCAGGTCGAAGACCTTCAGCAGGTTGGACTTGCCGACCCCGTTCGGCCCCACCAGGACGGTGAGGGGGCCGAGGGGGACGGTCACGTCACGGAGACTGCGGAAGTTCTCCACGTGGAGTTCGAGCAGACGGCCGGGCATGGTCGCGAACCTATCGGGTGAGTGGGGCAGCGGTCCTGTCATTCCGGCACGGGCGCGCTTTCCGGGGTGAGGGCCGGCTCGGGCGGGGACCAGCGGCCTGCGGCGATCTCGGCATCCAGGCGGGCCTGGAAGTGCGCGTGAGCGGCGCGCATTTCGGTTTCACGGTCGGCCTTGTAGAAGGGGGCGGTGTAGCCGGCGGGGGGTGGGGTGGTGGCGGGGGAGGCCAGGTGGTCGAGGAGGTCGAGGTAGTCCTGCTTGGTCTGGCCGTGACCGTGGGTGTTGTGGTTGCGGGCGATTTTGCGGCCGCGGGCGTCGAAGTACATCTCGGACTCGTAGTCGGAGAGGACGGGGTAGCGGGACTTATAGATCGCGACTAGCTGATCGGCGGTGATGCCGAGCCAGACGGAGACGAGCGCGTCGAGCTCTACGAGGGCGGCGCGGCGTTCGTATTCGGTGCGGAGGGGGGTGTCGTACTGCCAGGTAGACGTGAGGGGAGTCGCCAGGGGGGCGAGGTTGGGCCACACCGGGTTGGCCCAGTCTTCGTAGCCGGGCCAGGTGGGGTGGTACAGCTCTTCCCAGAGGGGGGTGTATGCATCGGTGAGGCAGTTGAGGCGGAGAGTGCGGAGGAGCAGGGGGGCGGCGAGCGGGTGGTTGGAGGTAGGCGCAGGCATCTTGAGCGCCTCGCCAGTCATCAGATTGGCGCGGCCCGTGATGCGAAGTAGGTAATCCAGCGGGAGGGCCGCCCAAAACCCAGAATTTAGGACCGTGAGGAGATTACTCGGGAGCACCATTGAGTGCACGCCGTGAATATGTGATGGCCCCGGAGGGATAAGTGCAGCGAACAAGCTTCGTTCGTTGGCGAGCGGAATCATGATTCGCCAAGCCAATCGATAATACTCTGTGTGTCGACGGCCATTCCACATGTCTTGCGCGTCCTGGTATCGAACGAGGTCGCTTGCGCGTACGTAATTCGTGTGGGGTACGACGTCGGCAGCGATGGTCCGATGGTCCCAGGGTGAATAGTCCTGGTTGTGGCGGCATGGGATATTGGGTTGCTTGTTGAATGGAGTTGCGACTGCGAAATGAGGGCCCTGTAGAATTACCTGATCCAGGGTGGTCGGCTGGTTTGTGTCCCATCTGATCAGGCCATCTTCCTTGGCCTTCTTTTCGTGATAGCCGGGACTGATGGCCGGTTTATGGCGTATGACACGTTCCGCCACGGCAGACAGTGCCGCAATGGCTCCTTGCTCGTCGGTAGTAACGGGGTACAGGAGCGCGGCCTCCAAGTCGGGGACGCCGTCTTCGCCTGAAAGCTTATTCCACTGCGCCAACTGCTGTTCGTCTACATGGATCAGCCGCGCCCCGTGCGAGCGAATGTCCCAATTCTGGTTATATTTCATGCCAGGGGTCGGGCCGGAGCTATTGTGTGAGAGGGACCCGCTGAGAGTCTCGGCTGTGAAGAGCCAGCTTGCGTGTATGAAGTTTGGTGCTCGCCCTGCGCCGTACACGTGGATTCCATATTCAATGCGATCGTGAATATCGAATAGCAGTTTTGCATTGATGAAATGTGCATGAAGGCGTAGGTGTCTGTAGGTCGCCCCTCGGAGAGTTTTCTCCTTGATCCCTGCGAAATGTGAGTCCGGGTGAATGAGTCCAGCCATCCCTGTGGAGTGTAGGTTCGACCACGCTTGACACATGAAGGCTCGGTACAGGTCTGGTTGGGTTCCAGTGAGCAAGGGATACATCGTGGAATTGCTCAGAACCGATAGGGTTCCAATGTTGGAAGACAGCTCTTCCAGGAAATAGTGGCGTGCCCTCGTTGTTTCCTTGAGCGTATCTCCCTTTCGTGATCTCCAATCCGTCACGCTAGGCTTTTCGGTCAGCGCGAACCACGGTTCCAGCTCCGCCAGAACCAGATCCTCCTGCCACCGCGGCCTAACCCAAGGCGGATTCCCCACCTGCAAGTCGTACCCACCCCGCGCAAACACCTGCGCGTACTCCAGCTCCCAGTGGAAGAACCCCTGCCGCGCCGCAACATCCGCCGCAACCGCCACCCACAGGAATCGGTTCTCCAGCCAGTGCGCCCGATCCATTCCCATCAGCTCGGGCAGTGCGTCCTCGTACGGTTCCAGCTCGTCCAGCGTCGCGAACGATGCCACCAGCGAGTCCGACGGAACCTCCTGCGTGCCCAGCAGCGACTCCGCGAAGTCCAGCCAGTCCTCCAGCGCCGCCAGGGGGATCACCGGTCGCCGCTGCTCCCGGATCTGCTCCTTCCGGCGGCCCGTACCTCGTCGGCGCTCCACCGACTCTCGCGTCAGCTCACGCGAGTCCGTCGTTTCGCCGAACAGGTCGTCCGTCTCCCAGGACATGAGCACACCGGACTCGTGGTCCGCCGTCACGCCCGCGACCTCGGCCGGCCGTGCGTACTGCTCGGCCGAGCCGTCCAGCAGCGCAGCCTCCTGCACCGGCCAGAACCACAGCGCGCACCACGTGTCCATCAGCGTCTTCAGCCGCCAGTACGGGGTGTCGACCGCCTCCAGGTCCGCCAGCACCTTTTCTCTCTGCACCGCGACCTCGGGCGACCGCAGCCAGCCCTCCTCCGCACCCCACACGTCGATCCGGCGCGAGATGTCCCGCTCCGAGATCTCCAGGCGGCGCACCACCAGGCCCCACAGGTACTCCGCCCGCCGCGCCAGCCCCTGCAACCGTGCCGTCTGCTTCGCGCTCGGGGACTTCGTGATCGCCTTCCGCCACGCGCCCAGCGTCTTCGCCGCCTCGGGCGCCAGCGCTTTGGCCTCCTTCTCGGCCGCGACCGCGCCCCACTCCTTCGCCGGGAGCAGGAAGTGGTGCACCGCCCCCTCCGGGAGCTCCGCACCGGTCACCGCGTCCGCCAGTGGGAAGCGTTCCGGGGTGGTGCCCAGCCAGCCGCCCTTCTTCAGGCGTTCCGGGCCGTACACCTCACGCCGTCCGCCGATCAGCGAGTTGCCGCGCCGCAGGTGCAGGCCGAACCACGGGGCCTCCATGCCGGGGTGCATCGTGTTCAGCCACAGCGACACCTCGGCCAGCTCCACGGCCGTCTCGTTGAGGTCGACGCCGTAGGAGTTGTGCAGGGCGATGTACGCCTTCGCCTTCTGGAGCTCCTGGGCGTACTTCTCCGTATCGATCGCGACGCCCAACTCGTCCTGACGGCGCCGCAGATACTCCGCCGCCACCTGGTTGATCGCCTCGTTGAGGAACGCCCCCGAGCCCAGCGCCGGCTCACAGATCTTCCAGTCCAGCATCTCCCGGGCTTCAGTCACCGTGTCGTCCTGGTCCAGGCGGTGCTGGAGCGCCAGCTGGACGGTGACCTTGGTCAGGGACTCCGGGGTGTAGTACGAGGCCGAGGTCTGGCGGTCGCGGCCGGAGAGGCGGTAGACGAACGAGCCCGGGGCGTGGCGGATCCGCCGCTCCTCGCCGGTGTACTCGTCGCGCTCCCGTACGTACACCGAGTCGGCGTACTCGTCGGCCCGCGAGGACGGGACCAGCCAGGAGCCGTCCTTCGGGTCGCCGTTCTTCGCGACCTCGTACAGTTCCTCGCCGGCGACGAAGCCGCTGTACGACATCAGGCCCTCGTAGACCGCGCCGAGTTGGTTGATGCCGAGCTGGGCGTACGAGATGAAGCCGCCGCGTTCCTTGCGCTTTCCGCGCGTGAGCATCAGCAGGCGCAGCACGCGGTACAGGGTGGCGTTGCGCAGGCGGGTGTCCAGGAAGCGTTCCGAGCCGGGCTCGTCCGCGTCGTGGCGGGGGTCGGGGACGGCGCGTGCGCCGATCAGCTTGATGGACTCCTGCTCGAACAGCTTGGAGTGCAGGGGCTCGAAGCGCAGACCGAGGTCCTCGGACGCCTTCGCCGCAGGGGACGAAGGTGCCCCGTGGGTGCGGCGCGGGCGGTAGCCCTCCTGGACCTTGCGGAAGAGCAGGTCAAGGGACTCGTACAGATAGAAGCCGCGGCGGGACTTCTCGTCCACCAGGTCCTGTTCCGCTACCAGGTCGCCGAGGCGGGCCAGGCCGTAGCCCTGCTGGTACTCGGGGTAGTCGGAGGGCAGGATGCCGAGCTCGGGGCGGGCCTCCGCGTACAGCAGGAACAGGATGCGGTAGAGGAAGCGCAACGACTCGCGGGTCAGCTGGCGGCCCAGCTCCGGGAGTTCCTTGACGTCCTCCGGGCGGACGCCCTGCTCGCGCAGGCGCTCCAGGACCTCGTTGGCGATGAGCTCGACGCTGATCCGCAGGCCGTCGCGGAGTTCGCTGGACACGCCGACCGCATGTTTCGTCGACTTGTCGACGAGTCCGGCGAGCGGGTTCTCGCCGCCCTCCTCCGGCGTACGGAGCGAGTCGGCGCCGAACAGGGCCGCCACGGTGTCGAGCTCGCCACCGGCCTTGGTGTCGTTGCGCTCCAGGGCGGCGTCCAGGGACAGCGCCAGGTACCGGCCCTCGCCCCAAGCGGCACGGTCCGCGAGGACGACGACACCGCCGACCAGCAGCAGGACATAGCGAGGGGCGTCCTCGCAGGCGAAGAGGAACGAGGCGAGCTTGGAGCCGGTCGTCACCCGGTGCTGGCCGTCCAGGGCCAGCTGTTCCAGCAGACGGCCGGGACCGTTCGGGTCGAGGGCGGCGTCCGGTTCTGCGGCCCAGCCGCAGTCCAGGGCGACGAGGTCCTTCTCGTAGTGGGCGACCCGCACCTCGTACGACTGCTCCGCCCGCTCCACGGTGATCGTGCGCGGCTTGGCGTCGAAACCGAGCGCGCGCAGGACGTCCGCGTTCAGCGCGCGTACGCGCTCCCGCCACTCCGGGGACGCGTACGTGACGGTGTCGTCGTCACTCACCGAGGGGACCGCCGAAGACTCCGTGGTCGCGTGCTCCCCGCCGAGGGCGAAGTACGAACGGGCCCGGAAGTACGGGCGGCGCAGGGCGCGCAACCCCGCTCGGGGAGTGACCGGCAGCGCATCGGGGGCCGGCTCCGCCTCGGCGCCGGACTCCTCTGCGGCGGCCTTCAGCGCGTCCGCCGCCTCGTCCTCGCGCTGCTTCCACTCCGCGAGCAGCCCGGACTTGAGGTCCTTGGGCAGTACTTCGGCCAGATAGTGCGCGGAGAAGTACTCACCGCGGTTCATCAAGGAGTCGTACGTCATGAGTCAGAACCTTCGCGGGAACGGGAGGCGGAGGGAAGAAGGGGCGATGACCGGCGTGCGGAGGCCGGTGCGGCGGCGGGGTTCATGACGCCGTCGGTGCCAGGACGGCCAGGACTCGCAGCATCGGGCGGCCGGTGGTGAGGAGCGAGTCGGCCAGCGAGGCGAGTCGCTCCTTCGCGTGGTCGCCCGCGAGTGACGCGCCGCCCTCCGCGAGGGTCGGCTGCTTCCACTCACCCAGCCGCAGTTTGTACTCCTCGATGGGCTTGCGCAGCGGCTCGTCCCAGGCTTCGCGGTGCTCCTCCAGGAACGCCTCCGCGGCGTGCAGGACGTCCGGGACCGCCTCGCGCAAACGTGCGGTGTCGTGCGCCTGCATCGGGTTGGCCATCGACGGGCCCACTCCGGCGCGCTGCAGGACGGCCACCATGTCGTCGTCGACCGCGCCGTCACCGGTGACCGCCATCCACTTGACGACGGTCGGTCGGCCGAGCGCGTTGGAGTAGATGCCCTGGACGAGGTACGTCGCCCGGTCGACCGCCGCCGTGACGACCGGCGCCTCCTGGCGGTTGAGGCGTACCAGGACCTTGTCGGTCAGCCACTCCACCACCGGGTGCAGCTCCGTGAGCAGCGAGATCTCCGGCCAGCTCGACGTCGAGGACTCCCGGGCCCGCTGGAGGGAGTGCTCGGCCAGGCGGCGGTTGAGCGTCACCAGGAGGCGTTCGCGCAGACGCTGCTCGCGCACGTAGTCCAGCGGGAGCGCCTTCATGCGGTGGACGAGGTCGGCGGGCGGCCGGAACGAGATCAGGCCCGACTCCTGGTCCATGGACAGATCCAGTCGGTCCTGTGCGTCGGGGAACACCTCGCGCAGCGCCTCGTCGAAGAACTCGCGGGTGGAGGTGAACAGCCGGGGGACGCGCGCCTGCGGCACGCTTCCGCCGCCGTGCCCGGCCTGCGCGGGATCCGAACCGTCCGACTCCGCGTGAGCCGCGTCCCCCACCGAACCGAAGAAGTCCGCCAGGAAGTCGTCCATGCCCGCGTCGTCGTCGGCCGAGGAGGCGTTGTGGGCGGCCAGCGACTCGTCGACCGTGCGGCCGCGCAGCAGGTCCTGGATGAGGGACTTCTCCTCGGCCTCCGCCCGGTAGAGCCCGGACACCGCCTCGGCCGTGCCCAGGGCCCGATGGGCCTCGTCCTCACGGTCCAGCAGGCGCTCGGCGACGAGGGTGTCGTCCTTCGCGCCCTCCACCTCACTGGTGAGGATCAGTGCGCGGAACTGTGGCTGGTGTGCCTGCCCGTAGCGGTCGATACGGCCGTTGCGCTGCTCGATACGGATCAGCGACCACGGCACGTCGTAGTGGATGAGCTGGTGGCACTGGCGGTGCAGGTTGACACCCTCGGAGGCCACGTCACCGGTGAACAGCATGCGTACGGGGGTGTCGGCGAGACCGAAGTCCTCCACGCACTGCATCTGCTGCTCGTCGGAGAGCCCGCCGTGCATGACGCGGGCGGCTGCTTCGGCGGTCTTGCCGGTACGGAAGCCGAGCGCTGCCGGTACGACGGTGCGCAGCCACTCCAGGGTCTGCACACGCTCGGAGAAGACGACGACGCGCGCGTCCGACTTCGGGCCGACCCCGACAGCCTTCAACTGATCGACGAGTGCGGCGAACTTCGCCGAGTCGGCCTCCGTCATCCCGGCCGCGAGTTCTTGGAGTCGATACAGCGCCGCCATCTCGGCCGCCGTGCCTTGGGGGGCGTTCTTCTTCTCCAACGTCTTGATGCGCGCGGCGACGGTCGCCTTCAACGCCGCGTGCGAGGAGAGAAACGACTTGAGGAGCGTGTAGGGGAAGAGGGGAACATCGCTCACCGACGGGCGGCCGTCCGCCGGGAGCCAGGCCTCGGCCAGCTCCTCGAAGATCTTCTCCTCCGCCGGGGTGGCGGAGCAGCGGACGGACTGTGAAGGGCCGCGGTCCGCCCACTGGCCCTTCATCTGGTCGCGGACCTCGGGGCTGACCTTCGTACGCCGGATGAACAGGTGCTTGATGTCGTCGGCGCGGTAGTTCTCCGGGTCCCGGATCGCTGCCGGGTCGAGGAGGGAGATCAGCTCCGCGAACGAGCGGGCGTTGCCGTTGTGCGGGGTCGCGGAGGCCAGGATCAGGGCGTCGGTGCGCGGGGCGAGGATCTGGGCGAGCTGGTTGCGCAGGGAGCCCTTGTTGATGAGGTTGTGCGATTCGTCGATGACGACCGCGTCCCAGTTGATCCGCTCCAGGTGGTGCTTGTACTGGTCGGTGTTCTTCAGGGTGTCGACGGAGACGATCACGCGCTTGAAATACGTGAACGGGTTCCGGCCGGCCGGGATCTCACGCTGGATGCGCTCGATGCCCACCGAGTCAAGGCGGATCAGCGGAATCGCGAACCGGGTCCACAGCTCGTGCTGGAACTGTTCGAGGACGTGCTGCGGGGTTACGACGAGAATGCGCTCACCGCGGCCCCGGCGGATCAACTCCGCGAGGGTCAGCCCGATTTCCAGCGTCTTTCCGAGACCGACGACATCCGCGATCAGGAGGCGGGGACGCAGGTTGCGGCCGGAGAGGGCAAGCTCGGCCGGGCGCTGCTGATAGGGGAGCGCGTCCATCAGGAACTGGTCAGCCAACGCCAGACCGCGCTCCGACTGGGGCAGCGCCGTCTTGCGGAGTACCGCTTCCAGGAAGAGGCGCGAGCGGCGGAAGTTCGGAGAGTCGTCGCGGACGAGCTCGGTCTCACGCGGGTCGATCAGCTCGACACGGTCCAGCTCGGTGAAGAAGACCGCCTCCCGGTCGCGTACGAACTCCGAGGCGCCCACGGCCTCGATCCGGGCGCCGTCATGCTCGGTGCGAGTGGTGGTCCGCACGAGCCACACCTCGTCGCGTACGAGGATCTGGGCGCCCGGCGGGTACTGGGCGTCCTTGTCGCTCGACGTGGTGGTGGTGCTCTGGTCGGCGGTCACCCGCGGCCTCCTGGATGGTGATGGTGGTGTGGCTGTGGTGCCAGGGTGCGGTGCTCCCCGCGTCCGTCGGTCAGAACGGGGTCTTCGCGGCATAGGCCTTGCGAAGCTGCTCGGCGGTCCGGCGGGCCTGAGCGGAGTGGCGCAGAGTGCGGGGAGCGGGCGCGCGGCGGCGTGTGCTCGGGGCCGGGGCCACCGGCTGTGGCTGGGGTTCCTGCACGGTGGCAGTGGGCGATTCCACCGTGGGCTCCGGCGGCTGCGGTGCGGGCTCGGCAGCCGTGATCGTGTGCAGGTCCGCGAAAGGCACCGTCGGCGGCACGGTGGGCGTGGGCAGGGGCTCGGGGACGATGTTCTGGGGTGCGGTGCTCGCCGTGTACGCGGTCAACTTGCGGCGGGCCTGCGCGACCTTCATGCCCTGCGCCTCGATGACCGCCCGGCAGCGGCTGACCACCTCGGCAAGTGCCGGTCGCTCCGTGGGGTCCTGGGCGAGCATCGCCGTGAGCAGCGGGGTGAGCTCGGCGGGGAGACCGGTGAGGTCGGGGAGGGTGTTCGGGTCGGTCGTCTTGTGGAAGACCATGAACGGGGTCGCCCCCTGGTACGGGTAGTGCTCGGTCGCCGCGTACAGGAGCAGGGCACCGAGTGCGTACACGTCGACCGCGCCGGTGAGCGGCTTGACACCGGCCGCCTGCTCCGGGGCCATGCAGACAGGGGTGCCGACCACCTGGTTGGGCGCGGTGAGCGACACGTTCGACTCGGCGAAGACGGCGAGTCCGAAGTCGATGACCTTGGGGCCGTTGGGGCCGAGCAGGATGTTCGCCGGCTTGAGGTCGCGGTGCAGCAGCCCCTGGGTGTGCACGGAGGCCAGCGCCTCGGCGAGCGTCGCACCGAGTGAGGCGACGAGGAGGGACGGCAGGGGGCCGTGCGTCGTGACGTGCTTGCCGAGATCCGGACCGTCCACGTACTCGGTCGCCAGCCAGGGCTGCTCCGCCTCGGGATCCGCGCCGAGGAAGGCTGCGATGCGCGGACCCCAGACCGTCTTGAGGATCTCGATCTCCTGCGCGAAACGCTGCCGCGACTCGGAGTCCACCACGGTCGGCTTGATCACTTTCACGGCCGCCGGCTCGCCGCCCTGCGATTCGCCGAGGAAGACCTGCCCCATACCTCCGTGACCGATCCGACCGAGCAGCTCGAAGCCGCCGAGCTCCGCGGGGTCCTCGGGGCTGAGGGGAGTCGTGTGCACGTCGGTCCCTGGTCCTTGGTCCTTGCAGTCGGCCGATCCGTGGAGCGCCGTAGCGGCCTGATCAGGCGGATTGTCCGTATGTCCGCATGGATACGGTAATCGATCGGCGGGGACGGGTGGGCCTGATTCGCAGGGCTGGTCCGACAGCCGGATTCTCGGGCTACGGCGCTATGTGTGAACTGGGCCACTTTACGCCCGTGCCGCGGACAATCCTCTGTGAAAACCCGGCACAGAGCGAGGCATCTAGACCATGTGCTAGGCATGTGGGCATGCAAATTTCCGCCCCTCTACCCCATGTAGACCTCACCGATGCGCAGTGGGGGCTGCTCGCGGAGCTGGTCACCACTCCCCAACGCGATCCGGGCAGCGGCACGGCCGATGCGGAAGCTGCCGTCGCGCGAGGGATCGATGCCGGGCAGGTCCAGCGTGATGAGCCGCTGCTGAACTGGCTGAAGTTGATCGAGCGACGAGACGGCCGGCTAGCCGCCACCGCTCTCGGGGCTGCCGTTCACTACCGGCGCCTGTGCGAGTCGTCGGAACGGCGACTCAGCGAGGTGGTCCGGCTTGCCGAGGCACACGAGACGACGGCACCGCACCTCGCACTGGCCGTCCGACTGCTCGCCCAGGGGTCCGTTACCTTCGACGAGGCCCTGAGCGGCGCCGTACAGCGCCCGGCCTGACCCCTCGCCGTCATGTGAGAACGTCTGCCGCGAACAGTCCGTCCACCGGACGGTAGCGCGGCTTTCGGCCGGTCTCCGAGGCGAGCAGAACTCCGGCCGCCGTCAGCTCGGCGTGAGTGGCCACGGGGCCGGCGAGGATGTCCGTCAGGAGTTCGGACTGTGCGGGGCCGAGATCGGTGAGGCGGCGGAGCACGGAGAGCAGTTCGATCAGTTCCTTGGTCCACTCCGGCGGCCAGCTCTCGACGTGGATGTCGTCCAGTGGACTCGTCCGCTTGCTGGTGGGCTTCGCCTTGCGGTAGCCGAACCACTTGTTCACGACCCTCATGCCGCCGACGTGATAGGCCCAGACCGCTTCAGGCACAGGCGCGAAGGTGCCGTCGCCCACGCGCAGGGTCTGCGCCTCGGCCTCGTAGCTCATGCGCTCCGGAACGCTGCTGCCGATATGGGTGAGGTAGCGAACCTGCCGTTCATCCCCGGAGGGGAACTCGATCGCTCCGGAGGGCCGGCCCGCATCGGGGGCGGCACAGCGCTCCCCGTAGGTCGAGGCCCAGAGAAGCTCTCTGCCGACCGCCGTGGCTCTGCGCCACAATTCCGGATCACGGGTCAGCGGTAGACGTACTCCGGGGGTGAGCAGGTCTTCGGCGAAGCGTTCGGTGAATGCGCTGTGGCCGGTCACAGCGACGGTGTACGCGGCGAGGTCCATCACTGTCACCGGCTTCCCACCCATCGCGTGGGTCATGTAGGTGAGGAGGCCGTCTGTGACGTTGGGGGAGCCGTCGGGGTGGAGGACAGGCAGAACGCGGCCGCCACGGCCGTTGAAGTGGTGCGTGTCAGGCAGGAGATGGGTGGCCACGATGGCCGGGCCCGAATCGATCTCGTGCGACGACTGCTGGTTGAGGAAGAGCTGGTCGGGTTGAAGCGCGGCCCAGAGGTCGGGGCGCGGGTAGTCAAGAACGCGGTTGTCCGAGATGAGCCACTGTCTGTCGAAGCTGCGCAGCGCCGTGCGGACCAACTGCGGTTGCAGCTTGGTTTCGTGCTCGATTGCGCGTGACTGGTGCGTCTGGCCTGGGAGTGGCTCCTTCTTGTCGTTCAACGTGCGGTCGCGGGTGGACTTGAAGAGTTCTGCCTTGCTCTGTGAGTCCGTCTCGCGTACGAGGCGTACCCACCGCCGCCGCAGGGTTTCCGGCGATGGGCTGCTGACCCAGGACCGGTTCGATTTGACGCCAGGGCTGCCCCACTGAAACACGCTGTCCAGTGCCGGGAACTCCTCCCATCCCGACTGGGTCGAGGGGGTGAAGGGCCGCACCCCATCGGCATGCGTGTCCCTCCAGCCCTTGTCATCCAGCTCGATGGTGCGTAACTGCCGGAATTTCCCGTCGCGTCTGCCCGCCACTGAGCGGTAATGCACGCGTGCCGTGCGGCGCTCGCCACCTTCAACCGTCGCCTTGCGGACGAAGATGCAGATGGCCAGCGGCTGCGCCACACCTGGAAACACTCGTGTGGCGACATCCGCGCGCTGTCCCTCCGGAGAGAGGTTGATGACCCAGCCCTCGTCGCACGTCCGGCGCAGGTATTCCCGCATCCCGCGTCCGCCGGGGCCAGTCGTCCAGCCGGACGGGCTGATGAAGCAGACGACTCCGTGCCGGTCGGCGTCATGGGCGTCGAACACCTTCCAGGCGGCCCAGCGCCAGAAATAGACGTACATGTTTTTGAGTACGTGCTCATACCGGCCGTTCCCGGGCAGCCGGAAATCATCGAGAAGCGGCGGCTCCTGGCTGCCGCTTCGCTTCTCGACCCAGCCGCCACGGCTCTCTGCCTTGTCGTCGTACGGCGGATTTCCGATCACGACGGTCACCGGGGTGTTCGCCTTGATGCGATTGGCCCGCCGCCGGGACGCGGACAACGCGTCGTGTGAGTACAGGTATTCCTCATCGACGAAAGGGTTGTCGAGGGTGTCGGTGACATAGAGGTTGAGCCCGTCTTCCGGCACCGGCGCGCGGTGACGCTTCAGCAGGTCCGAAGCGCGGAGCTCGGCCACGGCGTAGGGGCCCATCTGCAGCTCGAAACCGTAGAGACGCGTGGCGAGGCGGGCGATGGCGTCGGGGGCCATCGCGGGGCCGTAGCGGTCGGCGGCCTGCTCCGCCACCCGCTCGATGATCGTGTGGAGATACGTGCCCGTCCCCATGGCAGGGTCCACGATGCGTACGTCGTCCTCACCGAAGCCGGTCGGCCGACCCAGGCGGGTGCGCAGTACGTCCTCGGTGAGCCGGACCATCTCCTCCACGACCTGGTGGGGGGTGTAGTAGGAGCCGCTCTTCTGGCGCAGGGCGGGGTCGTAGACCGTGAGGAAGTGCTCGTACAGGTGGAGGTAGGCATCCCGGTTGCCGGCCCGGATGGCAGGCCAGTCCACGCCCGTGATCGTGCGCTGGAGCAGTTCGAGCGTCACCCGGAAGCGGTCGTTGACGTTGTCCGTGAGCAGTTGTAATGCCCTGCCCATCAGGGCGTGATCGGCGTCGAGGCGCCGACCGATGTCATGGAGACCTGCATCCTCCACCAGGAGGCCCTCGGAGCGCGCGAGCAGGAGTGCGAAGGTCACGGCCTGTGCGTAGCCGTCCGCAAACGTGGCGTCGTCGGCGGAGGGGAACAACCGTCTGCGCCACTCGTTCTTGAGGCCGGTGAACGGCCTGGAGCGGAGGTCGTCGTCGGCGGCGGAGGACCTGCGCTCGGCTGCCAACTGTTCCAGTACGGCCGACCGCAGCAGCCTGCACAGAGGGGCGATGTGCTGAACGAGCCGCGATACGTTGGAGATTGCGGGAGGCTTCCAGTTGAGGAAGACCTTGAGCAGTGCGTCGAAGGCGGCCGGGTCGGCTGGGGAGAGTGCCTTGCCCGCACTCTTCAGCGCACCGTTGAACCAGACCGTCTCGCCGAGCTGTTGTCCGTCGCGGAACAGCCGCCACTCGGTGCCGTTGGAGTAGAGCACGTTGGGGAGGTTCCGCAGCTTCTCCCACTGCTCTTTGTTCGCCTTGTTGAACGTATTGGGATCCACGGACAGACCGGCCCGCTTGAGCTCGATATAGCCCGTCAGCTCACCGCCCGCCCGTACGGCGTAGTCGGGCCGGACGCCGAGGTCCGGGAGCGAGTACTCGTCGTGCCAGCTGACTTCGTGCTGCTGATGCCGCTCACCGACAGCCTTGAGCAGGGCCTCGAGCGGGCCGCGTATCGATGCTTCCGGGCCGCCCCCACCGAACAGTTTGATCTTGGACGCCCTGCCGAATTCGGCGACAGCGGTAACAAGCCATCCGTACAGCCCCTCTGACATGTGCCCCCCACGGGTCGAGTCAGCTGCGGTGATCCCCCGCTACGCATGGTTCGCTGTGGGCGACGGACTGTCAACGGTGCGTCACGGCTGGATGTCAGGCGACATCGCCGGCGGGGTGAGCGGGCGTACGTACCGGAGTTCGGGGATCATGGCGCCGCCGGCCTCGAAGGTCTCCTCCGGCCCGTCCGGCCGGAAGCCGGCCCGCTCGTAGAAGCGCCGGGCCCGCGTGTTCTCCTTCAGCACCCAGAGCGCCATCCCGGCGAATCCGTCAGCCCGCGCCCGCGCGGTCACCTCGGTCAGCAGTGCGCGTCCGGTGCCCGTGCCGAGGTGGTCGGGGTGCGCGTAGAGCGCGTACAGCTCCGCGCTCCCCGGCCGGGCGCTTCCGTCGCGGCAGGGGCCGTAACAGGCCCAGCCGGTCAGCGTGGTGTCCGGGGTCTCGGCCACCAGGTTCACCGGGCCGCCCTCCGCCGTGAGGTACGCGCGCCGGCGCTCGGCGTCACGGCCGGTGTCCATCGCGTCCAGATACGCCTGTGGGATCATCCCGGCGTACGCGCGCTGCCAGCCGCGCACCCGGATCTCCCCGACGGCGGCGCAGTCGTCGAGGGTCATCGCGCGTATGCGCACGCCGGGGGCGTACGCGGGGGTGGGGCGTGGGGTCACGCGGTCCATCCTGGCGTACGCCCCCGGCGTGCGGGCCCGGCATTTCTCAGCCGGAGATGGGCCGGAGATCAGCCGCGGAAGCCGAGCAGGCCGTGCAGTGTCCTGCCCTTCATGTTCGCGCCCGCCTTCGTGGCGGGTGCGGGTTTCGGTTCCGGCAGGGCGTCGCAGACCGCGTCCGCGCCGCTGCCGCCGCGCTTCGGGAGGGTGCCGTCGGTGAGGTAGTCCACCAGGTGGGCGTCCAGGCAGTCGTTGCCGCTCAGGGTGATGCCGTGGTTGCCGCCGCCCTGCTCGACCACGAGGCCCGAGCCCTTGAGCCCGCGGCTCATGGTCACACCGCCCTCGTAGGGCGTGGCCGCGTCGTCGGTGGCCTGGAAGATCAGCGCGGGCGGGATGGCGTCGTTGTCGACCCGCACGGGCTCCAGCGGCTCCACCGGCCAGGTGGCGCACGGGGCGTTGTACCAGGTGTTGTTCCACGCCATGAAGGGCGACTTGCGGTGCGCCTGCCAGGTGTCGTTGCGCCAGGTGCTCCAGGTCCGCGGCCAGCCCGCGTCGCGGCACTGCACGGCGGCGTAGACGGAATACCCGTTGTCGCCGCTGCTGTCGACGGCGGCGAAGTCCTCGTACGCGGTCGCGAGGGCCTCCTGGTCGCCGTCGTTCACGTACGCCGCGAACGTCTCGGCCAGACGCGGCCAGTAGCCGTCGTAGTAACCGCCCGGCAGGAAGGTGTCCTCCAGCTCGGCCGGACCGACCTTGCCCGCCGCGGGGTGCTCCTTCACCGCGTCGCGCATCCGGTACCACGCGGCCTCGACGCCGGCCGGGTCCTTGCCCAGCTTGTACGTGGCGTCGTTCTTCGCGACCCACGCGGCGAAGGCCTTGTGGCGGGCGTCGAACGCGTGGTCCTGGCCGAGGTTGTCCTCGTACCAGACGCCGTCCGGGTCGACGACCGAGTCCAGCACCAGGCGGCGCACGCGCTCGGGGAACAGCTTGGCGTAGACCGCGCCCAGGTAGGTGCCGTAGGAGTAACCGAAGTAGTTGATCTGCGGGGCGGCGAGGGCCCGGCGGATGACGTCGAGGTCCTTCGCGGCGCTGACGGTGTCCATGTACGGCAGCAGGTCACCGTGCTTCTCGCCGCAGGCGGTGGCGAAGGAGGCGGCCCGGTTCCGCGCGGTCCTATCCGCCTCGTAGGAGTCCGGCACGGTGTCGGGGCGTACGGGCTCGAAGTACTTCGGTACGCAGTCCAGGGCAGGGGTGCTCTTCCCGACCCCGCGCGGGTCGAAGCCGATCACGTCGTACTGCGCGGCGAGTTTCGCGGGCAGCGAGGCGGCCACGAAGCCCGCCATGGAGAGCCCGCTGCCGCCGGGGCCGCCGGGGTTGACCAGCAGGGGGCCCTGCGAGGTCTTCGCCGTGTGCGGGATCCGGGACAGGGCGAGGGTGACCTGCTGACCCGACGGGTTGTCATGGTCGAGCGGCGCGCGGACGGTCGAGCACTGCAGGGCCGGATACGACTTCGTCCCGCAGCCGGTCCACTTGAGCGGCGCTGCGGCGGCCTGGGCGGCCGGACCCGCCCCGGCGGACGGGGCGGACGGGGTGGACGCGGTGGACGGCGCGGCGGTCACCAGTCCGGCGACCGTGGCGCCGACGGCGACCAGAATTCCTGCACGTTTCGTCATAGGGCCTCCCGGGTCGGGGAACGCGGCTGTGGGTGGCACAGCCCCGCCGCATGCTTCCCGGATCGGGGCAGGGCAGGACACCCGGCGCCGAGAGTTGACCCGTTCGGGCAGGGAGACCGGTGCGGTCAGAGCAGGGTCAGCTGGGTGGGGCCGGGCGCGTGGCCGTCCGCCGGGGCCGGCTCGGTCCCGCGGTCGATGCGGCGGGCGCCGCCCCGGTCGGCCGGGCCGATGCCGAACTCGGCCGCCAGCTCGTGGACCCGGCGGGTGATGGAGCGCTGGTACCAGGTCGGTGCGTACGCCCCGTCCGCGTACATCCGCTCGTACCGGCGCACCAGGTGCGGATGGTGCTGCGCGACCCACTGCATGAACCACTCGCGGGCGCCGGGCCTCAGGTGCAGGACGAGCGGGGTCACCGAGGTCGCCCCGGCGGCGGCGATGGCGCGGACCGTGGCGCGCAGCTGGTCGGGGTGGTCGCCGAGGAAGGGGATGACCGGGGCCATCAGCACACCGCAGCCGATCCCGTTGTCCGTCATGGCGCGGACCACGTCGAGGCGGCGCTCGGGAGAGGGGGTGCCCGGCTCGACCGTGCGCCACAGCTCGGGGTCGGTGAAGCCGACCGAGACGGAGACACCGACCTCGGTGACCTCGGCGGCCTGCCGCAGCAGGTCGAGATCGCGCAGGATCAGCGTGCCCTTCGTGAGGATGGAGAACGGGTTCGCGTGGTCGCGCAGGGCCGCGATGATGCCGGGCATCAGACGGTAGCGGCCTTCCGCCCGCTGGTAGCAGTCGACGTTCGTGCCCATCGCGATGTGCTGGCCGTGCCACTGGCGCGAGGCCAGATGGCGGCCCAGCAGCTCGGCGGCGTTGACCTTCACGACGATCTGGGAGTCGAAACCGAGGCCGGTGTCCAGGTCCAGATAGCTGTGGGTCTTGCGGGCGAAGCAGTACACACAGGCGTGGGTGCAGCCGCGGTACGGGTTCACGGTCCATTCGAACGGCATGCGGGAGGCCCCGGGCACCCGGTTCACGATCGAGCGGGCCCGGATCTCATGGAAGGTGATGCCCCGGAATTCCGGGGTGTCGAAGGTGCGCGTCGTCACCGCGTCCGCGGCGAAGAGCGCACCGTTACCCGCCTTTGTGGTGTTCTCTGCCAGATTGTCCCAGCGCATGAACGCCTCCTTGGTAGCACTCCGCAGAGAATAGAACATGTGTTCCCTTGATCGTGCGCGGCGGACCGCGGGCCCCGATTTTGAAGGGCCGTACCCGAGGTGGTTGGCTCACAGCACCCCGTACAACCGAGTGGTGGAGGAGCAGGCATGGCGCAGGTCGAGGCCACGACAGAGCGGATCATCGCGGCGGACGCAGAGACGGTGTTCGATGCGCTGGCCGACTACAAGGAGGTCCGGGGCAAGGTGCTGACCGGGCACTTCAGCGAGTACGAGGTACGCGAGGGCGGAGACGGCGAAGGCACCCTCGTCCACTGGAAGCTCCAGGCGACGAGCAAGCGGGTCCGCGACTGCCTGCTGGAGGTCACCGAGCCCACCGACGGCCAGCTGATCGAGAAGGACCGGAACTCCTCGATGGTCACCACCTGGACCGTCACCCCGGCCGGTGAGGGCAGGTCCAAGGCCGTCGTCACCACCGTGTGGGACGGCGCCGGCGGCATCGGCGGATTCTTCGAGAGGACGTTCGCGCCCAAGGGGCTCGGCCGGATCTACGACGAACTGCTGCAGAACCTCGCCACCGAGGTCGAGAAGTAACCCCGCTCCACCAGCTGTTGGCGTCACGGCCGGCCTCACCGGAACGAGTGGTTTTCCGGGGTGGCCGGTTGTGCGCCGTAACGCCTCCCACCGGCGCATAAGCCCTCTGAGTGCGCCCTTCGTGCGCCCGGTCGCGTTTGCCCCGCCTTGCCGCCTGATGCGAGAAATGGGCGGCGCAGCTGCGACGAGGGGAGCGTCACGTGGTGGGTGGGATCACTCTGGTGGAGGACGAGCCGGGAGGCACGGAGTACGGGGTGCCCGGGACCTGGGTGGAGCCCGGTGTCGCGGTGAAGTCCGAGCCGCCCCCTCCACCGTCCGCCGCCGGGCCGCCCGCCCCTCCGGACGAGATCAGCCCCCGCCGGATCCGGCTGGTCTTCCTCGGGCTGATGCTCACCCTGCTGCTCGCGGCGCTCGACCAGATGATCGTCGCCACCGCACTGCCGAAGATCGTCGGCGAGCTGCACGGCCTGGACAAGATGTCCTGGGCGGTCACCGCCTATCTCCTCGCCTCCACGATCGGCCTGCCGATCTACGGGAAGCTCGGCGACCTCTTCGGCCGTAAGGGCGTCTTCCAGTTCGCGATCGTCGTCTTCGTGATCGGCTCCGCCCTGGCGGGCTGGTCGCGCACCATGGACGAACTCATCGCCTTCCGCGCCGTCCAGGGCATCGGCGGCGGCGGACTCATGATCGGCGTCCAGGCGATCATCGCCGACATCGTCCCGTCCAGGGAGCGGGGCCGCTACATGGGCCTCATCGGGGCGGTCTTCGGCCTCGCCTCCGTGGCCGGCCCCCTCCTCGGCGGCTTCTTCACCGACCACGCCTCCTGGCGCTGGTGCTTCTACATCAACGTGCCGTTCGGCCTCGTCACCCTCGCCGTCATCGCGCTCGTACTGAAGCTGCCCAAGCCGACCGTCCGCCCCCGACTCGACGTGCTGGGTGCCCTGCTGCTGGCCGCCGCCTCGACCTGCCTGGTGCTGCTCACCAGCTGGGGCGGCACCGAGTACGCCTGGGGCTCGCGGACCATCCTGGGGCTCGCCGCCGGGGCCGCCGGAACGACCCTGCTCTTCCTCGTCGTCGAGCACCGCGCCGCCGAACCCGTCATCCCGCTGCGGCTGTTCCGCGACTCGGTCTTCAACGTCACCTCCCTGGTCGGCGCGGTCGTCGGCGTCGCGCTCTTCGGGGCCGCCAGCTATCTGCCGACCTACCTCCAGATGGTCGAGGGCGTGTCCGCCACCGAGTCGGGGCTCCTGATGCTCCCGATGATGGGCGGCATCGTCATCGCCTCCGTCATCTCCGGGCAGCTGGTCTCCCGCACCGGCCGCTACCGCGTCTACCCGCTGATCGGCGGAGCCGTGTCGACCGTCGGCATGTGGCTGCTCTCCCTCCTCGACACGGACACCTCGCCGCTGGAGTACGGCATCTGGCAGGCCGTCCTCGGCATCGGCATCGGCCTCGTCATGTCCGTCCTGGTGCTGGCCGTGCAGAACTCCGTACGCCCCTCCGACCTCGGCACCGCCACCAGCGCCCACAACTACTTCCGGCAGATCGGCGGCAGCGTCGGCGCCGCGATCTTCGGCACCCTCTTCGCGGGACGGCTCGCGGACGCGCTCGGGGTGCGGCTGCCCTCCGGCGCCGACCTGCCCGACGCCGAGTCGATCACCCCGCAGCTGGTCCACACGATGGAGCCCGCGCTGCGCGACGCCTACATCCAGGCGTACGCCGACGCGATGCCGCGGATCTTCCTCTACCTGGTGCCGGTGCTTCTGCTCGGCCTCTTCCTCGCCTTCTTCCTCAAGGAGAAACCGCTGGTGTCCCATCACACCCCGCAGACGGCCCCCGACCCGGCCGCGGCGCACTCCACGATCCCCGCCGCCCGCACCGACCCCGGCCCCCCGCAGCCCGGCCCGCTCCCCGGGCTCCCGGTGTGCGGACGTGTCCAGCACCCCGACGGCACGACCGTGGGGCGGGCCGCGCTCACCCTCATCGACGGCCAGGGACGGCAGGTCGGACGGGGCGCGAGCGGCGACGACGGACAGTACGCGCTGAGCGCCCCCGCGGCCGGTGCCTATGTGCTGATCGCCGCGGCGGGCGGACACCAGCCGCAGGCCGTCAGCGTCACCGTCAGCGACCGGCCGGTGGACCTGGACGTGGTCCTCGGCGGGGCGGGGCGGCTCGCCGGAGCGGTCCTCACACCCGACGGCGCCCCCGTCCGCGACGCGGCGGTCACGCTCACCGACGTACGGGGCGAGGTCGTCGCGACCACCCGCACGGGACGCGAAGGCGCCTACGTCATCAGCGAACTGGTCGCCGGTGAATACACCCTCGCGGCCAGCGCCCCCGCCTTCCGCCCCGCCGCCCTCCCGGTCAGCGTGCAGGCCGCCCGGGAGACCCGGCAGGACATCGAGCTGGCGGGCGGTGCCGTGCTGCGCGGCGTCGTACGCGCCCCCGGCGGGCGGGCCGTCGAGGACGCCAGGGTCACGCTGCTGGACGCGGCGGGCAACGTGGTCGACACCCTCACCACCGGCTCCGACGGGGCCTTCCGGTTCGTGGACCTGTCGACCGGCGAGTACACCGTGATCGCCGCCGGCTATCCGCCGGTCGCCACCGTGCTCCAGCTCCCCGGAGGCGGTCGCACCGAACGCGACCTCCAGCTGGGCCACGAGGACTGACGAAACGTCAGTTCGGCGGGGGTGTACGGACGTCGACGCCGCACACCCCCGGGCCTTCACGGCAGCAGCCGGGGCTTCCGTCTCGCCGCGACGTCCTCGACCCAGCCGAAGCACACCACGGCCACGGCGATCAGCACCCAGGCGACACCGAACTGCCACCAGAGACTGTCCAGCGGCAGATGCCGCTCCAGCGCCGGAACCTCCCACATGAGGTCGATCAGAGGCACCGCGGCCATCAGCGCCATCTCGTGCCAGAGGTAGACCGTCACCGCACGGGCGTTGAACACCGTGACGGCCCGGTCGGCCATCCGGTGACGTACGAGTCCGTCGAAGCGGGGCCGGAAGCGCAGCAGGAGCAGCACGAACCCCGCCGACCACAGCGCCTGGGCGAGCGGGATGTCGTCCAGGTCGTACGACCCCTCCGCCGGGTGCCCCGCGGCCCACCAGGCGCCGGCGGCCATCAGCGGCACCGCGAACCCCACCGTGCCCGGGGCGCGCAGCCGGTCGAGCACACCGTCGCGGTGCGCGAACCCCAGCAGCCAGCAGAACAGGAACACCGAGGCGTCGCTCAGCGCGCTCCCCACCCGGCCGTCCGGCACCCCGTTCACCGTCTCCAGCACCACGACGGGCACCAGCGAGAGGACGAGCACGGGCAGCGGGGCGAGCCGGAAGAGACGCAGCAGCAGCGGCGAGACCAGCACGAACCACAGATACGCGCGCAGATACCAGAGCACCGCCCAGGCCTGCTCGCCCCACGCGTTGCCGGGCGGATCACCGACCGGCAGCACCCAGAGCAGCACGTCCGGCCCCGGCACCCAGCCGTGCAGCAGCATCGCCACCCCGAGCACCAGGCCGAACAGCCACACCGGGATCAGCAGCCGCCGCAGCCTGCCGCGGAGCACCCCCGCCGCGGGCCGCTTCAGCGAGCGGGCCATGAGCGACCCGGCGAGCGCGAACATCACGCCCATGGAAGGGAAGACGTACCCCAGCCACGGCCACTCGAAGGTGTGGTACGTCACCACCCGGACCAGCGCCACGGCCCGCAGCACATCGAAGGAACGGTCCCGGCCGGTCCCTGCCGCAGCCGCGCGGGACGGCGCGGCCGCCGTCCTGCGGTGCGTCCCCGCCACTACGAGGCACCCACGTGGGGCGTGCCCACCTCACCGGTGCGTTTCAGCTTCTGCCAGCGCAGTCGGCCGCCGGTCGCCGCCGTGACGCAGGAGTGGATCAGCACGAGGTACATCAACTGCCGGTAGGCGAGCTGCTGGAGAGGCATCATCAGCAGATACCGGTACTTCTCCCGGTCGAGCCGGAAGGCGTACGCCGCACAGAGCAGCTGCACGGCCAGGATCGCCAGCCAGGCGAGCAGTGACGCCTTGAAGTCCACGAAGATCATCGCGTAGAGGGTGAAGACGTCGATGAGCGGCGCGAACACCGGGGTGACGATCTGGAAGAGGACGACCAGTGGCATGCCGACCCGGCCGAAGCGCCCGGAGGGCCCCCGGTCGGTGACGGAGCGGCGGTGCTTCCACAGCGCCTGCATGGTGCCGTAGCTCCAGCGGTAGCGCTGACGCCACAACTGCCCCAGCGAGGCGGGTGCCTCGGTCCAGGCCCGGGCGTGCTCGGCGTAGACGACACGCCAGCCCGCCCGGTGGAGCGCGATGGTGATGTCGGTGTCCTCGGCCAGCGTGTCCTCGCTCATCCCGCCGGCCTCCAGCACCGCCTGCCGGCGGAACGCCCCGATGGCGCCCGGGATGGTGGGCATGCAGCCCAGCAGGTCGTACATCCTGC
>NZ_JAERUC010000196.1 GCF_016745505.1 Streptomyces silvae | reverse complement strand
CTCAAGCACCGGCTCATGCCGTACCTGTACGGGGTGGCCGTCGAGGCCCACCGCACGGGCGTCCCGACGATGCGCCCCCTGCTGCTTGAGTTCCCGGACGACCCGACGGCCCGCACGGCGGACCGCGAGTACCTGCTGGGCCCCGACGTCCTGGTCGCGCCCGTCTTCACCGACGACGGCGAGGTCGAGTACTACGTGCCCGAGGGGACCTGGACCCACCTGCTGACCGGCGACACCGTCACCGGTCCCGCGTGGCGCCGGGAGACCCACGGCTTCGACAGCCTGCCCCTGCTGGTCCGCCAGGGCGCGGTCCTGGCGCTCGGCGCGGACGAGTCACGCCCGGACGGCGAGTGGCTCGACGACCTGGAACTCCGCGTGTTCGCCCCCGCCGGTACGGGCGACTTCACCCGCACCGTGACCGTCCCCGACCGCACGGGCGCGGTGGCGGCGACCTACGAAGTGGTCCGCGAGGGCGGCGAGGTCCGCGTCACGACGGACACGGACCGGCCGTACACGGTCACGGTGGTGGGCGAGCAGGCCTGACACCGCCGGGCCGGACGAACGCCGGACCGCCCGCCCCTGGCAGCAGGGGCGGGCGGTCCGGCGTTCGTGGTGTCAGCGGACGGGTGCGGCGGCCCGCTCCGGAGCGTCCGCGGAATCGGCCGGCCGGCCGCCGCGCGCCCGGCGCACCGTGTACGCGACCAGGACGACGGCCAGACTGCCCACGCTGGTCAGCAGCTGGGTGCGTTGGTCGGCGATGACGGCCATGGCCACCAGCACCGCCGCGAAGCCGGCCATCACCACCCAGGTGAGGTACGGGAAGAGCCACATGCGCAGGGTCAGCCGCTCGGGCGCCTCGCGCTCCAGGCGCCGCCGCATGCGCAGCTGGGACGCGCCGATCATGAGGTACATGAAGATGGCGATGGCACCCGAGGAGTTGACCAGGTAGGTGAAGACGGTGTCCGGGGACAGATAGGCCAGCAGCACCGAGATCCAGCCGACCACGGTCCCGGCCAGGATCGCGCGGGCCGGGACCCGGCGCTTGTTCGTCGCCACCAGCCAGGTGGGGGCGTCGCCGTGGGTGGCGAGCGCCCGCAGCATCCGCGAGGAGACGTAGACCGAGGAGTTGAGCACGCTCAGCACGGCGGTGAGGATCACGACGTCCATCACGACGCCCGCGCCGGGCAGCCCGATGATGTTCCAGGCCGCGACGTACGGGCTGGCCAGCACCTTGGCGCTGTCCCACGGCACGATGGTGACCACCAGGACGATGGAGCCGACGTAGAAGAGGATGATCCGCCAGATGATCCCGGTGGTGGCACGGGCCACCGAGCGCTCGGGCTCCTTGCTCTCGGCGGCGGCGATGGTGACGATCTCGGCCCCGCCGAAGGCGAAGATGACCACGACGATCGCGGAGAAGATCGCGGTGAACCCGTTCGGCGCGAAGCCGCCGTGCGCGGTCAGGTTGGAGAAGTCGAAGGACGACCCCGGCCAGCCGCCGAAGACGTACAGACCGCCGACGATCAGGAAGGCCACGATCGCGGCGACCTTGACGGACGAGAACCAGAACTCGAACTCGCCGAACGACTTCACGGAGAGCAGGTTGGTCGCGGTCATCACGACCATCAGGCCCATGGCCAGCACCCAGAGCGGCAGCCCGATCCACGCGTGCAGGATCGCCGCACCCGCGACGGCCTCCACGGCCACGATGATGACGTAGTAGTACCAGTACAGCCATCCGATGGTGAAGCCCGCCCACGGGCCGATGGCGGTGCGCGCGTAGTCGGCGAAGGAGCCCGAGGACGGCTTCGCCACCACCATCTCGCCGAGTATCCGCATGGTGCAGAGCACGAGCGCGCCGGCCAGACAGTAGGAGACGATCGCGGCGGGGCCCGCCGTCTTGATCACGGATCCGCTGCCGACGAACAGTCCGGCGCCGATCGCGCCGCCGATCGCGATCATCGACATGTGGCGGTTACGCAGGGACCGGCTGAGCTCCGGCTGAGGGCCCTGCGGTTCTTTCTGCGGCTGCGGTTCTTTCTGCGGTGCGGGGGAAGTCATGGCAGCTCCAGTCAGGGGCAACGTCGTACAACGGCACGGAAAGACCCTCGGGGCGGGTGCGGGCGCGCCGTCGAGGAGCGGCGGCCCCGGCGGCACGATCTCGGCCGCCGGGCCGCTGGTACTCAGGTCCAGTCACCCTCGCGGCCGCCGCCGATCACCCAGCTGAGCGCCCGGAAGCGGCGCAGTGCCGTCACGGCGTCGGGGGTATCCGTACGGACGGTACGGGGGCCGGAGAGCTCGACTCCGGACAGCGCGCTCGCGCGGTCCGCGAGGTGCGGGCTGTCCACGTCGACCTCCACCACGTGCGCCGTGGCGCGCGGGGTGGGGCGCGGCGGGGGTGCCGAGAGAGCGGCGGCGGCCTCACGGCGGATGTCGGCCGCCGTGACGGCCGGGGTGCGACAGACCGCCGCGTGCCGGGAGATCGCCCTCTTCACGGCGACGGTCCGGCAGCCGGGGGCGTAGCCGGCGGCCTCGCGGCAGGTCAGGTCGTCGCCGGTGACGAGGACGACCGGCACGCCCGCCTCGGCGGCGACCAGGGCGTTGAAGCCGCCCTCGCCGACGGGCTCGCCGTCGATGCGGACGCCGAGGATGCTGTGCGAGAGATAGGTGTGCGCGAGGACGCCCTGTTCGCCGGCGCCGGTGTGGTAGCCGACGAAGGCCACGGCGTCGATGCCGTCCTCCAGCCCTTCCATCATTCCGAGGGGTTTGTGCCGCCCGACGATCAGGACGGCGCGCGGGTCGAGTTCCTCGATGAGGACGTTGTCCATGCCGCAGTGCGCGTCGTTGACGACGATCTCGTCCGCGCCGGCGTCGGCGAACCCGGCGACGGCGGCGTTGACGTCCTGGGTGAGCAGGCGGCGGAAACGCTCGTAGCGCGGTGTCCCCGCCGCGACGTCCGCCGGGGAGACGGTGCCGGTCGCCCCCTCCATGTCGGCGGATATGAGGACGCGCGTCACCCCGCCACCCCCACCCTGACTTCTCGCTCCGCACCGTCCGCGCACAGCGCCACGAGCGCCTCCGCGTGGGAGAGGCCGCTCTCCTCGACGACTTCGCGCACGCTCTGGGCCTCGCGGATCGTGGCGAGGCGGACCTGGCCGGCCGCATCCGTGCGATACCCGTACACGGCGGGCCTGGGCAGTGAGTTGTAGGAGAAGTGGGACGAGAAGTAGTACGCCCCGGTGTCGTACAGCGCCACCACGTCCCCGGGCGCGACGGCCGGCAGCTCGCGTGCCGTCGCGGTCAGGTCACCGGCGAAGCAGCACGGCCCCGCGATGTCCACGACCTGGAGAGGCCCCTCCTTGGGGCGGCCCGCGGCGTCGAACACCCCGACGCGCAGGGGCCAGGCGTCCGGCATGAACACCGTGCGGGTGGCCACCTGCGCCCCCGCGTGGGTGACCGCGATCCGCCGGCCGCCGGCCGACTTGGTGTACTCGACGAGCGAGCCGATGGTGCCGCTCTTCGCCAGCAGCGAGCGGCCGAACTCGGTGACGAGGACGTAGCGGCCGTCGAAGAGCCCCGGAGCGGCTTCGCGGAGCTCGGCGACGTAGTCGGCGTAGGTGGGGCGGTCGTCCTCGCTGTCGAAGTTGACGGGCAGACCACCGCCGATGTCCAGGCCGGTGATCCGGGCGTGGCCCAGCCGGTCGTTGATCCGCTCCGCGAGCTCGTACGCGACGCTCACCCCCCGGGCGATGAGCGGGAGGGGGCAGCCCTGCGAACCGACGTGCGCGTGCAGGCGGTTGAGCCAGGGGTGCCGGGTGAAGGCGTCGATCACCGCGTCCACGGCGCCCGGGTCGCGCAGTGCGACGCCGAACTTGGACGTCTCGGTCGCGGTGCTCATCGCCCCGATCGCACCGGCGCCGACCTGGGGGTTCACCCGCAGCCCGACGGGGCCGGAGGGCTCGCGGCCGGCCAGCAGGCGGTCGACGCGCTCCAGCTCCTGGAAGTTGTCCAGGTTGATCGCGATCCCGTGCTCCAGCGCGAACTCCAGCTCCTCGACCGTCTTCGCGGGGCTGTCGAAGACCAGCCGGTCGGGGGTGAAGCCGGCCGCCAGCGCCTGTTCCAGCTCGCCGGGCGAGGCCACCTCGCAGCCCATCCCGGCCTCGCGGAGCAGCCGCAGGACCGGCACCAGCCCGCACGCCTTGGCCGCGAAGGTGTGCTGGACCGTGGCCGGCCCCTCGAACGCCTCGTGCAGCGCGTCCACCGCGGCCAGCACCCCGTCGACGTCGAGCAGGCCGACCAGGGGCGAACCGGGGCCGAGCAGCCCCTCCTCGACGGCACGGGCGAGCGCCGCCTCGCGGGCGCGCTCGCGCTGAAGGGCCGAACCGGATGTCACCTGAAACACACTCCTACCTGAGGTCGCTCGTGCACCGCGCTCGTCCAGCCGCGGGCCGTGGTGACCAGCTTCGGTGCGCGAGGCCCGGCACGTCTTCGTCAGCCGGCACCAGGACCGGCCCGTATACCTGTCCGAGACCACAACGAAATGATCATGGAGCTGGGCGGCCTCCGCTGCGGCTCACCCGGTACGCCGGTCCAGACGCAGTCCGACGTCAGCCAGGAGCCGCACGGCCGGATCGGCCAGATCCACGCCGAACAGCTCCCGTGCCCGGCGCAGCCGGTACCGCAGCGTGTTGGGGTGCACATTGAGGCGCCGCGCGGCAGTGGCCGTGTCACCGAAGGCGTCCAGGTACGCGGTCACCGAGTCGCCGTACCGCGAACCGTGCGCCCGGTCGTGCTCCACCAGCGCGTGCACCGGGCCCGGCGTCGCTCCCCACAGCGGCTCCACCCGGTCGAGCAGGCGCAGCACCGCCGCCTCGGCGGCCACCTCCTCGTACGACGCCACCGCAGACCCGGCCGCGGCGGTCGGCAGGCGTGCGGCCCGTTCCCTCAGTACGCGCACGACCAGCTCGGCGGCGTCACGGGAGGCCGGCAGCTCCGCCAGACCCGCCACCACGGGGCCGGTACCGGCGAGGACCACGCCTCCCGGCGCCGAGCGGACCGTCGCCAGCAGGGTGCGCGCGGGGTCCTGCTCGCCGTCCAGGGCCGGCACCACGGCGTACAGCCGGCGCCCCGACCGCGCGGTCACACACCCCGGACGGTAGGCGGCGGCCTGCAACGCGAGTACGTCGAGCACCCGTTGCCCGGTGTCCCCGGGGGTGGTCTCCCGGCCGTCGTACGCCTCCGCCACCAGCACGGCGTGCGGCCCGTCCCGCGCGATCCCGACGTCGCGCGCCGCCTGCGTGCTGCCCGTCAGGAGTGCGTGGACCGCGCCCTCGCGCGCCCAGGCGGCGGCCCGGCCCCACGTCCGGTGGTGCGAGAGATGCGGGACCGCCGCGCGGCCCGCAGTCGCCAGCGCCGCCACCGCGTCCTCCGCCAGCGGCCGCCCGTCGGCGGCGGCCCAGATCGAGCCGAGCACCTCGGACCCGTGCCGCACCGCGACCGCCAGCCGCTCGGCGTACCGCCCGTCGGCGGGGAGCCGCACCACGTCGTCGGTGTTCCACAGGGCCTGGAAGAAGCCGCTCTCGCGCAGTTCGACGACCCGCCAGCGGGGCACCTCCTGGCCGAGGATCGTGAGCCTGCGCATCGGGTCGGGCTCATGGTCCATGCGCGAGTACGCCAGCACCCGTGACTGCGGGTCCTCGATCGTGATCGCGCCGCCGACCAGGTCCGCCACGGTGTTGGCCAGGCCCGGCAGATCGCCCAGCCGCAGCCCGCCCACCCCGGCCGGACCCGCGGCCCGGTCCGGGGCGCTGTGCACCAGCGCCGTCCGCAGCCGGCCGAGCACCTCGGTCCAGCCCTGCCCTGGCCGCCGGGTCAGCAAGGCCGTACGCCCCCGCTCCGCCGCCTCCAGCAGAGCCGTCCGCGGCCCCCGGGTGCCGCGCCGCATCACCACGGCCGCCGCCCCCGCGCGGTCCGCGGCACGCAGCACGTCGAACGCGTCGGCCGAGGCGACGTCGACGCCGACCGCGAGCAGGACCAGCCCGGTCGCCGCCCACACCTCCTCGTCCCGCTCCTCACCCGGATCGTGCAGCACCACGTCGGACACCGGCACACCGGTGCCGCACGGCGCCACCACGACGTCCAGCGTCCCGGCGGCGATCAGCGCGAGGAGCTGCGCCAGCGTGGGGCCGGGGCCGGGGCCGGGGCCGGGGCCGGGGCGGTCGGGTTCGGAGAGGTGCATGGGCCCATACTCGCCGCCCGCCGTCGCGGCCTGCCATGCCCCCCGTCACTCCGCCGGGGCGAGCCGCCCCACGCGGGGCCCGGAGGAATGCGATCGTGGGCCAGCGGGTTGGCACGAGCGGCACCTATGCACGCGTACGGCACAGAGAGCGGAAGCACCCATGGGCGAGTTGATCCTGATCCGGCACGGCGAGACCGAGTGGTCGCGGTCCGGGCAGCACACGAGCTGGACCGACCTGCCCCTGACCGAGCTCGGGGAGCGCCAGGCCCGCGCCCTCGTCCCCCTCCTCGCCGAACGCGAGATCGGGCTCACCCTGGTCAGTCCCTACCTCCGCGCCCGCCGCACCGCCGAACTGGCGGGCCTGACCTCGCCGCGCGAGACACCGGATCTGCGCGAGTGGGACTACGGGGCGTACGAGGGCATCACCACGGTCGAGATCCGCCGCACCCGCCCCGACTGGAACCTCTGGACGGACGGTGTCGCACCCGGCCCCGAGGAGCACCCGGGGGAGAGCCCGAAGGAGGTCGGCGACCGGGCGGACCGCATCCTGGCCGAGGTCCGCGCGGCGGCGTCCCGCCTCGGCGAGGCGGACATCGCCCTGGTCGCCCACTCACACTTCCTGCGCGTGCTCACCGCCCGCTACCTGCGGCTGACACCCGCCAGCGGGGAACTCTTCCAGCTCGCCACGGGCGCGGTCTCCCGCCTCGGCACGGAACACGGCAAGCCGGTGGTGACGGCGCTGAACATGGCGCTGCCGGAGAGGCTGTTCAACGCCATCGACTGAGCAGGAGCGGGAAAAGTCGCGCACGTGCGCACCTGGCGCGGGACCGGGACGTGACGCCAGCATCGAGTGGTGGACACCTCCAACGAGCCGCACATCGCGCACAAGAGCCACCTGCCCCACCCCTACGACCAGGACATCTCCCACGTCCTGCGGCACCTCAGCCGGATCACGGCCACCGGCCGGAAGAAACTCGCGAACAGCCTGAGCACCGCCGGCTACCTGGCCGCGGGCATGCGGCTGATCGAGCGGAACCTGGGGCCCGACGCGGCACGGAGCGCCTGCGCCTCCGGGAGCAGGCGCTCCCTCGAACGCCCCCTGCTGGGATTCCTGTCCCAGCGGGCGGTCGCCGCGGCGGTCGCCGAGAACCCGCCCCCGTTCCCCAGCCGGGGCGGGGTGCCGAGGTTACGCACCACCTGGCGGTCGCAGTCGGACTTCATCGCCGACCTGATCAACTTCGCGATGTGGCCGACGAATTACCACCCCGGATACCTGGAGCAGAGGTCGGTCACCACGAAGAGACTCGTGGTGGGCGAGGACTTCGTACGGGCGGTCCATGAAACGGCCTATCTGCACACGGCGGAGAGCGTCCGCATGCCGTCCGTGCGGCTCAGCCTCGCCCTGATGGTGCTCGCCGACGGCGACGACAGGGTCCAGCGGGTCCTCACCGACACGTACCGGGGCTACCTCTCCTCCTGGAAACAGGTGTACGCCGAGGTCCTCCGGGCCCGGGGCCTGCGGCTCCGGGCGGGGCTCGGCCTGGACGATCTCGCGAACGCCCTGTCCGCCGCCACGGACGGCGTGATCCTGCGCTCCATCGGCGACCCTCAGGCGGGGGTCGTCGACCGGGAACGGGAGCGCACCCTGATGGGCACGGTCGCCCTCGCGGTCATCCACGGATTCCTCGAACCGGCCGAGAACTCGGACGGCCTCACCCTGGAGCAGGCCGTGGCGGCGCGGCTGGGACGGAGCACCTCATGACATCCAGCACCCGTCCTCCGGCGGCTTCCGGGGCCGACGCGCACACCCCTGGACGGCTCGCGGCCGTCACCGGCCTGTGCTCCGTCGTCGCCACGGTCGTCCTGGCACTCACCGGCCATGGCGAGGTGGCAGTGGCCACGGGAGTCGCGGGCGGCGCGGTCGCCGGCGGCATCCAGGTGACGGTGAACATCAACCGACGGCCCCCCGACCAGGAGTGACGAGCCGCCCAGTCAGAGCGCGCCGCTCCTGAAGGCACCGACGAACGAGGCCCAGGGCGCGGCGGTGAAGACGAGCGCGGGGCCGTCGGGGGCCTTGCTGTCACGGACGGGGACGAGACCGGGGAAGCCGTCGGCGATCTCGACGCAACTGCCGCCCTCCCCGTTGCTGTAGGTCGACTTGCGCCAGACCGCTGTACGGGTATCAGGGGCGGTTCCCATGAGCTGCGTGCTCCTTCGCTGCCGATACGAGCAGGGCCTGCGAGGCCTCCGGTGACAGGGCCATGGCCCGTGCCAAATCGTATGCGGCCTGGACATCGGCTACCAGCCCGGGTTCTTCCGTCAGCTGACCGGAGTACGCGCCTTCCGTGTACACGGCTGGTGGGGCATCGGCGAACGACATGAGCGAGACCATCGTGTTCATGAAGGGGTGCATCCCCGCGTCGAACGGAAGAACCTGGATGATCACGTGAGGGCAGGTCCGGGCCGACTCGATGAGGCAGGTGAGCTGAGCGGACATGATGTCGGAGCCTCCGACCGGTACCCGGAGGGCAGCCTCGTGCAGGATCGCCCAGAAGGTCGGGGGCGTGTCGCGCAGCAGGATTCCTGCACGTTCCATGCGCGCGGAGACCTGTCCCTCTACCGTCGCCTCGGAGGCCAGTCGCTGGCTGGCTCGCGTCACGGCCCTCGCGTATTCACGTGTCTGAAGCACGCCCGGCACGAGCATCGGCGCGTACTCGCAGATGCTGGTCGCCCGCATCTCCAGCTCCGCCGCGTCCGCGAAGTACTCCGCCACCTTCGACTGCCGGGCCAGCCGGCACAGCCGCTGAAGGTGTTCGCCGCTGCCGAGCAGCCCGTCCAGCGCGCGCGAGATCTCCTCCTGCGGGCGCCGCTCGGCCGCCTCGAAGAGCCCGATGTACGTGCCCGAGCAGAACGCCCGCTCACCCAGCTCGTTCTGCGACAGACCCGCCGCCTCCCGCAGCCGGCGGAGCTCCGCGCCGTAGAAGGCACGGGGCTCGGCGTAGGGGTCAAGGTCCTTCGGCAGCGGCATGTGCCGGAAACTAGCGGTTACCCCGCCCCCGTACACGGCGGTTGCGCCGACGTCACCCGGACGGGTCCGCGCAGCCGTGCCGGGCACGCGGACGGCCGGTACCTCGCCCCCGAGGTACCGGCCGGTTCCGTGTGGCGTGCCCGGTGTCAGGTCGTCAGGCCGCCTTCTTCTTCAGTGAGGTGAGGTGCGCGAAGACGACGACGTTCGCCGAGTAGCCGTTCTTCTTGTCGAAGCGCCCGCCGCAGGTCAGGAGCCTGAGCTCCGGACGGCCGGTGGGCCCGTACACCTTGTCGTCGGGGAACTTGTCCTTCGTGTAGGTCTTCACCTCGTCGACCGTGAAGACCGCGGTCCGTTTGTCCGCCCGGGCGACCTTCACGGTGTCCCCCTTGCGCAGGGCGTTCAGGTTGAGGAAGATCGCCGGTCCTGTCGCGGTGTCCCGGTGGCCGACGAGCAGCGAGGTTCCCGCCTCGCCGGGGGAGGGGCCCTTCCCGTACCACCCCACCACTTTGGGCTTGCTCAGCGGTGGGGCGCCGAGCCTGCCCTTCTTGTCGAGGGCCAGTCCGATGACCGGGGCCTCGATGAAGATCGCGGGGATGGAGACCTTCACCGGCCGGGAGTGCACCAGCGGGGCGTGCGAGGCGGGTACCGCCTTCTGCGGTGTGTGCGGCGCCCGGCGGAAGGGCGGCGCCCCGCCGCCCGCGGCGTCGTTGCCGCGGGCGGCGGTGACCGACGAGGCGTCCTCGGGCGAGTCCGAACTCGCCCACACGACGCCGGTCACCAGCGAGAAGGTCACGCACAGGGTGATCGTGAGCCGGCATGCGCGGCTCGGGCCCCGTCGTCGCCGTCGGCCGCGCCTGTCAGGCCTCGTTGCGGGCACGACGCCGTGCGGATCGACGGACCATGATCAGCCCCGCGACACCGGCGGCACCGGCGACCAGCGCGGCCGAGGTCCCGATGTTTGAGTCGCTCTCGGAGCTGACGCTCTCCATGTCCGGGACGCCGCCGCCGCCCGCGGGGACCGCGCCGGACGGCTTCTCCCAGGTCTTCTCGGAGCTCTTCTCGGAGCCCGAGGACGCGCCCTGCTCGCTGTTCTCCCCACGGCCGCCCTCCTGGCTGCCGCCCCGGGCGGGCCGGTTGCAGTCGACCTCGAAGGTCTTCTGCTTCGGGACGCCGGCGACGGTCCACGCCAGCTGGTACGTGCCCTCGGGCAGCAGGTACTCCTGGCTGCGGGCCTGGCCGTTCGAGAGCGGCAGGGTGTTCGTCAGCGTGTTGCCCGGGGGGCGCTCGGTGATCGTCCACACGACCATCGGGAGCTCACCGAAGTTGTTCGCCACGAGGGCGAACTGGCAGACCTCGACACCGTCGCGGTCACCGCGCGAGTGCCAGCTGACGGAACGGACGTCGATGTCGCCGCTCTCGCCGACGGCGAACGCGGCAGGGGCTCCGGCCAGGGCGACGCCGGCGACGGCGACGGCGGCGGCCACCCTGGTGCCTGTGCGGGCGCTGCGGGAGCGGAGGGAAGCGGAAAAGCGCATGCTGGGCTCCTTCAAGCCGAGATGATTGTCGTACTGATCACCTGATCGCCTAAGAGATGACATGGATCTTCAAAAGAGTGTGTCGGGACACCGTAAAAACGCGCAAATGTACCCTGACTAGCCGATACCGGTCAGTGAATCCCCAGGTCGAAGCCGCCTGACCGCCGAGCAAAACCTGAGGCAGGGTCAGCCGGCGCGTCGCCGGTGGCGCCGGTGGAGGGCTGTCAGGGTCACGAGGGCGGCCACGGCGACCGGGATCCAGACCGCCGGCCGGAGCACGGCCCGGTAGGCGGGGGCGGGCGAGGCGTCGAGCGGGATCGCGGCGGTGTCGTTGCCGGGAGTGCGGTCGTAGGGGGTGTACGCGCGGATGGTGCCCCGTGCCCCCGCGACCTGCCGGTCAATGCGCACGTGGAACACGAGGGTGGTCGTCCCGTCGTCCTCCCCGGCCCAGGACAGCGCCTCGCCCGCCAGGTCGCAGACGAACGCGCCCCCGGGTTCCTCGGGCCGGTCGCAGCCCCAGTCCCGGTCCATCTCCTCGAAGGCGTACGGGATGGAGGTGACCGTGGTGCCCTCCGGTGGGACCACCTCGAAGCGTCCCCGCACCTCGTTGCCGCGCGGTGTGACGGGTCCCAGGGCCCGCACGCCGAGGCGGACCTCCACCGTGTCGCCGACGTGCCCCCGGACCGTCGCGGTGACCGGCCGGTAGTCGGCCTGGGCCGTGGTCTCCACCTCGACGGTGCCGTCGGTGCTCCCGAACGTGCCGTCGGCCGTGGGGACCAGGGTGATCGGCGCGCCCGTACCCCGGACCGTGTGGTCGGCGTGCTTCTC
Source organism: Streptomyces silvae (assembly GCF_016745505.1). Taxonomy (GTDB): domain Bacteria; phylum Actinomycetota; class Actinomycetes; order Streptomycetales; family Streptomycetaceae; genus Streptomyces; species Streptomyces silvae. The sequence goes on along the minus strand of NZ_JAERUC010000196.1, from coordinate 110,871 downwards.
CGGGGAGGACGACCAGCTGTAGGTCAGCGTGCCGTCGAGCTGCTCGGCTCCCGCGACGTAGACGATCGGCGCACTCGTGCGGTAGGCGGCTCCCGGCGCCGCTCCGGCGGGGAACACGCACCAGGCCGATGTGGACGAGGCGCCCGCGTACGTGCAGTTGCTGTGCCGGGCCTTCAGGGTCAGGCCGTCGCTCGCACGGACGTGCAGCGCGACGCCCCGGTCCGCCGGGAACCTGGTGTGGTTGGCGAACGTCGGTGTGAGGGAGGCGGGTTGGCCCGGCTTCACGCCGTTCACCTTCGTCTCCCCGCCGGGTGCGCCCAGCGTGGGCCCGCCGACGACCATGCGGGTGGTCCCGGTGACGGGCGCCGCGTTGTCCGCGCTCGCCGTGTAGGTGACCGTGCCGCTGTCGCCCGGCTCCACACCGTCCAGGCCGACGATGTCGAAGGGGGCGTTGCTCTCGCCGTCGTTGAGCAGGGTTCCGTACGAGCAGGTGTACACCCAGCCGCTGCCGGTGCAGTTCCCGTAACCGCCCTCGGTCACGCGGGCGATGTCCTTGAGGCCGGAGGCGTCCACCACGACCTTGATGTTGCGGGCCGGTTCCTTGTTGCCGGGGACGACGGCCACGGGCACCTGGAAGTCCCCGTTCGTCGCCTCGGCCCCCTCGTCCGCGCGGTACGCCACCATCGTGCGCGGGACGTCCTTCAGGCTCAGCGCGACCTTGTCCGAGGTGGTCGCGGCGGCCGGCGGGAAGGTCACGGCGAGGAGGGTGAGCAGGCCCGCCGCGAGGGCCGCCGCGCGTCCGGTGGGGAGTGTTATGCGTGGGGGCATGCGGAGCACTATGTCACCGGTCGGATGCCGTCCGCACCGCCTGCGGTGAGCAGGACGACCCGGGTGCCGGGCGAGGGCCGGACCTCCGTCCAGGAACCCGGACCCGGTGTGACGGTCGACCCGGCTGCGGGCGACTTCTCCGGGCCGAGGAAGCCCGCCCCCAGTTCGCCGACGGCGGAGAGTTCGGTGCGCGGCGTCGACCAGTCGTCGCCCGAGGCGCATCCGGTGAGCAGGGCGGCGGTCGACGAGGCCCTGCGGGAGGAGGCCGGCCGGCAGGCATGACGGCCGCGCACACGGAAACGGGCCGCCCGGCGTGCGGGCGGCCCGTTCTCCTGCGTGCTTACGTGTGCGGCGGACGGATCAGGAGATCAGCTCGATCTCCGCCAGCGTCGCCGCCTCCGTGCTCACCAGCCGGTACTTCGCGTACGCCTTCGGCGCCTGCACCGAGAACACCCGGGTCTGCTTGTCCCAGGCGAAGGTCTGGCCGGACCTCTTGTCGATGTCCTTCCAGGACGTACCGTCCGCCGACCCCTGGAGCACCCAGCCCGTCGGGGCCTTCGCCGCCGTGGCCGAGGTCAGCGTGTACTGGACCGCCTTCGTGCCCGCGGCCGCCGGCAGCTCCACCGACGCGACCGTGGCCGAGGTGGCGGAGGTGTCGTCGTACAGCGCGCCGTCGCCCTTGAGCACGTCGCCCTTCGGGGCGGGCACCTTGTCGTCCTGGGTGACGGAAACCGGGGCCGCGTTCTTGCCCGTGCCCCACGCCGACGGCTTGGCGCCCATGTCGAACTCCAGCACCCCGCCCTTCGCGAGCAGGTCGTGCGGCAGCGACGTGGACGTCCACTTCTTGCCGTTGACCTTCAGACCCTGGACGTAGATGTTCGTGGAGCTGTTCTTCGGGGCCTTGACGACCAGGTCGCGCCCGTTCTCCAGGTGCACGGTCGTCTTCGTGAAGAGCGGCGAGCCGATCGCGTACTCACCGCTGCCCATGACCAGCGGGTAGAAGCCGAGCGAGGAGAAGAGGAACCAGGCCGACTGCTCGCCGTTGTCCTCGTCGCCGTGGTAGCCCTGGCCGATCTCGCTGCCCGTGTACAGCCGGCCGAGGACCTCGCGGACCTTCTCCTGCGTCTTCCAGGGCTGCGAGGCCGCGTCGTACATGTACGTGGCGTGGTGCGCGACCTGGTTGCTGTGGCCGTACTGGCCCATCCGCACGTCGCGCGCCTCGGTCATCTCGTGGATCACGCCGCCGTACGAGCCGACGAACTCGGGTCCGGCCGTCTCCGGCGTCGAGAAGTACGTGTCCAGCTTCTTCGCCAGACCGTCACGCCCGCCGTAGAGGTTGGCCAGGCCCCGGCTGTCCTGCGGCGCCGTGAAGGCGTAGCCCCAGCCGTTGGTCTCCGTGTAGTCGTAGCCCCAGACACGGGGGTCGTACTGGTCGGAGGGGAGCCGCCAGTCGCCGTTCGCCTTCTTGCCCTGGAAGAAGCCGGCCTTGTCGTCGAAGAGCTTGACGTAGTTCTGCGCGCGGTTGAGGAAGTATGCGGACTCCTCCTTGTAGCGCTGCTTCTTCGTCTTCTTGTAGAGGGCCTGGCCCATCTGTGCGATGCCGTAGTCGTTGAGGTAGCCCTCCAGCGACCAGGAGAGGCCCTCGTGGGTGTCGGTGTTCGCGTAACCGGTGAAGACCGAGGTCTCCATGCCCTTGCGGCCGACGCCCGAGGACGGCGGGGCCACCGTGGCGTTCTTGACCGCCGCGTCGTACGCCGCCTCGGCGTCGAAGTCGACGCCCTTGACGTACGCGTCGGCGAAGGCCACGTCGGAGCTGGTCCCGGTCATCAGGTCGGAGTAGCCGGGGGAGGACCAACGGGAGATCCAGCCGCCGTCCTTGTACTGCTGGACGAAGCCGTCGACCATCTTCCCGGCCTGCTTCGGCGTGAGGAAGGAGTACGCCGGCCAGGTCGTCCGGTAGGTGTCCCAGAAGCCGTTGTTGACGTACACCTCACCCTTGACGATCTTCGCGCCGGTGTGGGTCGGGGTGTCCGTGCCGGTCTGCGGCGAGAAGGGGCTCGCGTAGGTGCTTCTGCCGTCGACCTGCTCGAAGCCCGAGTTCGGGTAGAGGTAGAGCCGGTACAGGCTGGAGTAGAGCGTGGTCAGCTGGTCGGCGTTCGCGCCCTCGACCTCGACCTTGCCGAGGATCTTGTCCCAGGCCTTCTGCGCGTTCTTCCGGACCTTGGAGAAGGAGTCCTTCGCCGGCAGCTCCATGGCGAGGTTCTTCTTCGCCTGGTCGACGCTGATGAGCGAGGTGGCCAGGCGCAGGCCGACCTTGCGGTCCTTGCCCGCGTCGAAGCGGAAGAAGCCGGTGACGTCGTCTCCGCCGCCGCCCTTCAGCTTGCCGCTGTCGGTGACCGGCGCGTCGAAGGAGCCGTATACGAAGAGGCGTGTCGCTCCGGTGGAGCCGCCGCTCTTCACGTCGGAGTAGCCGGTGAAGGAACCGGTCTTCGCGTCGAGGGTGAGGCCGCCGTCGTTGGAGACATTGTCGAAGACGAGGCTCGCGTCGTCACCGGGGTAGGTGAACTGCATGCGGGCCGCGTGGTCGGTGGGCGTCATCTCGGCCTTGAGGCCGTTCTCGAACGTCACCCCGTAGTAGTGCGGGGTCGCCGTCTCGTTCTCGTGGCGGAACGGCAGCGCGCGGGCCTTGCGGGAGGCGTCGGGGGTGCCGGAGGCCGCCGAGGGCATCATCTGGAAGGTCTGGCGGTCGCCCATCCAGGGGCTCGGCTCATGGCTGGCGCTGAACGCCTGCAGCGTGGGCAGGTTGTCCTCGTTGTTGCCCCGCGCGTAGTCGTACAGCCAGCTCGTGGAGCCGGCGTTGGTCACCGGCGTCCAGAAGTTGAAGCCATGCGGGACCGCGGTGGCGGGGAAGTTGTTGCCGCGCGAGAAGCCGCCGCTGGAGTTGGTGCCCCGTACGGTCGACGCGTAGTCCGACAGGTGCGCCTTGCGCTTCTCCGGGGCCTTCGGGGCGATCGTGACGTCGTCGATCCAGCCCTGGAACTTCGACGGGCCCTTGGGGGAGTCGTACGCCACCAGGATCCGGTCGACGGTCTTGCCCGCCGCGACCGTGCCGATCCGCGAGGCGACCTTGTTCCACTGGTTCACGTACAGCCGCTTGGCATCGGCCTGGCCCTGCGGGGTGAGCAGCCCGCCGTGGCTGTCGGTGGCCTTCAGCTCGCTCAGGTAGGTGCCGTCGGTGAAGGCCAGGTCCACCGCCACGTGCGTCGCGGGGTAGCTGAGGTCCGTCTCGCCCATCTGCGGGTACACCAGGTAGGACAGCTGGGTGTCCTTGGTGACCGCGGTGTTGACGTCGAAGACCTTGTTGTACGAGTAGGCGCGGCCGTCCGGCTTGTGCGTACCCGCGTAGCGCAGCGCCTTCTTCCCCGTGAACCCGGCGCCCTGCTTGGCGGTGGGGGAGCCCGAGGGGCCCCGGTCGGCCTGGGTGCGCATGTCGTCGGGGGCGGGGGTGGAGGTGTCCCCGTTCGAGAACTGCACGTCGGCGAGCTGGAGCGCGTCGGAGGCGCCGTTGTTCTTCGTGATCTCCAGCCGGAAGTGCTGGTAGGCGGTGTCCGTCGTGAAGTCGTACGACTTGGTCTGGAGGCGCTCCGAGAACGTCTGGCCGGTGCGGGTGTCCAGATCCGTCCACGTCTTGCCGTCGGATGAGCCCTTCAGGGTCCAGTCCTTGGGGTCCCGCTCGTCGTGGTCGTTGGCCGAAGTGAGGGCGTAGGTCACGACCTTGACGGGCTCGGCGAGGTCGAACTCGACCCAGCCCGTGGACTTGAAGGCCAGCCACTTGGTGCCGGGCTCCCCGTCGGTCAGGTTCTCCTTGACCTCACCGCCGTCGGCATTCTCGCCGCTGGCGCGCAGATCCGTGACCTGATCGGTGACATTGCCCGGTATTCCGGCGGAGAATCCGCCGTCCACACCCGATGCCCTCTTCTTCCCGTCGACGCCTTCTTCGACGGTATTACGCCAGTCCGGCTGCTTTTCGTCCGCCTCGAAGGAGGAGCTGAACGACGTGTCGCCGGAGGGCTTCTTGGTGGCGCCGGAGGGCTGGGCGAGGGCCGCGGTGGGGGCCGCCAGGGCCAGGACGAGAGAGGCCGCGAGGACCGCGGCGGAGTGGCTGTGTCTGTGACGCGAGCCGTGCTGAGGACCACGTAGGGGCTGCATACGGAGCCGTTCCTCCCGGGGGCGAGCTCTGGACAACGTTGTCATTGGGGGATGCGGGTTCCAGTAGGGAGCCAAGTGACGGGATGTGTCAAGGGTGTTGCATGCGGTGGACGCCGTTGATTCGACCGTATTGCGGGAAACGGCGTTTTCGCGCGAAGGCGCGCGGTGCCGAGGTGTCCGTGAGGTCTCAACTCGGGAAAGACTGCCGCTCAACCATGCATTCGATCTTGCTCAGTTGGCGGCAAGTGGACTATACCTGTCGGCGTCTGCACAGCCGCTTCACAACGGCACGCGGGCACGGGGGAGGGCGAGCAGCTGCGGGCGCGAGGGCGTCCTGCCGTGCGTTCGCCCGAAACTCCCCCACTGCATCTGGAAATCCGGCAATCTGCACGACCCAAGCGCAACTGACCGCGGTGGCGGGACCCTTCGCCTGAGGCGAATTCACGACGGGTGACCGGTACACCGCCTGAGTCCTGGAGAAGGCGAGGACTTGAGCATGGGATCCACCTCCGGCCGCACGAATGAGGGCCTTGGCCGTCGCGATGTGATCAAGCGTTCTGCCGCACTCGGCCTGATCGCTGTTCCGACGATGAGCTTCCTGTCCGCCTGCGCGAGCAGCGACGGCGGAAGCGACGAGAAGGCCGAGAAGGGCACCAAGAGCGCGAAGAACCCGCTCGGTGTCAATGAGACAGCCGCCCTCGAGGTCGTCATCTTCAACGGTGGTTTCGGCGAGCAGTACGCCATCGACGCCGAGAAGAAGTACAACGAGGCCTTTCCCAAGGCACCCAAGGTCAAGCACTCCGCGACCGAGAAGATCCAGTCGATCCTCCAGCCGCGCTTCAACGGCGGCACCCCGCCGGACCTGATCGACAACTCGGGTGCCGAGCAGATGGACATGGGTGTCCTGGTCGGCAAAAAGCAGCTCGCCGACCTGACGCCGCTGATGGACGCCCCGTCGTACGACGACCCGTCGAAGAAGGTCCGCGACACGCTGCGCCCCGGTGTCCTGGAGATGGGCCAGTTCGACGGCGACCCGGTCTGGATCATGTACTACGCGTACACGGTCTACGGCGTCTGGTACTCGCAGACCAACCTCGAGAAGCTCGACGCGACGTACCCGGAGAACTGGGACGACATGCTCGCGCTCTGCGCCAAGGCGAAGAAGAAGGGCATCGCCGGCTGGACGTACCCGGGCAAGTACCCGTACTACCTGCCGTTCTCGCTCTACCCCTTCATCGCCAAGATCGGCGGCCGCGAGGTCCTCGACAAGATCGACAACCTGGAGCCCAACGCCTGGAAGGACCCGGCCGTCAAGGCCGCGTTCGAGGCGTACTACGAGCTCTTCCAGAAGGGCTACATCCTCAAGGGCACGCCCGGTCTGACGCACATCCAGTCGCAGACCGAGTGGACCAAGGGCAAGGCGCTCTTCATCCCGAACGGCTCGTGGGTGGAGAACGAGGCCGCGCCCACCACGCCCGAGGACTTCAAGATGATGGTCGGCGCGCCGTCCAGCCTGGACTCCTCCGACAAGATGCCCTTCGGCACCCTGTGGGCGTCCGGCGGTGAGCCCTTCATCGTCCCGGCGAAGGCGAAGAACACCGAGGGCGGCATGGAGCAGCTGCGCATCATGCTCAGCGAGGAGTCCTCCAAGAACTTCACCAAGTCGGTGAAGTCCCTCAGCGCCTTCAACGGCGGCACCGACGGTCTGACGCTCTCCACCGCGCTGCAGTCCGGCGTGGACGTCCTGGCGAAGGCCGGCGAGAACGTCGTGAACCCGCGTATGCAGGACTGGTACGTGAAGCTGCAGAAGGAGCAGATCGGTATCGCCGGAATCGGCGAGATGATGGCCGGCCGCGCGACCCCGGCGGAGACCATCAAGAAGATCCAGGGCTTCGCCGACGCGGCGGCCAAGGACCAGTCCATCAAGCACTACAAGCACCAGTGAGTCACCGTCACCAGTGGCGGCACCCGCTCGGAAATCGGGGTCGGTAAACGATGCAGCACGGCAAGTACCGGTTCATCGTGGGGTTCCTGGCAGCCCCACTGGCGTTGTACGCCATCTTCGTCATCTGGCCCTTCGCCCAGTCCATCTACTACTCGTTCACGGACTGGACCGGACTGAGCTCGGACTTCAAGATGGTCGGCTTCGACAACTACAGTCGGATGCTCGACGACGACATCTTCTGGAAGTCACTGCAGCACAGTGTGCTGCTGGCGCTGCTGCTGCCACTGGTGACGCTGGGCCTCGCGCTCTTCTTCGCCTTCATGCTCAATGTCGGTGGCCGCCGGCGTAAGAACGCCGCGGTCGCCGGCGTGCGCGGCTCCGCTTTCTACAAGGTCGCGTATTTCTTCCCGCAGGTCCTGTCGATCGTGATCGTGGCCCTGCTCTTCCAGTTCGCGTTCAACCCGACCTCCGGAATGCTGAACGCGACACTCAAGGCCGTCGGGCTCAAGAGCCTCCAGCCGGACTGGCTGGGCGATCCGGATCTGGCGCTGTACTGCGTCATGGTCGTCCTGATCTGGTCGACGGTCGGATTCTTCGTCGTCCTCTTCTCCGCCGGAATGGCGTCCATCCCGAAGGACTTCTACGAGGCCGCCCTGCTCGACGGGGCCAGCCGCATCACGACGTTCTTCAAGATCACGCTGCCGCTGCTCTGGGACACCGTGCAGTCCGGCTGGGTCTACATGGGCATCCTGGCGCTCGGGGTGGAGGCCTTCACCGCCGTACAGGTCATGACGGTGGGCCCGGGCGGCCCCGACTACTCCACCACCGTCCTGCCGCTGTACGTCTACCAGACGGCCTTCCGGGACGCCCAGGCCGGCTACGCCACCACGATCGGTGTCGGGCTGCTCATCGTCACCATGCTCTTCGCGGGCATCGTGATGAAGCTGGGCCGGCGCGAGCGGCTGGAGTTCTGATGCGGTTCGTTGCGGGGTACGGCGACCGGACGACCGGTGGCGCGCGGAACAGTTCGGTCCCGGGGGCCGGCTCGACAGCTGTACGAGGTGAGCACACATGAAGGTCACTGAGACTCCTCCCGCCGTCCCGGCACCGCGCTCGCCGGTGACCAAGACGGCCGCCCCGGCCGTGGAGCCGGCGAAGAGCAGCGAGGGCAAGGTCCTCAATGTCTTCTCGCACGGTGTGCTGGTCATCTGGGCGGTGCTCGTCGTCATGCCGCTGCTCTGGGCGGTGATGTCGTCGTTCAAGACGGACGACTCCATCCTGTCGACGCCCTGGTCGCTGCCGGACAAGCTGCACTTCGAGAACTGGTCGCGGGCCTGGAACCAGGCCCATATGAGCGACTACTTCCTGAACACCATCCTGGTGGTGGGCGGTTCACTCATCGGCACGCTGCTGCTGGGCTCGATGGCGGCGTACGTGCTGGCGCGGTTCGACTTCCCGGGGAACCGCTTCATCTACTTCCTCTTCATCGGCGGGATGAGCTTCCCGATCATCCTGGCGCTGGTCCCGCTGTTCTTCGTCATGAACAACATGGGCCTGCTGAACTCGGTGCACGGGCTGATCCTGGTCTACATCGCCTACTCGCTGCCCTTCACCGTCTTCTTCCTCACCTCGTTCTTCCGTACCCTGCCGACCTCGATCGCGGAAGCGGCCATGCTCGACGGGGCCACGCACACCCGGACGTTCTTCCAGGTGATGCTGCCGATGGCGAAGCCCGGTCTGATCAGCGTCGGGATCTTCAACTTCCTGGGGCAGTGGAACCAGTACATGCTGCCGACGGTGCTGAACACCGACCCTGACGGCAAGGTGCTCTCCCAGGGCCTGGTCGAACTGGCCACCAGCCAGGGGTACAAGGGGGACTGGTCGGGTCTCTTCGCCGGTCTGGTGATGGCGATGCTGCCGGTCCTCGCCGCGTACATCGTCTTCCAGCGCCAGGTCGTCGCGGGGCTGACGGCGGGGGCACTCAAGTAGGGGAGACGCCCGGGCGCCATCTCTTGTCGCCGCCGGCCGCCGACGTCAGCTCTTGTCGTCACCCGCCCCCGGGGCAACAACAGTCACCAGAACCGAACAGGCCCCCTGGGCAGCGAACCACCCTCCGGTCACCGGCCGGAGGGTGGCTTTATGCCCTTTCTGACCCTTTTGCTCCTGTCGGAATGTGGAGGCCCGATGCTCATCGGAGGCTCCGGCTGCTCAAGGTCTTGACGGGGGGCACCCCAAAACGCTCAGCTTAGGGTTCACATGTTAGAGAAAACGGCAGGAGTGAGTGAGTCGATGGAGACTCCGGGGTCGCAGACATCTCTGCATAGGGCCAACCTTGAGCGGGTCGTACGTGCCGTACGGATGGCGGGGTCCCTGACCCAGGCCGAGATCGCCAGGAGCACCGGCCTCTCCGCAGCCACCGTCTCCAACATCGTGCGCGAACTCAAGGACGGCGGCACGGTCGAGGTGACCCCCACCTCGGCGGGCGGCCGCCGCGCCAGGAGCGTCTCCCTGAGCGGGGACGCGGGCATCGTCATAGGGGTGGACTTCGGTCATACGCACCTGAGGGTGGCCATCGGCAACCTGGCCCACCAGGTGCTGGCGGAGGAGTCCGAGCCGCTCGACGTGGATGCCTCGTCGGCGCAGGGCTTCGGCCGGGCGGAACAGCTGGTCAACCGCTTGATCGAGACCACCGGGATCAGCCCCGGGAAGGTGATCGGCGTGGGCCTCGGGGTGCCGGGCCCCATCGACGTCGAGTCCGGCACCCTGGGCTCCACCTCGATCCTGCCGGGCTGGACGGGTATCAACCCCAGCCAGGAGCTCGCCGGACGTCTCGGCGTACCGGTGTACGTGGACAACGACGCCAACCTGGGGGCGCTCGGCGAGCTCGTCTGGGGCGGCGGCCGGGGCGTCAAGGACCTGGCGTACATCAAGGTCGCCAGCGGGGTCGGCGCGGGCCTGGTGATCGACGGGCACATCTACCGGGGCCCCGGGGGCACGGCCGGCGAGATCGGCCACATCACCCTCGACGAATCGGGCCCTGTGTGCCGCTGCGGCAACCGCGGCTGCCTGGAGACCTTCACCGCCGCCCGGTACGTCCTGCCCCTGCTCAAGCCCAGCCACGGGGCGGATCTCACCATGGAGCGGATGGTCCAGCTGGCCCGTGAGGGCGATCCGGGCTGCCGCAGGGTCATCGGGGACGTCGGCCGGCACATCGGCAGCGGCGTGGCCAACCTGTGCAACCTGCTGAACCCGAGCCGTGTCGTGCTCGGCGGATCCCTCGCGGAGGCGGGGGAGTTGGTGCTGGGGCCCATCCGCGACTCGGTCTCGCGCTACGCCATTCCCAGTGCCGCCCGGCAGCTCTCGGTGCTCCCCGGGGCGCTCGGCGGGCGGGCCGAGGTGCTGGGCGCGCTGGCCCTCGTGCTCAGCGAGATGGGGGATTCAACCCTTTTGGAGAGCACCCTCCCCGCGAGCACTCCTGCCTTCACTTAGATAACGAATGGCACCGTTGTCATCTCGTTAAGTATTTACTCCTTGACGCTGACCTCGCGGCCGAGTTGACTTCCAGCCACCTCGGCCGCAACGTCGCGGCCTCGTCAGGGAGGTTCGAAAATGAACACGCGTATGCGTCGTGCCGCCGTTGCCGTTGCCGCCACCACCATGGCCGTCTCGCTCGCCGCTTGCGGGAGTGCCAAGGAGTCGGGCGACAAGGCCTCCACGGACTCGGGTAAGAAGGGCGACGCGATCAAGATCGGCCTGCTCCTTCCCGAGAACGTCACCGCCCGTTACGAGAAGTTCGACAAGCCGGTCATCGAGAAGAAGGTCAGCGAGCTGACCAGCGGCAAGGGCGAGGTCGTCTACGCCAACGCCAAGCAGGACGCCACGCTGCAGGCGCAGCAGGTCGACACCATGATCACGAACAAGGTCGACGCGCTCATCATCGACGCCGTCGACGCCAAGGCCATCGAGAACAGCGTGAAGAAGGCCAAGGACGAGGGCATCCCCGTCGTCGCCTTCGACCGCCTCGCCGAGGGCCCGATCGACGCCTACACCTCCTTCGACAACGAAGAGGTCGGCCGCGCGCAGGGCAAGGCCCTGCTGGAGGCGCTGGGCGACGCCGCCAAGCCCACCATCGTGATGATGAACGGCGCGATCACCGACCCGAACGCCGCGCTCTTCAAGAAGGGTGCCAAGTCGGTGCTCGACGGCAAGGTGACGTACGGCAAGGAGTACGACACCAAGGAGTGGAAGCCGGAGAACGCCAACGCCAACATGGAGGGCGCGATCACGGCCCTCGGCAAGGACAAGATCGCCGGCGTCTACTCCGCCAACGACGGCATGGCGGGCGGCATCATCCAGGCCCTCAAGTCCGCCGGTCTCTCCAAGCTCCCGCCGGTCACCGGCCAGGACGCCGAACTCGCCGGTGTGCAGCGCATCCTCACCGGTGAGCAGTTCATGAGCGTCTACAAGTCCTACCCGCAGGAGGGCATCGTCGCCGCGGAGATGGCCGTCGCACTCGCCAAGGGCGAGAAGCTCGACTCCATCGCCACGTCCAAGATCGACAATGCCGGCACCAAGGGCATCCCGACGGTCATCGTCCCGGTCATCTCGCTGACCAAGACGAACATCAAGGAGACCGTCATCAAGGACGGCATCTGGACGCTCGACGAGATCTGCTCGGCCAAGTACAAGGCCGCCTGCACCGACGCCGGCCTGAACTAGGCCCCAGCCGCCCGGCCGGCCCCCCGGGGCAGGGCCGGGCGGCCCCGCGAAGCCTGTCCGGCGCCCGGTCCATCAACTGTCCCGCTGCCGGGCCGGGTGCCGGACAGAATGCTTCTGCTCTCTCTCACTCTTCTGCTCAACCACCGAGCCTCCCCCCAGAGGCGCGGTATCCCCGCCGGGTCAGGCGGCGAAGGAGATGGTTCACGTGTCCGCTACGCCCGTGTTGGCGTTGCGAGGGGTCTCCAAGCGGTTCGGTGCCGTCCAGGCGCTCACCGACGTAGAGCTTGAGGTCCACGCCGGTGAGGTGGTCGCCCTGGTGGGTGACAACGGCGCCGGTAAATCAACGCTGGTGAAGACGATCGCAGGTGTGCACCCCATCGATGACGGAGTCATCGAGTGGGACGGCCGCCCGGTCCAGATATCCAAGCCGCACGATGCCCAGAACCTGGGGATCGCGACCGTCTACCAGGACCTCGCGCTCTGCGACAACATCGACGTCGTCGGCAACCTCTACCTCGGCAGGGAGCTCCGCAAGTTCGGGATCCTCGACGAGGTCGAGATGGAGCGCCGCTCGCGCGAGCTCCTCAGCACGCTGTCGATCCGCATCCCCAGCGTCCGCATCCCGATCGCGTCCCTGTCCGGCGGTCAGCGCCAGACGGTCGCCATCGCCCGTTCGATGCTGGGCGAGCCCAAGCTCGTCATCCTCGACGAGCCGACCGCCGCCCTCGGTGTCGAGCAGACCGCGCAGGTCCTCGACCTCGTCGAGCGGCTGCGCGAGCGCGGTCACGCGGTCATCCTCATCAGCCACAACATGGCCGATGTGAAGGCCGTCGCCGACAAGGTCGCGGTGCTCCGGCTGGGCCGGAACAACGGTGTCTTCGATGTGAAGACCACCTCGCAGGAAGAGATCATCTCCGCCATCACGGGCGCCACGGAGAACGCCGTGACCCGTCGTGCGGCGCGCAACGCGGAGGCCCAGAAGTGACAACCGACAAGACGTCCACCGCAGTGGTCAACCCGGAGGCGGCCAAGGGCGCCGACACCGTGGTCGACCCCCGGCTGCTCGTCCGCGAGCAGGGCCTCGCCGGATACCTCACCGAGTTCAAGCGCAAGATGCGCGGCGGTGACCTCGGCTCGATCCCCGTGGTCATCGGCCTGCTCATCATCTGCGTCGTCTTCCAGAGCCTGAACTCCGAGTTCCTCTCCGCGAAGAACGTCAGCGACATCGCGGTCACGATGGTGGCCACCGGCATGATGGCCGTCGGCATCATCTTCGTGCTGCTGCTCGGTGAGATCGACCTCTCGGTCGGCTCGGTCAGCGGTGTCGCCGGCGCGGTCGTGGCCGTGCTCAGCGTCACCCACGGGGTGAACGAGTGGCTCGCCGTCCTCATCGCGATCGCCAGCGGTGCGGTCATCGGCGCGATCCACGGCTTCTTCTTCGCGCGGATCGGCGCCCCCGCATTCGCCGTCACCCTCGCCGGTCTGTTGTTCTGGCTGGGCTTCATGCTCCAGTTGCTCGGCGACACCGGCACCATCAACCTGGACAGCGACGGCGTCATCGGCAAGCTGACCACCTACTACTTCACGGACGTCGCCGCCGCCTACGGCCTCGCGGCCGTCGCGGTGATCGGCTACTTCCTCTCCGCCTTCCTGGACACCCGCCGCCGCGAGGCCGCGGGCGTCCCGTCGCGGCCGCTCGTCGACATCGTGGTGCGCACCGCCATCCTGGCGCTGTTCTCCTTCGGCGCCGCGTTCATGTTCAACCAGTACCGCGGTCTCCCGCTGGCCCTGGTCCTCTTCCTCGTGGTCCTGGTCGGTACGGACTTCGTCCTGCGCCGCACCGCCTACGGCCGGAAGATCTTCGCGCTCGGCGGCAGCGTCGAGGCGTCCCGCCGCGCGGGCATCAACGTCACCGCGATCCGGATCTCGGTCTTCTCCATCGCCGGCACCTTCGCGGCGATCGGCGGCCTGTTCTGGGCCTCCAAGATCGCGGCAGCCAACCAGGGATCCGGCGGCGGTGACCTCCTGATGAACGTCATCGCGGCGGCCGTCATCGGCGGCACGAGCCTCTTCGGTGGCAGGGGCCGCACCTGGAACGCCCTGCTCGGCGTCATGGTGATCGTCTCGATCCAGTACGGCCTGGCCCTCGAAGGCATCGCCACGCCGATCAACTACATGATCACCGGCGCTGTTCTTCTCATCACGGTCGTCATCGACTCCATCAGCCGCAAGACGCAGAAGACCGCAGGCCGCGCCTGACCTTCGCACCTGCGCACATGTGCCCGGCGTCCTCCGTGACGTCGGGCACCCGCGCGTCCGGCGGGAACCGGCGCGGCGCGACGGAATGCGCCGCCCGATGACCGGGGCCGTCGGCGGAACATTAGACTCATCGGATCGGCAAGCTCGATCAGCTCACACGCAAGGAGGCACGGGTGGATCTGCTGACCCGCATCAGGGGACCGCGCGACCTGGACCGGCTCGGCCTCGAGCAGCTGGACCAGCTCGCCGGGGAGATCCGTACCTTCCTCGTCGAGGCGGTGTCCAAGACCGGCGGCCACCTCGGCCCGAACCTGGGCGTGGTCGAGCTGACCATCGCCCTGCACCGCGTCTTCGAGTCGCCGCAGGACAAGGTCCTCTTCGACACCGGCCACCAGAGCTATGTGCACAAGCTGCTCACCGGCCGGCAGGACTTCTCGAAGCTCAAGAGCAAGGGCGGGCTCTCCGGATACCCGTCCCGCGCGGAGTCCGAGCACGACGTCATCGAGAACTCCCACGCCTCGACGGTCCTCGGCTGGGCCGACGGCCTCGCCAAGGCCAACGAGGTCCTGGGCAAGGACGACCACGTCGTCGCCGTCATCGGTGACGGCGCGCTCACCGGCGGCATGGCCTGGGAGGCGCTGAACAACATCGCCGCCGCCAAGGACCGCCCCCTCGTCATCGTCGTCAACGACAACGAGCGCTCGTACGCCCCGACCATCGGCGGCCTCGCGAACCACCTCGCCACCCTCCGCACCACGGACGGGTACGAGCGGTTCCTGGCCCGTGGCAAGGACCTCCTGGAGCGCACGCCGGTCGTCGGCAGGCCCCTGTACGAGACCCTGCACGGCGCCAAGAAGGGCCTCAAGGACTTCATCGCCCCGCAGGGCATGTTCGAGGACCTCGGCCTGAAGTACGTCGGCCCGATCGACGGCCACGACATCGAGGCCCTGGAGTCCGCGCTCCAGCGGGCCAAGCGCTTCGGCGGCCCGGTCATCGTGCACTGCCTCACCGAGAAGGGCCGCGGCTACACCCCGGCCCTCCAGGACGAGGCGGACCGCTTCCACGCGGTCGGCAAGATCCACCCGGACACCGGCCTGCCGATCTCGACCTCCGGCCTCGACTGGACCTCGGTCTTCGGCGAGGAAATGGTCAAGCTGGGCCACGAGCGCGAGGACATCGTCGCCATCACGGCGGCCATGCTCCAGCCCGTCGGCCTCGGCAAGTTCGAGGAGGCCTTCCCGGACCGGATCTACGACGTCGGGATCGCCGAGCAGCACGGCGCGGTCTCCGCGGCGGGCCTGGCCACCGGCGGTCTGCACCCCGTCTTCGCGGTGTACGCGACCTTCCTGAACCGCGCCTTCGACCAGGTCCTGATGGACGTGGCCCTGCACAAGTGCGGCGTGACCTTCGTCCTGGACCGGGCCGGTGTCACGGGCACGGACGGCGCCTCGCACAACGGCATGTGGGACATGTCGATCCTCCAGTGCGTGCCCACCCTGCGCATCGCCGCCCCGCGCGACGCCGACCAGGTCCGCGCCCAGCTGCGCGAGGCCGTCGACGTGGACGACGCACCCACCGTCGTCCGCTTCTCCAAGGGCGCGGTCGGCCCGGCGGTCAAGGCCGTCGGCACCGTCGGCGGCATGGACGTCCTGCGCGACGCGGGCACGGACACGCCCGACGTCCTCCTGGTCTCCGTCGGCGCGCTCGCCCCGATGTGCCTGGAGATCGCCTCGCTGCTCGACGCCCAGGGCATCTCCACCACGGTGGTCGACCCGCGCTGGGTCAAGCCCGTCGACGAGGCGCTCGCCCCGCTCGCCGCGGGCCACCGGGTCGTCGTCACCGTCGAGGACAACAGCAGGGCCGGCGGCGTCGGCTCCGCCGTCGCCCAGGCCCTGCGGGACGCGGACGTCGACGTACCGCTGCGCGACTTCGGCATCCCGCCGGTGTTCCTCGACCACGCCTCGCGCGGCGAGGTCATGGCCGAGATCGGGCTGACCGCACCGGACATCGCCCGCCAGGTCACCGGCCTGGTGGCCAAGCTCGACGGCCGGTACGAGAGCCGGGCCGTGGAGCCGGTCCGCGACTGACCCTCCGCACGGCACAGCACCGCTCAGCACCGCGCCGGGCCGGTCGGCCACCCCACTCGGGTGGTCCGACCGGCCCATTCGCGTGAAATCGGGGCGTACTGCGTATTTCGGGGCGTCCGGTTCCGAATCATGGCGTGCACGACGAGTGCGTGGAGGTACGCCGGTGAGCACGCAGCAGGACACGCCCCCCAGCGGAAAGGGACTGTTCCGGACCAAGACGGTCGAGCAGTCCATCCGCGATACCGAGGAACCGGAGCACGCGCTCAAGAAATCCCTCTCCGCGCTGGACCTCACGGTCTTCGGGGTGGGTGTCATCATCGGCACCGGAATCTTCGTCCTCACGGGCAAGGTCGCCAAGGAGACGGCGGGCCCCGCCACGGCCCTCGCGTTCGTCGCCGCGGGCATCGTCTGCGCGCTCGCGGCCCTCTGCTACGCCGAGTTCGCCTCCACCGTCCCGGTGGCGGGATCGGCGTACACCTTCTCCTACGCCTCCCTGGGCGAGCTGGTCGCCTGGATCATCGGCTGGGACCTGGTGCTGGAGTTCGCGCTGGGCACGGCGGTGGTGGCGGTCGGCTGGTCCGGCTACGTCCGCTCGCTCCTGGACAACATCGGCTGGACGATGCCCGAGGCGCTGTCCGGCCCGGACGTGGCGAGCGGCTTCGGCTTCGACATCCTGGCGTTCGCCCTGGTGCTGATCCTGACCGTGATCCTGGTCCTCGGGATGAAGCTGTCCGCCCGGGTGACCACGGTCGTCGTCGCCATCAAGCTGGCGGTCGTGGGCATCGTGATCATCGCCGGCCTGTTCTTCATCAAGGCGTCCAACTACTCGCCCTTCATCCCCGAGGCGGAGAAGCAGCCCTCGGGCTCGGGCCTGGACGCACCGCTCGTCCAGCTGATCTTCGGCTACGAACCGACGAACTTCGGCATCATGGGCATCTTCACCGCGGCCTCCATCGTCTTCTTCGCCTTCATCGGCTTCGATGTCGTGGCCACCGCGGCCGAGGAGACCAGGGTCCCGCAGCGCGACATGCCCCGCGGCATCCTCGCCTCGCTCGTCATCTGCACCCTGCTCTACGTCGCCGTGTCGATCGTCGTCACCGGCATGCAGAACTACTCCGAACTCTCCGTCAGCGCCCCGCTCGCCGACGCCTTCAAGGCCGTCGGCCACCCCTTCTACGCGGGTGTCATCAGCTTCGGCGCGGCCGTCGGCCTCACCACGGTCTGCATGATCCTCCTGCTCGGCCAGACCCGGGTGTTCTTCGCGATGAGCCGCGACGGACTGCTCCCGCGGTTCTTCTCGGTGACACACCCGCGCTTCGGGACCCCGTACCGCCCGACCATCCTGCTCGGCGTGATCATCGCGGTCGTGGCCGGCTTCACGAGCATCAACGAGCTGGCGACCCTGGTGAACATCGGCACGCTCTTCGCCTTCGTGGTCGTGGCCCTCGGCGTCATCGTCCTGCGCCGCACCCGCCCCGACCTCCACCGCGCCTTCCGCACCCCGTGGGTGCCGCTGCTCCCGATCGTCTCGGTCGCGGCGTCGGTCTGGCTGATGCTGAACCTGCCTGCGGAGACCTGGCTCCGGTTCGCGATCTGGATGCTGCTCGGCGTGATCATCTACTTCGCGTACGGGCGAAGGAACAGCCGTATGGCGAAGGCGTCCTGACGCTGTCAGACCCCGCGTGACGGCGGCAGCGGCCGGACCGTACGCGGGCCCGTGCACCGGGCCCCGTACGCCTCCACCCGCTGCCGCAGCCCACGGTCGGCCGTGACGACGACACAGGTCCGTACGCCGTGGGCGGTGGCGGCCAGCTCGGCGATCAGATCGTCCCCGCTGCCGGGCGCCGCCTCCACGCGCACCCCCGGCACGGAGGCGACCCCACGCGCGGCGCCCTCCACGACCAGCACCAGCTCGACGGGCCCGGACTCCCCGGGCAGCCCCTGGGCGGCGTACGGGACCAGCGAGTCCCGCAGCCGCTCGGCGGCGCCCCGCCGGTCCCGCCACCAGCCGTCCGGAACCGACCCCACCACATTGGCGGCGTCGACGATCACGAGGGCCCTCTCATCCGTCATCCCCGAAGGATGTCAGGTCAGCCGCCGGTGGCCGGAGACTTCTTCGCGGACTCGGGGATCGTGCCGTCCTTGCGGATGGCCTTCCAGAGGTCGCCCGCCTGCGGCTCGGCGGCCACGACGCGGTTCGGGTCCTGCTTGTCGTAGGCGACCGGCAGCATGATCGTCTCCATGGTGGAGGGATCGACGCCGTTCATGGAGCGGGCGAACTCGCTGAGCGAGGTCAGGGAGGCGAGCCCCTCGTCGGTCGTCAGCGACTTGGTCGCGGAGTTGGCGATCCTGTACGTCGTCGTCGGACTGCCCAGCAGGTCCTGCGACTTGATCTCGGTGAGCAGCGCGAGCAGGAACTGCTGCTGGAGCCCGATGCGCCCCAGGTCGCTGCCGTCCCCGATGCCGTGGCGCGTACGGACGTAGGCGAGGGACTGGGTGCCGTCGAGCTTGTGCGTACCGGCGGTGAGGTCGAGGCCGGAGGCCTTGTCCTTGATCGGCTCCTCGACCTTGACGGTGACGCCGCCGATGGCGTCGACCAGATCCTTGAACCCGGCGAAGTTGATCTCCAGGTAGTGGTCGATGCGGATCCCGGACATCTTCTCGACGGTCTTCACCACACAGGCCGGACCGACCTGCGAGTACACGGAGTTGAACATGACGCGCTCGGCGGACGCCATGGCCGAACCGTCGGACTTCACGCACTCGGGCCGTGTCACGAGGGTGTCGCGCGGGATGGACACGGCGACGGCCTCGGTGCGGCCCTCGGGTATGTGCACCACCAGCGCGGTGTCGGACCGCGCCCCGCTGACGGCACCGCCGCCGCCCAGCTCCTGGTTCTCGGCGCCGGCGCGCGAGTCGGAACCGAGGACGAGCAGGTTCTGACCGGTGGTGGGGAGCTTCTCGGGACGGTCCTCGCCGAGCGCCTTGTCGATGTCGACGCCGGTGATGTTGTCGTCGAGGTCCTTGTACATCCAGTAGGCCGTGCCACCGCCCGCGAGCAGGAGCACGAGCAGGATCCCGAGCGTGATCTTGAGGCCGCGCCGGCGCTTACGGGGCTTGGGGGCGCGTCTGGAGGGCGTGCCGTCGGACCGGTGGGAAGACGTCTGGTCAGTCATGGGCTCGTCTGGTTCTTCCGTCGGGACGCGCCGGGCGCGTGCGAGAGGAGAGGAAGGGAAAAGGCGGACGGTCCGGTCCAGGTGATCCGGAGCCGTCCCTCGGTGCGTATCGTCCGGGCGTTGTTCACGCCTCGAAGTCGCATTCTGTGATAGGAAGCACGCTGAAATCGACCCCTGTCGAGTATTATTGTGACACCAGTTGACGCTGTGAAAGCAAAACTGGTCATTCGACAGAAAAAACCACGGGACTCCGCCCATCGCCGTTCGGCACCGGAGGAAGTACTCGGTGAAGAACGGGCGGGGAACAATGGGTGTGCGTTCAGGGCGCAGACGTGCCGGTGATCCTGTCGGGGGGACCTCTTCCGGAGCCGCCGGCCGGCCCGCCTCCGCACCGCGCGGCGTGGCCGCCGCGCCGCGCACCACCGGGTGGCTCGTACCGGACAGGGAAGGCCGCCTCACCGCGTACGCCGCCGGAAGGACCGGGGGCATCGTGCGCTGGACCGAGTCCGCGCAGCAGCCCGCCGGCTGGTCCCCGCCCGAACTCCTGCTCGCCGACGGGGGGATGCTCCCGTACCTCTCGGTCGCGCGCAGTGCCCACGGTTACGTCGACCTCTTCACGATGCGCCGCAAGGGCCAGGGCCCCCAGGCACCCCTGGAGATCGTCTACGCCTCCCAGTACCAGACGGGCCGGCCGATGACCGGCTGGCACGCGATCGGCAACCCGCACGGGCAGGACGCCGCGCAGGCGGCGGCCATCGGTGCGCCGGTGGCCGTCGTCGACGGGAGCGACGTGGTCCACGTCTTCGTCCGCAGCGCGACCGGCGGGGTGTTCACCCGCCGGCGCGGTCAGGGCGGCACCTGGGGCAAGTGGACGGCCCTGCCCTGCAAGCGGGTGCGGGAAGGCATCTCCGCGGTCGTCACCGGATCGGGCCGCGTCGAACTCTTCATGCCCGCCGACAAGGGCGTGTACGTGTGGCGGCAGGAGAAGCCGGGAGGCTCCCTGGACCGTGCTCCCAACCTGGTGTTCATCGCCCGCCCGGAGACGGCGTCGGGCATCGAGTCCTACGAGGACCGGGTCACCCATTTCTGGCGGGACGAGGCCACCGGTGACGTCGTCGCCTACCGGGTGCCCGGACCCGGCGACGAGGATGTCGCGCCCGCGCCGCTGGACGGCCGGTCGGGCCGGGGACCGCTCGCCCTGTCCCGGTGCGTCGTGGACGGCTACGACTGCACCGTGCTGGCCCAGGCCGAGGGGACCGGCACCCTCGCGGTGACCGCCTACCCGACGGAGCTGGAATCCGCCGGCGCGTGGTGGGCCGACACCGACGAGCCCTGCGCGGGCGCACCCGCACTCGCCCGCGACCGGGCGGGCCGGCTGGTCGTCGCGGCGATCGGCCGCGAGGGCGGGCTGAGCGTGACCAGGCAGCGGGCGGACCAGCAGGGCATGGCCCTGGAGGGCTGGCTCCGCGTCTGAGCCCGGCCCCGCGCAGCACGCGGGGCACGCGGGGCGGCCTCCGGCCGGAGGCTGGGTCCTGTCCACCTGTCCCGCTACTCCGCCCGCTCGGAGACACGGACGGAGAGCTCGGTGCCGGCCGTGTAGTACGGCTTGACCAGGACGGCCGGACCGTCGTCGGACGTCACGACGGTGTTGGGGTAGGCGAAGACGCTCTTCACGTCCACCACATCCGTGAGGAAGCGGCCCAGCCGTGCGACCACGGGGTCGTACCGTCTGCCCACCCACAGGTCCCACAGCTCATGACGGCCCACGAGCTGTTCGGCCAGGTCCGACGCGGGCAACGCGAAGGAGAAGTCGGCGGCGCCCGACGAGCTGCCGGAGAGCCAGAAACTGTGTCCCTCCACGCCACGGCGGCGCATCAGGAGCAGGGGCTCCGCCTCACCGAAGTCGGACCCGTACAGGACGCCCCGCAGGTGGATGGTCCCCTCGCTGATCCAGACCTCCGTGGCCTCCGCATGCCGTTCCCGCGTCCAGGTACGCAGCACCAGGTGGCCGCTCTCGGACGCGTAGGGGAGCTGAACCACGGTTCCCTCGGGGCCGGTTGCCACCGGACCGAAGCCCCGCAGATCGATGCTTCCCGGCCGGACCTTCGCGGGTCTGCCCTCACCGGTGTCCAGATGGACGTCCCATCGGCCCTCCGTCAGCACCTCGGGTCCGGCCGGGACCACCGCCGAGTAGAGGTGTGCCCCCAGGTGACCGGCGGGCAGCAGGGGGAGCCGGACGGGCCGCTCACCGCGCCCCGCCTTGCGCCTGTGCAGCACCAGGTGCAGACCCTCGCGGCCCTCCTTCACCCCTGCCAGGCGCAGACCGATCAGGCCGTCGGGCTCCACGACGCACCCCACCGTGACCTCGGTGGCGGGGCGGGACTCCCTGCGTGCCCTCCGGGACATCCTGATGACCTTCTCGAAGCGCCCCGCGGCCTCCTCCGGACCGTAGCGGCCGGAGTCCTGGAGGGCCTGGCCCCCCATGGTCACGCGGGCCTCCTCGTCCTCGACCAGGCGCAGCAGTGCGGCGGCGAACGCGTCGACGTCGCCGACCGGCGTGAGCAGCCCGTTGATCTCGTGCCGGACGATCTCCGGCGGCCCGCCCGGGCAGGCCGTGGAGACGACGGGCAGACCGCACCGCATGGCCTCCGCCAGTGCCAGACCGAACGACTCGCGGTCCGACGTGCCGGCGGCCACGGCGGACGCCGCCCACTGGGCCTCCAGCCTCGGCTCCTCCATCATCAGGAAGACGTGGTTGTAGAGGTCGAGGTCGGCGACCAGGGCACGGAGCGCCCCGTACTCCGGGCCGGTGCCGAAGATCCGCAGCTGCCAGTCGGGATGCGCCGCGCACACCTGCGCGAAGGCCTGGACGAGCAGATCGAAGCGCTTCTCGGGGACGAGCCGCCCCGCCGCCATCACGACCCGGGACCGGCCGTCCGCCGGACGCACCCGCGGCTCGGGCACGCAGTCGGGGTGGGCGTACACCGCGATGCCGCCCGGCAGTCCGGCCTCCGTGACGGCCGTGGCCTCGGCCGCGCTCGGCACGATCACGGCGTCCAGCCTGCCGAGCCCGGCCCACGCACGGCTCTGCTCCTGCGGGGACAGCACCGTGCTCAGCAGGTGCAGCTGGCCCAGGCGCAGGGCCCTGGGGCGCCCCCAGCGGGACACGTAGGCCGCCAGCTCCAGGCTGGTACCCACGACCACCTGGGCCTGCGTCTCCCCGAGGTACTCCTCCACCTTGTCGTCGGTCAGCAGGCTGTAGCGCCAGGACATCGCCTGCGTCCGCGGGATGACCCGGGACGGGGTGAGCCGCCGGATGTCCTGCTTGTCGGGGCGGCGTCCCTCACGCAGATCCAGCAGGGAGACGGCGCGCACGCCCGGGGCCGGCGCGAGGGCCGGGCGGTCGAGCCAGCGGAACACCGAGACGACCCGGACCTCGTGGGTGTCGGCCAGCGCCCCCGCGAGATTGAGCACGGCACGGGTCGTACCGTCCGCCGCGAAAGCGTTCTGGACCAGGAAGTCGATCTTCAACGCTGCGCCGGCTTCTCGTAAGGACTGGGAAGGGGGAAGTACGCCTCGAAGAACGGATGGATCAGGGCCTCCTGATCGGCCACGTCGTCCTCGGTGGTGAACGAGTCGTTCACACAGAAGACGGCGGCGTCCCGCCGCTTGAGCAGCCTGTCGAGCTTCTTGGAGAGCTGGACCATCGAAAGATGGAGATAGGCGTACGGAATGGAGTCGGGCACTCCGCGCCCCGTGAAGTACGAGTAGTACGGATACATGCAGGTGCCCACGTCGATGTCCGTACCGCTGCGGAAACGGGCCGCCGCGGTCGCACGGAACACCTCCGCGTATTCCCGTTCCATCTCCTCCAGCACACTGCGGCGCAGCGGCACCGGCGTGTGCTTCATCGCGTCGATGATGGTGCGCCCGAACCGCTCCTCCAGAAGCGCGCGCACATTCTTCCGGGCCACCTCGTGCGGCAGGTCGTCCGGCCGTACCGGGCCCATCGGAATGCGGACCGTGTCCGGGTAGTACTTGGACGCCCCGTTCGGCAGGAAGAACTCGTGCGGGGTGATCGGCCTGCCCACGAAGACGTCGTCGTTGAAGTGGATGAAATGCTCGGAGAGTCCGGGGACGCGGTGCAACTGCGCGCTGATGGCGTGCGAGTTGAACACCGGCAGACGGTCCGTCTCCCGGAAGATCTCCCGGTGCGACACGACGGTGATGCCCTCGGCGGACTCGTCGAGCCAGTGCGGCACCTGGTCGTCGGTGACCAGGAAGATATGGCGGACCCACGGGGCGTACATGTGCAGCGAGCGCATCGAGTACAGCAGTTCGTCGCGGTTGATGTAGCGCCCGGCGCTCGCGGACTCCTCGTGGAAGACGTCGCCCGAGGCCTCGGCCCTGCGCCGCTGCCAGGCCGGGTCGTCGCTGTCCACCCAGGTGTAGACGACGTCGATGGGGAAGGTGATCTCGTCCGGCCCGGTGCAGACGAACTCCCGGCGGGTCGGCAGGCCGGCCGGTTCCGGCTTGCGTCCCCAGCGCCGCTGCCTGGGCGCCTGTTCCGTACGGAGCGGCGGTGCCAGCCGGCTGAAGCGGTGCGGCGAGACGAGCGTCATCTCGCCCTCCGGCAGGAGGAAGCTCGCGCCCCGGTTGATCCTGGGCGGCAGCAGGCGGCCCTCCTCCTCCCGCCAGAACTCGATGTCGCAGCCGTACTCGACGCCGTACACCAGCTCACCCGAGAGATCGGCCTGGAACCAGATGGCGCGCAGCACGTCCACGGTCTCCAGGCCCTGCCAGGAGGACTCGCGGGCACCGAGGTGCAGCAGCTCGCTGGTGCGCTGGACGGGGACCCTGCGCTGGATGTATCCGGGACTCCGGCTGAACAACGACCGCAGCGTCTGGGCCACCCGGCCGCGCTGGGTGTCGCGTACGCCGATCGCCGACGAGGTGTCCTCGGTTCCGGGCACCACGAAGTGCTCGACGCCGGCCTGCGTCAGCGCGGTGGACACCAGCTGAAGGTGCTGGGCCCGCACCGCCAGAGGGGTGAGGCCGGGCTGCACGTGGGCCAGCCGCCGGTGCATGCCGACGGGGATCTCGTGCATGCCCGCCGGCAGGGCCCGGCTCGGGCGTTCAGCCGTTGCGTTGATCGGATGGATCACCGAATACTCCAGAACTTCAGTGCGCCGTGAAGGACGGCGGGGACGCCGCTCACGCGGGTGGCCACGGCAGGCCACCCGCGTGATCCGGTCAGACGGAGGCCACCGGCCGGACCGGGCCCACGGGGACTCCGGTCCGCTTCGCCGCGGCTTCGAGAACGGCTTCGGCCACGGCGACGGTGCCGGTGGCCTGTTCGAGCGTGACGATGTCGGCTTCCTTGCCGAGCACGGCGTCACGGAAGGTCTCGTGCTCGACCAGCAGGGGTTCGCGCTTGACGATCGCGTAGCGCGTGACATCGCCCTCGGACACGCCGCGGAACTGGCGCAGTCCCTCCCACTCGGTGGGCCGGGAGCCGTTCGCGTAGAACCACAGGTCGGCCGTGAGGGTGTCGGCCACGAAGCAGCCGTGCTCCCCGGTCACGATGGTGACCCGTTCCTTCAGCGGGGACAGCCAGTTGACCAGATGGCTGGTGACCGCCCCGGAGGACAGGTGCCCCACGAACGCCACGAGGTCCTCATGGACACGCCCGCTGCGCGAGACCGTCGCGGAGGTGACCGACTTGTAGTGGCTGTCGGTGAGCCAGGCGGTCAGATCGATGTCGTGGGTCGCCAGGTCGTAGACCACCCCGACATCCGCGATCCGGGCGGGAAACGGCCCCTGACGCCGTGTCACCACCTGGTAGACGTCACCCAGTTCGCCCATGTCCAAGCGGGCCCGCAGCTCCCGGAGAGCCGGGTTGTACCGCTCGATGTGCCCGACGCCGGCCACCAGGCCCGCCTCGGCGAAGGCGCGGGTGATGATCCCGGCCGACCGTACCGACGGGGCGATCGGCTTCTCGATCAGGGCGTGGACCCCGTGGCCCGCCAGCTCCAGCCCGACCTCTTCGTGCAGCGCGGTGGGGCAGGCGACGACGGCGTAGTCGATGCCCTCGGCCACCAGTTCCGCGACCGTACGGAAGACCGGCACGGAACCGGGCGCGTCGTCCGCCGCCGCCACCGGGTCGGCGACGCCTGCCAGCTCGACGCCCTCCAGACCGTGCAGCACCCGGGCGTGGTTGCGCCCCATCGATCCGAGACCGATCAGCCCGGCCCGCAGAGACCTCTCCCGGCTCATGCGCGTCCCCCCACGACCTCGTTGACGGTGACCGTCAGACGGTCGAGCTCCTCGGGCGTGAGCAGCGGGTGCACGGGTACGGAAAGCGCCTGCGCCGCGGCCAGCTCCGTCTCGGCGAGGTCCCCGCTGACATGGCCGAGGGCCCTGTCGCCGCTCCGGAAGGGCTTCAGACGGTGCACCGGGGTGGGGTAGTACACCGCGTTGCCGATCCCGCGCTCCTGCAGTTCCCGGGAGACCGTGTCCCGGTCCTTGCCTGCCTCGGCGTCCACCCGGATCGTGTACTGGTGGTAGACGTGCCGGGCGCCCCCGGCGACAGGCGGGGTGATGACGCCGCTCAGTCCCGCGTCCAGCGCGGAGGCGTTGGCGCGGCGCCGGTCGGTCCAGGCGTCCAGGCTGCGCAGCTGGACGCGCCCGATCGCGGCCGACACATCCGTCATCCGGACGTTGAAGCCCACGATCTCGTTGGCGTAGCGCTGCTCCATGCCCTGGTTACGCAGCAGCCGCAGGGTCCGCGCGAGTGCCGCGTCGCCCGTGGTGACCATGCCGCCTTCGAGGCTGTGCATGTTCTTGGTCGGGTAGAAGCTGAAGCAGCCGGCCGCGCCGAAGGCACCCACCGGTGTCCCGTCCAGCGCGGCGCCGTGCGCCTGGGCGGCGTCCTCCACGACGGCGAGGCCGTGCCGTTCGGCCACCGCGGTGAGCTCCGCCATGGCCGCCGGGTGGCCGTACAGGTGTACCGGCATGATCGCGGCGGTGCGCGGAGTGACGGCGGCCTCGGCCGCGCGCGGGGAGAGGCAGAAGCTGTCGCGCTCGATGTCGGCGAAGACCGGGGTGGCGCCCACGAGACGGACCGCGTTGGCGGTCGCGGCGAACGTGAACGAGGGGACGATCACCTCGTCGCCGGGGCCGATGCCGAGCGCCGTCAGCGAGAGGTGCAGGGCGCTGGTGCCCGAGTTGACGGCCACGCAGTGGCGGCCGTCGACGAACTTCGAGAACTCCTCCTCGAAGGCGGCGACCTCCGGGCCCTGGACGACCATGCCGCTGCGCAGTACACGCACCGCAGCCTCGATCTCGTCCTCTCCGATCACCGGAGCTGCGGCGCGTATCACCTGGGGGTCAGTAGTCATGGGTTCCACTTCACAGAGTTCGGCAGGTCGAGGGCGGGCTCGGGCCGGGCGGTTTCCACCGGGCCGTGGTCGAGCCGGGGAGTGTCCGGTCCAGGCCGTTCGTAGGGGCTGGGCACGGGGAAGTAGGTGTCGAGGAACGTCCTGAGCATCGCGGTCCGCGCTTCCGCGGTGTCCGGGTCGTCGACCGTGTCGTTGATGCAGAACGTGTGGTAATCGCGCCTGGCGAGCAGCCTGTTGAGATGCCTGCCGGTGTTGGGGGCGGCCAGGTCCAGATACGTGTAGCGGATCCGCCCCGGCACCGAACGGCTCGTCTGCTGGCCGTAGTAGTGGTGCAGCGACGAGGTGATCGAGAGGTCGGTCGGGCTGCGGAAGTGCGAGTGCTGCGTCTGCCGGTGCTCGGCCGGGTAGCGGTCCTCGATCTCCTGGAGGATGTCGCGCCGCAGCGAGTGCGGCACGTGCTTCATCTTCCTGGTCAGCACCCGGTCGAAGGTCCCCGCGATGACGACGCGGTTGTTCTTCGCGGCGATCTCCGAGGGCGGGTCCTCGGCGGAGGCCGGAGTCATGGGGACGAGCGAGTTGGAAGGGAAGTACTTCGAGAGCCCGTTGGCGTGGAAGAACTCCTCGGGGGTCACGCTGCGGCCCAGGAAGACATCGTCGTTGAAGTACAGGAAGTGGTCCGAGAGCCCCGGGATGTGGTGCAGCTGGCTCTCGATGGCGTGCGAGTTGAACGTCGGCAGGGCCGAGGCATCGCTGAAGATCTCGCTGTGCGGGACCACCTTGAGCCCGGGGTGGTCGGTGTGGAGCCACGCGGGCACCTGCCCGTCCGTGACCAGGTAGACGGTGCGGAGCCACGGCGCGAACTGGTGCAGGGAGCGCAGCGAGTAGCGCAGCTCGTCGCGGCTGGTGAAGCGCGCGGCGCTGATCGCCTGCTCGTGGTAGTCGGTCCGGCCGAGCGCGGTGGCCCGGCGGCGGATCCACTCGGGGTCCGCGCCGTCGACCCAGGTGTAGACCGCGTCCACCGGGAAGGTGACCTCGTCCGGGAGGGACAGCGTGAACTCGGACCGTGTCGCGACCTGTGGGGCGGCGCCCACCAGACCGCTGACCGGACCGGTGAAATGACTGACCGGCACCCGGACGGGGTTCTCCGCGGCGACCACGGCGGTCGCGGTGAGATTGGGGACGGGGGCGAGGAGCAGCCCGTCGTCCTCGGTCCAGTACTCGATGACGCACGCGTGGTTGGGGCCGAGCGTCCACTGCCCGCCGGGATCGGTGAGGAGCCACCAGATCCGCAGAATCGTTTCTTCCGAGGTCTGGGCCCAGGAGGCACGCTGATCTGCGTGCAGGGGCTTGCCTCCGGCGGCGCCGCCGGCCAGCAGGGCCCCCGCGGCGAGTGCGCTCACCCGCAGGGCCCTCTCGGCGCGCTGGCGTTCGCCTGCCGGAACCGCCACGGCGGTCATGGTCACGGAGGTGCCGCGGACACAGAAGTACGGGATGCCGTGACGCTCCAGCACGTCGGTCACGCGCAGCAGGTTCGTCGCGCGGGCGACGGACGGTGTCAGCCCTTCCGTCACCTCGGCGGCACGCACCCCGCGGGCGTACCAGACCAGCTTCACGCCCGGCCGGTGCGCGTCGCGCCGCAGGCGCTTGCTCAGCCGTACGCTCAGGTGCTTGCGCAGGACACGTGAGGTCGTCCCGAGCCCGGACAGGCCGTGCTGGAGTATCAGCCGGTTGCGGGCGGGCAGGAGTCGCACCAGAAGGTGCCTCACGGTGTGCGGCAGCATGCGCCGGTAAAGGCGCAGCAAGGTAGAGGCCTCCGGGTTGCCCATTGCTCGTCTACTCCGTGTTCCCCCGCTCGGCCTCACGGCGAGCAACCATCACGCGTCACAGCGACCGTGCGTCGGACTCGGCGGGCGGAGCGCGGAGGTGGGGATCCGCCGGAAGGTGCAGCCAAGTGAAGCAAACGTGTCGCAGAGGTGAAGAATAACAAGATTCTAAGGTTGAGTCTGCAATTAAATGATTCCGATTCGGCTACGTAGCTGGCAATTCCGGACACGCGAAAGCGGGCCGTACGGTGATCCGTACGGCCCGCTCTCCGCTGATCGCGCAGATTCGGTGAAGAGGACAGCGGTGGCGTTACGCCGGGACGCTCGCCACGCCCTGCGCCAGGAACGGCTTGCCGTTGACCCGCTCCGAGACGCCCTCGCGGTCCAGGTACGGCGTGATGCCGCCCAGGTGGAAGGGCCAGCCCGCGCCGGTGATCAGGCAGAGGTCGATGTCCTGCGGCTCGGCGACGACGCCCTCGGCCAGCATGAGGCCGATCTCCTGGGCCACCGCGTCCAGGACGCGGTCACGGACCTGCTCCTCCGTCAGGACGGTGTCGCCCTGCTTGAGGAGCGCGGCGACCTCGGGGTCGAGGACGGGCGCGCCGGAGTCGTAGACGTAGAAGCCGCGCTTGCCGGCCTTGACGACCGCCGCGAGGTTCTCGGAGACCGTGAAGCGGTCCGGGAACGCGCGGTTCAGGGTCTCCGAGACGTGCAGGCCGATGGCCGGGCCGACCAGCTCGAGGAGCACCAGCGGGGACATCGGCAGGCCGAGCGGCTCGATGGCCTTCTCCGCCGTCTCGACCGGGGTGCCCTCGTCGATGATGTTCTGGATCTCGCCCATGAAGCGGGTGAGGATACGGTTCACGACGAACGCCGGGGCGTCCTTCACCAGCACCGCGGTCTTCTTCAGCTTGCGGGCGACACCGAAGGCCGTCGCCAGCGAGGCGTCGTCGGTCTGCTCGCCGCGGACGATCTCCAGGAGCGGGAGGATCGCGACCGGGTTGAAGAAGTGGAAGCCGACGACCCGCTCGGGGTTCTTCAGCTTCGACGCCATCTCGGTGACCGAGAGGGACGAGGTGTTGGTGGCGAGGATCGCGTGCGCCGGGGCGACCGCCTCGACCTCCGCGAACACCTGCTGCTTGACGCCGATCTCCTCGAAGACGGCCTCGATGATGAAGTCGGCGTCGGAGAAGCCCTCCGCCTTGTCCAGCACACCGGAGACCAGGGCCTTCAGGCGGTTGGCCTTGTCCTGGTTGATACGGCCCTTGCCGAGCAGCTTCTCGATCTCGGCCTGGACGTAGCCCACGCCCTTGTCGACGCGCTCCTGGTCGATGTCCGTGAGGACGACCGGGACCTCCAGGCGGCGGAGGAAGAGCAGGGCGAGCTGGCTGGCCATCAGGCCCGCGCCCACGACGCCGACCTTGGTGACCGGACGCGCCAGGGACTTGTCCGGGGCACCGGCCGGGCGCTTGGCGCGCTTCTGGACCAGGTTGAAGGAGTAGATCCCGGAGCGCAGCTCGCCGCCCATGATCAGGTCCGCGAGGGCCTGGTCCTCGGCGTCGAAGCCGGCGCTCAGGTCGCCGTCCTTGGCCGCGGCGATGATCTCCAGCGCGCGGTACGCGGCCGGGGCCGCCCCGTGCACCTTGGAGTCCGCGATCGCCTTGCCGCGGGCGACGGCCTGGACCCAGGCGTCACCGCGGTCGACCTCGGCACGCTCCACCGCGATCTCGCCCTTGAGGACGGACGCGGTCCAGATCAGCGACTGCTCCAGGAAGTCCGCGCCCTCGAAGATCGCGTCGGCGATCCCGAGCTCGAAGACCTGCTTGCCCTTGAGCTGACGGTTCTGGTTCAGCGAGTTCTCGATGATCACCGAGACCGCGCGGTCCGCGCCGATCAGGTTGGGGAGCAGCGCGCAGCCGCCCCACCCGGGGACCAGACCGAGGAAGACCTCGGGCAGCGAGAACGCGGGCAGCGCGCTGGAGACGGTGCGGTACGAGCAGTGCAGCCCGATCTCGACGCCGCCGCCCATGGCCGCGCCGTTGTAGTACGCGAACGTCGGGACCGCGAGGCCGGAGAGGCGGCGGAAGACGTCGTGGCCGCCCTTGCCGATGGCCAGCGCGTCCTTGTGGTCCTTGAGGAGCTCGACACCCTTGAGGTCGGCGCCGACCGCGAAGATGAACGGCTTGCCGGTGACACCGACACCGACGATCGTGCCCTCGGCCGCCTCCTTCTCGACCTGGTCGACGGCGGCGTTCAGGTTCGCCAGTGACTGCGGGCCGATGGTGGTCGGCTTGGTGTGGTCGAAGCCGTTGTCCAGCGTGATGAGGGCGAAACGGCCCGCACCGCCGGGCAGGTCGAGGTGGCGTACGTGCGCCTGGGTGACGACCTCGCCGGGGAACAGCTCGGCCGCACCCTTCAGAAGCTCAGTGGTGGAGCTCACTTGCTGCCTCCGTTGAAGTTCGGGTTCTCCCAGACGACCGTCGCGCCCATGCCGAAGCCGACGCACATGGTCGTCAGGCCGTAGCGGACCTCCGGCTGCTCCTCGAACTGGCGGGCCAGCTGAGTCATCAGGCGGACGCCGGAGGAGGCGAGCGGGTGGCCGTAGGCGATCGCGCCGCCGTACTGGTTGACGCGCTGGTCGTCGTCGGCGATGCCGTAGTGCTCCAGGAAGGCGAGCACCTGCACGGCGAAGGCCTCGTTGATCTCGAAGAGACCGATGTCGTCGATGGAGAGACCGGCCTTGGCCAGGGCCTTCTCCGTCGCCGGGATCGGGCCGTAGCCCATGACCTCCGGCTCGACACCCGCGAAGGCGTACGAGACGAGACGCATCTTGACCGGGAGGCCCAGCTCGCGGGCGGTCTCCTCGGAGGCGAGCAGCGAGGCGGTGGCGCCGTCGTTGAGACCCGCGGCGTTACCGGCCGTCACGCGGCCGTGGGCGCGGAACGGGGTCTTCAGACCGGCCAGGGACTCCAGCGTGGTGCCCGGGCGCATCGGCTCGTCGGCGGTGACCAGGCCCCAGCCCGTCTCGCCCGCCTCGGCGTTGGTGCGGCGCACGGAGACCGGTACCAGGTCCTGCTGGATCTTGCCGTTGGCGTACGCCTTGGCGGCCTTCTCCTGCGAACGGACCGCGTACTCGTCGGCGCGCTGCTTGGTGATCGAGGGGTACCTGTCGTGCAGGTTCTCCGCGGTCATGCCCATGAAGAGGGCGGACTCGTCGACCAGCTTCTCCGAGACGAGGCGCGGGTTCGGGTCCACGCTCTCGCCCATCGGGTGGCGGCCCATGTGCTCGACACCGCCGGCGATGACGACGTCGTACGCGCCGAAGGCGATGGAGCCGGCCGTCGAGGTGACGGCGGTCAGGGCGCCCGCACACATGCGGTCGATGGAGTAACCGGGGACGGACTGCGGCAGACCGGCCAGGATTCCGGCGGTGCGGCCGAGCGTGAGGCCCTGGTCGCCGATCTGCGTGGTCGCGGCGATGGCGACCTCGTCGATCTTCGCGGGGTCCAGGTCCGGGTTGCGGCGCAGCAGCTCCCGGATGGCCTTCACGACGAGATCGTCGGCGCGGGTCTCGTGGTAGATGCCCTTCGGGCCCGCTTTGCCGAACGGGGTGCGGACGCCGTCGACGAAGACGACGTCCCGGATGGTACGAGGCACGGTGGCTCTCCTCCAGGGTGCGGGATGGCACTGCTGCGGGCGCACGCATCGGCGCGCCACGACCCTCATGCTACTTGCGGGTAACCGGACTGCCCACCCCCCACCACCGGAGCGGCGAACGTCACATACGGAGGGGGCGCGGCCGGTGTCCCGGGAAGGGCGGACAACTGGCGTGAATTCGATCCTCCTCGACGGTCCGGTCCGCCGTGCGGTCCCGACACGCGAACGCCCCCCACCGATCCGGCAGGGGGCGTACGCGTGTCGTCGGGGTCAGGCGCTCGTGTCCAGCGCCCGCAGCAGCAGGGGGCCGACCTGCTGGATCTGCCAGCGGCGCGCGCCGTGCCCGGCCAGCGCGGTCTCGACCGCGCCCGGGGTCAGCACCTTCGGCGGCTCCCAGCAGACCCGGCGCACGGTGTCCGGGGTGATCAGGTTCTCCTGCGGCATGTGCAGCCGCTCGGCCAGCTCCGACACGGCGGTACGGGCCGCCGACAGCCGGGCCGCGGCGGCCGGGTCCTTGTCCGCCCACGAGCGGGGCGGCGGTGGGCCCGCCGGCTGCTGGCCGGGCTGCGGCAGCTCCGACTCGGGCAGCTCCTTGGCCCGGTCGACGGCCGCCTGCCACTGCTCCAGCTGACGGCGCCCCATGCGGTGGCCGAAGCCGGGCAGCGCGGTGAGCGCCTGTACGTTCGCCGGGAGCGCCAGGGCCGCCTCGATGATCGCGGCGTCGCCGAGCACCTTGCCCGGCGAGATGTCACGGCGCTGCGCCACCTGGTCACGGGCGGTCCACAGCTCCCGTACGACCGCGATCTGACGGCGGCGGCGCACCTTGTGCATGCCGGAGGTCCGGCGCCACGGGTCCTTGCGCGGGGGAGCCGGCGGGGCCGAGGCGATGGCGTCGAACTCCTCCAGCGCCCACTCCAGCTTGCCCTGCCGGTCCAGCTCCTCCTCCAGGGCGTCGCGCAGATCCACCAGCAGCTCGACGTCGAGCGCGGCGTAGCGCAGCCAGGGGTCGGGCAGGGGGCGGGTGGACCAGTCGACGGCGGAGTGGCCCTTCTCCAGGGCGTAGCCGAGGACGTTCTCCACTATGGCGCCGAGGCCCACGCGCGGGAATCCGGCCAGCCGCCCGGCGAGCTCCGTGTCGAAGAGCGAGGTCGGGGTCATGCCTATGTCGCGCAGACAGGGCAGGTCCTGGGTGGCGGCGTGCAGGATCCACTCGGCTCCGGTGAGGGCCTGGCCGAGCGTGGACAGGTCGGGGCAGCCGACCGGGTCGATCAGCGCGCTCCCCGCGCCCTCGCGGCGCAGCTGCACGAGATAGGCGCGCTGCCCGTAGCGGTACCCCGAGGCGCGCTCGGCGTCGACGGCCACCGGTCCGGTGCCCGCGGCGAAGGCCGCGACCACCCCGGCCAGCGCGTCGTCGGTCGCCACCACCGGGGGGATGCCCTCGCGCGGTTCGAGCAAGGGGATCGGCGCCGGGGCGACGTCGTCCGGGGGAGCGCCCCCGGTGGTTCGCAGTGAAGTGTCTGCTGCGGTCTCTTGGGCGTCGGTCACATGCCAAGGGTATCTGTGTATGTGCGTCGCCCGTCGACGGAACGTTCCGTCGACGGGCGGCCATGCACGTAAACCGGCCGGATACGCATCCGCGCAGGTGCCGGTGGGGTGGGGGGATCAGTGGATGATGCCCGTACGCAGGGCCACGGCGACCATTCCGGCGCGGTCTCCGGTGCCGAGCTTGCGGGCGATGCGGGCGAGGTGGCTCTTGACGGTGAGGGCGGAGAGGCCCATCGAGACGCCGATGGCCTTGTTGGACTGGCCTTCGGCGACCAGGCGGAGCACCTCCACCTCACGGCCGGAGAGTTCGCGGTAGCCGCCCGGGTGGCTCGGGGAACCGGGAGGCCTGCGGTGCATTCGGGCGGCGTTGGCACCGATGGGGGCGACGCCGGGGCGGGTGGGGTGGCCGATGTTGGTACGGGTGCCGGTGACGACATAGCCCTTCACGCCGCCCGCGAGGGCGTTGCGCACCGCGCCGATGTCATCGGCGGCGGAGAGGGCGAGGCCGTTCGGCCAGCCGGCGGCTCGGGTCTCGGACAGCAGGGTCAGCCCGGAACCGTCGGGCAGGTGGACGTCGGCAACGCAGATGTCGCGCGGGTTGCCGACGCGGGGGCGGGCCTCCGCGATGGACGACGCCTCGATGACGTCACGAACTCCGAGTGCCCACAGATGGCGGGTGACGGTGGAACGGACGCGCGGGTCGGCCACGACGACCATGGCCGTCGGCTTGTTCGGGCGGTAGGCGACCAGGCTTGCGGGCTGCTCGAGGAGAACGGACACCAGGCCTCCTGGGGAGTGGCGGGACGGGCCGGCTCGGGGATGAAGCCGGGGCGAACCGTGCTTGAAGGGTCATTGACCTCTTCGGCAGCAGGTGCGTCCTCCTTTAGAGGAAGATCACGATTTAGTGAGTAACAATTCGGGCAAATAGGACGCGCGATCGATTGTACGAAAAGAGAGCCGGTCCCTGTGCGACCGGCTCTCCCCGAAGATGACGCAGCGTTATGAGACCTGGGGCCCCCGCCGCTGGGGCAGGCTCACCACCGCCGCGTCGGCCGTCCCCGACGGCGGCAGACCGGCGAGCTGGCAGAGCAGATCGCCCCAGGCGACGAGATGGCCCGCCGTGTCGGGCACCCCGCCGCGCCCCTCACGCGGCGTCCACGACGCCCGGATCTCGATCTGCGTCGCCGGGCGGCGCGCGGAGAGCGCACCGAAGTAGTGCGAACCGGCGCGCGTCACCGTCCCCCCGGCCTCCCCGTACGAGAGACCCCGGGCGTCCAGCGCGCCCGTGAGCCAGGTCCAGCACACCTCGGGCAGCAGCGGGTCGGCCGCCATCTCCGGTTCGAGTTCGGCCCGGACGAGCGTCACCAGGCGGAACGTGCCCTGCCAGGTATCGTGTCCGGCCGGATCGTGCAGGAGGACCAGGCGGCCGTCGGCGAGATCGTCCTCGCCCTCCACGACGGCGGCCTCCAGGGCGTACGCGTGCGGGGCGAGCCGCTGCGGCGGCCGTGTGGGCTCGACCTCCAGTTCGGGGCGCAGGCGGGCGGAGCGCAGCGCGTCGACCGCCGCCCGGAACGCGGGCGGGACGGTGTCGCCGTCCGCACCCTCCTCGCTGTCAGTGCCATCGGAATGATCGGAAAATTGTCCCTGAGCCGGAGCCATGCGGGGAAGAGTAGGCGGAACCGGAGCGCCGTGCAGGGAGGGACACCCATGCGACGTCCGGCTCGTTGCCGCTCCGTGCGAAGATTCTGTGCGTGAGTGCCAACGACCTTCCCCGAGAGCGCAGCTCCGTCCGAACAGGGGAGGGCCCGTCCTCGGGCCTGCGGACGACCCCCGCCACCCATGATTCGGCCTTCCTCAAGGCCTGCCGCCGTGAGCCGGTGCCGCACACCCCGGTCTGGTTCATGCGTCAGGCGGGGCGCTCGCTGCCCGAGTACCTGAAGGTCCGCGAGGGCATCGCGATGCTGGACTCGTGCATGTTGCCGGAGCTGGTCACCGAGATCACCCTGCAGCCCGTACGCCGCCACAAGGTCGACGCCGCGATCTACTTCAGCGACATCGTCGTCCCGCTCAAGGCCATCGGCATCGACCTCGACATCAAGCCCGGCGTCGGACCGGTCATCGCCGAGCCGATCCGCACCCGCGCCGACCTCGCCCGGTTGCGCGACCTGACGCCCGAGGACGTCCCGTACGTCACCCAGGCCATCGGGATGCTCACCGCCGAGCTGGGGTCCACCCCGCTGATCGGCTTCGCAGGCGCGCCGTTCACCCTGGCGAGCTACCTCGTGGAGGGCGGCCCGTCCCGCAACCACGAGCACACCAAGGCGCTGATGTACGGCGACCCGGAGCTCTGGGCCGATCTGCTCGACCGCCTCGCCGACATCACCGGCGCCTTCCTCAAGGTCCAGATCGAGGCCGGCGCCTCCGCCGTGCAGCTCTTCGACTCCTGGGTGGGCGCCCTGGCCCCCGCCGACTACCGCCGCTCGGTGCTGCCCGCCTCGGCGAAGGTCTTCGACGCCGTCGCGCCGTACGGCGTCCCGCGCATCCACTTCGGTGTCGGCACCGGCGAACTGCTCGGCCTGATGGGCGAGGCCGGCGCGGACGTCGTCGGCGTCGACTGGCGGGTCCCGCTGGACGAGGCCGCCCGCCGGGTCGGCCCCGGCAAGGCGCTCCAGGGCAACCTCGACCCGGCGGTGCTCTTCGCGCCGACCCCCGCGGTGGAGGCCAAGACCCGGGAGGTGCTGGACGCGGCCGCCGGTCTGGAGGGCCACATCTTCAACCTGGGCCACGGCGTCATGCCGAACATGGACCCGGACGCGCTGACGCGCCTCGTGGAGTACGTCCACCGGCAGACGGCCCGTTAGCCGGCCGCCCGCCGGTCAGCTCCCCGCCGCCCGCACCGCCGACACGGCCTTGCGGGCGGCGACCAGGACCGGGTCCCAGACCGGGGAGAACGGCGGGGCGTAGCCGAGGTCGAGGGCCGTCATGGCCTCCACCGTCATCCCGGCGGTGAGCGCCACCGCCGCGACGTCCACACGCTTCGCCGCCCCCTCACGGCCGACGATCTGCACCCCCAGCAGCCGGCCCGTCCGGAACTCCGCGAGCATCTTCACCGTCATCGGCTTCGCCCCCGGGTAGTAGCCGGCGCGGCCCGTCGACTCGATCGTCGCCGTGACGTAGCGCAGGCCCACCGCGCGGGCGTCCTTCTCGCGCAGCCCCGTCCTGGCGATCTCCAGGTCGCAGACCTTGCTCACCGCCGTACCGACCACGCCGGGGAACGTGCCGTACCCGCCGCCGACGTTGGACCCGATGATCTGGCCGTGCTTGTTGGCGTGGGTGCCCAGCGCGATGTGCCGGGTGCGGCCGGCGACCAGGTCCAGGACCTCCACGCAGTCCCCGCCCGCCCAGATGCCGTCCTGCCCCACGACCCGCATCGACAGGTCCGTCAGCAGGCCGCCGTGCGGCCCCAGCGGCAGACCGGCCTCACGGGCCAGCCCCGTCTCCGGCTCGACGCCGATACCGAGCACGACGACGTCCGCCGGGTAGGTGCCCCCCTCGGTGACGACCCCCGTGACCCGGCCGTCGTCGCCGGTGTCGATCCGGGTCACCTCGGCGCCGTTGACGGTGGTGATGCCCAGCCCGTCCATCGCCTCGTGGACCAGCTGCCCCATGTCCGGGTCGAGCGTCGCCATCGGCTGCGCGCCGCGGTTGAGCACCGTCACCTCGAAGCCGCGCTTCAGCATCGCCTCGGCCATCTCGACGCCGATGTAGCCCGCGCCGACGACGACCGCCCGGCGCCCCGGGGCCCGTTCCAGCGACTCCAGGAGCGCCTGTCCGTCGCCCAGGGTCTGCACCCCGTGGACGCCCGGGGCGTCGATCCCGGGCAGATCGGGGCGCACCGGCCGCGCGCCCGTGGCGATCACCAGCTTGTCGTAGCCCGTCCAGTACGTCTCGCCGCTGTCACGGTCCAGCGCCCGCACCCGGTGCCCGGCGACGTCGATCTCCGTCACCTCGGTGCGGGTGCGCAGATCGATCGAGCGGGCCCGGTGCTCCTCGGGCGTCCGGGCGACGAGGGCGTCCGGACCCTCGACGTCGCCGCTCACCCAGTACGGGATGCCGCAGGCGGAGTACGACGTGAAGTCGCCCCGTTCGAAGGCGATGATGCTCATCGCGTCCGGCCCCTTCAGCCTGCGGGCCTGCGACGCGGCGGACATGCCCGCCGCGTCGCCTCCGACGACCACCAGTCGCTCCGCCGCCATGCCGGGTCCCTTCGCCGTCACCTACAGGTCAGGGGCCCACGCTACGGCTCCTACGCGGCCGGCGGGGGCTCCGGAGCCTCCGGGGCCTCGGGGACCCGCCTGGACGGCGTCGTACGGCGCCGGGGCAGCCGGCCGCGCAACAGCCGCCACAGCAGCACCAGGAGGGCCGCCGCGGCCAGGAACGGCGCCGTGGCACCGACCGCCACCGCGATCCACCGCAGCATCGTCACGAACGCGTCCCAGCCTCCGCGCAGCGCGTCGAGGAAGCCGGTGCCCTCCTCCTCGGACCCGTCGCCCCTGCCCTCGGGTTCGCTGAGTTCGAGCGTGACGGTCGCCAGCGTCGTACGGTCCTTCAGCGACGCCTGCTGGGCGAGCAGCGACTCCAGGTCCGCCTGGCGGCTGCTGAGTTCGCCCTCCAGCGTCACCACGTCGGTGAGCTTCTCGGCCTTCTCCATCAGGTCGCGGACCCTCGCGACGCTCGCCCGCTGCGTCGCGATCCGGCTCTCGACGTCGACGACCTGACCGGTGACGTCCTTCGCGTTCGACGTGCGGGACAGCAGCTTCCCCGACCCGGTGAGGCCGCGCAGCACCTCGTCGTACCGGGCCTGCGGCACGCGCAGCACGAGACGGGACATGTCGTGGGTGTCGTCGACCCGTTCCGTGGTCTCGTCCGCCACGAGTCCGCCGGCGTCCTCCGCGGTGCTCCGGGCCGCCGCGACAGCCTTCGGCACGCTCCTGACCTCGATGGCCAGGGTGGCCGTGCGAATGACGTGGACCGCGATCGTGGAGCCCGGGTCGGGCGCCGAGGACGCGCCGGCGGCCGGCTTCGGCGCCGCCTCCCCGGCTCCGGCGCCGGGCGCCGGGCCCGCCTTGCTGTCGGCCGCCGACCTGAACCCCTCCCCGCCGCTGTCGGAGGCACCGCCGCACGCACCGGTGGCCAGGAGCACCACGAGAAGTCCGGCGGCCGCCGGCACGCGTGAGCGGCGGCGGGTGTGAGCGGGTGGATGACTGTCCGTGTGCCGGTCGAAATGCATGAGCGTCCCCCCAGGGCCGTTGTCGATGGTGCCGGTTCGACGTACGCGACCCGTGCGCGGGTTTCCCGCCAGGGGTTTCGAAGCGGTCACGTTCGGGACTCGGGACGGGTTTGAGAGAGTGGACCCATGCAGCGTTCTCTTCAGCGCGACACCACACGTACGGGCCACGCCGTCGTCATCGGCGGCGGCATCGCCGGACTCGCCGCCGCGCACCGGCTGTTGGCCTCCGGCCTCCGGGTCACCGTCCTGGAGGCGACCGAGCGGCTCGGCGGCAAGCTGATGACCGGCGAGATCGCGGGCACCCAGGTCGACCTCGGTGCCGAGTCGATGCTCGCGCGCCGGACCGAAGGGGTCGAGCTGGCCACCGCGGCCGGGCTCGGCGGCCGGCTCCAGCCGCCCGCCACCGCCACCGCCTCGGTCTGGACCCGCGACGCCCTGCGCCCCATGCCCAAGGGCCATGTGATGGGCGTACCGGGCGATCCGTCGGCGCTCAGCGGGGTGCTCTCGCCCGAGGGCCTGGCCAGGATCGCCGAGGAGCGCGACCTCACCCCGACCGCCGTCGGCGACGACGTCGCGGTCGGCAGTTACGTCGCCGACCGGCTCGGCCGCGAGGTCGTCGACCGGCTCGTGGAGCCGCTGCTCGGCGGGGTGTACGCCGGGGACGCCTACCGGATCTCGATGCGCGCCGCCGTGCCCCAGCTCTTCGAGGCCGTGAAGGAGGGCGGCCCGCTCCTCGACGGCGTCCGGCGCATCCAGGAGAGGGCCGCGGCCCGGCAGCGGACCGGCCCGGTCTTCCAGGGCCTGGAGGGGGGCATCGGCACCCTGCCGGGCGCCGTGGCCGACGCCGTACGGGCCGGGGGCGCCGAGATCCTCATGGAGACCCCGGTGCTCGGCCTGACCCGCACCGCCGGGGGCTGGGACGTGCGCACCGACAGCGGGGTGATCGCCGCCGACGCCCTCGTGCTGGCCACCCCCGCCTGGTCCGCGTCGACGCTGCTCGCCGCCGAGTGCCCGGCCGCCTCGGTCGAGCTGGCCGCCGTCGAGTACGCCTCGATGGCCCTGGTCACCATGGCCTTCCGGCGCTCCGACATCGAGGGGAACGCGGCGCTCCAGGGGCGTTCCGGCTTCCTCGTGCCGCCCGTCGACGGCCGCAGGATCAAGGCCGCCACCTTCTCCAGCAACAAGTGGCGGTGGGTCGCCGACGCGGCCCCCGACCTCTTCGTGCTGCGCACCTCCCTCGGCCGCTACGGCGAGGAGGAGCACCTGCACCGTGAGGACTCCGAGCTCGTCGCCGCGTCCCTGGGCGACCTCGCCGACGCGGCCGGACTGACGGCCCGGCCCGTGGACACGCAGGTCACCCGGTGGATCGGCGGGCTGCCCCAGTACCCGGTCGGCCACCTCACCCGGGTCGCGCGGATCCGCGAGGAGGTCGCCAAGCTGCCGGGTCTGCGGGTCTGCGGAGCGGTGTACGACGGCGTCGGGATCCCCGCCTGCATCGCGAGCGCGC
Organism: Streptomyces silvae; assembly: GCF_016745505.1. Classification (GTDB taxonomy): domain Bacteria; phylum Actinomycetota; class Actinomycetes; order Streptomycetales; family Streptomycetaceae; genus Streptomyces; species Streptomyces silvae. Next base: position 70,426 of record NZ_JAERUC010000196.1, on the reverse strand, counting down.
ACCGCGCCGCGGACGAGATCGTCCACGACCTGACGGGCGCGGGCGCGGGGGAGATCGACAACACGCCGACCCGGGTTCGGGGCACCGGGAGCGAGGCGGGACAATAGCCGTATGAGTGCGCCAGAAAAGCTTCCGAACGCAGGCAAGAAGGCCAAGGACCTCAACGAGGTCATCCGCTACACCCTGTGGTCCGTCTTCAGGCTGAAGGACGTCCTGCCCGTGGACCGCGCCGGTTACGCCGACGAGGTCCAGGAGCTGTTCGACCAGCTCGGGGCCAAGGACATCACGGTCCGTGGCACCTACGACGTGTCCGGCCTCCGGGCCGACGCCGATCTGATGATCTGGTGGCACGCCGAGACGTCCGACGAGCTCCAGGAGGCGTACAACCTCTTCCGGCGCACCAAGCTGGGCCGCGCACTCGAGCCGGTCTGGTCGAACATGGCGCTGCACCGCCCCGCCGAGTTCAACAAGTCGCACGTGCCGGCCTTCCTGGCCGACGAGACCCCGCGCGACTACATCAGCGTGTACCCCTTCGTACGCAGCTACGACTGGTACCTGCTGCCCGACGAGGACCGCCGCCGCATGCTCGCGGACCACGGCAAGATGGCCCGCGGTTACCCCGACGTGCGGGCCAACACCGTGGCCTCCTTCTCGCTGGGGGACTACGAGTGGGTGCTGGCCTTCGAGGCCGACGAGCTGTACCGCATCGTCGACCTCATGCGTCACCTGCGGGCCTCCGAGGCACGGCTCCACGTCCGTGAAGAGGTGCCGTTCTACACCGGACGCAGGAAGTCCGTCGCAGAATTGGTGACCGGACTCGCATAGCCAGCGTTTCCGGTCATCCCGACCCGGAAGATCAGTTGGCGGGCAACGGCGCGTGTGACGCCGCCCGTCGTTCCAGCGACACCGGGTCCCGGTGCCGGGTGCACATCGGCCGACGGCCGGCGAACTGTCGTGATCCGCGGGGGAGTCAGCCATTCCTCTCCGCGGGCCGCCGCTCCTCGCCGGTCAGGCCGATGTGTCCCGGGCCGCACAACTGGATAGCGCAGCACGGAGGGCCGCCCCGACGGGGCGGCCCTCCGTGCTGCGCGGCCTCCGGTCCGGCGGGTCAGCCGGCCGCCCGCGCCCCGCTCAGCAGGGCCGCTCTCAGGTCCGGGTCCTCCAGGGCCCCCACGCCCCGCACCGCCACCGCCGCCAGCAGATCGCGGTCCGCACCGCGCACCGGGGCCGGCAGCGAGTCCAGCCAGCGCTGTCCGGACGGGGAGGCCCACGGGCTGTACGGGTGGTTCTCCACGCGCGCGATGGCCAGGCAGCCCAGCGTCAGGACGAGCGGCAGCCCGAACCAGGCGGCCACCGGGCCCGCGTAGCCCGTCTCCTGACCTGGCATCAGCATGGCGGTCGCCGCCAGGACCACCACCAGCACCGCCGCGCCCCGTACGGCACGGGCCGCCGACTCCAGGTCCGTACGGGTCCCGTGGGGTACGGCGAGCCCCGCGGCCACCAGGCGGTCGGCGAGGGAGCGTACGGCGTCGGCAGCCGCCGCAGCGGCCCGTATCGGGGCTATCCGGGACTGTCCCTCCGGGCCGATCGCGCGGATCACGGTGCGCTCGACCTCGTCCCGGCCCTCCGGGTCGACCACCGTCGCCCAGCCGGTGCGGGCCAGCAGCAGCCGGTGCCGCAGATGCATGGAGACCAGCGCCAGATCGGCCACCCGCTGCGGGCCGCCGGCCAGGAACGCCGTCTCGTACAGGTTGAGTTCGGGGGAGACCAGTGCCCGCGCGGCGCCGGACGGCAGGGGGGCCGCACCCGCGGTGACGAGGCAGAGCCGGATGCAGGAGACGGCGGCCGCGCCCCACGCGACCAGAAGAAGCAGGACCCAGAGCATGGCCGAGTTCTATGCGAAACCGGCATGGGAGCGCCATGCCGTGTTCACCATATGGACCAAGATCGGTCACGGACGGTCACCGGTGGCTGAATCCGTATGCCTGCCGTCCCGCGCGCTCTCAGGAACTGCTGCCGCAGCTGGAGCCGCCGCCGCAACTGGAGCCGCTGCTGCAGCTCGATCCGCCCCCACAGCTGGAGCCGCTGCTGCCGCAGCTCGACCCCGAGCTGCACGCGGACCCGGAGCCCGAGTCGCCGCCCCCGCCGCTGGATCCGCCGCAGCTCCCGCCGCCGGGACTCGCCCCGGCGCACCACACCACCGGCGTGAGCACTGCCGCCGTGGCGGCCGAGCTGGTGGACGCCGAGGAGCGGCGCCCGGCGGGCCGTTGCCGGGCGGCGGCCACCAACTGCGCCTGGAGCTCCGCGTCGGGAAGCGCGGACAGCCCCCGGGTGGCCACCAGGTGGGCGGGGTCGGTCAGATGGGCGTTGGCCGCCCGGTAGCCGTCGGCGGCCCTGCGCCCCGACCGGGTGAGCCGAGTCCGGGCGGACGCGGCGGTGACCAGGCCGACCACCGAGCCGGCCACGATCGCGGGCAGCATCTTCACCACGAAGGGGAACGGCAGGTCCGCGTACGCGTCGAGCGTGGCGTACTGCACGACCGTCACCACGATGGCGCCCGGGAACCCCAGGATGCACCAGATACCCAGCACGAGCCCCCAGGAGCGCCGGGTCCGGCTCTCGCCCGGCGCGACGAGCAGCCCGCGGGCCGCGAGCCCGTCACCGATCTCCTGCACCGCGGGATGGCGCATCACCGCCTCCCGCAGGGTGTGCAGGGCTCCGCTCGGGGCGCCTGCCAGCTCCTGGAGCACGGCGCGCTCCACGGCGTCACGGGCCTCGTCCCGCTGGACCGCGACGATGCCGGGACCGCCGACGGCCAGCCGCCCGTCCGCGTGCATACGGGTCAGCGCGGTGTCCACGACCCGGGCCGGTCCACCGCTGAGAAAGGCCGCCTCGGAGAGGTCGTGCACATACGCGGCGGTGTCGTCGCCCCGCCGCCGGGCGCGCTGCGTCGCGACGATGAGGAGCGTGCAGGCCACGGCCACGGCCACGGTCAGCAGAAGGGCGAGAGCGTTCATCGCGGGGTCACTTTCCGAGAAGGGCGGTACGGGCGGCGTGGACCAGGCGGGCACCTCGGCGCGGCGGGCGCGCCGCCGCGCGCTCCTGCCACCAGCGGGTCAGCCTCCGCCGGGCGGCGTCGTCGGCCGGGCGGCCCTCGATGAGCAGCCGCTCGGCGAAGTCCAGGGCGTCGCGGCGGTAACCGGCGGACATCGGCCGGTTCCTGGCGTACGCGAGGAAGGCCGGGCGGTAGCCGTCGCCGAGGATCCCGGGCAGCTCGGGCGCCACCTTGGCGACGACATCGGCCCGCTTAGCCGCCAGGGCCCGGCTCTGCACCCGCAGGCGCCGGTGGTCGAAGCCGTCCGGCGCGGGGGTGCCGGCCACGAGCGCGGAGAGCAGCGCGGTCTGCGCCACGGCCGTCCGGTCGCGGGCCCCGGCCGGACGCGCGCCCGGCTCCGGGGGCCGGGCCGCAGGGTTCCGGGAAGCACCGGAGGCGGGGGCCGCGGCGGCCAGGGTGGTGCGGATCGCGGTCAGTTCACCGGCCAGCTCGTCGGCCGGCGGGAAGTCGTCGTCGCGCTCCAGCAGGACGCCAGGCGGGTCCACCCGGGAGCGGAGCTCGGCCAGCACGTCCAGGACCGGACGCGTCACCGGGTGTGCGTGCGTGTCGTGCCAGACGCCGTCCTTCTCGACGCCGCCCGCCACATGGACGTACGCGATGGCCTCCACCGGCAGTTCGTCGAGTGCGGTCGCGGGGTCCTCGCCGCGGTTGACGTGGTTGGTGTGCAGATTGGCGACGTCGATCAGCAGCCGTACGCCGGTGCGCTCGACCAGCTCCGCGAGGAACTGTCCCTCGGTCAGCTCCTCGCCGGGCCAGGAGATCAGGGCGGCGATGTTCTCCAGGGCCAGCGGCACGGGCAGCGAGTCCTGCGCGATCCGCACGTTCTCGCACAGCGCCTCCAGGGCGTCCCAGGTGCGGGGCACCGGCAGCAGGTGGCCCGCCTCCAGGACCGGCGAGGCGGTGAGCGGCCCTCCGGCGCGTACGAACGCGATGTGCTCGGTCACCAGGGGCGTGCCCAGAAGTTCGGCCCGTGCGGCCAGACCCGCGAGGCGGCCGGGATCCGGCCGGTCGGCGCCCCCCAGGCCGAGGGAGACCCCGTGCGGGACGACGGTGACCCCGCGCTCCCGGAGGCGCACGAGGGAGTCGGGGAGATGGTCCGCGCAGAGGTTCTCCGCGACCGCCTCGACCCAGTCGATCCCCGGCAGAGCCTCGACGGCGTCCGCGATCTCAGGCCGCCATCCGATACCGATCCCCAGCTTCATGGTGTCCCCTCCCCGTTCCGTGCACTGGTCATGGCCCCGCCGCGCGCCGGTGAACCCGGAAAGGGGGACGTTCAGAGCTGAATTTGAGGTTCCCGGACCGGCACCAAATGCGCCGTTACCCGATCGTGATGCTCCGTACGGGCTCGTCGGCACCCCACCGACCTGCGGAAACGCGGACCGCCACCGATATGCCGACGAGCCGGACACTCCGGATTAATTCCATGGTCCGTTGACGGAGATCAACAGGCGTTCGCATGCTCGTCGACATGCCGGGAGCACGCCGTCCCGGACGGACGAACGGAGGACGTGACCGACATGACCGGCACCGAGAACAGGCCGCCCCTGGGCCGACGGTCCCTGCTGGCCCGTGCCGCCGGAGTGGGCGCCGCCGCCGCACTCCCCGTCGCCGCCGCGCCGGCGCAGGCCTCGGCGGCCCCGGCCGCCCCCGCCAGGGCCGGGGCGAAGCGTCGGTACCCGGCGAACTGGCCCGACCCCGAGCCCTACGGCCGGGCCGACATCCGGCAGGACCTGTGGCCCCGGGAGGACAACTCCTTCGTCCTCCCGCTGGAGCTGCGCCCGCGTGACAAGGAGCGCGGCGTGGTGTGGATGCGGGACACCTACGTCAACTGCTTCGTCGTGGACGGCCGTCCGCTCTACGTCGCCACCGGCACCACCCGAGTGCCCGGACTCGAAGCGGCCGGCCCCTGGAACGACGGCATCTTCGTCTGGGTGGCGCGTTCCCTCAAGGGCCCCTGGAAACTGGCCGACACGACCGGCATCCGGCCCGGGGCGGAGAAGGGCAAGGTCTGGTCGCCCGAGTTCACCGACGAGAACCGGCCCGGACGCACCGTCGTCGCCCCGTGGCAGGAGTACTGGCACGACGAGCAGTTCGGCAAGCGCGGCCAGGCCTGGGCCCCGGAGCTGCACCGCTTCCGCGGGAAGTGGTACATCGTCGCGTGCATGGGCGACCACTCCCGGAAGGTCGGCTCGTTCATGCTGGTGAGCGAGGGCGGCGTCGAGGGCCCGTACCGGCTCGTCGAGGGGAACCTGGAGAAGCCCTTCGGGGAGTCGTTCATCGGCGGACCGAGCTTCATCGAGCCCGGCGCCTACCACCACATCGACGGCAGCCTCTACAGCGAGGGCCGCGACGCCTGGCTGGTGCTGCACAACAACCTCTACGCGAAGTTCCGCGACGACATGGAGGACATCGTCACGCCGGTGGACCTCCCGCTGTTCCGCCAGACCCCCTACACGCCCGAGCCGTACCTCGAAGGCGCGTACGTCTTCAAGCACGGGGGAAAGTACTTCCTCCTCCACGCCGCCTGGGACCGGACGTCGATCGACGCCGACGGCACCGCACGCCAGGGCTACGACCCGGCCGGCACCGGCCGGGTGCAGTACCAGTACGACGCGGTCGCCGCCGTCTCCGACCACTTCGAGGGGCCGTACTCCGAGCGCTGGACCGTCGGCGTCGGCGCCGGGCACAACAACTTCTTCGAGGACGCCGACGGCGACCTCTGGGCGACGTTCTTCCGCAACCCGAACTTCGGCCACTGGTCCAACCCGTCCCGCCTCCCCGACGCGGCCGTGCCCGGCGTCGTACGGGTGGAGTGGACAGGACCGAAGGGCAACCGCCTGTACGTCCAGCGCCGGGACCGTGACTGACGGGCCCTACGGCTGAGGCAGCGGATCCATCGTCGGTGGCACCGGGCGCGACGTGAACGACTGGTCGCCGCTCGGGGTCACCGGCACCGGGACCTGCGGGACATCGCCCCCCGACGGCATGGGCGGACCCGAGGGGCTGGCCGTCGAGGCTCCGGCCGCCTCCCGTGCCAGGCCGTCGAAGTCGACGAAGCCCGTGCGCTCCAGCATCGTGATGTGGTCCAGCACCGTCTGGTTGGCGTCGGAGGCCAGCTGCCGGATCAGCGAGTTACGGGTGGTGTGCCGGACCTGCGCGATCAGCGCGAACACCTTGCCGTGCGCGGCGCGCAGGAGGTTGGCGAACTTCTGCTCGTACTCCTGGCCACTGGCCGCGGTGAGCTCCCTGAGCCAGCCCTGCTGCTGCTCGTTCGGCTGGTTCGGGAGCTCCACGCCGAGCTTGGCCGCCACGTCGCGGGCCCGCCGGTCCAGATCCGTGTGACCGACCACCAGATGATCGCCCGCGAGCTTCACCCCCTCGCTGGGCGCCCGCTCGATGGCCTGCTGCCCGGCGGGCAGTTCCCACAGCCCCGCCAGACGCACCTTGACCAGGAAGTCCCGGTCGGTCGCGGAGAGCGGGCCCCACTGGGTGGCCACGCTGGACGCGTTCAGATTGGCCTCGCCGGTCCCGGAGCGGTCGGCGTACGACCACACGGGGAAGGCGAGCGCGCCGAGTGTGGCGACCAGCGCGGCGATGATGAGGGCCGTTCCGTTGATGCGTCGCAGCAAGATGTCTCCCGGGCAGGTGCGTGACAACGTCGAATCAACCGCCAACTGACTCGTCGCTCAACCTACTTGGCGGTAATGCCGGTGCGGCAGTACCGGGAGGTACGTATATCGGCGCAGGAATGTTCAGCCGGCCGGACTTCCGGCCCCGCGACCGTTCAGCGGCGCAGGGCCGGGTGGTCGGCGACGACCGTGCAGGACCCCGGGGCGACCTCGGTGAAGCCGGCGTCCCGCACCACCGGCAGTCCGCTCGCGGTCAGTTCGCGCCAGCGGGCGGCGTCCGGGGTGGCGACGGAGAGCGGGAACCCCGCCTCCCGCCACGCCTTGCGCTCCGTCTCCGACAGCTCCCACCAGGCGAGCTGCGCGCCGTGCCCGGCCTGCGCCATCGCCTTGCCCGCCGACATGGCGACGTCCGGATTCATCCACAGCACCGGGCCGGACGGATCCGGCGCGGGCGGGGCCTCCGGGTCGTCCAGGTCGGTCCCCGACACCTGGAGCTTGGCCAGCTCCTTCGGCCAGCCGTCCAGGGGCACCGGCGGGAAGACCCGCACCTCCGCGTGCTCACCCGTGACCGTGATCCCCGGCAGCGCGGAAGCCTTGCGCCACTCCGCACCGCGCGCCCGCCGCACCACCTTGCGGATCCGGGCGTCCTGCCAGTCGCGCATGACCTGCGCCCACTCGCCCTCCGCCCCGCCCTCGTCCTCACCGAGCGAGCGCGGGTCCGAGAGGATCGTGAGCACCGCGCGGGCCGCGGTCACCAGGGCGTCGTTGCGCGCCGGCGGGTCGGTCTTCTCCAGGTGCACCACCAGCGGCAGCACGAACTGCGGGGCCTCGTCGCGGGCCGTCGGTTCCGTACGGAAGGGACTGCCGGCCGGGGCCTCCGGGGAGACGGGAAGGGGCTCGGGAATGCTCTCGGTGCTCACACCCACCAGTCTGCCAGGCCGCCGCGACCACCCGTTCTTGGCGGAACGAAGGGCTCCGGGCGAGGATGCACGCCATGAAGAGCGATCTCTTTTCCAGCGAGCACATGGCCCAGCAGGCCACCGCCCCCGGCATGACCCTGCAGAACGCCAAATCCATCAAGTACGCCGTCAACGGTGAGATGCACGCACGCCAGGGATCGATGATCGCCTTCCGCGGCGATCTCCGGTTCGAGCGCAAGGGCCAGGGCATAGGCGGCATGCTCAAGCGCGCCGTGACCGGCGAGGGGCTGGCCCTCATGGCGGTCACCGGCCGGGGCGAGGCGTGGTTCGCCCACGAGGCGGCGAACTGCTTCATCGTCGAGATGGAGCAGGGCGACGTCCTGACCATCAACGGCCGCAACGTCCTCTGTTTCGACGCGACCCTCTCCTACGAGATCAAGACCGTGAAGGGCGCCGGGATGACCGGTGGCGGCCTTTTCAACAGCGTCTTCAGCGGATACGGGAAGCTCGGCCTGATCTGCGACGGCCACCCCATCGTGATCCCCGTGACCCCGCAGCAGCCCGTGTACGTCGACACGGACGCGGTCGTCGGCTGGAGCGCCCAGCTCTCCACCTCGCTGCACCGCTCGCAGAGCTTCGGCTCGATGGTGCGCGGCGGATCGGGCGAGGCGGTCCAGCTGAAGCTGGAGGGCGAGGGGTTCGTGATCGTACGGCCGAGTGAGCTCAAGCCGGAGAAGCCGTCGGCCCATTGATGCTGAGAGGAGTGGGCCGCCGGTACGGCCTGCGCGGCCCCTGGGTGCTGCGCGGGCTCGACCTGGACCTGCCCGCGCACACCCTGGTCCGGATCGAGGGAGCCAACGGAGTCGGCAAGTCGACACTCCTGCGGCTGCTCGCCGGCATCGACGCGCCGACCGAGGGGCGCATCACGGGCCGGCCGCGCACGGCGTACGTCCCCGAACGCTTCCCCGCCGCGCTGCCGTTCACCGCGGCCGGCTACCTCACCCACCTGGGGCGCGTCCACGGGCTCCCGGCAGCCGAGGCCGCCGCACGCGGCCAGGAGTGGCTGGCGCGCTTCGGGGCCGCCGGATACGCCCGTACACCCCTCGCCGAGCTCTCCAAGGGCACCAGCCAGAAGGTCGCCCTCGCCCAGGCGCTCCTCGCCGGGCCGGACCTCCTCGTCCTGGACGAGGCCTGGACCGGGCTGGACACCGAGGCCCGCGGAGCACTGGACCGGGCCGTCGCGGAGCGGGCCGCCGACGGCGCCACGGTGGTGTTCGTCGACCACGACCCGGGACGGCTCGCCGGCACGGTGGGCCTCGCGTACCGGCTGGAGGACCGCACCCTCACCCCGGTGCCGGCCTCGCCCGGTGACGACGGGCCGCGCGTGCGGATCGAGGCGACGGGCCGGCCGTCCGCCGCCCTCCCGCCGGAACTGCCGGGGGCCCCGGCGGTGGAACGGGACGCCGGGAATCCGGCCGCGATCCGGCTCACGACCTCCGCGGCGTACTCGGACCCCCTGCTCCACGCCCTGCTCACGGCTCGCCCGCCGTGGCACATCACCGGGCTCTCGCAGCTCCCCGCCCCGGTCCCGGCCTCCGCCCCCGCCGCCGCCTCGGCCGTGGCAGCCGTGGACATGACGCCCCGGCCCGCTGCTCCCGGCGCCGGACCCACGGGCACCACGGACGCCGCACCGGAGACGGTCTCCCTCCCGGTCCGCCCGGCCCGCCCGGCTCTCGCGGTCCGGCCGCCGGGCCGCCGCACGGCCGCCGCGGCGCGCTACCAGGCGGCGCTGCTGGCACGCTCCCAGCGCTGGCTCGCGCCCCTCCTCCTGTACGCCGCCTTCCTCGGCATCGGCGTACGGGCGGGGCAGCCCCTGCTGGACTCGCTCGGTTACGCCGCCGCCGCGCTGCTCCCCGTGGCCGCCTGGCTCGTACGGCTCTGCGTCACCCAGGAGCCGCCCGCCGCCCGGGCGGTCACCGCCGCGGCCGTCGGCCCGTCGCGCGCCCACTGCGCCTCGCTGCTCACCGGCCTCGGGTACGCGCTCGCCCTGGGCGGCGCGGGGACGGGGGCCGTTCTGCTGATGAGCGCACCGGTCAGCACCGATCACACCGTGGCCGTCCCGCTCCTGCCCGCCGCGCTCGCCGGACTCCTCGCGGCGGCGTGCTCCGCCCTCCTGGGCGGCGTGGTCGGGGCGCTCTGTGCCCGGCCGGTCCTGCGCCGCCACGGCTGGTCGCTCGCCGCGACCGTATCGGCCGCGCTGCTCGCCCTGGTGACCGACGGGTCGCCCGCGAAGGCCGCGGTGACGGACCTGGTCACCGGCTCGCTCACCGGCACCGTGCGGCTGCCGCTCCTGCCGGCCGCGGGGGCCGCCGTCGTCGCCGTCGCGGTGGCAGCCCTCACGGCCCGCCTCGCGGCCCTGCGCGAGTGAGTACGCTCGTACGCATGGACGAACGCATGGATGATGCGTACTGCGGGACGCCCGCGCCGGACCCCGCGCCCGTGGACGCGGGCCCGCCGTACGCCGAGTGCGTGCTCTGCCGGAAGCCCACCGAGTACCCGGAGTCGACGAAGGGCGCCACCCTCTGCCCGGTCTGCGCCTGGCAGGAGGCGGGGCGTACCGCCTGTTCGGGCTGACGCGCGGGCGCGCCGGACTCAGCCGCGCATCAGCTCGGAGACCTTGACGAAGCGGTAGCCGCGCTCACGCAGCTCCGGGACGATCCGGCGTACGGCGTCCTCGGTGACGGGCGCCGCGCTGCGGGTGCAGTGCATGACCACCAGCGACCCCGGCTTCACCCCGTCCAGCACCTGCTCGGCCACGGCGTCCGCGTCCGTGGCGAAGGCGTCACCGCTGACCACGTCCCACTGGACCGCGGTCACCCCGGTCGGGGCCAGGGCCTTCAGCGCGACATCGTCGTAGCAGCCGCCGGGGAAACGGAAGTACGGCACGACATTGCGCGCCCCCGTCCTCCGGATCGCGGTGAAGGCCCGCTCCACATCGCGCCGCATGTCCGGCTTCCCGACGGTCGGCAGCCCGTAGCAGGGGGACGAGAAGGCGTAGTGGCTGAACGAGTGGTTGGCGATCTCGAACAGGGGGTCGGTGCCGATCGAGCGGGCCTGGACCGGGTACTCCTGGGCCCATCGGCCGGTCATGAAGACCGTCGAGGGGACCTTCAGCCGGCGGAGCGAGGCGATCAGCGCCGGGTTGTCGAAGTGCTCGCCGTCCGCGGCACGGGGCCCCTGATCCGCCGTCATGTCCGCGTCGAAGGTGAGCGCCACGACCTTCTCGCCCCCGGATGCTCCCGGCGTTCCCGAGGCCGCGCTTCCGCCTCGCGTCCCGGCGCCCGGCCCCGAGGTGCCGTCCGCCCGTCGCTCGAAGACCGGGGTGAGACCGCCGGGGCCCGGAGCCAGCACGGGCGGCCCGCTCTCGGGTGCCCGCGACGGGGAGGCGGAACCCGTCGCGGGCCCGGACGCCGCCGGTGCCGCCGCGTCCGGAGAGGCCGTCGGAAGCGCGGCGGTCCTGGAGCGGGTGTCCTCCGGGGAACCGCAGCCGGCCAGCACTCCACCCAGAACAGTCAGCACGATCATCGTACGAACGGATTTGATCACTGGGGGACGTTAGCCGGTGGTGCACCGGATCCTGTGCACGGCGCTCCGGCCGCCCGTCCGGCGGGCGGCCGGATCACCCGTCTGCTGGTGCCTCGGTCAGTGCCAGGGGCCCGTCACCGCGAAGGTCGTCCCCGGCGTGTAGCAGTTCACGAACATCGTCCCGCCGTCCGGCGAGAACGTGACACCCGCGAACTCGCCCCACTCCGGGTCCTCGGCGGTCCCGATGTTCTGCCGGCCGCGTGCCATCGCGTAGACCTCGCCGCGCCGTGTCACCCCGAGCACGTGCTGCGCGCCGCCGCCGTCCTCGCAGACCATCAGCCCGCCGCCCGCGGCGAGACAGATGTTGTCCGGGGACTCGCCCGGCAGCTGGACGTCGGTGTCCGGGCCGAAGACGATCACCAGGGTGAGCCGGCGCCGCTTCGGCTCGTACCGCCAGACCTGGCCGAAGTGGTCGGCGGCCGAGCCCTCCGAGCTGTGCGCGAAGCTCGAGACGAAGTACACCGACGAACCGCCCCAGTAACAGCCCTCCAGCTTCTGGGCGTGCGTGATGCCCTTCGGTCCGAAGTCCTGCAACCGGATCGGCGTCTCGGCGGCCTGCGGATCCGGTACGGGGACCCACTCGATCCGGTCGAAGCTCGCCCCCGTCTCCTGGATCACGGACAGGTCGGGCACGCCCGGCACCCGCATGGCCTCCAGCGCGCCGCCGGCCCGCAGGGAGCCCGTACCGCCGAGCGGCTTCTCGGGGAGGAAGCGGTAGAAGAGCCCGAACGGCTTCTCGAAGGCGTCCTCCGTCTCGTAGACGATGCCGTTCCGCGGGTCGACCGCGATGGCCTCGTGCTGGAAGCGGCCCATCGCGGTCAGCGGGACGGCCCCGGTGCGGCGCGGATCGGCACCGTCCACCTCGAAGATGAAGCCGTGGTCCTTCGTGTAGCCGTTGGTGCCGGCCCGGTCCTCGGTCTCCTCGCAGGTCAGCCAGGTGTTCCAAGGGGTGGGGCCGCCCGCGCAGTTGACGGCCGTGCCCGCGATGGCGACCCGCTCGCCGTGCACGGTGCCACGGCCGTCGAGTTCGAGAGCCGTACAGCCGCCCTTGCCCATCGGGTCGTAGGTGAGGCCCTCGATCGTGGGAACCGCGATCTTCGCGCTCTCGCGGTTCTCGTGGTTGCGCACGAGGTGGACCCGCCCGTGACGGCCGGCGAAGGCCGCCATGCCGTCGTGGTTGCTGGGGACCCGGCCCTCGCCGGAGCGGAGCTGGTCGCCCTCCCGGGAGAGCACCCGATAGCGGAAACCTTTCGGCAGGTCGAGCAGGCCGTCGGGGTCCGGCAGGAGGGGGCCGTAGCCCCCGTGGCCCCTGGCTTCGGCGGTGCCGGAGAAGAGTTCGGTGAAGGCCCCGGTGAAGGCGACCGAGGCGGCGGTCGCGGCGCTGCCGGCCAGGACCTGTCGTCGTGTGGCGAGGTGACGCGGTGCGGATGACATGAGGCAACTCCCTGTTGGCGGACAGGTGAAGTGACGTGCTCGGTCAGGCCTGCCCCGTGGGACACCCTCCTGAACCCTGTCATGCCCATGTATAACGCGGGGGCCGGCGGACCGCCCCGGACGCACCCGTCGAGGGCCTCTCTCCCGCCCGTCGGCGGGGGAGAGGCCCTCGGTTGCCGTCCTCAGTGGTCACCGGCCGTGCGGCGGCCGGACCCCGTCACCCGCAGGCGCCGGTGATCCACTGGTGCGAGCGCAGCGCGCGGCCCTGCGTGAAGTTGCCGCCCTTGCCCTGCGGGGTGCAGCCGACGCGGTTGGAGTAGCTGGCGCCCGAGTAGTAGGCGACGCCGGACTTGCTGCTGGTGCCGGCGTTCCACACGGACCTGGCCAGGGTGCCGTTCTTGGCCCAGGAGCACTGGAGGCTTCCCGCGTACCAGTCGGGGTCGGCGTCGAGCCAGGTGCACTTCGAGCCGGTGTAGTTGGCCCCGGACCAGAAACAGACGTGTCCGGAGGCGCAGGAGGCGGCCGCGGCGGCCGACTGCGCCGCGGTGGGCTGGGCCACGGCCGAGGCCGCGCCGGCCTGGCCGGGGAGGGCGACGACCGCCGCGCAGGCGGCGGCCATTCCGAGTGCGGCCTTGATCTTCTGGAGTCGGTTCATGGCAGTGCTGCTCCTTCACGAGACCTGTGCGTTCCGGTGAGCGCGGAAGTCAGGGCCCCGGGGCCGCGCCCTTGCGTCAGTGAGTATTCCTGCCGAAGGGGGCCCAACTGAGGTGCCGCAGAAGGCAATTGCTGCCACCCGAGTGCAGGATGCTGCCAGCCGGAGTGCAGGGGGGCCCGCCGGATCCCGGGCAGCGCGGCGGCGGCCGGGCGGACGCGGACACACGTGTCCCCCGGGAGGCGCGGCCTCCCGGGGGACGGTGGTGCGGGTGCTCAGGCCAGCGACGCGGTGAGCGTGATGGTGGTGCCCGAGAGCGCCTGGCTGACCGGGCAGTTCGCCTTGGCGTCCTCGGCGGCCTTCACGAAGCCCGCCTCGTCGAGACCCGGGACCGAGCCCTCCACCGTGAGGTGGATACCGGTGATGCCGGTGCCGGGCTGGAAGGTGACCTCGGCCTGGGTGTTCAGCCGGGTGGGCGGGGTGCCCGCGGTGGCCAGCCCGTTGGACAGGGCCATCGAGAAGCAGCTGGAGTGCGCGGCCGCGATGAGCTCCTCCGGGCTGGTCTTGCCGTTCGCCTTCTCCGCGCGGGACGGCCAGGAGACCGGGTAGGCCCCGATCCCCGAGGAGTCGAGGGTGACAACGCCGTTGCCCTCGAGCAGGTTGCCTTCCCAGACCGTGTGCGCCTGACGCGTGGTAGCCATGCTGATCCCTTCAAACGGTGTGCGCGGTTCTACGGGGTGGCCGGGCGCTCCGTCGTGCCCGGCCGGTGTCACGCCCCCGAACCTACTGCGCCACCAGTCCCTTTGCGTCACGCGCCAGCGCGGTCAGCCGCGAGATCGCCCGGAAGTACTTCTTCCGGTACCCGCCGTTCAGCATCTCGTCGCTGAACAGCCGGTCGAAGGGGAGACCGGAGGCGAGCACCGGGACCTCACGGTCGTACAGCCGGTCGGCGAGCACCACCAGGCGCAGCGCCGTCGACTGGTCGGGCACCGGCTGCACATCGGTGAGACAGACCGCCGCGATCCCGTCCGTCAGCGCGCCGTACCTGCTCGGGTGCACCCGGGCGAGATGGTCGAGCAGGGCCGGGAAGTCGTCGAGCGAGGCGCCGGCGGTGGCGTACGCGGCCCTGGTGACCTGGTCGTCGGAGTACGGCGGCGGGGCCTCGGGCAGCCCCCGGTGGCGGTAGTCCTCGCCGTCGATCCGCAGCGGCCGGAAGTGCGCGGACAGCCCCTGGATCTCGCGGAGGAAGTCGGCCGCCGCGAAACGGCCCTCGCCGAGCTTGCCGGGCAGGGTGTTCGAGGTGGCGGCCAGCGCGACGCCCGCGTCGACGAGCCTGCTGAGCAGCGAGGACACCAGGACGGTGTCGCCCGGGTCGTCCAGCTCGAATTCGTCGATGCAGAGCAGCCGGTGCCCGCTCAGGGTCTGCACGGTCTGCTGGAAGCCCAGCGCGCCGACCAGGTTCGTCAGCTCCACGAAGGTGCCGAAGGCCTTGAGCGAGGGTGCGGCGGGGGTCGCGTGCCAGAGCGAGGCCAGCAGGTGCGTCTTGCCGACGCCGTACCCGCCGTCGAGATAGACACCGCGCGGCCCGGCGGGGGCCGCCGCCTGCTTCTTGCCGAACCACCCGCCCGTCGCCCGCCGCCACCCCGCGGAGGCGCTTCCGGCCTTGCCCGACCCCGTCGCATGCGCCCCGCCGAGCCCCGCGGCGAACGAGCTGAGGACCTCGACCGCCTCGGTCTGGCTCGGCTGGTTCGGGTCGGGTACGTACGTATCGAAGCGCACCGAGTCGAAGCGCGGCGGCGGCACCATCTCACCGACCAGACGGTCGGCGGGGACGCGCGGTTCGAGGGCGCACAGGGACTGCGGGGCCGTTTCGGCTATGGGGCTCTGCCCCGGCACGGCTGTGGAGGACGACACAACTCTCCACCTTAAGGCCTCGCCCGCGACGGGGGAGCGGGCTCCCTCCCGGGCTCCTGGGCAGGTGCCCTGTCCGGGCTCCCGGGCTGGCTCCCTCGCCGGGCTTCCGGGCTGGCTCCCTCGCCGGGCTCCCGGGCGGGCTCCGTCGCGGGCACCTCACCGGCTCGCTCATGGCTCCGCCGCCGGTGAGGCCCCGGGCGCCGTGCCAGACTGCTGGGCATGCGACGCCTGCTCCCCGTGACGGACCTGACCACCCCAGCCGCTTCCGCCGCCGACCGTGAGTGGACGCTCGACGAGCTGGCCGACGCCTACGCGTATCCCGAGGGACGGCGTCCCTGGCTCCGGGCCAACATGGTCTCCACCCTGGACGGTGCCGCCCAGCACGACGGCCGTTCCCAGGGCATCTCGTGCCCCACCGACATGCGGATCTTCGGCACTCTGCGCGGCCTGGCCGACGCGGTCGTCGTCGGCGCCGAGACGGTGCGCCTGGAGGGCTACCGGCCCGCGAAGGCCCGCGAGGCCTTCGCCGCCCGGCGCGAGGCCGCGGGACAGGCGCCCACCCCCGCCATCGCGGTCGTCAGCGCGAGCCTGGACCTCGACTTCTCGCTCCCGCTCTTCACCTCGCCGCTGGTCCCGACCTTCGTGATCACCGGCGCGACGGCCCCCTCGGACCGGGTCCACGCGGCCCGGGAGGCGGGGGCCGAGGTGCTGTTCGCCGGGGACGGGGCCTCCGTCGATCCCGCGCGTGCCGTCGAGGAGCTGGCCGGGCGGGGCCTCGGCCGGCTCCTCACCGAGGGCGGGCCGCGGCTGCTCGGCCAGTTCATGGCGGCCGGGGTGCTCGAAGAGCTCTGCCTGACCGTCTCCCCGCTGCTCACCGCCGGGGACGCGCAGCGCATCGCGGGCGGCCCCGCCCTCTCCGTGCCGGAACGTTTCTCCCTCCTCTCGCTCCTGGAGGAGGCAGGATTCCTCTTCACTCGGTACGGGAAGATCTGACACTTAGCGGAATTACCCGTTCCGGTTAGCTCCGGGTGGGCACACTTAGTCCTGCTACCCCTGCAATTGCGGGGAAGGATGGTTTCAGCAACAGCGGCCGTCCGTGCGGCCGACGAGATGAAGCGGAAGGGCGCCTGTCGTGTTCACAAGCGTTTTGATGATCGAGAAGCCCCTCACCCCCGAGGACGTGGAATTCGTCACGACCCTCCACGGTGAGGAGCAGATCTCGTTCGTCGTGCTGATGCAGCCCCGCAGTGACCAGGCCGACGTGCTGCTGCGCGCGATCGACGACGTGGCGATCGGCGAGCTCAGGGAAGCCGTGCGCGAAGGGGACCAGCCGGAGGGCAAGGAGGCCAGGGAGCCCGCCGAGATGGCGCTGGAGTACTCGCTCCGGGAGCTGCGCGAGGCCGGCTCGGAGGCCGTCGGACAGGTGGTCGAGGACCACCCCCTGGACAAGCTGAAGACCGTGGTCGACGACTCCGGCGCCGACGAGGTCATCGTGCTGACGGCACCGCACTACGTCGAGGAGTTCTTCCACCGCGACTGGGCCTCCCGGGCCCGGCACAAGGTCGGCGTACCGGTGCTCAAGCTCTTCGCGCACAGCGAATAGGCTGGGGGCGGACCCAGACCCACCTCACAGCTCGGGAGAGACACGTATGGCACCCGGTATTCCTGCCGCCCTGGAACGGCCGCACTTCATCGGCATCGGCGGCGCCGGAATGTCGGGCATCGCGAAGATCCTCGCCCAGCGCGGCGCGAAGGTGGCGGGCAGCGACGCCAAGGAGTCCGCCACCGCCGAGGCCCTGCGCGCGCTGGGTGCGACCGTCCACATCGGGCACGCCGCCGGACACCTGGCCGACGACGCGACCTCGGTGGTCGTCTCCAGCGCCATCCGCGCCGACAACCCCGAGCTGGTCCGCGCCGCCGAGCTGGACATCCCCGTCGTCCACCGCTCCGACGCGCTCGCCTCGCTGATGGACGGTCTGCGCGCCATCGCGGTCGCCGGCACCCACGGCAAGACGACCACCACGTCGATGCTCGCCGTCGCCCTCTCCGAGCTGTCCCTCGACCCCTCGTACGCCATCGGCGGCGACCTGGAAGGCCCCGGCACCAACGCCACGCACGGCAGCGGCGACATCTTCGTCGCCGAGGCCGACGAGAGCGACCGGAGCTTCCAGAAGTACGCCCCCGAGGTCGCGATCGTCCTCAACGTCGAGCTGGACCACCACGCGAACTACGCGTCGATGGACGAGATCTACGAGTCCTTCGAGACCTTCGTCGGCAAGGTCGTCCCGGGCGGCACCCTGGTCATCGCCGCCGACCAGCCCGGCGCCGTCGAGCTGACCCGGCGGGTCCGCGCGCTCTCCTCCCTCACCGTCGTCACCTACGGCGAGTCCGAGGGCGCGGACGTACGCGTGCACAAGGTCACCCCGCGCGGTCTGACCAGCGAGGTCACGGTCGTCCTCAACGGCAAGTACCTCACCTTCACGGTCTCCGTGCCCGGCCGCCACTACGCGCACAATGCGGTCGCCGCGCTCGCCGCCGGCGTCGCCCTCGGCATCCCCGCGCACAACCTGGCCTCCGCGATCGGCAAGTACACCGGGGTCAAGCGCCGCCTCCAGCTCAAGGGCGAGGCGGCCGGCGTGCAGGTCATCGACTCGTACGCCCACCACCCCACCGAGATGACCGCCGACCTGGAAGCCATGCGGGGCGCGGCGACCGACGCCCGTCTCCTGGTGGTCTTCCAGCCCCACCTCTTCTCCCGCACCCAGGAGCTCGGCACGGAGATGGGCCAGGCCCTCGCCCTCGCCGACGCCTCGCTGGTCCTGGACATCTACCCGGCCCGCGAGGACCCGGTCCCGGGTGTCACGAGCGCACTGATCATCGACGCGGCGAAGGCCGCGGGCGCCGACGTCACGGCCGTCCACGACAAGGCGGCCGTCCCCGCCGCCGTCGCGGGAATGGCGAAGCCGGGCGATCTGGTTCTCACCATGGGAGCGGGCGATGTCACCGACCTCGGCCCGCAGATCCTGGACCACCTGTCGAGCTGAGGAGCCACCGTGTCGTACGACGTCGAGAAGCCGGACGAGCAATGGCGGGCGGAGCTGACCCCCGCCGAGTACGCGGTGCTGCGCAAGGCCGGCACCGAGCCCGCGTTCGTGGGTGAGTACACCGACACCAAGACGGCGGGCGTCTACTCCTGCCGTGCCTGCGGTGCGGAGCTGTTCCGCTCCGACACCAAGTTCGAGTCGCACTGCGGCTGGCCGTCCTTCTACGACCCGAAGGACAGCGACGCCGTCGAGCTGCTCCAGGACAACACCATGGGCATGACCCGCACCGAGGTGCGCTGCGCCCGCTGCGGGTCCCACCTGGGGCACGTCTTCGAGGGCGAGGGTTACCAGACGCCCACGGACCAGCGGTACTGCATCAACTCGATCTCGCTGACGCTGGCGCCGGACGAGAGCTGAGCCGTCGCACCTGCGGTGCCCCCGGCCCTCGGGCCGGGGGCACCGGTGCGTTCACGTCTTCACGAGCTCGACCGCCTCCCGCTGCACCGGGATCTCCCGCTGAAGCCGCTCGCCCTCGATGTCGAGGTCCGGCAGAATCCGGTCGACGGGGCGGGGCAGCCACCACGCCGCGCGTCCCAGCAGGTGCATGACCGCCGGTACGAGGGTCATGCGCACCACGAAGGCGTCGACGAGCACCCCGATCGCCAGGGCGAACCCGATGGACTTGATGATCGGGTCGGGCATGAACACGAATCCGCCGAAGACGGCCGTCATGATCACCGCCGCGGCCGTCACCACGCGTCCGTTGTGGCCGACACCGCTGATGACCGACTCGCGGGCGTCGGCGCCGTGGACGAAGTCCTCCCGCATGCGCGAGACCAGGAAGACCTCGTAGTCCATGGCCAGCCCGAAGAGGATGCCGATCAGGAGGATGGGCAGGAAGCTGACCAGCGGCCCGGGCGTGTCGAGGCCGACCAGCTCCGCCAGATGCCCTTTCTGGAAGATCGTGACGGTGATCCCGAAGGTGGCGCCGATGGTCAGCAGGAAGCCCAGCGCCGCCTTGAGGGGCACCAGGACCGACCGGAAGACGAGCATCAGCAGCAGGACGGACAGCCCGACCACGAGCAGGAGATAGACCGGCAGCGCGGCGGCGAGTTTCTCGGAGACGTCGATGCCGACCGCGGTGGCGCCGGTCAGCGAGACGGTGGCGCCCCCGACGTCCGCCACCCGGTCACGGATCTCGTTGACGGTGTCCTCGGTCGCGGCGGCGGTCGGGCCGGTCTCGGGGATCACGGCCAGCAGGGCGGTGGTGCCCTTCTCGTTCATCTGCGGGGCGGCGACGGCCAGCACCCCGTCGGTGTCGGTGATCAGCGCGGCGGTCTCCTTGGCGGCCGCCCCGGTCGCCCGAGCGGTGTCGCCCGACACCACGGCGACCAGCCGGCCGTTGAAGCCCTCGCCGAACCCTTCGGTCGTCAGGTCGTACGCCTCACGGTTCGGCGAACCGACCGCCTCGGTGCTCGCGTCGGGCAGCGCCAGGCGCATGTCCTGCACGGGCAGGGCGAGGGCGCCGAGCCCGACCACCCCGAGGACGAGGACGGGCACCCGCAGCCGTGCCACGATCCGGCCCCAGCGGAAGCCGAAGCCGGCCTCCGCCTCGGCGGGGGCGGAAGCGGGTGTCCGGTCCCGGGTCCGCTGCTTACGGGGCAGTACGCGGGCGCCCGCGAAGCCGAGGACGGCCGGCAGCAGGGTGAGGGACACCAGCACCGCGAGAGCGACCGTGGCCGCGGCGGCCAGGCCCATGACCGTCAGGAAGGGCACCCCGGCGACTGCGAGCCCCGCGAGCGCGATGACGACGGTGGCACCCGCGAACACGACGGCCGACCCGGCGGTTCCGGCCGCCCGGCCCGCCGCTTCCTCCCCGTCCATGCCCTCCAGGAGGTAGTGGCGGTAGCGGGAGGTGATGAACAGGGCGTAGTCGATGCCGACCGCCAGGCCCAGCATGAGCGCCAGGATGGGCGCGGTGCTGGTCAGCTCCACGGTGCTGCTGAGGGCGAACAGCCCCGCCATGCCGGCCGCCACGCCGACCAGCGCGTTCAGCAGGGTCATGCCCGCGGCCACCAGCGAGCCGAAGGTGAGGACCAGGACGAGGGCGGCGACGGCCACACCGATGATCTCGGTCGAACCGATCTCCGGTACGCCCCGCATGATCTCGCCGCCTCGACCCGCAGGCCGGAGACGGACGCACCCGCCTCGCCGAACGCCTCCCGCTGTGCGTCGGTGATGCCGTCGGCACCGGACGCGAACTGCACCTGGATCAGGGCGTGGCGGCCGTCCTGCGAGACGGCCTTGGACACGAAGGGATCGACGGCCGCGAGCACCCCGGGAACATCCGCGGCCTCCTCGGTCACGGGAGCCACGGCCGCGGGCGTGAGCTTCCCGCCCTCGGGTGCGACGACGACGATGGTCCCCGTCGCGCCGCCCGCCTGCGGGAACTCCCTGGCGAGCGAGTCCAGGGCCTTCTGGGACTCGGTGCCGGGGATCGAGAACTTGCTGGTGGTGGGCCCGCTGAAGGCCGCAGCACCCCCACCGAGCAGGGCGAGCAGCAGGAGCCAGAGGGCGAGGACACGCCCTCGGCGCCGGAAGGACAGCCGGCCGAGCCGGTACAGCAGTATGGCCATGCGAAGGAGGCGTCTTTCTCTTCGGTCGGGACGGCTTCGGTCAGCTCAGGCCGGTCGGATGCCCGAGGGTTCTCAGGGCTCCCCGGACCAACTCGTCACGCATCGTGGCGGGTTCGGCATCCACATCGGCCGCGACCGTGACAGCCACGCCACCGATCACCATCTGCGCCGCCACGCGCGCACGGGGCTCGTCCCTGCGGCCGGCCAGTGCGGCCGCGAGCTGGTCGACGGCCCGGGGGATGACGGCCAGCACGGGATGGCCGAGCATGTCGGGCAGCTCGGCGAAGATGATCTTCACTTCGAGGTGGAAGCGCATGGCGAGGCCGACGTAGCCCGTGACGGCGGCTTCGACGGCCTGACCGCCGGTCAGCGCGGCCAGCTCCTCGCCCATGGCGGAGAGCGCCTCGGCCGGCGGGGTCAGCAGCTCGGTGAGGATCGCGTCCTTGCCGGCGAAGTGGTACAGCAGGGACGCCTTGGAGCACCGGGCCTCGACCGCGATGTCGTGCAGCGAGGTTCCCTTGAAGCCGTGCTCGGCGAAGAGACGCAGTGCGGAGTCGAGAATCTGACGACGCATCGCGGAAGGCGGACGTGGCATGGGGCCACCGTAGCTGACCGATCGGTCAGAGCTGACCGATCGGTCAGGCAATGCGGGTGACGCACGCCACATCCGGCCCTGTGGGACTGCTACTCCGGCCGGCCCCGGCCGACGAGCTCCCCGTCGCGCGCCACGACGGCTCCGCCGTGCACGACCATGTCCCGTCGGGGCATGTCCACGACGACCTGGGGCAGGCACTCGCCCCGTACCAGGACGAAGTCGGCGGGGGCCCCGGGCCGGAGATCCGCGTGCGCGAGGCCCATGACGTCCGCGCCCCCGTGGGTCGCGACGCGGTAGCAGTCCGCCAGCTCCTCGTCCAGGCGCACGTCCGTGACCCATCCGAGCAGATGGGCGCGGTGCAGCATGTCGGCGTTGCCGAAGGGGCTCCAGGAGTCGCGTACGCCGTCGGAACCGAGCCCGACCCGGACACCGTGCTCGCGCAGCCGTGCGATCGGCAGGACCAGGGAGTCGGACGGCGCGACCGTGGTGAGCGCGATGTCCAGATCCCCCAGTTCGGCGGCGAGGGCGCCCAGTTCGCCGTCCGTCAGACCGGGCAGGCAGAAGACGTGGCTCACGGTGACCTTGCCGGTGAGGGACAGCGCGCGCGTCCGGTCGATGATGCCGCGCAGCGCCTCGGTCCCCTTCGCACCCCGGTCGTGCAGATGGATGTCCACGCCGATGCCGTGGCGGTCGGCGATACCGAAGACGAGGTCGAGCTGCTCGTCCAGGGCCTGGTCGAAACCGCCGGGGTCGATGCCGCCGATCATGTCGACGGCGCCGGTGCGCGCCGCTTCCTCCAGCAGCTCCGCCGTGCCCGGGGTGCGGATGACGCCGTGCTGCGGGAAGGCCACGATCTGGACGTCCAGGGCGTGGCGGAGCCGCTCACGGGCGTCCGCCAGACCCTCGACCCCGGCCAGGCCGTAGGCCGGGGCCACGTCGGCATGGGCGCGCATCGCCCGCGTGCCGCGCGTGACGGCGTGGGCCATCAAGCCGTACGCGCGTTCCGCGACGGGCCTGCGCTGACTGTGGAACAGGTCCACGTCCTGGGCGACGTAGTCCGCGATACCGCTCGCGGGCCGGCGCGACACCCAGGAACCGCCCCAGGTCGTCTTGTCGGGGTGGATGTGCGCGTCCACGAGCGACGGCAGTGCGATCCGGCCGCCACCGTCGACGACCTTCGCGCCGCGCGGCGCCGGGCCCGGTGTGACACGGCCGTCGACGACCACGAGGTCCGTGGCCCTCGCGGCCCCGTGCAGGCGTACGTCGCGGAAGACGACGGCCCTGCCGGCCGCCGGTCCGGCACCGGACGCGGCCCCTTCGGCCGGGGCGGCGTCGGCCCGGGCGGCCGGGGCTACCGCGGCCGCGGTCGTGGTGGCCCCGGCCGTGGTGCCGGCGAGTGCGGCGGCACCGGCCAGCACCGTGCGACGGGAGAAGGTGCCGAGGGCGGGCGATGACGGCTGCATGGGGACTCCTGCTGCGGATCGGCGAGGCGAGACGAGGCGAGGCGAGGCGAGGGAAGCGGGGGAGGGGCGGCCGGGGCCGGGCGGGTCAGAGCGCGACGCCCGCCCGGACCACCCGCACCGGCCGCGTGAGGACGGAGACGTCGGCCAGCGGATCGCCGTCCACGAGGATCGCGTCGCCCGCGAAACCACGCGCGAGGCGGCCCACCGTGCGCTCCAGCCCCAGGAGACGGGCCGCGCCCGTCGTGGCGGTGCGGATCGCGTCGAGGGCGGGGAGTCCCGCCGCGCGCATCAGCTCCACCTCGCTGCCGATGGGCCGTACCGTGCCGCCGGACGAGTCCGTTCCGGCGGCGAGCGGCACCCCGCGTTCGTGCGCGGCGAGGACCGCCCGCTCCAGGACGGGGAGATAGGTGCGCCCCCGCTCGGCGAGGACCGGGTCCGTGGACTGCGCCAGGCCCGCGATGGCGGTGAGGGTCGGCGTGAAGTACGTACCCCTGCGGAGCATTTCGTCCAGGGTGCGCTCCCCGACGAACGCGCCGTGCTCCAGGGAGCGGATGCCGGCGGTGACGGCGTCGTGGCAGCCCTGCTCGCTGTAGCTGTGGCAGAGGACGCCCTTGCCCCGTCGCCGTGCGGCGGCGACGAGCTCCGAGAGCTGCTCGTGCGAGTACACCTGGGTGAGCGGGTCCTGCTCGGGCAGCCCGGCGCGCTCGTTGACGCGCGTCTTGATCACGTCGGCACCACGGGCGACGTTCACCTCCACCACGCGGCGCAGCGCCTCGGCCGAGCGGACGCCGTCCTTGAGCCGGGCGAGCGGGGTGAGGTCGGGGTCCGCGAGCACGGTCTCGCCGAGGTCCGGGGTGACGAAGACGCCCGCCGCCGTCAGCCGGGGTGCGAGGCCGGGGCTGTGCCGGGCCAGTTCGCGGACGGCGATGTCCTGGTAGAACGACGTGGACCCGCTGCGTGCGCTGGTCGCCCCCTGGCGGACCGCGTCACGGGCCTCGGCGGCCGTGCTCAGGTGGATGTGCGCGTCGACCAGGCCCGGCAGGACCCAGCGGCCGTGCGCGTCCAGGACGTCCGCGCCGCCCGGTACGGCGACGCTGCCGCGCGGTCCGGCCGCGCGCACCGTTCCGTCGCGGATGACGACGACGGCGTTCTCGGTGACCTCGCCGGTCGCCGGGTCGAGGAGCGTGCCGCCCCGGATGACGAGACCGCCGCCTCGCGCCGCGCCGCCGGAGGCGCTCCGGTCCGCGGGGGCGGCCACCGCGGGAGCCGCCGCGGCCACGGTCCCGGCGAGGGCGGCGGCACCGGCGAGAACTCCGCGGCGGGTCAGCCTGGCTGAGGGCGGGGGGAGGGCTTCGACGCACATGAGAGCTCCTTGGGGGGGAGTGGGCCGATGGCTAGGGAGTTTGTATACCAAGCGTCGAGCCACAGGCAAGGATCATGTCATCGAACGGCAAAGATGCGGGGGTTTGAGGTGATGGATCCGCGAGGTGGAGTCTGCTTGGTATACAAGCTTTGGCGGCAGGTCCCCGCGAGGTGTCAGGCCTCGCCGAAGAGCGAGCGCAGGGCGACCACCCGGCTGTCGCGCACATGCAGGAGGGTGCAGGCCACGGCGGCCTCCACGTCGCCGGCGGAGATGTGCCGGAACATCTCCGCGTGCTGGGCCCGCATGTGCGCGGGCTCCTCGCGCATGCCGAACAGCAGCCGGAGCTGCCAGCTCAGCTGCTCCATGGTGCGTGCCAGCAGGGGATTGCCCGACATCGCCACGACGCCCTCGTGGAAGGCGGTGTGGGCGGCCACCTCGCGCGTCCCCTCGTCCGACGCGGCGGCCGACTCGGCCTGGCGGAGGGCGGCTTCGAGAACGGCCAGCCCGTCGGTCCGGCCCGCCGTCACGGCACGGGCCGCGAGCCGCGAGGCCTGGACGGCCAGAGGCTCCCAGACCTCGTAGAGGTGCTCGACATCGGTGTGTTCGAGACGGCGCACCCGGACGCCGCTGTGCGGGAGCAGCTCCAGCAGGCCTTCCGCGACCAGCGCGCGCAGAGCCTCGCGTACGGGCACGCGGGACATGCTGAGCTCCTCGGCGACCTCCCGCTCGACGAGGCGGGCGCCCTGCGCGTAACGCCGGTCGACGATGCGCTGCAGGACGGCTTCACGCGCCCGCGCGCTGAGCGAGGCCGGCGCCGGCGCTCCCGGTGCCGACGCTCCCGGTGCCGACGCTCCCGGCGCCGGTGCACGTGAACCGCTGTCGCTTCCGTCCGCCACCTGCGCCACCTGTTCCGCCTTCATCCGCAGCCCCGCCCCCGGCGATCCCGACGAGGGACCCTAGTCCTCGTCGGACCTGGACTCGGCGGCCGCCTCGGCCCGCAGCAGCGGGTGCACCACCCCGGGGAAGACCCGGGCCCGTACGACCTCCTCGGCGGCCCCGCCCTGCACCACGGTCTCGGCCACGCCCCACGGGCGGCCCGCCAGGTGGACGGTGAGCGTGTACGAGGCCGAGCAGCCCAGGCACTCGTAGCGGTCCGCCCAGACCTCGACCTCCGTGACGCTGCCCGGGTAGCGCTTCACATGCCGGTGCCGGGCGTGACAGCGGTCGCACGTCTCGCCCGGCTCGCACGTACCGCCGCACGGACAGGGCACGTCCAGCGACTCCGCGGGCAGCCACCGCTGCACGAGCAGCGCCTCGCGGGTCGCCCCCATGTCCTTCATCGCCTTGAGGTTCCGCGCGGCGACGTTGTACGACTCGCCGGTCGCCGCCATCCGGTCCCGGATGACGTCCTTACGTCCGCGGTTCGTCGTCATGCCGTCTCCTCCTGGGTGTCACGCAGCCCGCCAGGAGGCACACGAGATCAGAACGTCCCACGGTACCTTCCGCGCGGTGCGTTCCACGACCTCGTCACGCCCTGCGCACCCGCCCCGCGATGCGCCGGCCGAGGCGCCCCAGCGAGCGGGACGGCCGGTTCCAGGCGCGGAACGCCTCCAGGGTGCGGCTGCTCCCCTCGCGCTCCACGGCCCCCTCCACCGCCGCCAGCTCCTCCGGGGACAGGGCGCGCACCACGGGGCGCAGGACCTCCTCCAGCAGGGCGGTCCGGATCCGGGTCCAGTCGGGGCCCGCGTGCGGGTGGGCGTTCCATACGGCGAAGCAGTCCGCCACGTACGCGGGATCCGCCCGCAGCAGCGCCAGGACCGGCTCGCGGCGGCCGGCCACGCCGTACGCCGCGATCAGCTCCTCGTCCCCGCTGTGCACGAACGCGTACAGCTCGTCGTCCGGCCGGCCGGGAGCCAGCAGCCGCTCGGCCAGGGCGCCGAAGGCGTGCTCCAGGGCCAGGGGCTCCGCCGGTTCGGCGCGGCTGCGCAGGGTCCGGGCGCGGTCCGCCCAGCCCGGTTCGGCCGTACCGGCGCGCAGGTCGCGGGCGAAGTCCAGCAGCATCAGGCAGGCGCGGACCCGGGCGCCGATCTCCTGGGGGAAGCCGCGCAGCAGGTCGTGGGCGAGCTCGGCGGCGTCCTCGTCACCGGAGGGCGCGGCCAGCGCGGCGTCGACCAGGCGCGCCCAGGTGCCGGCCGTCCGGTGGGCGTCGGACGTGGTCTCGCCCAGCAGCGACCGGGCCTCGCCCGCCGTCGGGGTCTCCTCGCCCCACACCAGGCCGACGGCGGTCCGCAGCACCAGCGGCTCGGCGAACGGGGACATGCCGGCCGCGCGCAGCACGGTGTGCAGGATCTCCACCCGGTCGGCGCCCCGCGCCTTCGCCCCGGGCGCCTCGGCGCACATCCGCAGATGCGGCAGCGCCTGCGTCCCGGTGAACGGCAGGGTCACCCGGGTCAGCAGCCGTTCCGTGTCCGCCGGGCGGTCCGGTGCGAGCCGGTCCAGCTCGCCCAGGAGCGCCGTACGGACGTCGAACTGCTCGTCCAGCAGGTCCGGCAGCGCACGGCACGCGCCCGCCCCGGGGTCGTCGAGCAGCGCGCCTGCCAGCCGGCCCACCACGCCGGGCAGCAGCTCCGCGCGGTCGAGGTCCAGCAGCCGGGCTATCCGCAGCAGCTGCACCGTCCGCGCGACCCCTCCGGGCACCCCGGAGGAGAGCTCGGCCAGCACCTCGTCGCCCAGCTCCTCGACCAGCCCGGCGAGCACACGCTCCCCGGCGGGCTCCTCGAACGCCGAACGCGCCGGCGGCTCCAGGGCCACATCGCCGCCCCGTACGGCCTCCGTGACCAGCAGCGCGGCCAGCGGCGCGGTGACGGAGGCGGGGCAGCGGCCGTCCAGCGCCGTCAGCAGCCGGAGCGCCGCGGCGCACTCGGCGGCCGTACGGTCGTCGGCGGGCGCGGTCAGGGCGTCGGTCAGCTGCCGGGTGCGCTTCTCGTCCAGCGCGTAGGGCCGCTCGGCCGCCCAGTCGGCCGCCGCGGCCCGCTCCTCGGACCCGAGCGCGATCCCTGCACCGAGCGCCGTGACGGCGAGCGGCCCCGCGGCGAAGGGCTCGCCCGGCAGCTCCGCCGCCTCCCGGAACAGCTCGGGGGAGCGGCTGCGCCAGATCCGGGCGGCCGTCCCCGCCCAGGCGTCGTCCACCGTCCCCGAGGGGCGCGGACCCGAGGCGGCGTGCACACGGAAGCGGGGGTCACGGGCGTCGGGCGCGTCCTCGGGAAGGACCCCGACGACCTGGTGCGTGGTGCGCCCCGGGTGCCGGGTGTACGTCGTGAAGGTCAGCCGCTCGGCATGGTCCCTGGGCAGGACCGCGGTGGCCAGCGCGACCCACCGGGCCACGTCGGCGCTCTGCCGCTCCACGAGCACGACCGGGGGCGCGGACGGGTCCTCACTCACCCGGCGCAGATCGCTGAGCACGGCGGCGAGCCACGGGCTGCGGGCCACCGCGAAGTCGCCGAGCCCCTCCCGGGTCAGCCCGCGTGACGGCCCGTGCGCGGTGGCCAGGGCGGTCAGCGGGTCGGGCGGCATGCGGTCGGGCGTCGTGGCGAGCCACCCCGCGGCCCCCCAGGCGGCGACCGGGAGCACCCGGCCGGGCACCGGCGTCCCGGGCAGGAGATGGACGGCGTGGGCGTGGAACCCGCCCGCGCCCGTGGCCACCGTACGGCTGAGCAGATGGCTGCCGTCGGAGAGCAGGACGAAGCCGAACGCCACCGGAAGCGCCCGGAGTTGCGCGTCGGGGAGCCGGCCGGGAGTGCCCGCCGGAGCGTCGTACGCCAGGATCGGTGCGGCCTCCGCGCGCACCGGGCCGGGTATCGCGGGGTCCACGGCGGTGAACCGGCCGGCGGGCTCCCCGTCCCCGGGCGTGACGGAGGTGTAGTGCAACTGCGGGAGGCTCATGCGTAGGCCCTCATCGTCCCTGCCACGTGCGTCCCCGTCACACGCACCGGCCGCCGCTCGCCGCCCTGTCGGTGCGGCCCGGCCCGGCGGAGCGACGACCCCGGCGGGGAGCTTTCCGTAGTCGTGCGGGCGACGCTATCAAGCCCTGACGCCCCGTTGGGCCGCGCGCTGCAGGAGGACGACCTAGGTTGGCCGTATGACTGAGGTGACGCTTTCCGCGGGAGTGGTGGAGTACGAGGACACCGGCGGGGACGGGCCCGTGGTGGTCCTGCTGCACGGTGTGGCGATGAACGGTTCGCTCTGGCGCCACGTCGTCGCCGGGCTGCGATCCGACTACCGGTGCGTCGTGCCCACCCTGCCGCTGGGCGCCCACCGCCGGCCGATGCGTCCGGACGCCGATCTGACGGTGCTCGGGGTCGCCCATCTGGTGGCGGAGTTCCTGGAGAAGCTGGACCTCGACGACGTCACCCTGGTGATGAACGACTGGGGCGGGGCGCAAGCCCTCGTCGCGGAGGGCCGGGACCGGCGGATCGGCAGGCTGGTGATCACGTCCTGCGAGGCGTTCGACAACTATCCGCCCGGTCTGCCCGGCCGCAATCTGGCCGTCGCGGCCAGGACCCCCGGAGGGCTGCGGCTCGCTTTCGCCCTGCTGAAGCTGAAGCCGATGCGCCGAACGTCCCTGACCTGGGGGTGGATGAGCAAGCGGCCGGTCCCGCACGACGTGATGGACGACTGGCTCCGGCCCCTGTGGACCTCCGCGGCGATCCGGCGGGACCTGCGGGCGTACATCGTCGGGGTACCGCCCCGGGACGTTCTGCTGGGGTGGGCGGAGGCGCTGCGTACGTTCGACCGTCCCGCGCTCGTCGTCTGGGCGGCCGAGGACAAGGTCATGCCGCCCGCGCACGGCCGGAGGCTGGCGGAGATGCTGCCGAAGGGCGAACTCGTGGAGATCGCCGACAGTTTCACCCTCATCCCCGAGGACCGGCCCGAGCCGCTGACCGAGGCCATCAGGGACTTCGTGCCGCTGCCCTGACGCCGTCCGGCCGGGTGCGGGAGCGCCTTCGCACGCGCTCCCGCACCCGGCCGGGGCCGGTCTCAGTCCTCCGAGCCCTCCGGTGCGGTGCGGCGGCGCATGCCGAACCCGGCGAGCAGCGCGCCCGCGGCACAGAGGACCGCGGTGACGATCACCGCGGTGTGCATGCCGTTCATGAACGCGTTGCCGCTGCCCTCGATCACGGCGGCCCTCAGCTGCGCGGGCATGTCGGCCGAGACGGGTGAGACGCCCATGGACACCGCGTCCCTGGCCTCCTCGAAGCCCGCCGCCGTGCCCGCCGGGACGCCGGCCGAGGTCAGTTCGCCGGTCAGGGTGGAGCCCACCTTCGAGCTGATCAGGGAGACCAGCACGGACGTGCCGAGCGCGCCGCCGATCTGCAGCGAGGTGGCCTGCAGCCCGCCGGCCACCCCGCCGTCCTTCCTCGGCGCGTTGCCGACGATCGCGTCGGAGGACGCGGACATCACGATGCCGACGCCCAGGCCGATGGCGAGGAACGGCGGCCACAGGGAGGCGTACGAGGAACCGGCGTCCCAGGTCAGCATCCACAGGGCTGCCGCGGTCTGGAGGGCCATGCCGACCGGCATGGTGACCCGCGGGCCGAAGCGCTGGGTCAGGGCGGCGCCCAGCGGCGCCGCCACCACCGTGGCCAGGCTGAACGGCAGGGTGCGGACACCGGCCTCGACCGGGGAGAAGCCGCGCACGTTCTGCAGGTACAGCATCACGAAGAAGATGACACCGAGCATCACGAAGAAGTTGACCGCGGTGACGATGGCGCCGATGGTCAGCGAGCGGTTACGGAAGAGCCGCATCGGCAGCAGCGGGTGGGCCAGCCGGGTCTCGTACCAGCAGAAGCCGGCCAGGACGACCAGGCCCGCGGCGATCGACCCCAGCGTTCCGCCGGAGGCCCAGCCCCAGGTCTCGCCCTTGACCACGCCGAAGATCAGGGCGACCAGGCCGACGGCGAGCAGGACCACGCCCGGTACGTCGAAGCGGTGGTGCCCGGTGGAGTCCTTGCTCTTCGGCAGGACGAACAGGCTGAAGACCAGCGCGGCGACGCCGATGGGCGCGTTGATGTAGAAGACCGACTCCCAGTTGACGTACTCGATGAGCAGACCGCCGACGATCGGGCCGAGCGCGGTGGAGCAGGACGCCACCATGGCCCAGAGGCCCACGGCCATGCCGAACTTCCGCGGCGGGAAGACCGCCCGCAGGAGACCGAGGGTGTTGGGGATCAGCAGGGCGGCGAACAGGCCCTGGACCGCGCGGAAGGCGATGACGCCCTCGACCGAACCGGAGAGGGCGATCGCCACCGAGGCCAGCGTGAAGCCGAGGGTGCCCGCCATGTAGACCGCGTGCCGCCCGAAGCGGTCACCGAGCTTGCCGCCCAGGATCAACAGGGCGGCCATGGCGATCAGATAGGCGTTGGTGACCCACTGGAGGTCGGCCGTGGACGCGCCGAGGTCCCGGCCTATCTCCGGGTTGGCGATCGCGACGACGGAGGAGTCGAGGTTGACCATGAACAGGCCGACGGCCACGGCGATCAGCGTCAGCCAGGGGTTGCCGCGCCTGCCCCGGGGCACGTCGGGTGGACTGCTCTCGGGCAGGGCGGAGGGGTCCACGGTGGTGGAGGACATGCGTGAGCCTTGTCTGTGAAACGTCGGACGACGAGAAGAGGTGCCCCGGCTGCGAGGGCCGCGCGGCGGCCACGCCAGGGGAACCTGCCGTGCCCCGGGACGGGGGCACGGCGATGACCGGCGGAGTGGTCAGCCGGCGGGGGAGTGGAGGTGCCGGTTCAGTGACGTCAGCGCGCCCAGGGCCGCACCGAGGGCGTCGAGCTCTCCCTCGGTGAGCGTGTGCAGCACGCGCGCCAGATGGCTCTCCTTGAGCGCACGCGCCTCGGCGAGCCTCTCCCGGGCCGTGGGCGTGGGGTGCAGATGGGCGACCCGCTTGTCGGCGGTGTCCTGCCGGCGCTCCAGCAGTCCCAGGTCGGTGAGCTGGGAGACGAGGGCGCTGACGTTGTTCGGCTTCATCAGGAGCGCTTCGGCCGTCTCCCTGACGGTGATCCCTTCGCGCTCCTCGACGAGGAACAGCAGGGCCAGCTGGCCGTCGGGCAGCCGGGGGTGCGGAAACCCGTGCGCCACCTGCCGCTCCAGACCCCGGTGCAGCGCAGGCAGGGACGCCACGAGCGCGGAGGCTACGCGGTCGATCTCCTGGGCGGGCGCGGCGGGGTCGGGCATCCGCACAGCATAGGTACGGGACTATAGGTATGTCAACATACTTAAATGCGGTGTCCTGCCGGCGAGAGCCGGATGGTATATGTGCGGGGGAGAGCCCCGAGGTGCCGCGCAGGCGGTCGAGAGAAGGACCGTGGACAAGCCGACGCACTTGATCGAGTTCGAGACGATGCTGCTCGGGCGGCACCTCCAGCCGGGCGCCATCCGGTCGCGGCGCGGCGGACACCTCGACCGCAGCGCGTACACCCTGCTGAGCCGGATCCGTATGGAAGGCCCGATGTCCATCGGCCAGCTGAGCGAGGCCTTCGGTCTCGACGCCTCCACGCTGAACCGGCAGACCGCCGCCATGCTGCGGGCCGGTCTGGTCGAGCGCATCCCCGACCCCGACGGAGGCATCGCCCGCAAGTTCCGCATCACCGGTGCGGGTGAACGCGGCCTGGACGCGGAGCGCGAGGCGAACATCAGCGGCCTGGAGCGGGTCATGGCCGAGTGGTCGCCCGACGAGGTCGCCGACTTCGCCGCGTACCTCAAGCGCTTCAACAGCGACATCGAGCACCTCGACGGACGGCCCTGGCCCCGGCCCTGACCCGCGGCACCCGTCACGCCGCACCCGTCACGTCACCGCACTGGTCGCCGCGCGCTCCTCCGCGGCGCTCACCCTGCCGGACCCCGAACCCCTGTCCGCCGTCCCGGTCGACGACGGCAAGGCCCGCCGGCTCGGGCTCTACGCCACGGCGTGAAGCGCAGCTGCGGCGGCGCTTAAGAAATCCTCGATGGACCTGGGCCCGCGTGTGCGGCAGTGTCTTCCTGACGGCAACGAGCGGCGCGGCACCGGGTGACCGGTGGGACGGCGCACACGTCCGCCCCGCTCCGACCGCCGTCACCCCCCAAGCACCCCGGGCCGCAGGCCGCCTTCGGCATGCCCCCGGCCCGGGGCCGTCACCAGGTACAGGGAGCCGCAGCCGTGAAGGCACTCGTGAAGCACAAGGCCGAGCCGGGACTGTGGCTGATGGACGTGCCGGAGCCGGAAATCGGCCCCGGGGATGTGCTGATCAAGGTGCTGCGCACCGGGATCTGCGGCACCGACCTGCACATCCGCGACTACGACGGCTGGGCGCAGAAGGCCGTGCGCACCCCGCTCGTGCTGGGCCACGAGTTCGTCGGCGAGGTCGCCGCGACCGGCGCGGACGTCGTCGACATCGAGATCGGCGACCTCGTCAGCGGCGAGGGCCACCTGGTCTGCGGGAAGTGCCGCAACTGCCTCGCCGGACGCCGGCACCTGTGCCGCTCCACCCTCGGGCTCGGGGTCGGCAGGGACGGGGCGTTCGCCGAGTACCTGTCGCTGCCCGCCTCCAACGTCTGGGTGCACCGCGACAAGGTGGACCTCGACGTCGCCGCGATCTTCGACCCGTTCGGCAACGCCGTGCACACGGCCCTGTCCTTCCCGCTCGTCGGTGAGGACGTGCTGATCACCGGCGCGGGCCCGATCGGCATCATGGCCGCCGCCGTCGCCCGCCACGCGGGCGCCCGCAACGTCGTCATCACCGACGTCAGCGAGGCGCGGCTCGACCTGGCCAGGAAGGTCGGGGTGGACCTCGCCCTGAACGTCGGCGGCGCGACCATCGCCGACGGCCAGCGCAGCCTCGGGCTGCGGGAGGGCTTCGACATCGGCCTGGAGATGTCCGGCCGGCCCGAGGCCATGCGGGACATGATCGCGAACATGACGCACGGCGGCCGGATCGCGATGCTCGGACTGCCGTCCGCCGAGTTCCCCGTCGACTGGTCCCGCGTCGTCACCTCGATGCTCACGATCAAGGGCATCTACGGCCGCGAGATGTACGAGACCTGGTACGCCATGTCCGTACTCCTGGAGGGCGGGCTCGACCTCGCCCCGGTGATCACCGGCCGGTACGGCTACCGCGACTTCGAAGCCGCCTTCGACGACGCCGCGAGCGGTCTCGGCGGCAAGGTCCTGCTCGACTGGTCCGCCTGAGGCTCCGCGCCCCGAAGCCTCGTACCGAAGCGCCGCGCACGGGAACGCAGCACCGACGCCCGTCGTAAGCCTGTCGTACCGAAGCTCCTCGCACGCACCTGTATCCACCTGGGAGACCCACATGTTCGACTCCGTACGCGACGACGTGCGCACCACCCTCGACGAGATCCGCGACGCCGGGCTCCAGAAGCCCGAGCGCGTGATCGGCACCCCGCAGTCCGCCACCGTCGCCGTCACCTCCGGCGGCAGCGGCGGTGAGGTGCTGAACTTCTGCGCCAACAACTACCTGGGCCTCGCCGACCACCCCGAGGTCATCGCCGCCGCCCACGAGGCGCTGGACCGCTGGGGCTACGGCATGGCCTCCGTCCGCTTCATCTGCGGCACCCAGGAGGTCCACAAGGAGCTGGAGCAGCGGCTCTCCGCCTTCCTCGGGCAGGAGGACACGATCCTCTACTCCTCCTGCTTCGACGCCAACGGCGGAGTCTTCGAGACGCTCCTCGGCCCCGAGGACGCGGTGATCTCCGACGCCCTGAACCACGCCTCCATCATCGACGGGATCCGCCTCTCCAAGGCGAAGCGGTACCGGTACGCCAACCGCGACATGGCTGACCTGGAGCAGCAGCTCAAGGAGGCCTCCGGCGCCCGCCGCCGGCTCGTCGTCACCGACGGCGTCTTCTCCATGGACGGCTACGTCGCCCCGCTGGCCGAGATCTGCGACCTCGCCGACCGCTACGACGCCATGGTCATGGTCGACGACTCGCACGCCGTCGGCTTCGTCGGCCCCGGCGGCCGGGGCACCCCCGAGCTGCACGGGGTCATGGACCGCGTCGACATCATCACCGGCACGCTCGGCAAGGCGCTGGGCGGCGCGTCCGGCGGTTACGTCGCCGCGCGCGCCGAGATCGTCGCGCTACTGCGCCAGCGCTCGCGCCCGTACCTCTTCTCCAACTCGCTCGCCCCGGTCATCGCCGCCGCCTCCCTCAAGGTCATCGACCTGCTGGAGTCCGCCGGCGAGCTGCGGGAGCGGCTCGACGCCAACACCGCGCTCTTCCGCTCGCGGATGACCGCGGAGGGCTTCGACATCCTGCCCGGCGACCACGCCATCGCCCCCGTGATGATCGGCGACGCCGCGAAGGCGGGCCGGATGGCGGAACTGCTCCTGGAGCGCGGGGTGTACGTGATCGGGTTCTCCTACCCCGTCGTCCCGCAGGGCGCCGCGCGCATCCGCGTCCAGCTCTCCGCAGCGCACTCCACCGCCGACGTCGACCGTGCCGTGGACGCGTTCGTCGACGCCCGGGCCGCGCTGGAGGCGGAGACGGAGGCGTAGAACCGTCTCACGATCTGGGATCATGGGCGCATGATCGATGCACGGCGGCTGCGCATTCTCCGTGCGGTGGCGGACCACCGCACCGTGACCGCCGCGGCCGCCGCGCTGTATCTGACCCCCTCGGCGGTCTCCCAGCAGCTCGCCGCCCTGGAGCAGGAGACCGGCCACCGGCTGGTCGAGCGCGGGGCGAGGGGCGCGCGGCTGACCGTCGCCGGGGAGATCCTGCTGACCCACGCCAACGCGGTCCTCGCCCAGCTGGAGCGGGCGGAGGCGGAGCTCGCCGACTACAGCGCGGGTGTCGCGGGGACGGTCACGGTCGCCGCGTTCGCCACGGGGATCGGGCTGGTCCTCGCCCCGGCGATCGCGGAACTGACCCGCACCGCGCCCGGCATCCGGGTCCGGGTGCAGGACGCCGAGGGCGACGCGAGCGTGCCGATGGTGCTGGACCGGCAGGTCGACGTGGCGGTCGCCGTCGAGTACCGGGGCGCACCCGGTGACGACGACCGGCGGCTGACCCGGGTGCCGCTGTACTCGGAGCCCTTCGACGCGGTGCTGCCGGTCGGCCACCGCCTCGCGGACCAGGACCACGTCGCCGTCGCCGATCTCGCCAAGGACGTGTGGATCGGCCCGTACCCCGGCAACCCCTGCCACGACGTGGTGGTCCTGGCCTGCGAGTACGCGGGCTTCGAGCCCCTGCTGGAGCACTCCTCCGACGACTTCCACGCCGTCGTCGCCCTGGCCGGTGCGGGCGCCGGGGTGGCGCTGGTGCCCCGCTCGGCGCTGCGCGGCACGGAGCTCGGCGGGGTCGTCGTACGGCCCGTGGAGGGCGTCGCCCCGACCCGGCGCGTCTTCGCCGCCGTACGCCAGGGCGCCGAGGGCCACCCGCTGATCAGGCCGGTCCTGGAAGCACTGCGCGCGGCGGCCGGCCCGGCGTAGCGCGGGTCCCGGACGTCGGTACGGGCCGGGTCGCGGACGCCCTCAGCCGCCGACCACCGGCACGTCCGGCGCGAACCGGTGGACGGCGGCGGCGAGCGCGGCGTGGTCGAGGCGCCAGCCGGTGACGGCACGTGAGGCCAGGGCCACGTCGGCGGGAACCTCCGGGGCCATCGCCCGCATCACGGCCTGGGGGCGGTCCCCCTGCCCCGGCCCGGGCAGCCGAGCCGCGTCGGGGCGGCGGGCCACACCCACCCACCGCATGCCCGCCGCTGTGTGCTGCTGCCAGAGGACGACGGCCGTGATGTCCTGCCAGGGCACATGCGCCGTGGTCGCGGAGTAGCGGGCGGGGGAGCCGCCCAGCAGCACGCCCGTCCCGTCCACCCGGAACGCCACCTTGCGGCTCGTCGCCCCGTACGCCATGAACAGGCCCGCGCCACCGAACAGGACGACTCCCGGCCATCGCAGGACCGGCGTGACGTCCGCCACCGCCACGAGCGTGGTGAGGGCCGCCGCCGTCACCACGAACAGTGACGTCCTGCGGTCCCAGCCGTACCGTGCCTCGTACGCCGGCGACGTGCCCCCCGATGTCATGGGCCGATCATGGCAGGGGCGGCGGGCCCCGGGTAGGGCAGGGGACTCACGCGGGCTGCAGCAGGTCCCACCGGTTGCCGTAGAGGTCCTCGAACACCGCGACGGAGCCGTACGTCTCGTGCCTCGGCTCCTCCAGGAAGCGGACGCCGGCCGCCCGCATCCGCTCGTGGTCGCCCGCGAAGTCCTCCGTGTGCAGGAAGAAGCCGACCCGGCCGCCCGTCTGCGCCCCGACGGCCGCCTCCTGGGCCCCGTCCTTGGCGCGCGCCAGCAGCAGTCCCGTACCCGCGGCGCCCCGCGGCCGGACGACGACCCAGCGGGAGCCGTCGCCCCGGTCGGTGTCCTCCACCAGCTCGAAGCCGAGGGCGTCGGTGTAGAAGGCGAGGGCCTCGTCGTAGTCGCGGACGACCAGCGTGACCAGGGCGATGTGGGACATGGGGAACCTCGTCGGTGTGCGGCACGGCGTGAGTTATACGTAACACTTTATACGTGACACTCACGTGTACCGGTCCCGTACGGGGACAATGCCCGCCATGGACACGAGCGATCTCGCCACGCTGACGGAACGCGCCCGTGGCCTCGCCGACGCCGGCGGGCGCCGCATCCTCGGCATCGCGGGTGCGCCCGGCGCCGGGAAGTCCACGCTGGCCGCCAGGATCACCGAACGGCTCGACGGCCGCGCGGTCCTCGTCCCGATGGACGGCTTCCATCTGGCCGGCGCGGAGCTGGAGCGTCTCGGGCGGGCGGGCCGCAAGGGCGCCCCCGACACCTTCGACGCCGCCGGATACGCGGCCCTGCTCCGGCGGCTGCGCCGGCCCGGCCCCGACCCGGTGTACGCGCCCGCGTTCGACCGGGCGCTGGAGGAACCGGTCGCCGGGTCCGTGTGCGTCGCCCCGGACATCCCGCTCGTCGTGACCGAGGGCAACTACCTGCTGCTGGACGAGGGCCCCTGGGCGCCGGTGCGCGGACTGCTGGACGAGGTGTGGTTCCTGGACGCCGATCCGGGGCTGCGGGTGAGCCGGCTCGTGGACCGGCATGTGCGCTTCGGCAAGCCGCGTCCGTACGCCGAGCGCTGGGTCGCCGGCTCCGACGAGCGCAACGCCCGGCTGGTCGAGCGGCACCGGGACCGCGCCGACCTCGTCGTACGGCTGCCCTGAACCGGACGCGGCGCGCCCCGGAATCCCGCTCGCTTACGGCCGGGCGGCCGGGCAGGATGCTGTGTGCCGTGTCGCCCCGCCAGGAGGTCCTCATGCCCAGCACCGACCAGCCCGTGCCCTTCACCGCCGACGACTACCGGGCCAGGATGACCCGCGCGGCCGAGTCCGCCGAAGCCGCCGGACTGGCGGGCGTCCTCGTGGCCCCGGGCCCCGACATGGTCCACCTCACCGGCTACCGGCCGACCGCCGAGACCGAGCGCCTCACCCTCCTCGTCCTCAGGGCGGGCCACGACCCCGTCCTCGTCGTCCCCGCCCTGGAGGCGGCCGACGCGGAGCGCGCCGCAGGTGCCCCCGCCCTCATCCTGAGGGACTGGACCGATGCCGCGAACCCCTACACCCTCACCGCCGGACTCCTGCACGCCAAGGGCCGGTTCGGGATCAGCGACAACGCCTGGGCGCTGCACCTGCTGGCCCTGCGCAAGCTCCTGCCCGACAGCTCCTACGCCTCGCTCACCGACGCCCTGCCCATGCTGCGGGCGGTCAAGGACGCGGCCGAACTGGAACGCCTCGCCGCGGCGGGGGCCGCCGCCGACGCGACGTACGAGCAGATCCTGAAAGTCCGCTTCTCCGGGCGGCGGGAGAGCGAGGTGGCCGCCGACCTGGCCGCGCTCCTCACGGAACACGGCCACTCCCAGGTCGACTTCACCGTGGTGGGGTCGGGCCCCAACGGCGCGAACCCGCACCACGAGGCGGGCGACCGCACCATCGAGCGGGGCGACATGGTCGTCCTGGACTTCGGCGGCCTGAAGCACGGCTACGGCTCCGACACCTCCCGTACGGTCCACGTCGGCGAACCCACCGCCGAGGAGCAGCGGGTCCACGACGTCGTACGGGAGGCGCAGGAGGCCGGCTGCCGTGCGGTGCGGCCCGGAGTGGCCTGCCAGGACGTCGACCGGGCGGCCCGCGCCGTCATCACCGAATTCGGCTACGGCGAACGCTTCATCCACCGCACCGGCCACGGCATCGGCGTCACCACCCATGAGCCGCCCTACATGATCGAGGGCGAGGAGCAGCCGCTGGTCCCCGGGATGTGCTTCTCCGTGGAGCCGGGCATCTACCTCCCGGGCCGCTTCGGCGTCCGCATCGAGGACATCGTCACGGTCACCGAGAGCGGGGGCCGGCGGCTGAACACGACCGCGCGCGAACTGGCCGTCGTCGAGTAGGCGCCTGCGCCCGGGCCCGGCTCCCGGTGCCGGCCCCGGCCCTCAGTCCTGCGGCTCGCGGTCCCGGAACCGGTGCAGCACGTCGTACGGATAGGGCAGCGGGCGCTCGCTCGCCGTGTCCAGCCGGGCCGTCTGCTCCGGCGTCAGCTCCCAGCCCGCCGCGCCGAGGCTGTCGGTCAGCTGCGCGGCCGTGCGCGCCCCCACGATCGGTGCCGTCACGCCGGGGCGTCCGAGCAGCCAGCGCAGGGCGACCTGCGCCGGCGTGCGCCCGGCTTCCTCGGCGACGGCGACGACCGTCTCGACGACCCGCCAGGTCCTCTCGTCGTCCCGCTCCCGCCAGGCCTCGCGGCCCAGCTCCTGCTGGTAGCGGGCCTCGCGGGTGCCGGGCTCCACCGCGGTCATGCCCCGCCGGTACTTGCCCGTCAGCCAGCCTCCCTGGAGCGGGCTCCAGGGGATGATGCCGACGCCCTCCGCCAGGCTCACCGGGGCGAGCTCCCACTCGACCTCGCGGGCCAGCAGGTTGTAGAGCGGCTGGAGGCTGACGTAGGGCTCCCAGCCGTTGCGGCGCGCCAGGTCCTGGGAGCGCTGGAGCTGCGACGCGGAGAGGTTGCTCGCACCGAGGTAGCGGACCTTTCCGGCCTTCACCAGCGTGTCCAGCGTCGCGAGGGTCTCCTCCACCGGTGTCGTCGCGTCCCAGACATGGGTCTGGTAGAGGTCGATGTGGTCCGTGCCGAGCCGCCGCAGGCTGTCCTCCACGGCCCGCACGATGTGCTTGCGGCTCAGCCCGCCCGCGTTCGGTGCCTCGCCCATCGTGCCGAACACCTTGGTGGCGATGACGAGGTCGTCACGGCGGCGGTCCTTCAGCCAGCGGCCGATGATCTCCTCGGACACCCCCCGCTGGTAGACGTCCGCGGTGTCGACGAACGTCCCGCCCGCCTCCGCGAAGGTGTCGAGGACGCGGTGCGCCTCGGCCTCGTCGGTGTCCTGGCCGAACGTCATCGTGCCGAGGCACAGTTCGCTGACGCGCAGCCCCGACCGGCCAAGGAATCGCTGCTTCATGGCTCCCCCTCCGTCCGGACCGTCCGGACATGGTCTGGACCATAGAGGTTGAAGTGCACACGAAGGCAAGGGAGTTGCGCGGCCCGGGCCGTTCGGCCGGTGCGGCTCAGTCGTCGGCGAGCAGCACGCAGGACTCCGGCGGCAGGTGCAGCAGCCCGTCGGCGCCGGGAGCCTCGGCCGGTTCCCAGGCGGCCAGCACCCTGCCCCCGCCCGCCCGGTGCCGGCCGGCCCCCAGCGGGATGGCGGCGGGCTTCCCGGAGAGGTTGACGGCGATCCGCAGATCACCCCGCCGGTAGGCGATCCAGCGGGCCTCCTCGTCGTACGCCGTCCGCACCGACGCCAGGTCCGGGTCGGAGAGGTCCGGCAGGGCGTGGCGCAGGGCGATCAGCTCGCGGTACCAGGCGAGCAGCCGGGCGTGCGGCTCGCGCTCCGGCTCGCTCCAGTCGAGGCAGGAGCGGGCCCGGGTGGCCGGGTCCTGCGGGTCGGGGATGTCCTCCTCGGCCCAGCCGTGGGCCGCGAACTCCCGCCGTCTGCCGTTGCGCACGGCCTCCGCGAGCCCGGGGTCGGTGTGGTCCGTGAAGAACTGCCAGGGGGTACGGGCGCCCCACTCCTCGCCCATGAAGAGCATCGGGGTGAACGGCCCGGTGAGCACGAGCGCCGCGGCGCACGCCTGGAGGCCCGGGGAGAGCCCGGCGGCGAGCCGGTCACCGAGGGCGCGGTTGCCGATCTGGTCATGGGTCTGGGCGTAGCCGACGAAGCGGTGGGCGGGCGTGCGGGTGACGTCCACGGGGCGGCCGTGCGTGCGGCCACGGAAGCTGGAGTACGTGCCGTTGTGGAAGAACGCCCTGGTCACGGTCTTGGACAGGGCAGCCAGCGGGGCGGTGGCGAAGTCGGCGTAGTAGCCCTGGGACTCGCCGGTGAGCGCGGTGTGCAGGGCGTGGTGGAAGTCGTCGTTCCACTGGGCGTGCAGCCCGATGCCGCCCTCGGTGCGCGGTGTGGTCGTCCTCGGGTCGCAGAGATCGGACTCCGCGATCAGCGCGAGCGGTCTGCCGAGCTCCGAGGCCAGGGCGTCGACGGCCGTGGAGAGCTCCTCCAGGAAGGTGAGCGCCCTGCCGTCGGCCAGCGCGTGGACGGCGTCCAGGCGCAGGCCGTCGAGGCGGTAGTCGCGCAGCCAGGCGAGCGCGCTGCCCAGCAGGTAGTCGCGCACCTCGTCCGATCCGGGGGCGTCGAGGTTCACGGCCGAACCCCAGGGGGTGTGATGGGTGTCCGTGAAGTACGGGCCGAACGCCGGGAGGTAGTTGCCCGAGGGGCCCAGATGGTTGTGGACCACGTCCAGGACGACCGCGAGACCCAGCCCGTGCGCCGTGTCGACAAAGTGCTTCAGTCCCTCCGGGCCGCCGTACGGCTCGTGCACCGCCCAGAGCGACACTCCTTCGTACCCCCAGCCGTGGGTTCCCGGGAACGGGCAGACGGGCATCAGCTCCACATGGGTGATGCCGAGGTCCACGAGACGGCCGAGCCGGTCCGCCGCGGCGCCGAAGGTGCCCTCCTCCGTGAACGTGCCGACGTGCAGCTCGTACAGGACGGCGCCCGGCAGCCCCCGCCCGGCCCAGACGGTGTGCCAGGCGTACGCGTCGTGGTCGACCACCGCGCTCTCGCCGTCGGGCCCGTCCGGCTGGCGTCGGGACCGCGGATCGGGCAGCACGGGGCCGCCGTCCAGCGAGAAACCGTAGCGGTCGCCGTCCGCCGCCTCCGCCTCCGCGGTCCACCGGCCCGCGCGCAGCGGATCGCCCTCCATCGGCAGCCGGCCGCCCGCCGTGCACAGCTCGACCGACCCGGCCTCGGGGGCCCACACCTCGAACCGCATTCACCACTCCTCGTCCAGGACCTGATGCCTCGCCGGAGCCCCATGATCGGCGCAATTCACACCCACGACCCCCGGATACTGGAGCGAGCACGTAACTGCCGATTAGGGTCTGGTCCTGATCATTGCCCTGCCGGGTTCTGCTCATACGCGGCGAGCCCGGGCAGTCATACAAGGTCCCTCTTACGGCTGCTGGAGGCCGAGATGACCGTGCCGACGTTCCCACCCAACTTCCTGTGGGGCGCCTCCGCCTCCGCTTTCCAGACGGAGGGGGCCTTCGACACCGACGGCAAGGGGCCCTCCGGCTGGGACGCCTTCGCCGCACAGCCCGGCA
This sequence comes from Streptomyces silvae, assembly GCF_016745505.1. Classification (GTDB taxonomy): domain Bacteria; phylum Actinomycetota; class Actinomycetes; order Streptomycetales; family Streptomycetaceae; genus Streptomyces; species Streptomyces silvae. The sequence continues at coordinate 28,305 of NZ_JAERUC010000196.1, read as the reverse complement.
GGATCAAGGACGGCACCGACACCACCCGCGGCACCGGCTTCCACGAGCACTACCGCGAGGACGTCGCCCTGCTCGCCGGACTCGGCGCGGACGCGTTCCGCTTCTCCATCAGCTGGCCCCGGGTCGTCCCCGGCGGCAGCGGCGCGCTCAACCCCGCCGGGCTGGACTTCTACGACCGGCTCGTCGACGAGCTCTGCGCCCACGGCATCACCCCGGCCCCGACCCTCTACCACTGGGACACCCCGCTCCCGCTGGACGAGGCGGGCGGCTGGCTCAACCGGGACACCGCCTACCGCTTCGCCGAGTACGCGGGGATCGTCGCCGAGCGGCTCGCCGACCGCGTCCCCATGTGGATCACCATCAACGAACCGGCCGAGGTCACGATGCTCGGCTACGCCCTCGGCGAGCACGCCCCCGGCCGCACGCTCCTCTTCGACGCCCTGCCGGCCGCCCACCACCAGCTGCTGGCCCACGGACTGGCCGTGCGGGCGCTCCGCGCGGCGGGCGCGGGCAACATCGGCATCGCGCTCTCGCACACCCCCGTCTGGGCGGCGGGGGACTCCGACGAGGACCGGGCGGGCGCGGAGATCTACGACACCCTGACCAACTGGCTGTTCGCCGACCCGGTCCTCACCGGCCGCTACCCCGACGAGGGCTTCGCCGCGCTCATGCCCGGCCCGGTCGAGGACGACCTCAAGGTCATCTCCGCACCCCTCGACTGGTACGGCGTCAACTACTACAACCCCACCCTCGTCGGCGCCCCCAGGCCCGAGGCGCTCGACTCCTTCTCCGGGTACGCGATGCCCGCCGGGCTCCCCTTCGGGATCCGGGAGATCGAGGGCTACGACACCACCGACTTCGGCTGGCCCGTCGTCCCCGAGGGGCTCGCCGAGACGCTCGGCCAGCTGCGGGACCGCTTCGGCGACCGGCTGCCGCCCGTCTACATCACGGAGAACGGCTGCGCCGTCGACGAGCCCGTCGCCGACGGCCGCCGCATCGCCTTCCTGGAAGGGCACCTGGAGGCGCTGCGCACGGCCATCGACGCGGGGGTCGACGTACGCGGCTACTTCACCTGGTCGCTCACCGACAACGTCGAGTGGACCGAGGGCGCCAGCAAGCGCTTCGGCCTGGTCCACATCGACTACGAGACCCTGCGCAGGACCCCCAAGGAGTCCTACGCGTGGTACCGCGACCTGATCCGCGCCCAGCGGACGGGCGGGTCAGGGGGCGTCGGCGCTCACACCAGGTGAACGCGCTCCTGGGTGATGCGATGGCCGGCCCGGGCGAACGCGCGGGCCATCGGCACGTTGCCCCGGTCGGTCGCCCCGGCGACGGAGGTCGCGCCGTGCTCCACCAGGAAGCGTGTGCACTCCACGAGCAGGTCGTAGCCGTAACCGTGCCCCCGGGCCTCGGGGACGACCCCGATGAAGCCGATGCACGGCCCGCCCGGGTTGTGGGCGGGCACATGGATCCCGGCGAGCGTGCCCTCCGGGGTGTACGCCAGCTGCCACCAGGAACGCGGTGACGGGCACCAGTGGAAGAAGTCCAGCTCCTCCTGGGCGGCCCGCTCCAGACCGCCCGGGCCCTCGACGGCGCGCCGGGCGTGCGCGTCCAGCGTCTCGGAGTGCACCCGGCGCAGCACGTCCAGGATCACCGCGTCGTCGGGCTCCTCGCGGAACTCCAGCCGGCCGGGCCGCTCGGGCAGACCGTCGGCGGTGGTCCACTCGTAGCGGTACCGCTCGACGAGCGGTTTCATGCCGGCCGCCTCGGCGGCCGCGATCCGCGCGGAAGCGGCCGCCCGTACCTCGGGCGTCTCCCGCCAGGCGGGCGGCACGATCAGCTCGTACTCGACGGACCACGGGGCGCGGCGCAGCAGTTCGGTGCCGGCGGCGTCCTCGCCCTCGGCGAAGTCGAAGTAGTTGAGCAGGACGGGCTCGGTGTCGTCGGGCCCGCCCCACCAGGCCGCCCTGGCGACGACGACCCCGTCGCGCAGGGCCACCCAGGTCCACTCGGGGCGGTACTCACCGCCCTCGTGCACGGGGACGTAGCGGTGCCCGAACGCGGCACGGCCGACCAGGGAAGGGCCTTGGAGGGAATGGAAGAGATGGGCGTCGCTCGGGGTGAGCGGACGGATGACCGGAACGGTCATGGTGAGGTCCTCCGGGGACTCGGCGCCCCCGGTCAGACCGAGTCCGACACCGTCCTGCGGACGGAACGGGAGCGCGTGAACATGGTGCTGCGGATGGTGTCGACGCTGTTGCCACGCATGTCCTTCGCCTCCTTCCCTGTCCGGGCGGGTGTCCGGGCGCCGACACTACGGCCCCCGGAATGCCGCGTCCACCGCTTTTTTGCAGCCGGTTTCTTACGGCCGGTCGGCTAGGGCTGGTCCCACACCATGTCGAAGGCGCGCTCGAAGTTGACGTAGCCCAGGCGCGCGAAGGACTTCGCCATCGGTACGTTGCCGAGGTCGGTCGCCGCCCTGATGCGCTCCACGCCCTGCGCGGCGAGCACCCGGGTGCCCTCGGCCAGGACGTCGTCGATGTAGCCGTGCCCCCGGTGCGCCGGCAGGACCCCGATGTAGGCGATCATCGGGTGGTAGTTGTTGCGCGCCGGAACGACGAAGCCGACCGGCTCCCCGCCCGGCAGCTCCGCGATCCGCCACCACTCCTGAGGCGACCGGAGACCGGCGAACTCCTCGTCGTACTGCTTCTCCGCGGCCTCGCGGGCGCTCAGTCCGGACGCCAGGTCCTGCCGGCCGTGCGCGTCCAGGGTGCCTTCCATCACCGGGGTCATCAGCGCGAGGAGGTCCTCGCGTCCGGTGACCGGGCGGAAGACCAGCCGGCCGGAGTCCTCGGGCACCGGCGTGCCGGCCCGCCACTCCAGGCGCAGCCGCTCGACCAGCAGCCGGGCACCGGTCGCCTCCATGACCAGTATCCGGGCCTCCACGACCTCGCGCGAGGCGGGGTCCTCGCGCCAGTCCGGCGGGAGGTAACGGCCGTACTCCGGACGGGCGTTACCGGCCGGGACGACGGCGGCGGTCGCCCGCTCCACCAGCTCCAGCCCGATCGACCCGCGCTCAGGCTCCGGCAGGGAGTCGTCCACGTCGAAGAAGTCCAGGAGCTGGGGAGCGCCGCCCTTCTCACCCGTCCACCAGGCGATCCGGGCCACGACGTGACCGCCGCGCAGCGCCACCCACATCCACTCGGGGCGGCGGCGGCCCGTCGCCAGGTCATCGGCGAGCTCATGGTCGAGCACATAGGAAAGCCGCTGGAAGAGACCGAGTTCGTCCGCTCCGGTGAGCGGACGGATGGTCAGTTCCGGTGGTGCAGGGGTCACAGGGTCTCCTCGACGTGTACGCCGCCTCCGAAGGCGGCAGCGCGTGACCCTAACAACTTCCCGCCGCCCGGCGAGCGGTATTTATCCACTGCCGCCCAGGTCAGGAAGGCCGGAAACGGGCATCGTCTGGACACCTCGGGCCTCCCGGACCGACAATCGGTGCTGTGACGTCCTCCTTCGAGTCCTCCACGTATCCCGCGCGGCTCTCGGACGCCGAGCGCGACCGTGTACTCGGTGTGCTCAGAGACGGCGCCGCACAGGGCAAGCTCTCCCACGACACCTTCCTGCGCCGCATGGAACTGGCCCTGACCGCCCGGCGGTCGGAGGAGCTGAAGGCGCTCACCTCGGACCTGGAACCGGGCGGGCGCTGGTCCCGCGGCCTCTTCCGCGCGGTGGGCGGGGTCTCGGCCTTTCCCGCCCGGGTGCGCCGGGCGTGGCAGTCCGAGCGGCTCCCCAAACTCCTGCTGCCCCTGCCCGGCCCGCAGCCGCTGCGCATCGGCCGCGACCCGGGCAACGGACTCCGGCTCAGCCACGAGACGGTGTCCCGGCTGCACGCCGAACTGACCGCGCACGGCAGCCGGTGGATCCTGCGCGACCTCGGCTCGACCAACGGCACCTGCGTCAACGGCCAGCGGGTCGTCGGCGCGGTCGTGGTGCGCGACGGCGACCAGGTGAGCTTCGGCCGGATGTCCTTCCGGCTCATCGCGTCGCTGCCCATGCCCCCGGCCTGAAGCCGGGGGCGGTGCCTCCACGCCCGCGACGGCACACCGGCCTGCCGGCGCTCGCCCTGCGTCGCGGGACGTACCTCAGCGCCCTTCCGTACCCGCCCTCACCAGCAGCGCCACCGGCCGGTCCGTGAAGAGCTCCGCCACCGGCACCACGGGCCCCGTGAACTCCCGCCCTTCCGCCAGGAGATCGGCCCACGGTCCCTCGTCGGGCAGCGCCAGCTCCGTGTCGCGCCAGCCGCCCTCCTCCTCCAGCCGCAACGACAGCCGGGTCACCGCCGTGACCACCTCGCCCGACCGGCAGAACGCCAGGCAGTGCGCGGCCGCGGCGCCCCGCGCCGTCAGCGGGGCGTACGTGGCCGACTCGCCGAAGAGCTCCGGGCGCTCCCGGCGCAGACGCAGCGCCGCCGTCGTCAGTGCGGCCTTCTCGTCGGCGCCCGAGGAGGGCCTGGTGAACGGCCGCCGGTTGTCCGGGTCGACCAGCGCGATGTACTCCCGCTCCGTGCCCTGGTAGAGATCGGGCACGCCGGGCATCGTGAGGTGCACCAGCGCGGCACCCAGCACATTGGCCCGTACGAAGGGAGCGAGCGTCTCCGCGAACCTGGCCAGCAGCGTGCGCGCCTCGCCAGCGTCGCTGCCCGGACCGGCCGCCACGAAGTCGGTCACCGCCCGCTCGTACGCGGGATCCGGCTCGGTCCAGCTGGTGAACAGGCCCGCCTCCCGGACGGACTTCAGCAGGGCCGGCTCCAGCCTCCCCGCCATCTCCCCGGCGGGCAGGCCCACACAGCCGTACGCGGACTGCCAGGCCTGCCAGGCCAGCTGCGGGTCCGGGGCAGGCGCGGACGCGGCCCTGGACAGCTGCGCCACCAGCGCGGACCAGCGCTCGGGGCACTCGGACAGCACCGCGATCCGGGCCCGCAGATCCCCGCTGCGCTTGGTGTCGTGGGTGGTCAGCACCGTGCCGGTCGCCGGCCAGTCCCGTGCGATCCTCGCGCAGAACGCGTGGAACTCCTCCGGGCTCACCGCCGGCCGGCCCGGGTCGCCGCCCACCTCGGTCGCCGAGATCAGCGGGACGTAACGGTAGAACGCGGTGTCCTCCACCGACTTGGCGTGCAGCGCGGACGCCGTCTGCGCGAACCGGGCGCAGAACGCCGCGTGCGCCGGCCCGTCGCCCAGCCGGCCCAGCGCGAGGTCCCGCACCACGTCGACGGCCTCCGCCTCCTGCGAGACCGAGAACACCGCCTTGGCGTCCCGCACCGCCTCGGCCGGGAGCGTCGACTCCGCGATCTCGGTGAGCGGGCCGCCCGCGGTCACGTACGGCCGGTAGACGGGCACCCGCACCAGGAGCTCACGGACCGCCGTGTGGAGCGCCCACGGCGCGTGGTCGCGCAGGGCCGTGTCCCCGGCGCACACCTCGACGGCCAGACGCGTCAGCCACTCCGTCTCCGCGGCCAGCTCATGGGTGACCACGCGGTACGCCGCCCGGCGGACGGTCGCGGTCCAGTAGCCGCCGCGGTCCCCGGGAGGGCCCGCGAAGTCCCGGTAGCGGCCGAGCAGGTCCGCCGCGCCCATCGGGTCGGTGAACAGGCCGTCGATCCGGTGCAGCGCGTCGTAGCCGGTGGTCCCCGCGACGGCCCAGCCGGCCGGCAGGGCCTCGTCACCGGTGAGGATCTTCTCGACCACCGTCCACCGCCCGCCGGTCGCGTCACCGAGCCGCCCCAGATACGCGGCGGGGTCCGCCAGCCCGTCCGGGTGGTCGATGCGCAGACCGTCGACGACCCCCTCGCGGACCAGTTCGAGGATCTTGCCGTGGGTGGCGGCGAACACCTCGGGGTGCTCCACCCGGACACCGATCAGTTCGGAGATGGTGAAGAACCGCCGGTAGTTCAGCTCCGTCCTGGCCAGCCGCCACCAGGCGAGCCGGTAGTGCTGGGCGGCCAGCAGCTCCGGCAGCGCGAGGTCCGCCGTACCCTCGCGCAGCGGGAACTCCAGATCGCCGTAACGGAGCACCGGCGTGCCGTCGTCCCGGGTGCCCGGTTCGAATCCGTCGCTCTCCTCGCCGATGCGCCCCGCCAGCACGGGCAGCAGCACCTTGCCGCCGCCCGCCGCCCAGTCGATGTCGAACCAGCGGGCGTACGGGGACTCCGGGCCCTCGCGCAGCACCTCCCACAGCGGCAGGTTGTGCCGGGGCGCGGCGGCCATGTGGTTCGGCACGATGTCCAGGATCAGCCCGAGACCGTGGGCGCGCGCCGTGCCGGCCAGCTCCCGCAGGCCCTCCTCGCCGCCGAACTCGGCCCGCACCGTGCTGTGGTCGACGACGTCGTAACCGTGCCCGGACCCCGGCACGGCCTCCAGGACGGGGGACAGATGCAGATGGGAGACACCGAGCTCGGCGAGGTACGGCACGGCGTCCGCGGCGGCGGCGAACGGGAAGTCCGGTTGGAGCTGCAGCCGGTACGTGGCGGTGGGCGTCATGGACTCGTACGTACCCAGCCGGACGCCTCTCTCCCACCTTCTGCGCCACCCGGACCGGCCGGGCACGCCCGCCCGGCCGGTCCGTCACCCCAACGGTCTACGCCGGACGCTTGAGCACCGTCAGGCTCCGCCCGACGAGCGTCACCCGCTCGCCCGCCGACACCTTGGGCCCGGCCCCCGGCGGCACCCCGTCCGGGATCGCCGTGTCCACGACGACCTGCCACTGCTTGCCGTGGTTCATCGGGACGGCGAACTCCAGTGTCTCCGCGCCCGCGTTGAACATGAGCAGGAACGAGTCGTCGGAGATCCGCTCCCCGCGTGGCCCCGGCTCCGAGATGGCGTGGCCGTTCAGGAAGACCGTCATGGCCTTCGCGTGCGCCGCCTGCCAGTCCCGCTGGGTCATCTCGTCCCCCCGGGGGGTGAACCACGCGATGTCCGACAGCTCGTCGTGCGTGCCCTCCACCGGGCGGCCGTGGAAGAAGCGTCTGCGCCGGAAGACCGGGTGGTCGCGGCGCAGCCAGACCATGGCCCGGGTGAACTCCAGCAGACTCGTGTCCGTACCGCCGGCGTCCTCCTCGCCGTCCTCGCCGCGCGAAGCCGCCGCCGGATCGGGCCAGTGGACCCAGGAGAGCTCGTTGTCCTGGCAGTAGCCGTTGTTGTTGCCCCGCTGCGTCCGGGCGAACTCGTCGCCGTGGCTCAGCATCGGCACGCCCTGGGAGAGCATCAGCGTGGCGATGAAGTTGCGCATCTGACGGCTGCGCAGCTCCAGGACCTCCTTGTCGTCGGTCTCCCCCTCCGCTCCGCAGTTCCACGAGCGGTTGTGGCTCTCGCCGTCCCGGTTGCCCTCGCCGTTGGCGTCGTTGCGCTTGTCGTTGTACGAGACCAGGTCGTGCAGCGTGAAGCCGTCGTGGCAGGTGGTGAAGTTGATCGAGGCCAGCGGGCGCCTGCCGTCGTCCTGGTAGAGGTCCGAGGAGCCCGTGAGACGCCCGGCGAACTCCGCGAGGGTCCGGGGCTCGCCCCGCCACAGGTCCCGCACCGTGTCCCGGTACTTGCCGTTCCACTCGGTCCACAGCGGCGGGAAGTTCCCCACCTGGTAACCGCCCTCGCCCACGTCCCAGGGCTCGGCGATCAGCTTCACCTGACTGACCACCGGGTCCTGCTGCACCAGGTCGAAGAACGAGGACAGCCGGTCCACCTCGTGGAACTGGCGTGCGAGGGTCGCGGCCAGGTCGAAGCGGAAACCGTCCACATGCATCTCGGTCACCCAGTACCGCAGGGAGTCCATGATCAGCTGGAGGACGTGCGGGGACCGCATCAGCAGGGAGTTCCCCGTGCCGGTGGTGTCCATGTAGTACTTCTGGTCGTCCGCCAGCCGGTAGTACGAGGCGTTGTCCAGGCCCCGGAAGGAGAGCGTCGGACCGAGGTGGTTGCCCTCGGCCGTGTGGTTGTAGACCACGTCGAGGATCACCTCGATGCCCGCCTGGTGCAGCGCCTTCACGGCCTGCTTGAACTCCAGCACCTGCTCACCGCGGTCGCCCCAGGAGGCGTACGCGTTGTGCGGGGCGAAGAAGCCGATGGTGTTGTAGCCCCAGTAGTTGGCCAGCCCGGCGTCGGCGAGCCGGTGGTCCTGGACGAACTGGTGCACCGGCATCAGCTCGATCGCCGTGACGCCCAGCTCGGTCAGATGCGCGATGATCTCGGGGTGCGCCAGCCCCGCGTACGTGCCGCGCAGCTCCTCGGGCAGACCCGGGTGGAGCATTGTCAGGCCCTTCACATGGGCCTCGTAGATCACCGTGCGGTGGTAGTCCGTACGGGGGCGGCGGTCGTCGCCCCAGTCGAAGTACGGATTGACCACGACGGAGCTCATCGTGTGCGGCGCCGAGTCGAGGTCGTTGCGCTCGTCCGGCTTGCCGAACGGGTAGCCGTAGACGGCCTCGCCCCACTGGATCTGCCCCGAGATCGCACGTGCGTACGGATCGAGGAGCAGTTTCGCGGAATTGCACCGCTGTCCGCGCTGCGGCTCGTACGGTCCGTGCACCCGGAAGCCGTAGCGCTGCCCCGGCATCACCCCGGGCAGATAGGCGTGACGGACGAAGGCGTCGGTCTCGCGGAGTTCCACCGCCGTTTCTGAACCGTCGTCGTGCAGCAGGCACAACTCGATTCGGTCGGCGGCCTCCGAGAAGACCGCGAAGTTGGTTCCTGCGCCGTCGTACGTGGCGCCGAGGGGATACGCGTGTCCCGGCCAGACCTGCATAGATAGGACTCTTCCACTTCTGATCCGGGTGCTGGGGGGTTTTCGCCCCGATACTCCCCGAAAGACGGTCCTGTACCTAGTACGTCGACCGGTGCGGCCGGGTCCCGTCGCGTCTTCCCGCCGTGCCGGTCAACCTGGGACACCTCGGTGTCGCCCGGACAGGGGTCCGGGCCGCCGGGCCGCTCCTCCGTCCGTCATGCGGCGTGCGAGGGGGTGCGCAATCACTATGAACCATCTCACTCCACCCGATCTCACCGCAAGGAACGAGCCTGCCGCATAGGAGAGTTGAGTAAGGAGCCTGTGCATCCTGCTGCACCGGCTCCCGCTACCGGAGTACCCTTCCTTGATCGTTGGTGGGGGAGTGGAAGGCGGTACACGGGTGAGCTCGGGAGGGTTCGAGCTGCCCCCAGGTGACGCGGGTCACGAGGGGGAATCGACCGATGCCCCGCCAGGTGCTGTCTCCCTCGCACAGCCCATGGAGATCGGTGCCGATCTCAACTGGGGAGCGGACGCCTGGAACGAGGTCCGCACGCGGGCCCAGCGCGCCGGGCGGGCGTACATCTGGCTGAATCTGGTGGAACAGCGGCTGCGCGCCGTGGTCTCCGCCGTGATCCGGCCGATCTACGAGCCGGTGCACGGCGAGGACTGGGTGGTGGCCGCCGCGGGGCCGGCGGGGCAGGAGTGGGTGCAGCGCGCCGTCGCGGTCCGGGAGGTCTCCCGCCGCAAGGGCTATCTGCTGGACCCGGCCGACGACAACGTCCTGAGCTTCCTCACGCTCCCGCAGCTGCGGGAGCTGATGGTCCAGCACTGGCCGTGCTTCGAGCCGTACTTCGACGACCGCCGCGAGGTGGAGCTCGCCCTGGACGAGCTGGAGGTCGCGCGCAACGTCGTCTCCCGCAACCGCGCGCTGAACGAGGCCGTCCTGGCGCAGGCCGAGCGGGCCTCCGCGCGGCTCCTGGAGATCCTCGGCAGCGGAGCCGCGGTCCCGTCCGCCGAGCGGCTGCCGGTCGACGCCGTGGAGGAGCTGGTCGGCGACCGGTACGCCGACGTGGTCTCCGTCCACCCGGACCGGGTGAGGCTGCAGCGCCAGCTGCCCGCCGAGGACCTGTTCGGCGGGGCCCGCCGGCTGGACGCGATCGGCATCGGGCTCAACCTCCTCACCCAGAACTTCTCGGGGCGCCGGCTGGTCCGCCTCGCCGAGTCGGGCTGCCGGGTCCGGCTGCTGTTCATCAACCCGGCGAGCAGCGCGGTCAAGCGCCGGGAGCGCGAACTGGGTCTCAAGAAGGGCGAGCTGAGCCGGTCCGTGGAGATGAACATCCTCCATATGCGCCGGGTCCGCTCCAAGCTCCGCGACCCGGGCGCCTTCCAGATCCACGTCTTCGACGAGACGCCGAGGTTCACGGCGTACCTGGTGGACGGGGACGGGCCCGACGCGGTGGGGGTCGTCCAGCCGTATCTGCGGCGCGCACGCGGCATGGAGGCGCCCGTGCTGGTGCTGCGCGGCGGAGGGCGTGCGGTGGTCAGGGCGGGGCAGGACAGCGAGCACGGCCTCTTCGAGACCTACCGCGAGGAGTTCGAGTCGGTCTGGACGGACTCCAGGCCCGTCTCCTGACGCCCCTTCCGGCGTTGTCAGTGGTGCGTGCGAAGGTGGTCATCACTTGGGGGAACGCACCATATGAGGAGGTACGGGATGAGCTGGATCAGCGGACCGCTGCTGGCGTTCGACCTGGAGACCACGGGGACGGACGTCGAGACCGACCGCATCGTGACGGCGGCGGTCGTCCGGCTCGAGGCGGACGGATCGGTGTCGCGGGAGCGGACCTGGCTGCTGGATCCCGGTGTGGCCATACCGGAGCAGGCATCGGCGATCCACGGCATCTCGACGGAACGGGCCCGCGCGCACGGGGCGCCGGCCGCGGCCGCGGTCGAGGAGATCGCGGCGGCCGTCGCCGAGGGGCTGCGCTCGGGGACCCCGCTGGTGGTGATGAACGCGCGGTACGACCTGTCCCTGCTCGACCGTGAGTGCCGGCGGTACGGCATCGAGTCGGTCAGCGAGCGCCTGGGCGACGCTCCTTCACCCGTCATCGACCCTCTGGTGATCGACAAGCACGTCGACAAGTACCGGAAGGGGAAGCGGGCGCTGCACGCGCTCTGCGCCCACTACGGGGTGTCGCTGGAGGACGCGCACGACGCGCGGGCGGACGCCGTGGCCGCGGCCCGTGTGGTGCGGCGCATGGGGGAGAAGCACCAGCCCGTCGGGGTGATGGGCCTGGAGGAGCTGCACGGCCTCCAGGTGCGCGCGGCGGCCGAGCAGTCCCTCTCCCTGCAGGCCTATCTGCGGCGTACTGCGGACCCGGCGGCGGTCGTCGAAGCTGCCTGGCCGCTCATCCCCCGGATGCGATGACCGCGGCTGCGGGGGCGGTGGTCCGGGAGGGGCCTGGGATCAGTTGGGGGCCGGGGTGGGCGTGTCGTCGGCCTTGATGTCGTAGTCGATCTTGTCGCCGTCGACCGCGGTGACGGTGACCGTGACGCCCAGGGTGCTGCCGTCGGCGGCCTTCAGCGTGCAGCGGGTGGTGGTGCCGACCTTGCCGACCAGGTCGTCGGGGCAGGTGACGTCCGGCTTCGGCTGGCCGGTGGTGGCGGCCAGCTTCTCGGCCACCGTGTCGCCCAGTTGTGCAGCGGACACCTTCGGCGCGAAACCCCCGTCGGATCCCTCCGACGCGCCGGCGGACTTCTTCGGTTCCACGTTCCCGATGGACACCGAGCCCGAGCAGCCGACGAGGAGCGCACCGGCCGCCACCGTCGCGAGGCTCCATGCCACCACGGGCAGGCGGGATATGGTCATGACAAGCTCCAATGCGTGCGTGAATGCTGCTGATGGGACGGTGCGGTGTCCGGATGGCGCGCTGTTGCGATGGTGCGCCGGCCGGGTCGGGACAAACAGACGGCAGCATACGCGCCGGCCCGGTGCCGGACCCGGGCTTTCGTGCGGCGCGGCCCCGCTCAGAACGGGTACCAGCGCACCTCGGGGTCGTCCTCGCGCAGGGAGGCCACCCGGCGCCGGAATTCGGCCAGCGCCTTCGGGTTCGCCGGGGCGTGCTGGGAGACCCAGGCGCAGCTGGCCGTCTCGCGGGCGCCGCGCAGGACCGCGCAGCCTTCCCAGCCTCGCACGTCCCAGCCGTACGCCTCGGTGAACGCGTCGTAGGCCTCGGCGGGCAGGCCGTAGCGGTCACGGGAGAGCGCCAGGACCACCAGGTCGTGCTCGCGCAGATCGGCGGAGAAGGTCTCCAGGTCGACCAGGACCGGTCCGTCCGGCCCGACATGGACGTTGCGGGGGAGCGCGTCGCCGTGGATGGGGCCCGGCGGCAGGTGCGGGGCGAGGGCCGCCGCCGCCTTCGCGAAGCCGTCGCGCCGGCCGCGCAGATAGTCGGCGTCCGCCGGGTCGATCGCGTCGCCCGCGAGCCGCAGCCAGCGCTCGACACCGCCCAGCAGCTCGCGGCGCGGCAGCGTGAAGTCCCCCGGCGCGGGCAGCGCGTGGACCTGGGTGAGCAGCGGGGCGAGGTCGCGCGGCTCGGGCGGCCGTACGGCCTCGGGCAGCCGGTGCCACAGGGTCACCGGGTGGCCCTCCACCAGGCGGGCCTCCGGCTCGGCGGCCCGGACGGCGGGTACGCCCGCGTCGGCCAGCCACCGGGCGACGGCCACCTCGCGCTCGGCCCGTTCCCGCAGCTCCGGGTGGTGGGTGGCGTCCCGGCCGACCTTGGCCACCAGGCCGTCGACGGCGAACACCGCGTTCTCGCCCAGCGCGAGGAGCTCCGCACCGGTGGGCAGACCGGCGGCCGTCAGTACCTCGCGTGCGCGCAATTCGTCCATGGCCCCGATTTTCTCATCCTCGCAGGCCACCTTGACGAACGGGCGGCCCGTCAGCACGATGACGAGGGCCGCTCGGTCGGCCATACGGGGATGAAACCGATCCAGGAATGACAAAGGGGTCGAATTCATGACACTGGCGACCGCAACGACGCGGTCCGGGCGCACGCGCCCACACGGCGGGCCGGGCGGGAGCCGCCGGCGGGACGGCGCCACCTGGTTCCTGGTGCTGCCCGCACTGATCCCGATCCTCATCCTGAGCGTCGGCCCGCTGCTGTACGGCATCCTGCTGGCCTTCACCGACGCGCAGTCGGGCCGCACCCGCTCCACCCAGTGGATCGGCGTCCTCAACTTCCAGGACCTGCTGCACGACACCCTGTTCTGGGACTCGTTCCGGATCGGTCTGCTCTGGGCCGTGGGGGTCACGGTCCCGCAGTTCGTGCTCGCCCTCGGCCTCGCCCTGCTGCTCAACGCGAACCTGCGGATGCGCTGGCTCGCCCGGGCGCTGGCGATCGTCCCCTGGGCCATGCCCGAGGTCGTCGTCGGCATCATGTGGCGCCTGGTCTACAACCCCGACGCGGGCATCCTCAACGAGACCATCCGGGACCTCGGCCTCGGCGACGGCAGGGACTGGCTGACCGGGCTCGCCACCGCGCTGCCCGCCGTGATCGTCGTCGGCGTCTGGGCCGGTATGCCGCAGACCGCCGTGGCGCTGCTCGCCGGTCTGCAGAACACCCCGGACGAGCTGCACGAGGCGGCCGCCCTCGACGGAGCCGGGGCCTGGCGCCGCTTCCGTACCGTCACCTGGCCCGCGATCAGGCCGGTGGCACTCGCGATCAGCGCGCTCAACTTCATCTGGAACTTCAACTCCTTCGCCCTGGTCTACGTCCTGACCAGCGGCGGACCCGGCGGCCGCACCCGGCTGCCGATGCTCTTCGCCTACGAGGAGGCGTTCCGCTACGGGCAGTTCGGCTACGCCGCCGCCATGGGATGCGTGATGGTCGCCGTCATCTCGGTGCTCCTCGCCTTCTATCTCGTCGGCCGGCTCAGGGGAGGCGAGGACGCATGAGCCTCCGTACGGGCAGAACCGCGCGCGCCGGGCAGTACGCCGCGCTCCTGTGCTACCTCGTCTTCCTGGCGTTCCCCTTCCTCTGGCTGATCTCCACCGCCTTCAAGCCGGCCCGTGAGCTCGGATCGCTGCACCCCACGTGGATCCCCGAGGACCCGACGCTGGACAACTTCCGGCAGGCCTTCGACGAACAGCCGCTGCTGCGGGCCGCGGCCAACTCGCTCACCGCCGCGCTCTGCGCCGCCCTGATCGCCGTCGTCATCGCCACCCCCATGGCCTATGTGATGGCCCGCCACCGGGGGCGGCTGTCCACGGCCGCCACCGGGTGGGTCGTGGTCAGCCAGGCGTTCCCGTTCGTCCTGGTGATCATCCCGCTCTTCCTGGTCCTCAAGCACCTGCACCTGATCAACTCGCTGTGGGGGCTGATCCTGGTGTACGTCGTCTGGTCACTCCCCTTCGCGCTCTGGATGCTCGCCGGCTACGTACGGGCCGTGCCGCCCGAGCTGGAGGAGGCCGCCGCGGTCGACGGGGCGGGGAGGGCGCGGATCCTCATGTCGGTCACCGCGCCGCTGCTGGCCCCGGGGATCGTCGCCACCGCGCTCTTCGCGTTCATCACCGCATGGAACGAGTTCTTCTTCGCGCTCGTCCTGCTCAAGACCCCGGAGAAGCAGACCTTGCCGGTCGTACTCACCCACTTCCTCGGCGCGGAGGGTGTGGCCGACCTCGGACCGCTCGCCGCCGCCGCGTTCCTCGCCACCCTTCCCTCGCTCGTGCTCTTCGCGGTCATCCAGAAGCGCATCACGGGCGGCCTGACCGCCGGGGCGGTGAAGCACTGATGCGCCGCCGCCTGCCCGCGCTCGCCGCGACGGCCACCGCGCTCGCCCTCCTGCTGACCGGCTGCTCGGGAGAGGGCCACGGCAGGGACGCCGACGGCACGATCCGGCTCAGCTTCCAGTCGCTGGCCTGGCAGAAGGAGTCCGTCGACGCCAACAAGCAGCTCGTACGCGAGTGGAACGCCGCCCACCCGGGCATCCAGGTGGACTACGTCCAGGGCAGCTGGGACAACGTGCACGACCAGCTGCTCACCTCCTTCGAGGGCGGCGAGGCGCCCGACATCATCCACGACGCCTCCGACGACCTCGCGGACTTCGCGTACGGCGGATACCTCGCCGATCTGCGGGACCTGCTGCCCGGCCGGCTGACCCGGGACATCCCCCGGCAGTCCTGGGAGACCACCACCTTCGACGGCGGCGTCTACGGGGTCCCCTTCCTCCAGGAACCCAAGGTCCTCATCGCCAACACGAAGATCCTCGCGTCCTCGGGTGTCCGGATCCCGACCCCGGAGAAACCCTGGAGCTGGCCGGAATTCCGCCAGGTCAGCGAGAAGCTGACGACGAAGGGGACGTACGGGGTCGCCTGGCCGCTCAAGGAGCCGGTCTCCGTCACCCTCAACCTGGGCCTCTCGGCCGGCGGGCAGCTCTTCCACCGGGGCGCGGACGGCAAGGTGACCATCCGGTCCGACGCCGGCGACCGGATCATGCCCGGCACGGTCCGCGACCAGGTCAACTCCGATCACAGCGCCGCGCGCTCGGCGCTCGGCATGGGCGGGTCGGACACGCTCCCCGGCTTCTTCGGCGGCAAGTACGCCATGGTCCCGCTCGGCTTCTCCTACCGCCAGCAGGTCGTCGAGCAGGCCCCCGAGGGCTTCGGGTGGACGGTGCTGCCGGCCCCGGCCGGCAGTGGAGGGCTCGCCCAGGGGGTCAGCCCGCAGACCCTCTCGGTCGCCGAGGACAGCCCGCACAAGAAGGAGGCCGCGCAATTCATCGACTTCCTGCTGCGCCCCGCGAACATGGTGCGGCTGGCCAAGGGGGACTGGATGCTGCCCACCGGCACCGAGGCGCTGGCCGATCCCGCGCTGCACACCGAGGAGAACGGCTGGGCGACCGGCACCGCGCTCGCCCGTGCGCTGCGCCCCGCCCCCGCGCAGTCGGTGCGCGGCTATCCCGAGTGGAAGGACAAGGTCGCCACGCCCGCCCTCCAGGAGTACTACAGCGGGGCCATCGGCACCGAGGAGCTGAGAAAACGCCTGGTCGACGACGGAAACCGGGTGCTGGCCCGCTACCAGCGCTGAACCGGGCGGGGCCAGGCCCGCATATTCTGGTGGACGAGACGTCTCGTCTCGTTTAGGGTGGCGGCATGCCAACGACCCCGCCTGCCCACATCGCCATGTTCTCCATCGCCGCCCACGGACATGTGAACCCGAGCCTCGAAGTGATCCGGGAGCTCGTCGCCCGTGGGCACCGCGTCAGTTACGCCATCCCGGCCTCCTTCGCCGGGACGGTCGCCGCCACCGGGGCCGAGCCGGTGATCTATACCTCCGTGCTGCCCACCGCGGACAACCCGGAGGACTGGGGCACCGAACTCATCGACAACATCGAGCCGTTCCTGGAGGACGCCGTCCAGGCCCTTCCGCAGCTCGCCGACGCCTTCGACGGGGACGAGCCCGACCTCGTCCTGCACGACATCACCTCCTACCCGGCCCGCGTCCTCGCCCACCGCTGGGGCGTTCCCGCCGTCCAGCTCTGGCCCAATCTCGTCCCCTGGGAGGGGTACGCGGAGGAGGTCGGCGACCCCGCGACCGCCGAGCTGAAGCAGACCGAGCGGGGCCGGGCGTACTACGCGCGCTTCGCCGCGTGGCTCGCCGGGAACGGTCTGGGCGACCTCTCATCGGACGACTTCGTGGCCCGGCCGCGCCGCGGTCTCGTACTGATCCCCGAGGCGCTCCAGCCGAACGCCGACCGGGTGGATCACGCCAGGTTCACCTTCGTCGGCGCCTGCCAGGGCGACCGGGCCGGCCAGGGCGAGTGGAAGCGGCCCGCCGGTGCCGAGAAGGTCCTGCTGGTCTCCCTCGGGTCCTCGTTCACCGACGAGCCGGCGTTCTACCGCGAGTGCGTCAAGGCGTTCGGCGACCTGCCGGGCTGGCACGTGGTGCTGCAGATCGGCAGCCGGGTGGACCCCTCCGCGCTCGGCGACGTACCGGACAGTGTCGAGGTGCACTCCCGGGTCCCGCAGCTGTCCGTGCTGAAGCAGGCGGACGCCTTCATCACCCACGCGGGCGCGGGCGGCAGCCAGGAGGGGCTCGCCACCGCCACCCCGATGGTGGCGGTCCCGCAGGCCGTGGACCAGTTCGGCAACGCGGACATGCTCCAGGCCCTCGGCGTCGCCCGGCACCTGCCGAAGGAGGAGGCCGACGCCGCCTCCCTGCGTGCCGCGGTGCTCGCCCTGGTGGACGACCCCGACGTGGCCGCGAGGCTGGCCCGGATCCAGGAGCGGATGGCGGGGGAGGGCGGGAGCGTGCGGGCCGCCGACCTCATCGAGGCCGAACTGCCGCCCGCGAAGAGCTGATCCGACCGCATGTCACCGGGACCGCTCCCGTGCTCGGGCTCCTCGCCGGCGGGGCGGTCCCGGTGGTGTGCGCACGGTCCGCACAACCGAAACGTCCCATTCCACTCACGCGCTCATTAGCAGTGATGTGCGGTCATGCGCCCTCGATCGCGCCGAGTTCACCCGTCAGAAGCGTATGTGGGCCTTCATGTTCGAAAAAAGCTCGCGGCGGTTTGCCCGGCATCGAGCGATGTGCGCAGGTTTTCTGTGACCAAAGTTTGCCGAGTGGGTGACGGCTGCATGAAGTTCTTGATCTGGGCGCGTCAATCGAGCAGTGTTTCGAGGCAGCCCCCGGAGATCTTCCGGCCGAGGGCCAATCCCCCCACAAAGAATGACGAGGAGACCCCTCTTCATGGCACTTCACAAGCGCGTGCGTTCGGTCAAGCTCACCGCCGCGATAACCGCCGTGGCAGCCGCCGCCGGCGTCACCCTGCTCACCACCCCGTTCGCCGGAGCCGCTCCGGCGCCCGCGATGGGCACCGTCTACGGCGCGGACGCGGCGACGGCCGTCTCCGGCAGCTACATCGTGATGCTGGACCAGAAGGCCGACAAGGCCGGGCTGGCCAAGGAGTACGGCGGCAAGCTCCAGCGGAACTACAAGTCGGCCATCAACGGCTTCTCCGCCAGCGGGCTTTCGGAGACCGAGGCCAAGCGGCTCGCCGCCGACCCGGCCGTCTCCAAGGTCGTCCAGAACAAGAAGTTCCACATCGACGCCACCCAGGACAACCCGCCGTCGTGGGGGCTGGACCGGATCGACCAGGCCGAGACCGCCGGTGACGACGCGTACACCTACCCGGACGCCGCCGGCGGCGACGTCACGGCGTACGTGATCGACACGGGTGTCCGCATCACCCACAACGACTTCGAGGGCCGCGCCACGTCGGGCTTCGACGCCGTGGACAACGACGACGACGCCGACGACGGCAACGGACACGGCACCCATGTGGCCGGGACCATCGCGGGCGCATCGCACGGGGTGGCCAAGAAGGCGAAGATCGTGGCCGTCCGCGTCCTGGACGACGCGGGCTCGGGCACCACCGAGCAGGTCGTCGCGGGCATCGACTGGGTCACCGAGAACCACCAGGGCCCGTCCGTCGCCAACATGAGCCTCGGCGGATCCGCGGACCCGGCGCTGGACGCGGCCGTGCAGAAGGCCATCGCCTCCGGCGTCACCTTCGCGGTCGCCGCGGGCAACGAGTCGAGCGACGCCGGCGAGGGCTCCCCCTCCCGCGTCCCCGAGGCCATCACGGTCGCCTCGTCCACGGTGGACGACGAGCAGTCGTCGTTCTCCAACTTCGGCTCGGTCGTGGACATCTACGCGCCCGGCTCGGACATCACGTCGGCCTGGAACGACAGCGACGACGCCACGAACACCATCTCGGGTACGTCCATGGCGACCCCGCACGTGGTCGGCGCGGCCGCCGTCTACCTCGGCGGTCACCCGGACGCCACCCCCGAGGAGGTCGCCACGGCGCTCACCGACGGCGCCACCCCGGACGCCATCTCCAACGCGACCGAGGGCACCGCGAACAAGCTCCTGAAGATCGTGGAGTAGGTCCGAAGGGCCGCACAGCACATGCAGGAGGCCGCCGCGCCCTCCCCCACGGGGCGCGGCGGCCTGTTCCATGAGGAAGCTCTAGGGTGGGGACATGAGCACGATGTACGCGGCGCTGCTGCGGGGGATCAACGTCAGCGGCCACCGGCGGGTCCCGATGGCCGAACTGCGCACGCTGCTCGGTGGGCTGGGGCACGAGGACGTCGCCACCCACCTGCAGAGCGGGAACGCCGTCTTCCGCAGCGCGTCGGACGACGAGGGCGAGCTCGCCGCCGGGCTGGAGCGGGCGATCCAGGAGCACTTCGGCTTCCCGGTCGACTGCCTCGTCCGCTCGGGCGCCTATCTCGCGGCCGTGGCCGACGCCTGCCCCTTCCCCGCCGCCGAGCTCGAGGCGAAGCAGCTGCACGTCACGTACGTCGACAAGCCCCTCGACGCGGCACGGTTCGCCTCGCTCGACGCCGACGCGTTCCGCCCGGAGGAGTTCCGGCTCGGGGACCGCGCCCTGTATCTGTACGCGCCCGAGGGGCTCGGCCGCTCCAAGCTCGCCGTGGCGCTCGGCCGTCCCGCCCTCACCCGTGGCCTCGTCGCCACCAGCCGTAACTGGAACACCGTGGTCAAGCTTGTGGAGATGACGCGTGACTGAGCCCCTGCCCGCCGTGGACGCAGCCGTAGAGGGCGAGCTCCGCCTCCTCGACCCCGTGGTACGGGCCTCGGCGGACGTGCTGGCCACCCTGCTGCACCCCGACTTCCGGGAGATCGGCACCAGCGGCCGGCTCTGGGAGCGGGACACGATCATCGCCATGCTCACGGACCCGGAGGCGCCCCGCCGCGACTCGCTCGTCGCGACCCGGATGCGGGGTGACCAGCTCGCCCCCGACCTGGTGCACCTCACCTTCGACACCGAGTCGAACGGCCTGCGGTCCCATCGCAGTTCGCTGTGGCGGCTGACCGGGAGCGGCTGGCGGCTCTACTTCCACCAGGCGACGCCCTTCATCGACGATCCGTTCGCCGAGGTCTGAGCCGCCGAGGTCCGAGCCGGCGGGATCCGAGCGGCCGAGGTCCGAGCCGGCGGGGCCACAGGGCTCCCACGGCTTCCGCAGCACACCCCGGGACGGCGTCGCAAGAGTGCCGCCCCGGACTGTTCTGCGCCCGGAGTGCGGCCGGTTCTCGCCGGAGGGGCTGATTCCGGCCACCTGCGGCGCCCGGGCAAAACACTGGTAAGCCGTCCGAACGGGCCGCGCCCCGGCCGGCCCGGTCCGGACCGTGGGCACGGCCGGCGGCGCGGCCCGCGGGCAGCGGCGGTGTGTAGGAACGCGATGCGCGTAGACAGCCGCCGACGTCCGATCCCCGTTACGGGCTTTGCTGCAATTCGCTGTCCGCCTCCGTTCGGTGGGCGGACCCCGTTGTTCGGAGGCCACTCGCACGCATAGCGGAGTTCAGGGTCCGTTCTCCGTCGCGGTCCGGAAGGCGACCTTGTCACCGGTGCAAGCGGAGTCAAGGATTCGAGTCGTGCGGTTGGCAGGTCCACGACCAGAACCCGCGGTCGAGGACAGCCGCACATCCCGGCCCGCCCACCCAGCGGACCTGACACCCCCAATGACGGAGGATCCTGTGACCTTCAAGCGCTTCGCCCCCCTCAGCTCGCTCTCCAGACGCGCTCGCCTCATCGCCGCGACCTCAGGTCTGGTCACCGCTGTCGCGCTTGCTGCACCCACCGCGGTAGCCCAGGCGGCACCGGACGCCACCGTGTCGAAGGCCGCGCTCGCCGACGCCAGCTCGGCCGTCCGCGGCGCCGACATCGCGGGTACCGCCTGGTACACCGACGCGAGCACCGGCAAGGTCGTCGTGACCGTCGACAGCTCGGTCACCGCCGCCGAGATCGCCACGATCAAGGAGTCGGTCACCGACTCGGGCGCGAAGGCCGACATCAAGCGCACCGAGGGCACGTTCAACAAGCTCATCGCGGGCGGACAGGCCATCTACGCCGGCGGCGGACGCTGCTCCCTCGGCTTCAACGTCCGCAGCGGCAGCACCTACTACGCGCTGACCGCCGGGCACTGCACCGAGATAGGCAGCACCTGGTACACCAACTCGGGCCAGAGCACGACCCTCGGCACGCGGGCCGGCTCCAGCTTCCCGGGCAACGACTACGGGCTGATCCGGCACTCCAACTCCGCCGCGGCGGACGGCCGGGTCTACCTCTACAACGGCAGCTACCAGGACATCACCTCGGCCGCGACCCCCAGCGTCGGCCAGTCCGTCAAGCGCAGCGGTTCCACCACCGGCGTCCACAGCGGCACCGTCACCGGCCTCAACGCGACGGTGAACTACGGCGGCGGCGACATCGTCAGCGGCCTGATCCAGACCAACGTCTGCGCCGAGCCCGGCGACAGCGGCGGTTCGCTCTTCTCCGGCACCACGGCACTGGGCCTCACCTCGGGCGGCAGCGGCAACTGCTCCTCCGGCGGCACCACGTTCTTCCAGCCGGTCACCGAGGCGCTGAGCGCCTACGGCGTCAGCGTCTTCTAGCGCTCACGCACCCCCACGACCTGCCGACGGGCCGCGCTCACCGAGCGCGGCCCGTTGTCGTGACCGCTTTCCCCGAGGTCCGGCGGTATGCAAGGCTCACGGCATGCGCTACATCATCGTGGGAACGGGCGCCGTCGGCGGCGCCATAGGAGGACGGCTCGCGGAGGCGGGCCACGAGGTGGTGCTCGTCGCGCGGGGCGCCCAGTACGACGCCCTGCGCGAGGACGGGCTGCGCCTCACCACACCCGAGGGGACACGCACCCACCGGCTGCCCGTCGCGGACGGCCCGGCGGCGGTCGGTCTCCGGCCCGACGACGTCCTCGTCCTCGCCGTGAAGACGCAGGACAGCGTCGCAGCCCTCGACGCCTGGAGCGTGCGGCCCGTGGCCGGCGGCGGAACGGCCGGGGAGCGGCTCCCCCTGATCTGCGCGCAGAACGGCGTCGAGAGCGAACGGCTGGCCCTGCGCCGCTTCCACCGCGTCTACGGCTGCTGCGTCTTCCTCCCCGCCACCTTCGTGGAGCCGGGCAAGGTGCTCGCCCCCGGAGCGCCGCTCACCGGCATCCTGCACCTCGGCCGCTACCCCTCCGGCACCGACGACACCGTGCGCGCCGTCGCGGCCGACTGGGAGAAGGCGAGGCTGGAGGCCCCCGTCGTCCCCGATGTGATGCGCTGGAAGTACGCCAAGCTGCTCTCCAACCTCGCCAACGCGATCGAGGCGGCCACCGGAGTGCTGAGCGGACCCGACGCCTCCGCCCTCCTCGACCGGGCGCAGGCCGAGGGACGCGCGGTCCTCGCCGCCACCGGCATCGAGGCCACGGACAGCGCCGAGCAGGAGGCGGCCCGCGACGGAAGGATCCGCTTCGACCCGCTCGACGGGTCCGAGCGCGGCGCCGGGTCCTCCTGGCAGAGCCTCAGCCGCGGCACGGGCACCATCGAGGCCGACTACCTCAACGGGGAGATCGTCCTGCTCGGCCGGCTGCACGGCGTCCCGACACCCGTCAACGAGGTACTGCGGCGCACCGCGAACTCCTTCGCCCGGGAGCGGCGGGCCGCCGGATCGATGACGGTGGCCGAGCTCACCGCCCTCGCCGACGCGGAGTCCTGAGCGCCCGGGAGATGGCCCAGCGGAACACCGGCCGAATGGCCCAGAGCCACGGGCCACATGCTCTCTAGGCTCCTCGCATGACCACCCATGTGAACGACACGACGGGCAGGACGACGGTCGACTTCTACTTCGACCCCGCCTGCCCGTTCGCCTGGATCGCCTCCCGGTGGATGCTGGAGGTCGAGCGCCGGCGCGACATCGACCTCCGCTTCCACGTCATGAGCCTCCACCTGCACAACACCGGCAACGAACTCCCCGGCTGGTACCGCGAACTGGTCGACCGGTCGATCGGCCCCGTCCGGGTCGCCGCCGCGGCGGCCGAGGAGCACGGCCCCGGCATCCTCAGGGACCTCTACACTGCGCTGGGCACCCGCATCCACCCCGGGAAGAACGAGGACTTCGACGCCGTCGTCGCCGAGTCGCTCGCCGAACTGGGCCTGCCCGCCGCCCTCGCGGAGGCCGCGCACACGGACACGTACGACGAAGCGGTACGCCGCAGCCATGACCGGGGGAAGGACCCCGCCGCCGGCTCCTACGTCGGCACGCCCACCATCCACGTCGACGGAACCGTCTGGTTCGGGCCGGTGCTCAACTCCGTACCTAGGGGGGAGGAGGCGGCGCGGCTCTTCGACAGCTTCCGGGTCCTCGCCGGCCACCCGGACTTCTTCGAGCTGAAGCGCGAGCGCACCGGCAGCCTGGACCTCGCGGACACGGGTCAGGCGCTCAGCGTCCCGGCCACCGGCACCCGCGCCTCGTCGTAGCGGGTCAGCAGCAGCCGGGCCAGGGCGGGGGACGGGCCCAGTACGCCGGCGAGGACATCGGCACCGGCCTCCTCCGCGCCCGCCGCGATGCGGTCCGGGAGGCGGCCGGGGGCGATGACGTACGGGGCCACCGCGACCCGCCGGACGCCGTCCGCCCGAAGGGCGCGTACGACGTCCGCGGTGCGCGGAAGCGATGCGGAGGCGAACGCAGGCCGCACGGCGCACCAACCGGTGTGCCGCAGCTCCCGCGCGATTTCAGCGATCACTGCGATCGCCTCCGGGTCGGTGGAGCCCGCCGAGGCCAGGACCAGCCCGGTCGAGCTCTTGTCGCCGGGCGCCACCCCGGCCTCGTACAGCCGCCGCTCCAGGGCCGCGTTCAGCAGCGGGGACGGGCCGAGGACACCGGCCTGGCCGATCCGCAGCCGGGGCAGCCGTGCGCGGGCCTCGCGCAGCACCGAGGGGATGTCCGACTTGGCGTGGAAGGCCCGCGTGAGCAGCAGGGGAAGGGCGACGACCTCGCCCGCGCCCTCGGCGGCCAGGCGCTCCAGCACCCGGGGCACGGACGGCGCGTTGAACTCCAGGAAGCCCGTCTCCACGCGCAGCCCGGGCCGCAGCGCCCGCACCCGCGCGGTGAGCGCGTGCACGGTCGCCGCGTGCCGCGGGTCGCGGCTGCCGTGGGCGATGACGAGCAGGACGGGGGAGGCCATGGGAACTCAGCTCTTGACGAGGAGACCGCGGCTGCGCAGCACCCGCCGCTCCAGCGGACTGAAGATCAGCAGGTCGATGGCGATGCCGACGAACAGGATGAGGAGGATCGCCAGGAAGATGCCCGGCATGTCGAAGTTGTTCCGGCCGTTCTCCAGCAACTGGCCGAGGCCCAGGCCCAGGTCGGGCGAGGACGCGATGATCTCGGCGGCCATGAGGGAACGCCAGGAGAACGCCCAGCCCTGCTTGAGGCCCGCCAGATAGCCGGGCAGCGCGGCCGGCAGGACGATGTGGATCGTCCCGCGCAGCCCCGTCGCGCCGATCGTGCGGCCCGCGCGCAGGAACAGCGGCGGCACCTGGTCGACGCCGGAGACCAGGCCGTTGGCGACGGACGGCACCGCGCCCAGCAGGATCACCGCGTACATCGTCCTGTCGTCCAGGCCCAGCCAGATGATCGCCGGCGCCACCCAGGCGACGGACGGCAGGGACTGAAGTCCGGACAGGATCGGGCCGATCGCCGCCCTGACCACCTTCACCCGCGCGACCAGCAGCCCCAGCGGGGTGCCGATCGCGACGGCCATCACGAAGCCGAGCAGACCGCGCGACACACTGGTCCAGACGACCTCCAGCAGGGTGCCCTGCACCCACATGTCGGTCAGGCTCTCCCAGACCGCGGAGGGCGGCGGCAGCTTGTAGTCGTCGGTGACCTTCGCCCAGACGAGCAGCTGCCAGACGAGGACCACCAGGACGACCGCGACGACCGGCGGCAGCACCTTGTTGAGCAGGATCTCGCGGGTCGGCGTCCTGCGTACCTGTACGGCGTCGAGGGCGTCCAGCCCCGCCTCGAGACCCGCCAGGTCGTCGGCCTTGGTTTCAGTGCTGGCCATGTCGGCGGATCTCCCCACGCAGTTGTTCGGTGATCTCGACGGACAGTTCCGCCACGGCGGTGTCCTCGATGCGGCGGGGCTGCTCGATGTCGACCGTCCACTCCCGGGCGATCCGGCCGGGACGCGAGGACAGCAGGATGACGCGCTGCGCGAGCCGCACCGCCTCGCGCACGTTGTGGGTGACGAAGAGGACGGAGGCGTTGGTCTCGCGCCAGATCCGGGTCAGCTCGTCGTGCAGCACATCGCGGGTGATGGCGTCGAGCGCGGCGAACGGCTCGTCCATCAGCAGCAGCTGGCTGTCCTGGGCGAGCGCCCGGGCCATCGCCACCCGCTGGCGCATACCGCCGGAGAGCTCGTGCACCCGCTTCCCGTACGCCCCGCCGAGGCGCACGAGTTCGAGCAGCCGCTCCGCCTCCGGGCGGCGGTCCGACTTCGGTACCCCGCGCAGCCGCAGGGCCAGTTCGATGTTCTTGCCCGCGGTCAGCCACGGGAAGAGGGCGTGCTCCTGGAACATCAGGGCCGGCCGCCCGCCGGGGGTCTCGATGGACCCCCCGGTCGGGCGGTCGAGTCCGGCCACCAGGTTGAGCAGGGTCGATTTGCCGCACCCGGACGCTCCCAGGAGGGTGACGAACTCGCCCGGAGCGACATCGAGCGAGATGTCGTCCAGGACGAGCTGCTGCCCCGTGGGTCCGGAGAAGGACTTGGACACGTGCGTGAGACGAGCGGCGTGCTCGACCGCCGCGCGGTCCTCGGCCTTGGTGAGGGTGGTGGTCGCCATGGTCGTCACCTCCTGGGAGTCATCGGAGATCCTGGTGCGGTCGGGTGGGCTACTTGGCGCCGAGACCGGCGTCGGCGACCTCGGGCTGACCCTCGGCCTTGAGGATCTTGTTCAGCGGCTTCAGGTCGTAGATGCCGGCGAGGTCGGGCTTCTCCAGCAGACCGGCCTTCACCGCGTGGTCGGCCTGCGCCTGGAGCGTGGCGGCCAGCGGGTCGTCGGTGATCTGGATGGACTCCCACGCCGGGTCGAGGACCTCGGCGGGCAGGGCCTTGCCGCTCAGCTTCTCCAGCGCCGAGTTGGCCGAGGCCTTCGCCTTGTCCGGGTTGGCGTTGATCCACTTGTTGGTGTTCACCGTGCCGCGCAGCACCGCGTCCACGACGTCCGGGTGCTCGGAGAGGAACTTCTGCGACACGATGATGTTCGTGATGACGAACTTGTCGTCCGGCCACAGCTTCGACTCGTCGAGCAGGACCTTGCCGCCCTCGGAGACCAGCTTGGAAGCGGTCGGCTCGGGGACCCAGGCGCCGTCCAGGGAACCGGACTTGAAGGCGTCCGGGGTCACCTTGTTGTCCGAGCGGACCACGGAGACGTCGCCCTTGCCGCTCTGGGCGTCGACCTTCCAGCCCTTCTCGGATATCCAGTTGAGGAAGGCCACGTCCTGGGTGTTGCCGAGCTGCGGGGTGGCGATCTTCTTGCCCTTGAGGTCGTCCAGGGTCTTGATCTTCTTCGGGTTCACGACGAGCTTCACGCCGCCGGAGGCCGAACCGCCGATGATGCGCAGGCTCTGGCCCTTGGACTTGCTGTAGCCGTTGATCGAGGGGGAGGGGCCGATGAAGCCGATGTCGATCGAACCCGCGTTGAGCGCCTCGATCTCGGAGGGCCCGGCGTTGAACGTCGAGGGCTTGACCGTGGTGCCGCCCAGCTCCTTGGCGATGAGGCCTTCCTGGATACCGACCAGGGCGGTGGCGTGCGTGACGTTCGGGAAGTACCCGATCTTCACGGTGTCCGCGGAGAGCTTCTTCCCGTCGGCGGAGACGTCCGTCTTACCGGAGTCGTCGTCCTTCGCCTCGGAGCCGTAGCCGCAGGCGGTGAGCGCCACGGCGAGCAGCGGCAGAGCGGCGGCAGCGGCGAGGCTGCGGCGGAGAGTGGTACGGGTGGCAGGCACGGGAGGCTTTCCTCTCGTTGGCCCGGTGCTCACGCCCCCCTTGAACGGGGTGACGCGGCCGGGCGGTCGGCAGGTCTTCGTCTGAACGGGCGGTGCGGGTGGCACGGGCGGGCGCGCAGGCAGTGCGCGTACGTCATCACGCACATCGTCCGACCCCGCCCTGGCCGCTGCCGAGGGCGCCGCTGCCGACCCGGCCGCCCTCCTTCGCGAAGGTCGAGAAGAAGTCGGTGAGCATCAGAAGTCCCACGCCGCGTCCTCGGCGGAGGTGTCCGCGTCCGCGTCCCCGTCGGTGACGGCGGCGAACGAGGCGCCGGCCATACCGGCGGTCAGCGTCGTGCCGTCGGCGGGGTCGATGAGCAGGAACGAGCCGGTGCGCCGCGAGTCCGCGTAGGCGTCGAGCGCGAGCGGCTCGGCGGTACGGACCACGACGCGTCCGATGTCGTTGGCGACGAGCTGCCCGGGGGCGGGGTGCTGGGAGAGGTCGTCCAGGGTGAGCCGCGACGGGATGTCCTTGACGATCGCCTTGACCGTGCGGGTGGTGTGCTTGAGCAGCACCCGCTGGCCCACCGTGAGCGGCCGGTCGGCCACGTGGCAGACCGTCGCCTCGACGTCCTGCGTGGTGGCGGGCGTGTCGGAGCTCGGCGCGATCAGATCGCCGCGCGACACGTCGATGTCGTCGGCCAGCCGGAGCGTCACCGACTGCGGGGCCCAGGCGATGTCGACGCTCTCGCCGAGCGCGTCGATCCCCTCGATCGTCGTGGTGCGCCCGGACGGAAGTACGGAGACGGCCTCGCCGACGCGGAACACCCCGGCGGCGATCTGGCCGGCGTACCCCCGGTAGTCGGGGTGCTCGGCGGTCTGCGGGCGGATCACGTACTGGACCGGGAAGCGCGCGTGGCACTCGGTGAGGTCGTGGCTGACCGGCACCGTCTCCAGGTGCTCCAGGACCGTCGGGCCGCCGTACCAGTCCATGTGGGCGGAGGGCTCCACCACGTTGTCGCCGGCCAGCGCCGAGATCGGGATCGCGGTGATCTCCGGGACGCCGAGCGAGGCGGCGTACGCGGTGAACTCCTCGGCGATCGCGGCGAAGACGGGCTCCGCGTAGTCCACCAGGTCCATCTTGTTCACGGCGAGGACGACGTGGGGGACCCGCAGGAGCGCGGCCACCGCGGCGTGCCGGCGGGTCTGCTCGACCACGCCGTTGCGGGCGTCGACGAGGACGACGGCCAGCTCGGCCGTCGAGGCGCCGGTGACCATGTTCCGGGTGTACTGCACATGGCCCGGGGTGTCCGCGAGGATGAAGCGGCGGCGCGGCGTGGCGAAGTAGCGGTACGCCACGTCGATGGTGATGCCCTGCTCGCGCTCGGCGCGCAGCCCGTCGGTCAGCAGCGCCAGGTCGGGCGCCTCCTGGCCGCGGTTGGTGGAGGCCAGCGCGACGGCTTCCAGCTGGTCGGTGAGGACCGACTTCGAGTCGTGCAGCAGCCGTCCGACGAGGGTCGACTTGCCGTCGTCGACGGACCCGGCGGTGGCGAACCGCAGCAGGGTGGTGGCCGAGAGCTGCTCGGTGGTGGTGGTGGTCATGGCGGGCCTCTCGTGTGGATCAGGCCGGGTCAGGGAGCGGGGTCTGGTGCCGTGCATCGCAAGGCGGAG
>NZ_JAERUC010000195.1 GCF_016745505.1 Streptomyces silvae | reverse complement strand
CGGCGCCGCCCGCCGTTCACGTCCCCGGGTCTACGTTTCCTGTTCCGTACGCAGCAGATGGGCAGCCGTCACGCGGTGAAGATGCACCAGCACGTCGAACTGGTGCCCGAGCGATGTCCGGTACGCGTCCTCCGGCCAGGAGTTCCCGATGGAACGGGTCGGCCGCCTCTCCGCCAGCCAGCCGCGCACCGGGGTGGGCGCGGCGCGGAGGTCGAGGTAGAAGTCCCGGCGCGACACCCGCTCCAGCACCTCCTCGTTACTGCCCGCGCCCAGCGGCTCCACGGAGAACCGGCGGTACGGCTCCGCCGGATCCGTCAGATCCATCGCGTTGAACGAGCCCTGGCCGAACGTGTAACCGATGTTCATGTACTGGGCCCCGGCCCATTGGCGAATGAACTCCCCCTGGGTCTTGGGGTACTGCTCAGGGTTGTCCGACTCGTACGAGACATGCCCGTTGTGAGCCGACAGCAGCATCCTGTGGCCGGTCTGCCGCTGCCACCACACGGTGTTCTCCGCCATGACCTGATCGCGGTAGAGCATGGCCCGAGCGATCTTCTCCGGGTCGGAGAAGTCGTAGTGCGCGTAGAGGGTGGCGGTCTGGGAGATGGCCCGGGCGTGCTGGAGGACCCACGCGTACGCCCTCCGGTCACCGTCCGGGCCCTTCGCCCGGAGCAGATCGTAGGCACGCCGTACGGATGTGGCGGTCCGCTCGCGCTCGGAGGCGGGCTTGGCCAGATTGCCGTTCA
Source organism: Streptomyces silvae (assembly GCF_016745505.1). GTDB lineage: Bacteria > Actinomycetota > Actinomycetes > Streptomycetales > Streptomycetaceae > Streptomyces > Streptomyces silvae. Next base: position 77,229 of record NZ_JAERUC010000195.1, on the reverse strand, counting down.
CGGTGTCCTCCACGCTCCCCGTCGGCCGGAACCCGCCGTAGAGGCGGCGGAACTCCGGCAGCAGTTCCGGGTGGTGGGCGGATACGTACTCCGTGACCTCGTCGAAGAGCTGGGGTCCCGCGTAGCCGTTATCGTCGCCCATGAACTGCACGGGCCGGTCGGGATGGGCGACGTTGTGGGCGCGCATCCACTTCAGCAGGGCGAGGTACTCGCGGTTGTTCCAGATCCGGTACGAGCTCTGGAACTCCTCCCGCATGATCTCTTCCGGATCGCCCTTCCCGTGCACCACGTACTCGTTGAGGACCAGGCCGGTGGACCAGGGTGCCTCAAGGGCGAAGGTGGTGAACCCCTTCTTCTCGACCAGGTAGCGGAAGACTCGGTGCTTCATCGTGAAGAACTGCCGGGAGCTGTGCGTGGCCTCTCCCAGCCCGACGATCTTCGCCGAGCCGATCATGCGACCGAGCGGCCGTAGATCGTCGTCGCGGGTGCCGGACTCCGTGGTGCGCAACGGCTGTGCCAGGCGGGACAGTTCACGCACCGGATCGGCGGTGGACATCGGGGGTGTGTGAGCCTGCCGGGCGGCAACCGTCGGTGTCCCGGCCCCGAGCGTCAGTATCAGCAGGAGCGGGAGCAGCAGTAACCGGGGCGATCTGTGTGTTCTGTGCAGTACGGGCATGGATCAAGGCTGCCGACAGGGGCAGGCTCCGGACAGCCAGCTCCCTGCAGTGTTCGTCGGGGGGATAGCCACAGGTGCGGGGGCCGTAGCGCACAAGGGCACCGGCCGTGGTGCTTCTTTGTGGCATCCGCCGTGTGAGGCCTGCTCCGGTGCGGGCGCCCTGAGTCTCCTTGAGAGGATCGCCCCATGGCGTACAGCGGTGATCAGACGGCCCAGGTCGCGTTCGGGGTGGTGGAGGCGACGGACACGGCTCGCGCCGACGCCGTGCGGCTGCTCGGAGCCGACAGTTCGCTGCACGCGCAGTGGATCATGGGGCTCGCGATGAACAGCGCGGCACCGGAAGAGGTGTTGCGTCGCGTGTTCACGGTGGATCCCCTGCCCGAATTCCGGTACTGGCTCCCCTACTGCCCGCTGTCGCCCGCCGCGGCGGCGGCCGCCGTCGCGCACCCCGACCCGCGGGTCCGTGCGGTGCTTGCGGAGAATCCACATCTGCCGCCGACGGCGCGCGCCGTGCTGGCCGAGGATCCGGACCCGAAAGTACGCCGTGTCGCGGTGATGATGGCGTGTGAGTACGAGGTCGAACTGCCGGTGGAGCTGACCGTGCGGCTCGCCACCGGCCCGGAACCCAGGCTGCGGTACTGGGCGACCGGGCTGATCGGTCTGCCGGAGCGGACACGGCTCGCGCTGGCGGAGGATCCTGATCCCCGCGTCCGCAGTGCGGCCCTCGACTCCTGGAGCTGGCCCAGGCTGCGCCCGGAGGTCCGGGACGCGGCGGAGGCCGACCCTGATCCCTGGGTGCGTGAGGCGGTGCGACGCGCCACGCACGTCGACCCACCCCTGCCGACGACGGTCGGGGGCTTCCTCGCGGAGACGGACGAACGCCGGCGCCGTGACGCCGCGTCCACCGCACGCGTGGAGGAGGCTCTGGCCGTGCTCCTCGTGGCCCACGACGACCCTTCGCTGCGCCGGGCGGCCGCCCTCAATCCGCACGTGCCCACCGTCCTGGCTCTCGGGATGGCCGCCGACCCCGAGCCATCGGTCCGTCTCGCCGTGTCCCTCCGCCCGGATGTGACCGAGGCGCAGCGAGCGGCGATCGACTACACCGTGCCCCCGGGCCGCCTGCCGGTGCCGTCCTGGGTGGAGGAGCGCTTCGGGGACCCGGATGCGGTACGGGAGATCGCGGCCTCCAGTCATGTCGTGCTGCGCCGGGGCGTCACGGGTGCCCCGGCGCTGCCCGCCGATGTGATCGAGCGGCTGGCGGCCGATGACGACTACTACGTCAGGCTGATGCTCTGCGAGAACGACCACGCGCCGCACGAGCTGCTGGTGGAGATGTTCGCCGACTGGGACGGCCTGAGCTGGGGGAGGCTGGCGTATCACCGTAACTTCGCGCGCCGGGGCCTGGCGCGGTTCGCGGACAGCCCGAACTGCCGGCTGCGGTACGCGGCGCTCTTCGATCCGGAGGCTGGGCCGGATCTCGTCGAACGGCTCTCGCACGACGTGGAGGACATGGTCCGCCACCGTGCGGCGGCGGATCCGCGACTGCCTCTCCCCCGGCTCGTCGAACTGCTCGGCGGAGAAGAGACGTCACAGCGGGCGGCCGGCAACCCCGCCCTGCCCCTACAGCTGATGCACCATCTGCTCGACGTCGCGGGCGTCAAGCGTTGAGAGGGCGGCGCGTGGAGCCTGTACGGCGGCGAGGACGGGGATCGGAGACTGCGCCCGGGGCCGGCGCGCACCGCGCAGGCGACTCCGCGAGGAGCAGTCGCCGAGGCGTGACCACCACCATCCTTACCCTGCGGTAACTTATGCTCGCCGCTGCCGCACGAACCTCAGGAGCCCCGATGACACGCTTCGTCCCCCGCTCACCCCTCCTGCTCGCCGGTCTCATGGCCGCGGCCGGGGTCGCGCACCTCGCCGCGCCCGAGCCGTTCGACGCGCTCGTACCGCGATCGCTCCCCGGCAGCCCTCGGGCCTGGACCCTCGCGAGCGGTGCTGTGGAGCTGGCCCTCGCGGCCGGACTCGCCGTCCCGAGGACCCGCCGCGTCAGCGCCCAGGCGACCGGGCTCTTCTTCGTCGGCGTCTTCCCCGCCAACATCAAGATGGCGTACGACTGGCGCACCCGCCCCGGACCGGCCAGGGCACTCGCGTACGGGCGCCTCCCCCTCCAGATCCCCCTGTACCTGTGGGCCCGCGCGGCGGCTCGCCTTCACCCGGCTGACGGTCAGGCTCCCGGAAGGAACAGGCAGAACGGATGGCCGTGAGGGTCACGGAGGACCCGCACGTCCTGCTGGGGCTGGTGCGCCTCCAGAGTCGCGCCCAGGGCGCAGGCCCGCTCGGTCTCCGTCTCGAGGTCGTCGACCTGGAGGTCCAGGTGCGCCTGCATCTGCTGCGTACCCGGTCGCTGCGGCCACGTCGGAGCGATGTGGTCGGTCTCCAACTGGAAGCTGAGGCTGGGGCGTTCACGTTCCGGCGCTCTCAGACGGACCCACTCCGGCTCACGGTCGACCTCCTCCCAGCCGAGCAGCGCGCGGTAGAAGTCGGCCAGTGCGGGCGGGTCGGGAGTGCCGAGAACAAAGGCACCGAGCGTCGTCGTCATGCCTTCCACCTTGCCCCCGGCGGTCGCCCTCACGCATCTCTGCACGCCGTGGTGTCGGCCGTTCCGGCCGTGGCAAATCGATCCCGGGCAAGGGCACCGATCCATTACAGTGCGCCGTGGGCCGTGACTGGCGCTGAGGTGGAGAACCACCGGGGAGCGGTCTGACGAGATGTCGTTGCCGTGCGCCTGGGCGAGCAGTCAGCAACGCCTGGAGGGCACAATGTCCACGACCGAGACGGCCCAGCTCATGGACGGAAGCGGCCTCGCCGCACGCACCGTCGAGGAGACCGCTGCGAGGGCGGCGGAGATCGCACGGCTCACGGGGACCAGCCCCTGTCTGGCGACGGTGCTGGTGGGCGAGGACCCCGCGTCCGTCACGTACGTCCGCATGAAGCGGGCGCGGTGTGCGAAGGCCGGCATCCGGTCACGGCACATCGCCCTGCCCGCCCCCACGACGACCGCCGAGCTGATCGGTGTCCTCAAGGGCCTGTCCGACGACCCCGGCGTGCACGGCATCCTGCTCCAGCACCCCTGTGGTCCGCACATCGACGAGCGGGCGGCGTTCGAAGCCATCGCCCCGGAGAAGGATGTCGACGGGGTCACCATGCACTCGTTCGCCGCGATGAGCTTCTCCTCGCCCGGCTTCGTGTCCTGCACTCCCGGCGGAATCATGCGGCTGCTGGAGGCGTACGACGTCGAGCTCGCCGGGAAGCATGCCGTCGTGGTGGGCCGCAGCGCGATTCTCGGCAAGCCGGCCGGGATGCTTCTGCTCGCGAAGGACGCGACGGTGACGTACTGCCACTCCCGCACCGTGGATCTGTCGGCGTTCGTCCGGGAAGCCGACGTCGTGGTGACGGCCGTGGGGCGGCCTCGGCTGATCCGGGGTGAGGACATCAAGCCGGGCGCGGTGGTGATCGACGCCGGATACAACCCGGGCAACGTCGGCGACGTGGACTTCACCACGGCCCGCACCCGGGCCCGTCTGATCACTCCGGTGCCCGGGGGCGTCGGGCCGATGACGATCTCCGTCCTGCTCGCGCAGACCGTGGAGGCCGCGGCGCGCCAGCTGGGAGTCGAACACTCCTGACTCAGCGGTCGGTGGCCGGTCCTCGGAGGTCCTCAGGGGCCACTCCATTCCCGGCTCATCGGACCGGGGCTCGGCCCCCGATCGTCAGTTCCACGTCGTCTCCGGCGCTGACGAGCTCCCGGATCGTCCAGCTCCGGGCGTCGATGGGAGTGCCGGCACCGGTGGTGTACGCCGGGAGGGTGAGTACGGGGTCCGCGGCGTCCATCGCGCGCAACACCGCCTCGGTGACCACGTCGTCGGAGAGCCGCAGTTCCAGTTCGATCGGCCACGGGTCCGCTGCGAAAGCGCGAGGGTCGGGAAGTCCTTGGACTCGGCAGCGGGCACCTGGGAAGAGGTGCGTGTGACCGCACACGGCCAGGAAGACATCTGCTTCGGCCGGTCCGGTGGAGGGCTGGGGCACGACGGGCTCCGGATTCGGTGAGGGTGGGGCGGTGGGCCCGGGCAGTGTGGCGGTACGGGTGAGCGAGGTGCCGGATTGCGTGGCCGTGGGGATGCCTTCTCACCCGGTCGGAGCTGTGGGAAGCCTTGACTAGGGCGCCGGGGCCGGCGCCGATGGGCCGGGCCACGGGCGTACGGGGGCACCCGACCGGGAGGGGTCTCGGGTGTCGGGCGGAGTGTCCGGGGGCGGCGAGTGTTCTAGGGGCGGGGTGCCTTCTCGCCGTGTACGGCTGTGTATTCGGCTGCGAGCCAAGGTCCCAGCTGGTCGATGAGCATGCTGAGTACCGCCGGGTCCGCCGTGGGCGTACGGCCGGTGGCTGCGGCGACGCGTATCTGCTCGACGCGCTCGGGGTAGAAGCGGCCGAACAGCTCGGCCGACCCACCGAGGTCGCTCGTCCAGCCGCCCCAGCGAGGCATGATCAGCGTGAACGCCGTGCGGACGGTACGGCGGCCCACCACGCGGCTGAGTGCCTTGCGGTCGGCCTCCGTGGTGGCTTCGACCGCGCGGGTGCGCCATCGGGGCAGCACCAGTGGGAGGTCGCCGTTGGTCTCGCGGGCGAGCAGCGATGTGGGGCGGTAGCGGGGAAGTTGTCCGGCGAGGTCGTCGCCCAGCAGTGGGGTGCACAGGCAGGCGACGAAGAAGCCGCCGTCGTAGCGTTCGAGTGGGCTGAGCAGGGTGCGGGCGTCGGACAGGAGTATGCCGACGCCGTCGATCTGGGCGAAGTGACGGTCGAGAGCGGTCTCGATCGCCCTGGCGCCCGCCCGGTCGGTCTCGGTCGGCTCGTCGTGGAGGGCGAGCAGCAGGTCGAGGTCGGAGACCCCGGGGACGGCGGTGCCGCGGGGGATGCTTCCGTAGAGGTAGGCGCTGTGCAGCCGGGTGCCGAACGTCTCGGTGATCCGGGTGCGTGAGGCGGCGACGACCGGCGCGAAGGCTGCCGGTACGCGGCTCAGCGCACCTTCACGCGCGATCGTGCCGTCGTCGTTCAGTCCTTTTCCGCTCATGGGCTCACACTGCCCTGCGGCTCGCATGGTGCCGAGTGGTTTTCCCGCGGTGGCTTTCCGGTTGGGCAGCCGGGGCATTCCTGGTCCCCTGCCGACATCCGTGTGGGCCGGGGTAGTTGCCGGTCCCCGGCCGTCGCCCGTGCGCACCCCCACCGGCGCACGGGACAGGGTGACTTCGGCCGACGGGGTATCCGGGGACCCCGGTCGCCGCATCTCACACGCGCGGCGGCAGCTGCCAGATCTGGTCGATCGCGTCTCCTGTCAGCAGCTCCCTCGGATCGCCCTCGGCCCGCAGCCTCCCGTCCCGGAGCAGGAGGAGGTGGCCGGCCGATCTGGCCACTTCGAGGTCATGGGTCGCCTGGACGACCGTCAGCCCCTCCCCCGCCGCCTCGGCCAGCACATCGGCGATGAGCTGCTGGGCCGTCGCGTCGAGGCCGGTGGCGGGCTCGTCGAGCAGGAGCAGATCGGCCTCCTGGGCCAGACCTTGCGCGACGAAGGCGCGCTGGCGCTGGCCGCCCGACAGCTCTCCCAGTTGCCGATGGGCGAGGGAGCTGATGCCGAGCCGGCTCATGCTCGACTCCGCGACGTCCTGGTCCCGCCGGGTGAGACGCCGCCACAGCCCGCGGTGTGCCCACCTGCCCATCGACACGGCGTCCCGCACCGTCAGCGGCAGCACATCGGCGACGTTGCTGCGTTGCGTCACGTATGCCACGCGCTTGTCTGTGCCGTGTTCGACCTTGCCTGCTGTCACCCGGATCACTCCGGCGATCACCCCGAGCAGTGTGGACTTGCCGGATCCGTTCGGACCGACCACTGCGGTGGTGGTCAACGCCGGTATCTGCATGGTGAGTTGATCGAGCACCGTCCGGTTCGGGTATCCGGCCGTCACGCCGTCGAGTGTTACCTGCCACTGCATCTCCCGGGCCTCTTTCCGTACGCTTCTTTGTAGTGATAATCATTTTCATTGTAGTGTCCCGCTGCATGGAATGGTTGATGGCCCCCTTCGAGGTGACCTTTGTGCAACGGGCCCTGTGGGGCGGCGTGCTGGTGTCGTTGATCTGCGCCCTTGCGGGTACGTGGGTCGTTCTGCGTGGGATGGCGTTCCTCGGGGACGCGATGTCGCACGGCATGCTTCCCGGGATCGCGCTCGCCTCGCTGCTGGGAGGCAACCTGCTCGTCGGCGCCGCCGTGAGCGCGGCCGTCATGGCGCTCGGCGTGAGCGCCGTCGGCCGGTCGCCCCGTCTCTCGCAGGACACGAGCATCGGCCTGCTCTTCGTGGGGATGCTGTCGCTGGGCGTGATCATCGTCTCGCGCTCCCAGTCGTTCGCGGTCGACCTGACCGGTTTCCTCTTCGGCGATGTGCTCGCCGTGAGACCGGCCGATCTGGCCGTTCTCGGGGGTGCGCTGGTCGTCGCGCTCGCGGTCTCCGTGCTCGGCTACCGCGCGTTCGTCGCGCTCGCGTTCGACGAGCGCAAGGCGCACACTCTGGGGCTACGGCCGCGCGTCGCACACGCGGCTCTGCTGGCCCTGCTCACGCTGGCCATCGTCGCGTCGTTCCACGTGGTGGGGACACTGCTCGTCTTCGGCCTGCTCATCGCGCCGCCCGCGGCCATGCTGCCCTGGGCCCGGCGTATCCCGGTGATCATGATCGGCGCCGGCTGCCTCGGAGCGACCTCGACGTTCATCGGCCTGCTGCTCTCGTGGCACCTCCACACGGCCGCGGGGGCGAGCATCGCCGCGACGGCGGTCGTCCAGTTCCTGCTCTCCACGGGGGTTTCGGGCCTCCACAGCCGATGGGTGCGGACCGCTCCCCCCACCTCCACACCTGACCGCCCGCACATCGAAAACGGACAGACGTCATGACACCCAGGAAATCCCTGACCACCACAGCGCTGACCTGCGCCGTCCTCGCCGGCTCCGGGCTGCTCGCCGGCTGTCAGAACGGTAGCGACGCGAAGTCCCCCTCGGCGGCCTCGGCCTCCGCGCAACCCCATGGGTACGTCGAAGGGGCCGAGGAAGCCTCCGAGCAGCAGTCCCGCCTCGTCCTCGCCGACGCCGGCACCGGGACGGTCGAGGTGCTGGACCTGATCACCGAGGACACCACATCGCTGAAGCGCAATGAGGGCATACGAAGTCTGCGCACCGACGGCAGGTTCGCCTATCTGAGTTCCGACGGCGGCACCCGCATCGTCGACACCGGTGCCTGGACGGTCGACCACGGCGACCACGTCCACTACTACCGCGCCGCGATCCGCGACGTAGGGGCTGTCGCGGGGGCGGTCTCCCCTCGTGTCCACAGTGATCAGGCCGTCACCGCGGTCTCCTCCACGAAGGGTGGCACCCAGCTGCTCGACCGCAAGAAGCTGGAGGACGGCGCCGTCCCCCCTGCTACCGAACTGACCGGGACGGGCAGCGGAGTGGTCGTCCCGTACAAGGAGCGGCTGCTGGTCACCGCGGCGGGCGCCCGGAAGGACAGCGTCGAGGTCCGCGACCGGGACGGCGCAGGCGTCGCCACGCTGAAGGAACCGTGCGCCCAGGCGCGCGGCGAGGCCGTCACCCGTCGGGGCGTGGTGTTCGGGTGTGCCGACGGTGCGCTGCTGGTCAGCGAGGACAAGGGCACATTCCAGGCCGAGAAGATTCCGTACGGAACGTCGGTGGGGGCCTCTGAACGGGCGGCCGAGTTCCACCACCGGGCGGGCAGCACCACGCTCGCGGCCAGGTCGGGCGATGACGCCGTCTGGGTCCTCGATGTCACCGACCGCTCCTGGACCCGCGTGAGGTCCGGCCCGGTCGTGGCCGCCAACACCGCCGGGGAAGGTGCTCCGTTGCTCGTGCTCGGCGAGGACGGCGCCCTCACCGCCTACGACATCGCCACCAGGAAAAGCATCGCGCGTAAGAAGCTCCTCGCTGAGGGGGCCGAGTCCGCGGCCGTCGAGATCGACACCACCCGCGCGTACGTCAACGACGCGGCGGGCCGGAAGGTCTACGAGATCGACTACAGCGACCGGCTGCGGCTCGCCCGGACCTTCCGGCTCGGCTTCTCCCCGACGCACATGGTGGAGGCCGGACGATGAGCGCCGGTTCCACGCCCGGCCGCCTTCGCCGCCGGCTGCGCGCGCGTCTCCTCGCCGCAGCGCTGGCCGGGGTCCTGCTCGTGGGGGTGAGCGGCTGTACGGAGGACGAGCAGCGCCGCCCCTCGGTGGTCGTCACCACCAACATCCTCGGTGACCTCACCCGCAACGTCGTGGGCGACGAAGCCGAGGTGACGGTGCTGATGCAGGCCGACGCCGATCCCCACTCCTTCGGCGTCTCGGCCCCGCAGGCCGCCTCCATCGAGCAGGCCGATCTGGTCGTCCACAACGGCCTCGGTCTGGAGGAGAACGTCCTGCGCCATGTGCGGGCGGCCGAGGAAGCCGGTGTCCCGACCCTGGCGGTCGGGGAGTCCGTCGATCCGATCAGCTATGCGGCGGGCGCCTCGGCCGACGAGCCCGACCCTCACTTCTGGACCGACCCCGAACGGGTCCGCAGGGCCGTCGCACTGATCGCGGACCACGTCGTCGAGCACGTGCGCGGCGTCGACAAGGCGGCCGTCGGCAAGAACGCGTCCGCGTACGGAGCGAAGGTCACCGAACTGACTTCGTGGATGAGGCAGCAGTTCGACGCCATCCCTGCCGGACAGCGCCGGCTGGTGACCAACCATCACGTCTTCGGGTACCTGGCGCAACGCTTCGGATTCCGGATCGTCGGCGCGGTGATCCCGAGCGGGACCACCCTCGCGTCGCCCAGTGCCTCGGATCTCACGTCCCTTGCCACCGCGATCGAGGCGGCGGGGGTGTGCGCGATCTTCGCGGACTCCTCGCAGCCCGACCGGCTGGCCCAGGTCCTGAAACGCGAGAGCGACGTCGAGGTCGACGTCGTGCCGCTGTTCTCCGAATCCCTCACCGCGAAGGGCAAGGGAGCGGACACCTACCTGCGCATGATGCGCGCCAACACCAGGGCCATATCCACCGGCCTGAGCACCGAACAGCCACATTGTCGCCCGGCGTGAGCGACAACCATGGAAAGGAAAACCACCAGATGAAGCATGTAGTACGCCCGAGGCAGGCCGCCGCGGTCAACGCCCTGCTCGCGGCCTCCGTAGCACTCACCGCCTGCGGGAGCGACGACAAGGCGTCCACGGCCGGCGCTGCAGGCAAGGCGTCGGAGGCTCCGGCATACCGGGTCGCGGACCCGATCGTCACCACGTACGACGGGGGCCTGTACGTGCTGGACGGAACGACGCTGAAGCTCGCCGAGGACATTCCTCTGGACGGCTTCAACCGGGTCAACCCCGCGGGCGACGACCGTCATGTGGTGGTCTCGACCGCTACCGGTTTCAGGGTGCTGGACGCGGCGGGCCGAAAGCTGACGGACGTGGAGTTCGAGGGCAGCAAGCCCGGCCACGTCGTACGTCACGCGGGCAAGACCGTTCTCTTCGCCGACGGCACCGGCGTGGTCACGGTCTTCGACCCCGAGGACCTCGGCGGCGGCACGAAGCCCGAGAACGCGACGTACACCTCTGCCGCTCCGCATCACGGTGTCGCCATCCAGTTGGCCGACGGCAAGCTGGTGACCACCCTCGGTACGGAGGAGAAGCGCGTCGGCATCGCCGTGCTGGACAAGGACCGCAAGGAGATCACCCGCAGCGAGGAGTGCCCCGGTGTCCACGGGGAGGCAGCCGCGCAGGGCGAAGCGGTCGTCATAGGCTGCGAGGACGGCGTCCTGGTCTACAAGGACGGCGCCATCAAGAAGGTGGACAGCCCGGCGGCGTACGGCAGGATCGGCAACCAGGCCGGCTCCGAGGAGTCGCCCGTCGTCCTCGGCGACTACAAGAAGGACAAGGACGCCGAGCTGGAGCGCCCGGAGCAGGTGTCCCTCATCAACACCGAGACCGGCACGATGCGGCTGGTCGACATCGGCACGAGCTACACCTTCCGTTCGCTGGCGCGTGGTCCCCACGGTGAGGCGCTCGTGCTGGGCACCGACGGCAGGATCCATGTCATCGACCCCTCGACGGGCAAGGTGACCAGGAAGATCTCCGCACTCGGTGCGTGGCAGGAGCCTCTCGACTGGCAGCAGCCCCGCCCGGCCCTGTTCGTCCGCGACCACACGGCGTACGTCTCCGACCCGTCGAGCAGGAAGCTGCTGGCCATCGACCTCGAGTCGGGAAAGCAGGTGGCCTCGGCGGAACTCCCGAAGGCTCCTGACGAGCTGAGCGGCGTCAAGCAGCACTGATTCCGTGCCGGGACACGAGGAGCGCGTAGCCGCCTGGCGGGAGCGCGCTCCTCGTGTCCCGGGCCGCGCGGGGCGCCCCGGAACGGGACGCGGCGGATCGGGTCGATGCCCCGTGGCGTGAGGCGCGCCGGGGTCAGGCCAGTCCGGCCTCGATCGCGCGGCGGACGGCGTCGGCCCGGTCGCGGATCCCCGCCTTGGCGAACAGGTTGTTGATGTGGGTCTTGACCGTGGCCTCGCTGACGAAGAGCTTCTCGGCGATTCCGCGGTTGGGCAGGCCCTGGCCGATCAGCGTGAACACCTCACGTTCACGGGGGGTGAGGTTGCCGGGCAAGGTCTGTTTCTGCTCCGGCGCCTTGGTTCTGACGGTGGCGAGCAGCCGGTCCTGGACCTCCCGGTCGAGCACGGACTGCCCGGCGGCAGCGGCGCGGATCGCCCGGGTGATGTCCTGGCGGCCGGCGTTCTTGGTCAGGTAGCCCCGGGCCCCTGCACCCAGGGCGCCGAGGATCGAGTCGTCGTCGGCGAACGTGGTCAGTACGACGACCGCCACGTCCGGGTAGTCCTCGCCCAGTCGGCGGGTCGTCTCGATCCCGTCCATGACGGGCATTCTCAGGTCCATCAGCACCACGTCCACCGGCCCGGCGGCAACAGCCGTCAGCACCTCGCTGCCGTCGGCGGCGGCCGCGACGACGTCGATGTCCTCGGACAGGCCGAGCACCGCGGCGAGCGGCTCCCGGACGGCTGCCTGGTCGTCGGCGACGACCACCCTCAACCGCTGCGGCTCCTGGGTCGGTTCACTCATCGGTACGTTCACCCATCGGTCGGTTCACTCATCATCCCGGGATCACTGCCTCCACCTGCCAGCCGCCCTCGTCAGGTCCCTCGGTGACCGGACCTGCGGTGACGCTTCCCCTCAGCAGGGCGACACGCTCGCGCATTCCGATCAGCCCCATCCCGCTGCCCACTCCGGCGCTCACCTCTCGGGTCGCCGGACCGTTGCGGATCCTCAGTGTGGTCGACGAGGCCCCGAACGTCAGCTGCACGCCGACTTCTCCCCCCGGAGCGTGCCGAGCGGCGTTGGTCAGCGCCTCCTGGGCGATCCGCAGCAGATTCTGCGTCACCTGGGCGGGGACCTCGCGGGCGGTTCCGGTGACGGTGAGAGCGTCACGGTGGCCCGACGATTCGAGCATCGCGGTCAGGCTCTCCAGCAGCGGCAGCGAGTCCTCGCGCAGCGCGTGAACGGTCCACTGTGCCTGCTTCAGGCTCTCCTTGACCAGCCCGTGGGCCTTGTCGTTGGCCTCCCTGACCTTCTCCAGGTCACCGGTGTCGAGCAGGGCGTCGGCCAGCTCCAGCTGCATGTTGATCCCGGCCAGTGAGTGCGCCAGGACGTCGTGCACGTCCCGGGCGATTCTGCTGCGTTCGGTCAGTACGGCGGTCCGGGCCTCGGCCCGAGCGGCGCGCTCGGCCGATTCGGCCGCCTCGATGGCCGCCAGTACGGCCCGGCGCCGGCTGCGGTTGACGATGCCGGCCAGGGCGGGCACGCCGGTGACGAGACCGACCGTCCAGGGCAACTCGTGGTACCCCGGCCCGAGGTGGAAGAACAGGACACCGCCGCAGAGCAGACTGCATGTCCCCGCGAGGACCAGGGCCGGCCTGGTCTCCAGCCGGTATCCGATGTGACCCGCGAGGAAGAAGGCGAAGAGGTAGCTCGTTCCGCTGCTGCTCACACCGATCAGGGCGGACGCCGCGACGACGCCGAGCGTCAGCCAGACGAGGGCGAGGCGTTGGGAAACCCTGCTCTCGGGCAGTCTCCGGCCCAGCAGTGCCACGGAGTTGATCACGAGGAGGACGGCGACCGCCAGACCCCGGCCGCTGAGACCCAAGGGCCGGATCGTCCAGATCCCGGCCGCGATGACCGCCAGGGTCAACACCCATTGCACACGCGGGTCCTGTCCGGGCACCGGCCGCGGGCCCGGTCCCGGGTCTGCGGCCTTTCCCAGGGGCAGGGCGCTCTCGGTTCCGGACACGCGGAGAACATATCGCATGGTCAGGCCGTGCGTTCGAAGGCGGCCGCAGGGGCGGACTCCGTCCGGGCCCGGCCGTGGCTCCGGCTCCGGCTGCGTATGAAGATCGCGGCCAGCCGCGTGACGACTTCGGTGAGTGCCATCAGTACGAACGCCGCCACCCAGGCCTGGTCGCCGGTGATGTGGTGCGTGATGCTGAAGCGGGCGACGTCGTCCGCGCCACCGCCGTACTCGACCCAGCTCTGGAAGGCCATCCGCGCTCCCATGCCCGCGACCCACAGGATCGCCGATACCGCACCGGCCTTGATCAGGATGTGCTCGCCGGCCGTACGGATCCTGGTGCAGATACCGCCGGCAACGCCCAGGGCGGCGCCCACGCTCATCAGGGTGCCGATCAGCACCAGGTCGTTGCCACCTGTGGGAACCGTGTCCAGGTACATGTAGGCCACGAAGGCCACGATCCCCAGCGGGATCAGGAAGGACTTGAGGTCGAGGCGGCCTTCCCGCAACTGCCGGAAGACGACGAGGATGAGGATGATGTCGGTGATCCACTCGGTCGCTGTCATGCCTCAAGGCTGCCGCGAGAAGGCTCACAGCACCTGGACCCACGGGTGGAATCGAGGGTGGAGTTCGACCTCTCACCATGTCCACCCTCGATGTCCACCCCCGGTGTCCACCCCCGGTGTCCACCCCGCCGGTGCTCACCGGTCGGGGTCGGGCCACGTCGCCGCCAGGGCCCGCAAGTCCGTAACGGGGACCATGTCCGCGGTCGCCTCACCGTCGAGCCAGCACAGCTGCCCGGGGCTGCCGTCGCCGGTGTCGAACAGACAGCACACTCCGCCGGCGGCGGCGGTGAGGTCCGTGAACACCTCTCTGACACCGGCCGACCGCGCGAACACGCGGCTCATCCCTGACGTCGCCGCCCAGAACTCCATAGACGTGTAGCGGGGGTGGAGCAGGGACGTGAACCGGATCGTCAGATAGACGTATCCGATCGCGATCCTCCCGTCCTCCTCGATGTCACGGCCGTAGACGTCTGCGTACTCGCGCAGCACGTCATCGGCCCCGAACATGAGGGACGTGTCGAGCTCGATCGTGGTGCCGGCACCCCTCGTACAGTCGACCGGATCGCTCTTGAAGTGGGACGTGAACGGGAGGGCCAGCCGTTCACCACCGGGCAGTGTGAGCTCAAGAGGCGGCACATGAGGGGCCGGTGGGGCCAGCGCGGCCAGAGCGGTGAGCGCCCTGGCGACGTTCCCCGGACGCAGATAGATGTCGTAGCCGTAGGTCAGACCCATTTCCCCCACCCCTCCGCCACCCGAACGAACCGCACCTTCTCACAGCCCGCGGACGGCCTTGCAGAGGGGCCGGACAGCGCGACGGCCCTTGAGGGTCAACCGCCGGCCCCACCTGCCAGCAGCACAGCACCCGCAGACGCAAACGGTTCCATGGTTCCGTTAGAGGCCGAGACTCTGCTACGGTTCCCTTGAACTTAACGGAACCTCATTCCCATTAGGAGTCGGCCGTGGACACCTCCTACGTACGCCGCATCGCCGCACCTCTCTTCGCCGGATCCCTCGCTCTCGGCGTCCTGGCCGCACCGGCCGGACCGGCCGCCTCCGCCCAGGCGACGACGCCCGTCACCTGGACCGCGGCTTGGGGCGCCTCCCCTCAGCTGCCCAGCACCGGTTTCACCCCGAACTGGTCGCAGGAAGGCTTCTCCCACCAGTCCGTACGCCAGGTCGTCCGGGTCACCAAGGGCGGCGACGTGGCCAGGATCCGGCTCTCCAACGCGTACGGCACCTCGCCCCTGCGGATCACGGGTGCGGTGATCGCCCGCACCAGCCGGGGCGCGGCGGTCGAGAAGGGGTCGGTCCGCCATCTCACCTTCGACGGCAGACGTTCGACGTGGATCCCCGCTCATGGCGAGCTCCGCAGTGACACGGTCCGACTGGGCCTGAAGAGGCTGGAGTCGGTCACGGTCACCCTCTACTTCGCGGGGACCACGGGTCCCGCCACGTTCCACTCCCAGGGCTGGGCCGATACCTACCGGGCCGAGGGCGACCACCGCGCCGATACGTCGGGAGCCGCGTACACCAGCACATCCCAGTCCTGGTACTACCTCTCCGGTGTCGAGGTCGGCGGAATGGAACACCGGCTCTCTGCCGCGACAGCCGGGGAGCGCACCGGCGTCGAGGCGGAGAAGGGCGGCATCGTCGTCTTCGGTGACTCCATCACCGACGGCTTCGGCTCCACCCCCAACACCGACCGCCGGTACTCCGACGCCCTCGCCGAACGGACAGGCAGGCCCGTCGTCAACCAGGGCATCGGGGGAAACCTGGTGCTCAACGACTCGGCGTGGTTCGGCGAACGCGCCACCGCCCGCTTCAGGCGCGACGTCCTCGACCAGCCGGGCGTCTCCACGGTCGTCATCCTCCAAGGAGTCAACGACATCGGCTTCAGCGAAGCCGCCAAGGGGCCGAATCCTCCCGACACCTACAAGCCCGCCCCGGTCGTATCGTCCCGTGAGCTCATCGCCGGCTACCGCACGCTGATCGCCGCCGGGCACGCGAAGGGCCTCGAAGTCGTCGGGGCGACCCTGCTGCCCTTCAAGGGCTCGGACCACTGGGGCCCGCACGCGGCACAGGTCAGCAACGAGGTCAACGACTGGATACGGCATGCGGGCGAGTTCGACGCCTACGTCGATCTCGACAAGGCGCTCGCCGACCCCGCCGACCCGGACCGCCTCAACTCCGCCTACGCCTACGAGGACGCCCTGCACCCCGACGACACCGGCTACCGCGTGATGGCCGAGGAGGTGGCCAAGGTCCTCGAGCGGTGACCTCCGCCGAGGTGGGAGGCCGGGATTCCCCGCACGGGATTCCCGGCAGCCGGTCCGTCCTTTTTCGGGGCCCGCGCCGCCACCGATCGTCGCACCGGCGGCCCGGCCGCGGATTCCGCCCCGGCCGCCCTACCCACCGACACCGCCCCCGTCCCCCGGCTCGTGACACCAGGAGCCGGACGGTCCTCAGCGCCGAAGCACCGCCACCGCCGTGTCGAAGGCCGAGTCCCGGTTGTCCGCGAACTCCTCCTCCGTGAAGACCGGTGTGCGGATGTGCGGCGGAATGCCGGCGCCGTCGAAGGTCCGCCCCGACCGGGTCAGGAACTCCTCGTTCGGCAGCCACACCTCCATGCCGTTGGGCAGCCTGCGGTCCAGGGTGTCGGAGAAGACGCCCTGCGTGGGCTCCCCGATGCGGACCGTCCTGCCGGGCCGGTCGATGAGCGCCTGTGTGAAGGTCTCGCCCGCACTGACCGTCGTCCCTGCGGTCAGCACGGCGACCGGACCGTCGTAACGCGGCACGTCCCGCGCCGGCACCACGGGGATGCTCTGCGGCCGGGTGTACCGGGTGCGCTTGCGGTAGGCGAGGTACGGGGAGTCGGTGAGGCGCTCGGCGATGCGCAGGCCGAGTTCGTCGGAACCGCCGCCGTTGATCCGCAGGTCGATGATCAGCCCCTTGAGGGAGGCCGTACGTCCGGCGGTGAGGACGGCGTCCAGCGCCGCCTCCAGCTCGGCCAACTGGGCGGAGTACGAGGGGTCCTGCCTGGTGTAGCCGGCGAATCCGGAGATACGCAGATACCCCTGTCCGCCGGGCAGGTCCGCGTAGCTGATCCTGCCGTTCGCGAATTCCTGCGGCTTCACACCGCCGAGGTCCCGTCGGACGACATGGTTCTTGATCCGGGTGTCGAGCTCCTCGCTCGGCATGACGGTGCCCGGGCGGACCTGCGCGAAGTAACGGTCGCCGTCCACGACGGCGACATGAGCGTCGTACAGAGGCCTCACCATCTCGCTGAAGAGGGCGAAGAGTTGGTCCCTGGTCGTGTCGGCGTGCACCCTGGGCCGGTAGGTGTGCCGGACCGCGTGCCAGTCGATGTCTTTGGCGGCGAAGAAGGGGTAATGCTCCTCGAAGGACTGCCAGAAGACGTCGAACGTGGTCACCGGGTCGTCGGGCGTGGGATGTGTGCACGCCTCCGGGAGTCCGGCGAGCCGCTGCAGTTCCCTGTCCCCCGGTGAGCCGGCCACGTGCAGCGCCCCTGACGGCCGGACGGTGAGGACCGCCCCGTCCTCGGCGGTGAACACGCCCCGTGCCGTCCGGTCGGCGGAGTCGCCCTTCAGGCAGCTCACGGCACTCGTCTGGTACTCCTGGAGCCGTCCGTCCGCGATCGAGACGACAGCCCCGTAGCCTTTCACCCGCCAGACTCCGTCCGGTTCCGGCCGTGGCGCGGCTGCTGCGGGCACCATCGCGCCGCCCGCAAGGGCCAGTGCCACGGCGGCCGTTGCGGCCCTGGAACTCCTGGATCGCATGCTTTCCCTCTCCCCGTACGCGACGTGCGCACAGGGAATCGACGATCGCCGACCGGTGGGCCCGGGCGACATCCGGCGGGCCGGTGGACGAGGCGGGGGTTGTCCCCCTGCTGCGCCCGCCCGGCCGGGATGATCTCCGGGGCGGCCGCCTGTCCCCGGAGACCGCCATGGCCAGCCCCGAGGCCGCCTCCCCGGTCAGGGAGTGACGAGCACCTTGAGTGCTTCGCGCCGGTCCATGGCGCGGTACCCCTCGGGCGTCTGCTCCAGGGTGACGGTGCGGTCGACGACACGGCCGGGTTCGACGGTGCCGTCCAGGACCCCGGGGAGCAGCTCGTCGATGTAGGCGCGGACGGGGGCGGGGCCGCCGGTGAGGGTGACGTTCGGTCCGAAGAGGCTGCCGAAGCCGACGGGGGCGTCGTCGTACTGGGGGACGCCGACGCGGCTGATGACTCCGCCGGGGCGGACGGCGCCGAGGGCCATCTCGTACGCGGGCAGGTGGCCGACCGCTTCGAGTACGGCGCGGGTGCCGTGCCCGCCGGTCAGGTCGCGGACCTCGGCGATGCCTTCCTCACCGCGTGCGGCGACGACGTCGGTGGCGCCGAAGAAGCGTCCGAGGTCGGTGCGGTCCTTGTGGCGGCCCATCAGGATGATCCGTTCGGCGCCGAGTCGCCGGGCCGACAGGACGGCGAGCAGTCCGACGGCGCCGTCGCCGATGACGGTCACCGAGTCACCGGGGCGTACCCGGGCCTGGTGGGCGGCGTGGTGTCCGGTGCCGTACACGTCGGCCAGGGTCAGCAGCGAGGGCAGCAGGGCGTGGTCGACGTCCTTGGGGAGTTTGACGAGGGTGCCCTGGGCCTGGGGGACTCGGATGGCCTCGGCCTGGGCTCCCCCGGTCCCGGCGGCGAAGAATCCGCCGTCGGGGCAGGAGGTGTGCAGGCCTTCCCGGCAGAACGCACAGGTGTTGTCGGCGAAGGCGAAGGGTGCGACCACCAGGTCGCCGCGCTCGAGGCCGGAGACCTCGGAGCCGAGTTCCTCGACGGTGCCGAGGAACTCGTGGCCCATGGGCACGGGCCCGTCAGCGGCTGTCATCGTGCGGTACGGGTGCAGGTCGCTGCCGCACACGCAGGAGCGCAGAACGCGCACGACGGCGTCGGTCGGCTGCTCCAGGACCGGGTCGGGGGCGTCCTGGACGCGGACGTCGCCGGCTTCGTACAGGTAGGTGGCCCGCATGGGGGAACAACTCGCTTCTTGCTGCGTGAATCGTGGTGCGCGCCCGTCGGCCGTACGAGGCGACGGTGCGGGGTCGGTGGACCGGGGGTGGGTGTCGGGTCACGGGACGCTGAGGATGATCTTTCCGTGGGCCTGATGTGAGCGGAGGCGGGCTGCGGCCCGGGCGGCGGTGCTGAAGGACAGGGTGCTGTCGATCAGGGGCCGTACGCGTCCGTCGGCGACCGCGGGCAGCAGCCGTTCCCCGGCCGTGGCGATGACCCTGCCGAGCTCCGCGGGACGGGAGAATCCGAAGGACACGCCGTGCAGGCGCAGGTGACGGTAGGCCAGGGCGTCCAGGTCGATGGTGGACGCGGCCCGGTCGAGGCGGCCGATGTTCACCACGGCGCCGTCGGTGCGGGTGGCGGGCAGGCAGTCCGCGAAGGTCCGGCCGCCGACGTGGTCGAGTGCTACGTCGACGCCTTCACCGCTGGTGGCGGCCAGCACCGCCTGGGTCAGGTCCTGTTCGCCGGTGACGACGACGGTGTCCGCCCCGGCGTCCACGAGCAGTTCGCTCTTCGCGGCGTTGCGGGTGGTGGCGATGATGCGGCCGGCGTCCAGGGCGCGGGCGATCCGTACGCCGATCAGGCCGATGCTGGAGGTTGCTCCGGTGATCAGCACCGACTGCCCTGCGCGGAAGCCGGCCACGGCGAGGGCGCCGTGTTCGGTGAGCAGCCCCGTGGGCAGCGCGCATGCTTCCTCGTAGCCCAGTTCGTCGGGGACGGGGAGGACGTGCCGGTGGTCGGCCACCACGTACTGGGCGAAGCTGCCCGGGGCGGTGCCCGTCACCCGCGTTCCGGCCACGGGCATGCCGTCGCCTGCGCCGGAACCTTCCCCGACGGCAGTGATCTCGCCCGCGAACTCGAAGCCGGCCTGGTACTCCTCGCCCGTCCCGCCCGCCGTGGGGTCGGCGGCGGCGAGCATGGAGGCGTCGGCGTTGTTGAGCGCCACCGCTCGGGCGCGCACCACGACCTGTCCGGGGCCCGGGGCGGGGACGGGGACCTGGCGCGGTGTCCAGTCGGGGCCTGTTCCGCCGAACAGGGCGGTCATCGTGGTGGGCATGAAGGGGGTGCCTCCTCGTGTGCGGGGGTTCAGCGGCTGCGGGTGCGCGGGCCGGTGTACTGCGCCTCGGTGACCTTCTCCAGCCAGGTGGTCTCGGGCCGGTCGTCACCGGGAGCGGGGGCTTCCCAGAGCGCCAGGTGCTCCATGAAGCGGTCCTCGGTGGCGCCGTGCCAGTGCTCCTCGCCGGGCGGACAGGTGACGGTCTCGCCCGGGTATGCCTCGAGGACTGTTCCGTCACGGGTGCCGACCAGGGCGGTACCTGCGACGACGTGCAGAGTCTGGCCGACGGCGTGGTGGTGCCAGGCGGTGCGGGCGCCCGGGGAGAAGCGCACCATGTTGGCCCGCATCCGGGACGGCTCGGTACCCGCGTAGAGGGCGTCGAACCACACGTCTCCGGTGAACCATTCCTCGGGGCCCTTGGCCGTTGCCTGTTGATGTACGAATTCCATGGCGGGCTGTTCCTTGTGTGTGGTGGGGGTGGGTATCTGCGCCGTCGGCGGTGATTTCTTTGCCGGGTGCCGGGCCGAACAAAAGCTGTCGGCCGATGGGGCCGCGCCGATTCGTTCGCGGCTTCTTCGTCGGTTTACTCCCGGCCTGATGTCCAGGATTGCACCTGGGCGCAGCCGTGCGCAGAGGAGAATTTTCTCCTGGGAGAAAGCATCCTGGGAGAGATTCCTCCCCCTCACGCGAAACGCACTCGCTGTCACACTGGGAGCATGAGTTCGACACCGCATCTCAACGAACTGGGCGAGTTCCTCAGGGCACGCCGCGGCGAGCTCAGTCCTCGCGCCGTGGGTCTGCCCGAGAGCACGGGACCACGTCGGGTCGCCGGGTTGCGCAGGGAAGAGGTGGCGCAGCTCGCGGCGATCTCCACGGACTACTACACCAGGCTGGAGCAGGGCCGCATGCCCGCCTCGGGGCCTGTCCTGGACGCCATCGCCGTGGCGCTGCACCTCGATGACGACCAGCGCCGCTATCTGTTCGGCCTGGCGGGAAAGGAGACGGCGAAGCCCCGTCGCCGGACACGCCAGAAGGTACAGCCGCAGTTGCGCAGGGTCCTGGACGACCTCACCTCCACCCCCGCCGTTGTGATGGGCCGCCGGATGGACGTCATCGCGTGGAATCCGCTCGCGGCGGCATTGGTCACCGATTTCTCGGCCGTCCCGGAAAAGCACCGCAACTATGTACGCATCCTTTTCACGGACCCTGCAATGCGCACGCTGTACGCCGATTGGAAGAGTGTCGCCCGCACCAGCGTCGCGCAATTACGTATGGAGGCCGCGAAATATCCTGACGACCCTCGGCTGACCGCATTGGTCGGCGAGCTGTCCGTCCAGGACCCGGACTTCCGCCAGTGGTGGGCCGGGCACCACGTCGCCACCCTGAGTGTCGGCACGAAGGTGCTCCACCATCCGGTCGCGGGAGAGCTCTCCCTGGACTGGGACACCCTGACCGCCAGCACCGACCCCGATCAGCAACTGGTCGTCTGGACCGCCGAGCCCGGCACCCCCACCCACGACGGGCTGCGCATCCTCGCCTCGTGGGCCGCGGACCGGGACCTCTCAGCCGCTCCGCCGGAGTAGGGGGAGCCAGGACCGGCGTAGGGCATGCTCCCCCGAGCCGCTGATCAGTGCTCGCCGGCGGTCGGAGACGGCTGCCGGTCAGAGATCGCCGGCTGCCGGAGACCGCTGCCTGTCAGAGGTCGCTGTCGATCCCGGTGACGGCGGGCGGTCCCAGGGGTGCGTCCTTCTCCGAGAAGCCCGTCTCCCGCAGGGCGTCGGAGACGAGTCGCACGGCGGCCAGTTCCGCCTCGTACCGGTCCGCAGCGTCGACCTCCAGCCGGATGGAGAAGGTGGCGTCATCGTTGAGGGTGAGCAGATCGAGGCCTTCGCTCTCGCTCACGTCGGTGTGCTGTGTGGCCAGTTTGCGCTCCAGGACGGCACGGGACGTGTCCGTGACGTCCGTGACGAATGTGCCGGGCACGGTGATCACGAATGTGGTCATGAGAGCTCCTCGGTGCGCCTTCGGTTTCGCGTCTCCCTACGGCTACCCACATAGTCGGAGGTCACCGGCGAAGCCTGGTCACCGGCGGCGGGCGCCCAGGCCTCGCGCGCTGCGGCCCGGCGCCGGGACCATCCGTACGATTCCACTGACGAGGGTGTCGATCAGGTCGTCGGAGGGTGCGTCGCTCCCGTGCGTCAGCAGCCGGGCCAGGGTGCGCACCAGAGCGGGCGAGGCCATGACACGGGGGCCGAGGAGCGGCCGGTAGCCGTAGCGGGCGAGCACCAGATCGGCGACGGTGTTGCCCAGCCGGTAGTAGCGCCCCCAGCGGCGGTTCACTTCGCTCACGTACTGGTGCAGCGCCTGCTCACGGCCCGGGCCGGCCCGGCGGTGCAGGGCGAGTGCGACGGTCTCGGCCGCGACCTCTCCCGCCTCCATCGCCTGGACGATGCCTTCGCCGCTCCACGGGCTGACCATGCCGGCGCTGTCACCGACCAGGAGCAGGCCGCGACGGTACTGGGGGCGGCGGTTGAAGCCCATGGGGAGGGCGGCGCTGCGCAGCGGGGAGTCGGCGTTCTCCTCGCGCAGATCCCAGTGGTGGGGCACCCGGGTGAGCCATCGGTCCATGGTGGCCCGCAGGTCCACCGAGCCGTGGGCGCGGTGCGGCAGTGCGCCCAGGCCGACGTTGACCCGGCCGTCGCCGAGGGGGAAGATCCATCCGTATCCCGGCAGGTCACGGCCCGTACGGGAGCAGAGCAGGTCGGCCCAGAGCTCCAGATACGGGTCGTGGGTGCGGGCCTCGCTGCGGTAGTAGCGCCGGGCGGCGGTGGCCATCGGCCTGCTGCGGTCCCGCTCCAGCCCCATGGCGAGGGCGGTCCGGGCGGAGGCACCGTCGGCGGCGATCACCACGGGTGCGTGGAAGTTCTTCGGCTGCTTGTCAGCTCCGGCGACGGTGCTCACGCCGACGATGCGTCCGGCACGGTCGGTCAGCGGGGCCGTGGCCTTCGTCTCCAGGCACAGCCTCGCCCCGGCGGCCACGGCGTGCTGGGCCAGGATGTCGTCGAAGTCGTGGCGGGAGCGGGTCAGGCCGAAGTCCGGATGGCTGCCGGAGCGGGGCCAGTCGATGTGTACCTGGCGTCCTCCGCAGACCCATCGCATGCCTTTGGTCCGCATCCAGCCGGGGGCGTCGATGTCGACGCCCATGCGCACCAACTGCTGTACGCCTCGCGGGGTCAGGCCGTCCCCGCACACCTTGTCGCGGGGGAAGGTGCCCTTCTCCAGCAGCACCACGTCCACGCCGGCGCGCGCCAGGTGGAGTGCCGCAGCCGAGCCGGCGGGCCCCGCGCCCACCACGATCACCTGCGCCTGCTGATCGCCGCTGCCCATGCCGTCGTCCGACTCCACGTGCTGCCTCCTCGATGAGCGGGGCGGGCCGGGAGGTCCGACGCCCGATGCCGGCCGGACCGGTTCCGGTCGTGTCGAGGCCGCAGGGCCGTTTCCGGCAGGGTGAACGTGTGCGGAACAGCAGGCCCTCGGACGGTTGTTCCCTCCGAGGGCCTGGCTGTCTCGGCCTACGCGCTCAGGCGGTGGTGATGTTCTCCGCCTGCGGGCCCTTCTGGCCCTGGGTGACGTCGAAGGTCACGGCCTGGCCTTCCTGGAGCTCACGGAAGCCGGTGGCGTTGATGGCGGAGTAGTGCGCGAAGACGTCCGGACCGCCGCCGTCCTGCTGGATGAAGCCGAAACCCTTTTCGGCGTTGAACCACTTGACGGTTCCGCTGGCCATGCTCGTGCCTTCCCTTTGAGATCCGGACCCGCACCTCGCGGTCCCGGAGGCGTCGTGGTTCCGTGTCTGCCCAGCAAAACGCCCGCACCGAAGCGCGGGCAGGCAGGCGAACCACGACATCTGGCAGTGACGCTACATGGCGAAACCGGCCCCCACCAGAGAGCAACGACGCGATGTGCGCGTCCGGTGGGATCGGCTCACTCCTACGGCGTGATTTGGGCGTGAACTTCGGATGTGCGTCACCCCATTGCTCGCGGCGGGGTGGGACACGTTCCCGTCCGCGCCCTCCTGAGGACACACGTACGGGCAACAACTTCGGGCCAACCTTGCCGGGTCGTCATGGCGTGGAGGCCCGCACGTTCGGACGCGGCACACCTCCGCTCCGTCCGCCCCCGGCATATGAAAAGGGCACACATCCGTGGCGATTCGGGATCCACCGGGTGTTACCTACGCCCGTGTCGGTAGCATCAGCCGCTATAGGCCGTTTGAGACACACAGCGAAAGACGAGGACTGCATGTCCGAAAACACTCCTACATCCGGCATCAGCGCAGATTATGCGCAGCGCATCACGGACGATCTGGCAGCCAACCGGAGCGAACAGGACCGGGCGCGCGCCGAGCTGACCCGACTGCAGGACGAGCTCATCCAGCTGGAGGAGGGCGAGCAGATCTTGGTCAAGATGCAAGAAGTACTGGGTGTCGCGGCGCCCGCCGCGAGCAGGAGCAAGGCGGTGAAGGCGGCGGCGACCGTCCCGGCGGCCCGCAGCCCCAAGGCCAAGAAGGCGTCGCCGAAGGGCGGCAGCACGCCGAAGCCCCGCGCTCGGACCGACCGGCAGACGCCCGCAGGTGAGACCGGGACGGCCAAGAAGTCCGGGGAACCGACGTGGCGTGAGCTGGTCACCGGATATCTCGCGGACCAGAGGGAGCCGAAGTCCGCCGCAGAGGTGGCCGCGGCCCTGACCGAGGCTCACCCCCAGCGCACCACCCAGGTCACGGTGGTGCGGAACACCCTCGAGCAGGGCGTCGCGCACGGGCTGCTGGAGCGCTCCAAGCAGGGACGCTCCGTCTACTACAGCCCCGTCCCTGCCGCCAAGGCCACCGGCGCCGCGGCCAAGTAACCGCGGTCCAACGGCCGCGAGCTCATCCGCGCGGCCCGGCCCCCAGGGCGACGACCGCTTGTTCGATGGTCCGGCCGCTCCGTTCGGCCGTCGGGCTCGCGGGCCCCGGACGCACAACCGCACGGCGTCCGACCGAAGCGGACGAAGCGGCGGTCAGGGAGGCAGACTCCCACCCGGCCTCCCGGCCGCCTCGCCCTCACCGCACCCTCGGACATCCCGGACCCGTACTCCGGTGAACACCCACCTTCCGTCGGCATGACCGCCGGGGCCCGCGCAGGATCCGCCGCCTGCACGGAAGCGGGAGTGTACGTTCGTACGCTCGACCTATATGGTTCCCGTATGACTGTGGAAGCACCGAGCCGGCCCGTCCTGGCAGAACGGCAGGCCCGGGTGGCCGTCGCCGTGCTCTTCTTCACCAACGGGGCGCTGTTCGCCAACCTCCTGCCGCGATACCCGCAGATCAAAGCGGATCTGGGCCTGAGCAACTCCCTATACGGCCTGGCCGTCGCGGCGTTCCCGGCGGGGGCCATCGCGGCCGGGCTCGCGGCCGGAGTGGCCATCCGCCGACTGGGTTCGGCGCGGGCCGCGGTGCTGGGCACGCTGCTGACCGGTGGGGGCATCCTCGCGGCGGGCCTGGCCGACTCGGTCGTCCTGTTCGCGGGCGCACTGTTCCTGGCCGGGGCGATGGACGCCGTCACCGATGTCGCGCAGAACGCCCATGGGCTGCGGGTGCAGCGTCGCTACGGACGCTCCATCATCAACTCCTTCCACGCGGTCTGGTCCATCGGGGCCGTCGTCGGCGGTTCCATGGCCGCCGCAGCGATCGCACTCGGCCTGTCGAGGGGCCAGCACCTGACGATCTCGGCCGTGGTGTTCGCCGTCGCGGCGTGCATAGCCCTGCGGTACTGCCTCCCCGGGCCCGAGACGGAGACCGAGCCCGGGACAGAGACCGCGAACGACCCCGTCCCTGCGAGCGAGTCCGCCTCCGTGCCGGACGCCGGCGGTCGCGTGGAAGGTGCGGCGGGCCCGGGGACGAGAGGCCGGCGCACCGTGTATGTACTGGCCGCCCTCGTCCTCATCGCGACGGCGGGCACCCTCGTCGAGGACGCGGGCAGTTCCTGGGCGACGCTCTATCTCTCCGGTTCCCTGCACGCGTCGGTGACCCTGGCCGCGTTCGGCTACATCGCCCTGGTCGGTGCCCAGTTCATCGGCCGTGTCATCGGCGACCGGCTCGTCGACCGGTTCGGCCAGCGCACCGTGGCCCGGGCGGGCGGTCTGATCACGGCGGCCGGCATGGGTCTGGCCCTGGCCGTACCCTCGGTGCCCGGTACGGTCCTGGGCTTCGCCGCGGCCGGATTCGGGGTGGCGACCCTGGTGCCCGCCGCCATGCACGAAGCCGACGAACTGCCCGGGCTCAAGCCCGGGTCGGGGCTGGCGATCGTCTCCTGGCTCATGCGTCTGGGCTTCCTGGCCTCGCCCCCGATCGTCGGGCTGGTCACGGACGCCACCAGTCTCCGGGTGGGCCTGCTGGTGGTGCCCCTGGCCGGGCTGCTCGCGTTCCTGCTCGCCGGGGTGCTCCGCAACCGCCGCCACTGAGCGGCCGCCCGGGGTCATGACCGCCGTGCCCGCCTCCGGCCGTCGGACAGTTGCCGCTCCTCCGTCAGCGGCGCGGTGCCGGGTACGGCGTGGGCAGCGGCATGCCACGGGCGGCCATGATGTCCCGTACGCGGTCGGGGTAGTCGGTGATGATCCCGTCGATGCCCATGTCCATGAGCGCCTCGACGGTGGCGGGGTCGTCGCAGGTCCAGGGGATGACCTTCAGTCCGCGCCGGTGGGCGTCGCGGACCATCTTCCTGTCGGGGTAGAAGCGGAAGCCGGGGTCGGCGACCGTGCCGTTCTGCGGGAATCCGTAGTTCGGGGACAGTGCGGTCACGCCGGGGACGGACGCGGCCGCCCGGACGAAGTCGCCGTCGTAGTCATCGGCGTCGATCCCGCCGAGCCAGGGTGAGGCCCCGGGCTTTCCGATCTCGAGGAAGTCGTAGTTCGTCAGGGCCACCAGAGGGTACGACGGGGCGATCCTGTGCATCTCCTTCAGGGCGCCCCAGTCGAAGGACTGGACGGACACCTGCTTCTCGATGCCGGAGCGGCGGATCTCCTCGTGGACGCGACGCACGAACAGCGTGCGCGGGGCGGTCTGCTCGGGCGCTCCTGCCTCCACCTTCGTCTCGATGTTGAGCTTGATCCGCTTGGCGCCGTAGCTCCTCACCAGGTTGAGGACATCCTTCAGTTCGGCCATGCGATGGCCCTTGATCTGCTCCTGCTCGGGGAAGCCGGGCAGCTGCTGGTAGCCGCAGTCCATGGTCTTGATCTGCGCGAGCGTCAGGTCCTTGATGTACTTGCCGACGTACGGGTACATCGCGTCACCCGGTGTCAGCGGACCGGTGTCCTTGCACTTCTGGGCGCTGACCTGCCGGTCGTGGGTCACCACCACTCTGCGGTCCTTGGTGATCTGGGTGTCCAGCTCCAGGGTGCTGACACCCAGGCGTATCGCCTTGGCGAAGCCCTCCAGGGACTCCTCCGTGGTGAGCCCGAGGCCGCCGCGGTGAGCCTGGAGGTCGAAGGCGGCGAGGGGGTGGGGTTCGTGCTGGTGGGGAGCGGTGGCCGCGTGCGCGGACGCCGGAACGGCGAGCGCGGGCAGAAGGGCCAGGCCGGCGACTGCGTGCCTCAGGGACATGTGTGCCTCGTCTGTTGCGTCGAGCTGGACGCCGCGAAGCCAATCCCGGGGATCCGGCCCGTGCGAGGCCTCACAGCGAGGACACCATGAACGTACGTGGAACGGTCGCCCCCGAGGAAGGCCCGGGCCCCGCCGGTCACCGGCCGCAGCCGCTCCACCGCACGGAACGGGCCCCCCACGCCCGACGGGACCATCGGCCCCCGTTCGGGTGAACTCCTGTCCGGTCGGGAATAGCGGGTACGAGGCGCTGTTGACCTCACCATGAGTTCTGAGACGCGTGAGACATTCGGACGGGTCGGCATCTGGAGCGGTGCCCTGCACGGGTCGCGCACGGACGACGCGGGCAGGAAAGCGATCGCGGAGGCGGTCGCCGAGCTCGAAGAGCTGAAGTACGGCACCCTCTGGATCGGGGGCAGCCCTTCGGTCGAGGACGCCGCAGCTGTCGTCGCCGCCACCCGCACGGTCACCGTGGCCACCGGCATCCTGAGCATCTGGGACCACACCGCCGAGGAGGTCGCGGCAGGCATCGCCGCGATCGGCGCCGGCTCACGCGGGCGGTTCGTGCTCGGCCTGGGCGTCAGCCACGGCCCGATGGTGCCGCAGTACAGCAAGCCGTACAGCGCGATGGTCGGCTATCTCGACGCACTCGACGCCGCGAGCCCGCCGGTGGGACCGGAGAGCCGGGTCCTGGCCGCTCTCGGCCCGAAGATGCTGAAGCTCGCCACGGGGCGGGCGCTGGGCGCACATCCCTATCTCGTCACCACCGAGCACACCGCGGAGGCGCGTGCGGCGCTCGGCCCCGACGCCCTGCTCGCCCCGGAGCTGTCGGTGGTCCTCGACACCGACACCGACCGGGCACGCACCACCGCACGGAACATGCTCGCGATGTACCTCCAGCTGCCCAACTACACGGACAACCTGCTGCGCCTGGGGTTCTCCGAGAGCGACTTCGACGGTGGCGGCAGCACCCGTCTGCTCGACGCCCTGTTCGCCCTGGGCGACGCCGGGCGTGTGAAGGCCCGGACCCAGGAGTACCTCGACGCCGGTGCCGATCACGTGGCACTCCAGGTCCTCACCGCCGAGGAGGGTGGCGGCGGTCTGCCTCGGGCCGAATGGCGGGAGCTGGCAATGGCGTTCGGCGACGAGCTGTAGAGGACCACGTCCGGGGACGGCCGCTGTCCGTCCCCGGCCGGCGGCACCCGCACGGCGGCCATGTCCCGGAGCGTGAGGCTGCGGGCGCGGACTACCCCAGTTCGATGGTCGTGGCGGCGAAGAGGCCCGCCATGTCGACGTCGGGGGTGTCACCGGTGTACATCCGGGCGCACTCGAAGGTCGGTTCGAGTCCGAGGCGCTCCATCAGCCGGATCGCCCTCACGTTGACGTCGGGCACGTCCAGGGCCACCGGCGCCCCCTGCTGGGCTGCCGACAGGCCGTTCAGCAGAGCGAGGGCCACATCGTCGGAAGCGGCGTAGAGGGGGCCGACGCGCACACCCGACTCCGCGGGGCGGGCGACTCCGAAGCCGCTCAACTCGCCGTCCCGCAGCGCCACAAGGGCGGTGTGACCCGGCACGCCCACCCAGAGGGAGAGGAAGGCGTCACGGCTCGCGGGGAAGAAGCGGCGGTCGTACGAGGCCAGCCGGCCGAAGGGGACGGAGCCTGCGTCCATGACGGCGATGTCCTGTGCGGGCTTCTCGCCCGCCGGTGTTCCCGCGTACCGGATGTGGGTCCAGGCGGTACGGAACCCGGACCTGCGGTAGTTGTCCTGCTGGTCGACCACACCGTCGAGCCCCACGTTGCGGCCGTCGAGGCGCTTCATGGCTGCCTGCCACGCCTGGATCCCGTAGCCCTGGCCCCGGATCCGGGGACGGGCGATGTAGAACCCGATGAAGCCGAAGTCCGCTCCGTACCGCACGGCGGAGATGGAGGTGACGGGTTCTTCGTCGAGCTTGCCCAGGAGGAAACCGTGCGGGTCGGCGGCGTGGAAGGGGAGGTGGTCGAACTTCCCCGGGTTCCACTGCTCGTCGGCGGCCCACTCCAGGAACTTCGTCATCTCACGGGTCCCGGCGGTAGTGATCTCGTACTCTGCCATGTCCCTCTTCCACTCGATCCGGTGAAGCCCGGTGCAGCAACGGGGCGGGTCCGGCTCCCGTTTCGGCCCGGAACCCTGTCCCGGACGTTCCGTGCCGTCCGCTCGCGAGCGGCACGGATACGGGGAGTGGTACGGGCGAGGCCCGGCAGGCGGGCACGGGTGCACGGGAGCCGGTTCCATTCTTGCCGGTCCGCGACGAGCCCGGCTCCCTGTTTCCGGACGCGCCGCCGGGTGGTCCTCCGCTGCGTGCCGCCACCGGGCCCGCCCGGATCACAGGTCTCTGCGCATGCAGACCCTCGGCCAGCGGTCCAGGCCGTGGGCGGCCTCCGCCCGGCGGATCTCCCGCAGGCCCGGACCGAGCTCGGTGTCGTCGAGCAGGCGGAAGCCGCAGCGCGCGTAATAGGGCGCGTTCCAGGGGACATCGGCGAACGTGGTGAGGGTGAGGGCGAGTACACCGCCGGCCACGGCATGAGCAGCGAGGTGGTCGAGCAACGCACGTCCGATCGCGCGGCGCGCCTGGTCGGGGTGCACCGAGACCTGCTCGACGTGGAGGTTCCCGTCCACGTGTTCGGCGATGAGGTAGGCCACCGGTACGTCGGCCGGGTCGACGGCGGCCCAGGCGAGTCCGTTGCTCCGGTAGCGCTCCAGTTCACCGAGCGGGAGCGGCTCGTCCTCGGCGATCCGGGCCATGCCGATATCGCGGAAGCACTGCCCGGCGGCTCGCTCGATGTTCTGGAGACGCGGTAGTTCGTCGGTGTTCACCGGTCGGATACGCATGGGGGCATTGTCCCGGGCAGCCGGTGGCCCGGCTGTGCCGCCCCCGGCATGCGGCTGCCGGGCGACGCTCAACGGCGTCCGACGCGCCGCCCGTTACCGATGCCCGCGATGTGCAGCGCCAGGGCGACGAGGCCGAGCAGCATGATGTTCGTCGAGGAGAAGACGTCGTTCGTCGCTATGTCGGCGGCGTTGACCAGAAAGGCGATGAAGAACAGTACGGCTGCGGCAATACCCAGCATGGCGTCGCTCCCTTGAGTCGCTCGTATCGTCGGAACACGCGTGTGCCCCCGCAAGGGTGGATCAGGCCGGATCGGAGGCCGCGTCTCCTGGTTCGGGCCGGCGAAGTCCCGGCGAACCTGACGGTCCTGTCGAGTTCGTGCCCCCGTCGCCCCGGAATTCGCCAGGATGGTCGTATGACGACCACTTCGCAGGCCCTTTCCTTCGACGGAGCGGCCTCCCGGTACGCCGCGCACCGTCCTTCGTATCCGCCCGCGCTGTTCGACGCGATGGAGGAACTGGCGGGCCGCCCGCTGAGAGGCGCCGACGTCGCCGACATCGGCGCGGGTACGGGGCTCGCGACCCGGCACCTGCATGCCCGCGGTGCGCGCGTCGTCGCGGTCGAACCAGGAGCTGCCATGGCGGGCCAGTTCCTCCTCGGGCTGCCGGACGTCCCGCTCGTACGGGGCGACGGGAACCACCTGCCGCTCGCCTCCGGGTCCATCGACATACTCGCCTACGCCCAGAGCTGGCACTGGACCGACCGGCGCGCGTCCGTGCCGGAGGCCCGGCGAGTGCTCCGCCGGGGCGGGGCACTCGCCCTGTGGTGGAACGACTCGGACAGTACGGTCGGCTGGACGGCCGACCAGGACGCCCGTCTGCGCCGGCTCTTCGGCGCCGAGGACGAAGAGCCCGATCCCGCGGCCCGATTCCGAGGTCTGCCCCCGGGACTCAGCTTCGCCGAGCGGCAGATCACGTGGTCCAGGAGC
The DNA here is from genome assembly GCF_016745505.1 of Streptomyces silvae. Taxonomy (GTDB): domain Bacteria; phylum Actinomycetota; class Actinomycetes; order Streptomycetales; family Streptomycetaceae; genus Streptomyces; species Streptomyces silvae. The sequence continues at coordinate 45,953 of NZ_JAERUC010000195.1, read as the reverse complement.
ATCCCGCTCGACTCGCACCTCGCGAACCTCGCCACTTACTCCGACTTCCTCGTCCTCGGCGAGAAGGCCACCGGGGCGTTCCTCGCCGAGGAGCGGGACCGTCTTCTGGAAGTGTTCCCGCACGGGACGGTCGAGGAGCGCTATGTGGTCAGCCTGGCCGTTGCCGTGCACTGACCGTCCGCGCGGACACCGTTCCGCGTCACGGCATGACGACGGATCGAGGCGGTCGGCACCGAGCAGCGTGGGCCTGGCCGCCTCGGGGCGGGAGGGGATCCGCCCCGCCCGGCTTCCGGGTCTCAGGCGGTGTACTGGTACGCCGGGTAGGTCAGGTAACCCGCGTCGCCCCCCTGGTAGTACGTGGCCTCGTCGACGGGCGCGATCGGCAGATTGGAGCGCAGGCGCTCCACGAGGTCGGGGTTGGCGATGAACGCACGGCCGAAGCCGATCAGGTCCGCGCCCAGCCCGAGCCAGTGGTCGGCCTCGGCCCGGCCGGTCTGCTTGGGGCCCATGGGGAACACCGGGTTCATGATCAGGGTGCCCGGCCAGGCCCGCCGCAGATCCAGCAGCACCTCTTCGCCGGCCGTGGCCTCGAGGTGTACGTAGGCCACCTCCAGCCGGGCCAGCTCGGCCAGCAGCGCCGTGTTGAGCTCCAGGGCGTCGGTCTCCTCGACGCCCCAGAAGCCGCCGCCCGGGGACAGGCGTATCCCGGTCCTCTCCGCGCCGACCGCCTCCACCGTCGCGGAGACCGCCTCCACGGCGAACCGGATGCGGTTGGCCACCGAACCGCCGTAGACGTCGGTGCGCAGATTGGCGTTGGTCGAGAGGAACTGGGAGATCAGATAGCCGTTGGCGCCGTGCAGTTCCACCCCGTCGAACCCCGCGTCGACGGCACGGCGCGCCGCGCTCGCGTACGCCTGGGCGTGCTCCCCCACCTCGGAGGTCTCCAGAGCACGCGGGAGCGGAGCCGGCTGAGGGCCGGTGGGGGTGAACACGTCACCCACGGCCGGGACCGCGGAGGGGCCGACCGGCTGCAGGCCGGTGGTGTCGGGGTGCGAGACCCGGCCGCCGTGCATGATCTGCGCGAAGATCCGCCCGCCGTTCGCGTGCACCGCGGACGTCACGGGACGCCACGCGGCCACCTGCTCGTCGGTGTGCAGTCCCGGCGTGCCGGGATTGGACTGTCCGATCAGGCTGGGCTGCACTCCCTCGCTCACGATGAGTCCGGCCGTCGCGCGCTGGGCGTAGTAGGCGGCCATCGAAGGGGTGGCGAGGCCGCCCGCCGCAGCGCGGACGCGCGTCATCGGCGCCATCACCAGCCGGTTGGGCAGATTCAGGTCACCGAGCTGGTAGCTGCGGAAGAGGTCCGTCATCTCGGGCACGTCCTTGCGTCGACTCCGCGCCCGCCTTCCGGGCACATCGATTACGCTAAAACCTCACATCAATGTCAGAGGCAAGCCCTGTGATGCAGATCACGGACCATGGGGAGGGCGTATGCGCATCGGGGAGCTCGCAGCACGGACAGGGGTGAGCGTCCGGTCCCTGCGCTACTACGAGGAGCAGGGGCTGCTCGCCAGCACCCGTAGCGGCAGCGGTCAGCGGCACTACACGGACGACCAGACCGAGCGGGTCGGGTTCATCCAACGGCTGTACGCGGCAGGCCTCTCCAGCCGCACCATCCTCGAACTGCTCCCCTGCACCGACTCGCCGAGCCGGAACAACTCCGACGCAGCTCTCGAACGGATGGCGCAGGAGCGTGACCGGCTCAGCCGGCACATCACCGACCTCGCGGCGACCCGGGACGCGCTCGACGGGCTCATCTCCACGGCCCGCGCCCACCGCGAACAGCTTCAGGAAGCGGTGACCGGCTGAGGGAACCCGAGACCTGCCGAGGGAACCCGAGACCTGTCGAGAGCGAGCCGTGACCTGCCGGGAGATCCCGGCAGCTCACTGCGGTGTCCGGACGCCCCCGACGAGGGCGAGACCCTAGCTCACCGGCTCTCCTTGAGCAGCTTGCGGCGTTCGCCGCGCTTGGGGTGACGCACCGTCACCCCGCCCATCCCGCAGGCCCCGGTGACGCGGATCAGAGGTGTGCCCGGGAGCTTGTCGGCGGTGGTCCTGTTCCGGAAGCCGGCGAGGCCGGGGTCCAGCTCCCCCGCCTCCACCACCCACCCGTCAGGGATGACGATCTCGACGCCACCGGTCTGGCCGTCCACCTCGATCTCCACCACGCGCAACCGGCACTCGACCCGGGTGAAGTCGATCTTGGCGCCGCCCAGACCGCCGTAAGCGCTGATGTGCTCGGGCACGCGCCAGGCCCCCTCACGCACCACACCGGCCATGCCCGCCTTGAGGACCAGCGGCTGGGCCGGCGGCAGGGCGGGGACGAGGTCGGCGGTGAGGGGTGCCAGCTCGTCATGTGTCCGGGCGGCCAGGGCCACTTCCAGCCGCACGCCCAGCTCGTCGAGGTCGATCCGGCCGTCGGCCGCCGCGTCCTGCAACTCAGCCACCACTGCCTCGCGGTCCGCGTCGGAGGCGCGCAGGGGGACGACGGGGCGTGAGGGATCGGCGCTCATGGAGCCGATGATATCGAGCGTGACGGCAGGGTGGGCCCGGAACCACGGACGCCGTGAGGGCCGTCCGCAGCCCAGGCCGCGACGGGTTCCCGCAGGGCGTAGAGGTCCGCGCTCCTCGCCTGGCCGCGGCCCAGGGGGTTTGCCCCACCTCAGGTACGCATGCCTGCCGCATGGGCAGCCGGGCGGGCCTCGACCACGCTTGCCGCATGACGAACTGGACCCGCACGACACTGTTCCTGACGCTCTGTGCCACCGCCGTGGCCGCCACGGTGACCGCCGCCCCGCCCGCGGCCCTGGCGGCCGGCACCGGAGGTGCGTCCGCGCCCCGGCTCGACTGGCACCCGTGCGAACTGCCCGCCGGAACCACCGGTCCCGCGGAGCAGGAGTGCGCCACCCTGCCCGTCCCCCTGGACTATTCCCGGCCCCACGGGAGCACCGTCCCCGTCGCCGTCACCCGGCTGCGCAGCGACCGGCCGGAGAAGCGGCGCGGCACCCTGGTCGTGATCCCGGGCGGCCCCGGATCGTCCGGTGTGCAGCGTCTGGCGCAGAAGGGCGCCGCGCTGCAGGAGGCGCTGGACGGGGCGTACGACCTGATCAGTCTCGATCCGCGCGGCGTCGGCGGAAGCGTCAGGGCGCGCTGCGGAATCCCGGCGGCGGACCGCCGGCTGGTGACGCTGCGGTCGTGGCCCGCCCTGGACGGCGGGATCACGGAGAACACCGCGCGGTCCCGGCGGACGGCCGAGTCCTGTGCCGCCCATGGGGGCGCGGTGCTGCGGTCGTTCACCACGAGGAACGAGGTACGTGACATCGACCGCTTCCGGCAGGCCCTGGGCGAGCGGAAGCTGTCGGTCTGGGGCACGTCCTACGGGTCGTACGTCGGTGCCGTGTACGGGCAGACGGAGCCCGCCCGTGTCGACCGTACGGTGCTCGACAGCACGGGCGACCCGGACCCGTCGAGGGTCGCGCGCGGGTGGCTGGAGAACATGGCGCGGGGGTCCGCCGACCGCTTCGTGGACTTCGCGGCCTGGGCGGCTGATCCCGCCCGTGAGGCGGAGGGGCTGCGGCTGGCCTCACGCGCCGAGGACGTGGAGCCGCTGTTCCTCGCGCTCGCCGAGCGCCTGGACCGTTCTCCGCGCGAGTCGGACACGCCGGGCGTCCCGCTGACCGGCAACGGGCTGCGGCAGGCGCTCCAGAACGCCCTGTACGGCGACGCGGCGTTCCCGGCGATGGCCCGTCTGATCCAGGAGGCCCGGGATCAGACGGGCAGGCCGTCCCTGCCGCCGGACCTGGCCCAGGTCATCCCGGACGAGGACGCGGCGCTCATGGTCGCGGTGATCTGCAACGACGTGCGCTGGCCCGGCCCCGCCTCCGGGGACGCGGGGCGGGTCGCCGCCGACCGCGCGCGGTATCCGCTGACGGCCGGGATGCCGGTCAACGTCACTCCGTGCGCCTTCTGGGAGGACGGCCCGGCCGAGCGGCCCGTACGGATCACCGACGAGGGCCCGTCCAACGTCCTGATGGTGCAGAGTCCGCGCGATCCCGCGACGCCGTACTCCGGCGCGCTGAAGATGCGCACGGCGCTCGGTGACCGCGCCAGGATGGTCACCGTCGACCAGGGCGGCCACGGGATGTATCTCGGCAACGGCACCGCGTGCGGCGACCGCGTGGTGACCCGCTTCCTCACCACCGGGCAGCGCCCCGCCCAGGACACCCGCTGCACGGACTGACGCGGGCGGGGCACCCCTGTGTGCGGGGAGGCGGACAGCTCGTCAGGGGCTGTCCGCCTCCCAGGCCCAGCGCCTCGGGTCGGCGGCCACGGGCCCGTACACGGCGCGTCCTCCCGCACCGAACTTCCCGAGCTCCGTGCCGAGCGCGGCGCCCACGGCGAGGCGCTCCTCGGGCCAGCTGGTCACGTCGAGGAGCAGCCCGTCCAGGGGGCCGCCCACCAGTTCCACGTAGACGTGCCCGGGCCTGGGCCCCGGGTCGGGGTCGTCGTGGTCGGCGCCGTAGACGCGGCGCCTCATCAGTTCGTCCATGGCACCAGCATCACAGCCACCACCGACAATCCCCCTCGGTCGCTCCGACGGTTTCCCGTACCCCGCCCCGCGACCGCGCTGTGCGGCTCACATGCGGTGGCCGAGGGCCGGATCCGCGGGCGGCGCGGGTTGGCGCTACGGGCGAGCGCTCACCCGGTGTGGCAGCGTGGAGGCGCGCCCGCCCTCCGCATCGCCCGGTACGGTTCACCGGCCCAGGGAGGGCCCCGTACGAGACAGAGGAGAGAACATGTCGAAGCCGCCACTCCCCGACGCCGCGATCGCCATGCTGCGCAAGCCCAACCCCGCGGTGATCGCGACCCTTCGTTCGGACGGGCAGCCGGTGTCGACGGCGACCTGGTACCTCTGGGACGAGGGCCGGGTGCTGGTCAACATGGACGAGGGCCGCAAGCGCCTGGACCATCTGCGCAGGGATCCCCGGGTGACGCTGACGGTGCTCGACGACTCCGACTGGTACACCCATGTGACCCTGATCGGGCGCGTCGTCGAGATGAGCGACGACGAGGGTCTCGCCGGCATCGACCGGCTGTCACGGCAGTACCTCGGCCAGCCGTACGCCGACCGCGACCGCGCCCGGGTCAACGCCTGGATCGAGATCGACCGCTGGCACGGATGGGGCGGCTTCCGGGACAGCTCCCAGGCGGCGACCTAGGGTTTCCGCCCGGACCAGGCCAGACCAGGACCAGGCCCAGGCCCAGGCCCGACCGCCGGACCAGGCCCCGTCGCTCTCGGCCCGGGCGGGGCAAATGGTCACAGTGCGGACTCCGCACGCGTTTCGGCGTGCGCGCCGCCCCCTTCCCGGGTGACGGTGGACCTCCTTCGGATGCGCCGGGGCGCCCCGCCGTCCGGCTCCGCCGAGGACGTCGCGATCGGCCAGGCGCACTGGCCCTGCTGAGGAGGCTCCATGAACTGGACACTCGAGGTCATCCCGGTCCCCGTCACCGACATGGACCGGGCGAAGGCCTTCTACACCGACCGGGCCGGCTTCAGGCTCGACCTGGACGACGAGGTCGCCCCCGGCATGCGCATCATCCAGCTGACGCCACCGGAGTCGCGGTGTTCGATCGCGATGCTCCGGGGGATGCCCGCCTTCCCCGGCGAGAGGACGATGTCACCCGGCACGCTGCAGGGTCTCCAGCTCTGCGTGACGGACATCGAGGCGGCACGCGAGGAATTGACGGGCCGGGGCGTGGACGTCTCCCCGATCCGGCACGTCGGCGCGACGGGCTGGGAGGAGGGCAAGGGGGACACCTGGAATTCGTTCATGTCCTTCGCCGACCCGGACGGCAACGGATGGGTGGTCCAGGAGGCGCCTTCGGAGCTGTCGGCCCGCTGACACGCCGCCGGGGCGGACCGGCGCCTCCCGTCCGGATCACACCGACCGGCGCTGACGCCGCATACCCCTGCCACTCGGCGGGGTATGCGGCGTCAGCGGCCCGTCCTGTATCAGGCGTTGGGGTCGAAGGGGATGCCGGCCGGGAGTGCCTTCGCCAGGTGGGCGGCGAAGTTGCCGTCCTTGAGGCCGAAGACCGCGCTCCCGAAGTCCGCCTGGACCAGCTTGTCGCGCAGGCCGGCCGGGTAGCCGTTCCAGCCGACGAGAGTCGGGAACCGCCACTCGTGGTAGTGGTTCTCCGGCGGCTCGTCGTTGGAGTTCGCGGGGCGGAAGCAGTGGGTGCTCACACCGTCCTTGTGGTAGACGATCTTGGGGTGGGTCCCGTCCCACCGGATCCGGTCACTGGAGTAGATGTCGAAGTTCCCGTGGGCGGAGGTGGACACGTAACGGGCCTGGTTGTCCTGGATCCAGACCACGACGTGTTCCCAGTCGTGCCGGTGCCCGCCGAGCCCGCTGCCGGCCACCGCCTGGTCCTTCTCGAAGTAGAGCCCGTACATGACGGCGCACCACCCGTTGTTGCAGGTGGAGCGGGCATAGCCGTTGGTGTTGTCCAGATCGACGGCGTCACGGCAACTGCCGTTGACCGCACCGGTGGTGTTGAGGCCGGGGGCGATCGTTCCGTCGGGCCCGATCGCCGGTGTGGGATAGCAGCCGTCCGTGTCGTAGTCGAACGCCGGCTGGAATGTCTGTTCCAGCGCGTCCGCGTTCGCCGGAAGCGCGGTCGGCGGGTCGGCGAGCGCGCTGCTCGCGGTGGCGATGACCAGAGCGACGGCGCTGGTCACGACGAGAGCGGCCTTACGGATCGGGGCGCGGCTTTTCACTGACGTCCTCCAGGTCGGCGCGTGGCTGTGGGGGGCACGCGCGATACGCCTGGCATGCCCACCACAAACACCTTGAACCCTGCGAGCGCGCCCGGTCCGGCGTCACCCCCAACTCAGCCTGCGCGTACGGCCGTTGTCGTCGCAGCGGAGGTACCGGCGCGGGCGGCCCTGCCCGGGCGCAGGGTCCACGGCACCGGGTCGGTGTTCGTCAGCCAGCCGTCGGCGATCAGCCCTCGGACGACGTACATCCGCAGCTCCCGCGACATCTTGCCCCAGCCCATCGCCTGGCAGAGCTGCTTGACCGAAGGCCCATGACCGTGTGCGGCGCGGAAGGCGGCGGCGAACTCGGCGGTGGCAGGCCCCTGGTCGGGGAACTTCGCCTCCCAGACACGGTGGGCCGCGCGCACCTTCTCCTCGAACTGGGCCGGAACCGCCGTGCGCATGAACGCCTCGGAGACCCTGGCCGTCGACAGGGAGCAGTCGGTGCAGCTCTCGACCGCCTCGACATGCCGGCGCAGGGCGACGCTCGCCCGGCCCTTCCAGTCCTCCCAGTTCAGTTCGTCCGCCTCGGGCTCCTTGCGCCTGGCCGCCGGAATGTCGGACGGGGGGCGTACCCCGGCCAGATGCCGTACGGCTTCCGACAGCAGATAGCGGTCGCCGTCGAGCTCCTGCAGGAAGCCCTTGGCGAGCAGTTCGGGCAGAGCGGTCCGGCAGTCGTCGGGCAGGTGGGCGGGCAGCGTGCCGTACGCGTCGGCCGGGCCGTGGGCCGCGAGGAACAGCGCGGCCAGCCGCACGGCGGTCGAGGTCTTCTTGACCGGCTTGGCGGCCAGGGTCCGCACCGTCCAGCCCGAGACCCTGGACCGCATCACCTTGCCGAAGGGCAGCCGGGCGTCGGTCCGGCCGGCGAGGTCCGGCACGACGATCCCCACCGGGGTGACGAGGTCGTCGCCGAGCAGGGTTTCCTGCCTCTGCCAGCCGAGGGCGGCGAAGGAGGTGACGGCGGCCTCCGGATCGGCCAGGCGCAGGGAACGCAGGTCCTGGCCGGTGAGGTTGCCGATTCCGGTCCGGGCCGCCCGGACGGCGACGACGACCGCGAGGAGCTGGGCGTCGGCACCTCGCAGCGGCAGTGATCCCACGTAGGCCAGGAGCGTACGGGCGGCTTCTCCCTGGCTGGGCGTCAGCAGGAAGGGCTTCGGCTTCACCACCGGTGCGGCCTGGGCGGGGGGCGAACTGGGGGAGGAAGTGGGCATGTTCTGCACAACGCGCGGGAGGGGCCGAGGTCACCGTTCGTGCCGATGTCCGCGCCGCCGGACGGTCGGCCGGTAAACGATATGAACGCAATGACGAGACCTCTGGTGGATCACAGCGGCGTGGCTAGCATCGGCCGGCATGCAACGGAGCGAGAAGCCAGGAGGCAATACCGTGGTCGCCTTTGTCATGCGGCAGCGTTCACACGGAAGGCGGTCACCGGTGACGGCAGGCTGCGCGGCAGGCGCTCTCGCCGCGAGCCTCATGCTCGCGGCGAGCCTCATCGGCCCCGCCCAGCCCTCGGCGGCGGCCGGAGCGCCGGATACGGTCGCCTGCCCGGCACGACTGGCACCGAAGGCGACCTGCTACGCCGGGCAGGACTCCCACGGCGCGCACTACACCGTCGCCGTCCCCCACACATGGAACGGAACGCTGGTCATGCACGCCCACGGTGGACCCGACCTGGGCGCGGAGTCGGACCCCGAGCGCAGCGCCGACGACCTGGAGCGCTGGTCGGTCATGGTCGACGAGGGCTACGCCTGGGCGGGTTCGGCCTACCGCCGCGGTGGCTACGGGACGAGGATGGCGGCCGCGGACACGGAGAACCTGCGCCGGCTGTTCACCAAGAGGTTCGGGCGCCCCGACACCACGCTGATCCACGGCCAGTCCTGGGGCGGGAATGTGGCCGCGAAGACCATCGAGACGTACGGAGCCGGGCCCGGCTCCCCCTATGACGGCGCGCTGCTCACCAACGGTGTTCTCGCGGGCGGCTCGCGTGGTTACGACTACCGGGTGGACCTGCGTGTCGTGTACCAGTACTACTGCCGGAACCATCCGCGCCCGTCGGAGCCTTCGTACCCCCTGTGGATGGGCCTCCGTGACGACTCGACCATGACGGGCGCCGGGCTGCGGGCCAGGCTTCAGGAGTGCACCGGGTACGCCTCGGAGCCTGCGGAGCGGACGCCCCTCCAGCAGCGGAACCTGGACGACATCCTCGCGGTCACGAAGATCCCCGAGCGGACCCTGGAGTCGCACCTCTCCTTCGCGACCTTCACGTTCCGCGACATCGTGCGACGGCTCGGCCTGCGCAGCCCCTTCGGCAACGAGGGGGTGCGTTACAGCGGGTCGCACGACGACGCGGCCCTGAACGCCGGGGTCGAGCGGTTCTCCGCCGACCCCTCGGCCCGCCGTGACCTCTCGTACGACAGTGATGTGACCGGCACCGTGTCCGTCCCCGTGCTGACCATGCACGCCATCGACGACCCCACGGCCTTCGTGGAGCACGAGGCGGCCTACCGCGACAGTCTGAGGGGGGCTCACCGCGACCGGTACCTCGTGCAGACCTTCACCCAGGAGGGCGAGCACAGCGGGCTCAGCACGGCGGAGTACGCCAGTGCGCTCTCGGCGTTGTCCGGGTGGGTGCGCACAGGACGGAAGCCGACGCCGGCCTCCGTCGCCTCTTCCTGCCCGGCCTTCGACGACGTGTACGGCACCGGGTGCTTCTTCCGGCCCGGCCATCGCCCCGGCCCTTACGCCTCGCGCGTGAACCCACGCCCGGGGGCCACGCAGTGGCCCGCGATGACCAGGGCCCAGGAGAGGAAGTGGAGCCGGCTCGGGGACGTGGGAATCGCGCCCTGAGCGGCGTCGACAGCGGCGTCGACAGCGGCGCACGCGTCGGGTGGCCGGGGCTTCGGTTCCGGCCCTGAAACCGCTCTCCCCCGGCGGTCCATGCTGGATATCGTTCCCGGATGGCTGTCCTCGAACGTCTGCGTCCCGATCACGCTCCCGCCCTGCTCGCCTTCGAGCGGGAGAACCGCGCGTACTTCGCCGCCTCCGTCCCGGACCGGGGGGATGCCTTCTTCGCCGGATTCGACACCCGGCTCGCCGAGTTGCTCGCATCGCAGGCGGCGGGCGTGGACCACTTTCACGTCCTGTCGGACGGAGACGGGGCCGTGCTGGGGCGGGTCAACCTGGTGGACGTCGCGGGAGGCTCGGCCGAGCTCGGGTACCGGGTCGCCGAGCGGGCGGCGGGACGGGGGCTGGCCACGTCGGCGGTCCGCGAGGTGTGTGCGCTGGCCCTCGCGGAGTACGGCCTGACCGTCCTGCGGGCCAGGACGACGGCGGACAACGCGGGTTCGAGGGCCGTGCTGGCCCGTACCGGGTTCGTGGAGGCCGGCGCGATCACGCTGATGGGAAAGCCCGGGCTGTCCTTCACCCGTGATCTGGCGGACGCGGGACACCGGGGCTGAGCGGGCGGGGCCCGCGCGGCCCCGTGCGCCACGGGCGATGTCCCGCCGGTGCCTGCGTGCACGGGGCCTTGCGGACCGGGGAAAGCACATCGGTGACGCACCGCGTCGCGGTCCGCCACCGATGAGTCCGTGGGTGCTGTGATCAGTCGTTGTCGACCTGCTCGTCCGTGATCGTGCCCTTGGCCGCGTCCACGTCGAAGGTGGTCTTCTTCCAGTCCTTGGTGACCACGTCGACCTGCCAGACCAGAACGTTGCTGTCGTTCTCGTCGAGGGCGATCGAGGTGACCTTGCCCGGCTTCTTGTCCGTGGCGACCTTGGCCGCCTGCTGGGGCGTCTGCGTCGCCTTGGAGATCTGGTCCGCAAGCTTCTGCTTGTCGGCGTCGCTCTGGTCGGCGTCCGGCGACGAGTCGATGACCTTTCCGGTCACCGCGTCGATGGTGACGTGGTGGGCGGTTCCGTCCTCCTCGACGACCTCCGCGACCCACTTCGGGCTGCCGGCGCTGCCGCTCGGGCTCGGGCTCGGGCTCGGGCTCCCGGTGCCGCCGGGGCTCTCGGTGCCGCCCGGGCTCGGGCTGGTGCCGTCCGTCGGGCTGCCGGTCGGGCTCGGGCTGCCGGTCGCGTCGTCGTCCTGGTCGTCGATGCCTTCGAGGTCCAGATCGGTCAGCTTGCCACCGGACACCTCGCCGACAGCCGTCGTGGCGGCCTTGTCGAAGGTGACCTTGACGGTCGACAGCAGTTCCTTGCGCTTGGTCTGGTCCTCGGTCAGCTGCGCCGTCCCGGAGGGCGAGACGCTCCCGGAGGGGCTGGTCGTCTGGTTCGGGAGGACCTTCGCAGCCTCAGAAGTGGCCGCGGCGGTCTCGTCACCGCTGTCCTGACCACAACCGGTCACGAGGGTGGCGGCAAGAGCGGCGGCGCACAGGGCGCCTCCGGCGACGCGGAGCCGACGGGTGCGCGGGGACACGGTCTTGTTTCGGCGGGGCTCAAATCTCATGCTGACATGCCTAGCCGCCCGCGCGAACAGTCATGTTGTCCGACCGGTGGGAGTCACCCGATCGACGGCGCCGTCCGCCCATTCGGCGTGTCGCGCGGTCTTCCGCCGGGTGGTGCCCGGACAGGACGAATGGCGCCGGTTCGACCGAACCGGCGCCATTCCCAGGTGTTCCGTACTGCGTCAGGCGGTCAGCTGCACCTCGGCCGCACCCGGTGCCGGGGCCAGGGACGCACCCGCCGGGACGGCGCGCAGCTGGACAGCCGCGGCGGCCAGGGCGTCCGGGACGGTCCTGGTTCCGGTGGTGACGCAGAGGGTGTACGAGACGTCTTCGAGTTGACGGCGGCTCTCGGACGTGCCGAGCCGTGCATGAGCGCTCCGCAGTGTCTCGTAGCGCTTGACGAGATTCCGCAGCGTTGCGGGATTGGCCATCAGCACGTCAGTTCCTCTCCACAGGGCGGCCGGGAGCCCGTGGGCCCCGCGCCGACGAAGTCCGATCGCGCCGGCGGTGCCGCCTGGCGTCACGGGCGGCCGTGCGAAGCTGACAGCACGCGTCCGATCCCTTGCAGATGATGGTCGCCCCGCCTCACCCATTCCGCATCCGCAATCACGGACGGTCACTCGACCATGATCCCCGGAGCGTCATGTGCTCCGGTGAGAAACAATGGAGCTGACGGGCGAGCGGCTTCCGCCATGCCCGGTCGGAGGTGGTCATGGATTATCCGGAGAGTTACGAGCTCATCTTCCAGGCGGGCGGCGCCGAGGACGACGTGGTCGTCGTCCACCTCACGGCCCGCTCCGGCGCGGGCGGGTACCCGGTCTACGAGGACGAGACCGGAATCGTGCGCGCCGAGATCAGCCGGCGCGGCGAGGTGCGCATGCAGGCGAGCGGCGGGCATCAGGTCCTGGGGGCACCGCTGCTGGCCCGGCCGCTGAGTCCACACGGCACGCACGGCACGCACGATCACGGCTGAGGACTTCGGGCTCGTAGCGGCAGCCGCCGGGCCCGAAGTCCGTTCATGTCCGCTCCCTGCCCGGATGTGTTTACTTTCCCGAGGCACGCCCGTAGTCTGCCGGTGAACCCACAGACTCGGGCATGAAACGGAAACGTAACCACATGTACGCACCGGAGCGGCAGCAGGAGATCCTCCGCATCGCCGGCGAGAGCGGGCGCGTCGACGTGCTCTCGCTGGCCGAGCAGTTCCAGGTGACCGCGGAGACGGTCCGGCGGGACCTGAAGGCCCTCGACCGGGCAGGACTCCTGCGCCGGGTGCACGGCGGCGCGATCCCGGCCGGGCGGCTCGGTTTCGAGCCGGACCTCGCCGAGCGCGACACCGTGGCGGCCGACGAGAAGGACCGCATCGCGGCGGCCGCCCTGGGCGAGCTCCCGGACCAGGGCAACATCATCATCGACGCCGGGACGACGACCGTCAGGCTGGCGGCGGCCGTCCCCATCGACTCGTCCCTCACCGTGGTCACCCATGCCCTTCCGGTGGCCGCCCGACTCTCCGACCACCCGGGGATCGCGCTGCACCTGGTGGGCGGGAGGGTCCGTCACCGCACCCGCGCGGCCGTCGACGCCTGGGCGCTGAGCGCGTACGCCGAGATCAACGCGGACGTCGTCTTCCTCGCCACGAACGGCTTCTCCCCCGACGGCGGCCTGACCACCCCTGACCTGGCCGAGGCCGCCGTGAAGCGTGCCGTGATCGCGGCGGCCCGCAGGGTGGTGCTTCTCGCCGACTCGGGCAAGTCCGGCCAGGAGCACTTCGCCCGCTTCGGCGATCTCTCCCACGTCGACCTGCTGATCACCGATACGGGGCTGAGCCCCGAGGACGCCCGGGCCATCGAGAGCCTGGGCACGGAAGTGGTACGCGCATGATCCTCACCGTCACACCCAATCCGAGCCTCGACCGCACGTACGAACTTCCCGGGCTCACCCGTGGCGCCGTCCTGCGGGCCACGGCGGACCGCGTGGATCCAGGCGGCAAGGGCGTCAACGTCTCCCGCGCGGTCGCCGCGGCCGCCCACCGCACCGTGGCCGTCGCGCCGTTGGGCGGGCCCGAGGGCGCGTTGCTGGCCCAGCTGCTCGAAGAGCACGGCATCGAGGCCGCCGGGGTCCCGATCGCCGGCAGCACCCGTGTCAACGTCAGCCTGGTCGAGCCCGACGGCACGCTCACCAAGGTCAACGCGGCGGGGCCCGAGATCACCCCCGCCGAGGCCGAGCGTCTGCTGGACACCGTCCGGGCGCGGTCGGCCGGCGCGGACTGGATCGCCTGCTGCGGAAGCCTGCCACGCGGCCTGCCGCCGCAGTGGTACGCCGAACTGGTCGCCCGGAGCCATCGGGCCGGCGTGCGGATCGCCCTCGACACCTCGGGCGCGGCGCTCGTCGCCGCGCTGGCCGAGCGGCCGGACGTGATCAAGCCCAACACGCAGGAGCTCGCCGAGGCGGTGGGCCGCCCGCTCGCGACGGTCGGTGACGCGCTCAAGGCCGCGCAGGAGCTGTGCGACCTCGGCGCGCGGTCGGTGCTCGCCAGCCTCGGTGCCGTCGGTCAGCTGCTGGTGGAGCCGTCCGGAGCCCATTTCGCCGTGGCGCGGGTGGACGCCGTCCGGAGCGACGTCGGTGCGGGGGACGCCTCGCTCGCGGGGTTCCTGTCCGCGGGCGGCACGGGCCGGGCGGCGTTGTCCGCAGCCGTGGCCCACGGCGCCGCAGCCGTGCAGTTGCCCGGAAGCGTCATGCCGACGCCCGCCGACCTCGATCCGTCCGCGGTGGTCACCACCGCGGACATCCCGATGGACCTGCCGCTCACCGGGCAGGCGCCATGAACCGCCCCGTCCCTGCCCAGCCGTACGACTCCCCCGTCCCCCGCGCCGTCCCCCGGGCGGTCCACGAGTAAGGAGCCCCGCGATGAGTGAGCTGATCACCGCGGATCTGGTCGATCTCGATCTGTCCGCCGAGACGAAGGACGCGGCCGCCCGTTCACTGGCCGGCCGGATGGTCGAGGCCGGCCGTGTCACCGACCTCGACGGCTTCCTCGCCGACGTGGCGGCCCGCGAGGCCCAGATGCCGACCGGCCTGGACGGCGGCATCGGCATTCCGCACTGCCGGAGCGAGCACGTCACCGAGCCGACGCTGGCCTTCGGGCGCAGCGCGGACGGCATCGACTTCGGCGCCCCGGACGGTCCCGCGGATCTGGTCTTCCTGATAGCCGCGCCCGCGGGCGCGGACGACGACCATCTGACGATCCTGTCCGGCCTGGCCCGCAGGCTCATGGACCCCGGTTTCACCGGGGCGCTGCGGGCCGAGGCCGATCCCGTTGCGGCGGCGGCCCTGATCCGCGGCGAGGAGGTTCCCGCGGCGGTGCCGGAGGACTCGGCGACGAGGACGCCGGAGCCGGCGGACACGGACGCGGCGCCCGAGCCGTTCCGTATCGTCGCCGTCACGTCCTGCCCGACCGGGATCGCGCACACCTACATGGCCGCCGAGTCCCTGGAGGCGGCCGCACGCGCCGAGGGCGTCGTCCTGGACGTCGAGACCCAGGGGTCTGCGGGCTTCGAGCGGCTGGATCCTGCGGTGATCGCCGCCGCTGACGCCGTCATCTGGGCGCACGACGTCGACGTACGGGAGAAGGCCCGCTTCGGCGGGAAGCCGGTGGTCGACACCGGGGTGAAGGCCGGGATCAACCGGCCCGCCGAGCTCATCGCCGAGGCCCGGCGGAAGGCCGAGCGGGGAGAGATCAGCAGGTTCGCCGACGGCCGCGACGAAGCGGAAGCCGGTACGGGCGGTTCGGCGGGTGCGTCCGGGCACTTCGGTGTCCGGCTGCGGACCTATCTGATGTCCGGCGTCAGCTACATGGTGCCGTTCGTGGCGGCCGGCGGGCTGCTCATCGCCCTCTCCTTCGCCATCGGCGGGTACGAGATCGCGAGCGCCAAGTCGGTGGCCGATCACTTCGTCTGGGGCGAGGCCGCCAGCTGGGCCGCGCTCCTCAACCAGATCGGGACCGCCGCCTTCGGCTTCCTGGTCCCGGTGCTGGCGGGGTACATCGCCTACGGGATGGCGGACCGGCCCGCCCTCGTCCCCGGGTTCGTCGGCGGGGCCATCGCGCTCACCATCGACGCGGGGTTCCTCGGCGGTCTGGTGGCGGGCCTGCTGGCCGGTGCGGCGGTGATGGCGATCCAGCGGGTGAAGGTGCATCCCACGCTGCGGGGCATCATGCCGGTGCTGGTGATCCCCCTGCTCGCGTCGATCGCGGTCGGCTTCCTGATGTTCATCGTGGTCGGCAAGCCGATCGCCTCGCTGCAGAACGCCCTCACCGACTGGCTGAACGGGCTGTCCGGCTCCAACGCGGTCATCCTCGGCGTCGTCCTCGGCCTGATGATGTGCTTCGACATGGGCGGCCCGCTGAACAAGGTCGCGTACGCCTTCGCGGTCGGCGGCCTGGCCGATCCGACGCCCGGCAGCCTCAAGGTGATGGCCGCCGTGATGGCGGCGGGCATGGTGCCCCCGCTGGCGCTGGCCCTCGCCACGACCGTACGCCGCGGACTGTTCACCGCGACCGAGCGGGAGAACGGCAGGGCGGCGTGGGTGCTGGGTGCCTCGTTCATCACCGAAGGCGCGATCCCGTTCGCCGCGGCGGACCCCCTGCGGGTGATCCCGTCCGTGATGGCGGGCGGGGCGGTCACCGGCGCGCTCTCCATGGCGTTCGGCTGCACGCTCCGCGCCCCGCACGGTGGTGTGTTCGTCGTCCCGCTCATCGGCGAGCCGTTCCTGTACCTGCTGGCGATCGCCGCCGGTACGGCGGTGTCCACGGCCCTGGTCGTCGTCCTCAAGGGCATGCGGCGGACGCCTGCCCCCGCCCCGGCCGAGGACGGGTCCGGCGTCACCGTGGCCGCCTGATCCCTGCTCCCCCGCAAACCACAGATCCCTCTTCACCCAGGAGTGAACCCGTGTACCAGCGCACAGTCTCCGTCGGCTCCCGCAGCGGCCTGCACGCCCGTCCCGCCTCGCTCTTCGTGCAGGCGGCGGCGCGCCAGCCGGTCACCGTCACCGTCGCACGGGAGGGCGGCACCCCGGTCGACGCCCGGAGCATGCTCTCCGTGCTCGCCCTGGCGGCCCAGCACGGTGATCTGCTGGTGCTCTCAGCCGTGGGCGAAAGCGCTGAAGGCGCGGTCGAGGAACTGGCTAGCCTCCTGTCCAGGGACCTCGACCAGAAGGACCCCGCGCGGTAGGACCTCGACCCGTAGGCCCTCGACCTGGAAGGACCGAGCATGGCGGAGACCTGGGACCCGGACGGTGAGGGCGTGATGCGGCTGCCTTCGGGGCGGCTGGTCCGCGGCCGTGGTCTGAGGCGTCCGCTTCCCGAGGGGCCCGGGCCCGCCTTTGCGGTGCATCTGCTGGGCGGGCCGCCACCCCCGGTGGCCTGGGAGTCCCGGTGGCTCCGCTGGCCCGACTTCCGTCTGCCGGCCGACAAGGCGGAGGCACGCCTGGTCCTGGCGGAGGCGTGGAGCCGGGCCGCGGAGGAGCGCGTCGAGGTCGCGTGCGCAGGGGGGCGCGGACGGACGGGCACGGCTCTGGCGTGCCTGGCCGTCCTGGACGGCGTCCCGGCGGCGGAAGCCGTCGAGTACGTACGCCGGAACTATCACCCCAGGGCCGTCGAGACGCCCTGGCAGCGCCGGTACGTGGTGCGTTTCGCGGCAACCTGACCGTGCCGTGCCGACGCAGGGACGCCACCGCGTACGGTCACGCCGCCACGTACGGCCGCTCCACCCGTGCGGTCGGACCACCGGGTGGGGTCACACCACCGGGTGTGGTCACTCCACCGCGTGCGGAACCGGAACCGTGGCTCCGCCGCCGTCGCGAACCGCCTCGACGACTCTCTGGTGGAGATCCCTACTGGCTTCTTCGGAGGAGCACGGCACCGGGCTGCCGGCCAGTGTGAACCAGTCCGATGCACCGCTGTACTGGACAGCGACCTCGGCCTGCTCCTCGGTCCACGTCGTGTGTACGGTCAGATCACCGCTCACGACACCTACCTCTTCGGTGCGCACTCCGCCGGTTCCCGCGAAGACACCGAGGGTGGTCCACGATGCCCAGTTCATGACGCGTCGCCTTTCGGGACAATGACAAGCCTGTCAAGCGGACTTGTCTCGAGTATGGCACCGGGAACCATCACCCGCACGGGTGTGTCCGTGAGTATCCGGCCGGTGACGCCGGGGCGCCGGTCACGGGTGCATCGAGGCGCCCTTGAGGATCTTGTCGACGGCGTTGCGCGGTCCGTGGACGGCCAGGCCCACCAGGTCCATCCCGTCCCTGCGCACCGCCCGGACGGCCGCCCGGTTGGCCCCGTCATGGCCGGTCGCGAAGAGGTCGGACGTGAACACGGACAGGGTCACGCCCCTGCTCACCGCCTTGGCGTGCGCGCCGGTCAGGATCTCCTTGGACCCGGCGAACACGAGGACCGGCTGCCGGAACATGGGCAGGTACGGGGTGTCGTCGGCGTCCGCGTACGGTTTGCCGATCACCTCGGGCACCTGGGTGCCGAGGCCGCTGACCAGGAAGGCGGTGACGTTGAGGCGCTGCCAGGTCTCCAGGTCGTCGCGGAGCAGCACAGCGATCTTGGTGTCGAAGCGTACGGGTGCGTTGTCGTCGGTCATGCGAGCAGTCTGCCGAGCCCGGTCACCGGCCGTCTTGTACGAAGTTTGCACGCCGCGGGGGTCCCGGCCCGCTCTTGTACGCTTCCTGCATGGGTGCACGTCCGGACATCAGCGCGTGGCGTCCGCGCGTCGAGGGGATCGACGAGGTCTTCCACGCGCACTTCGCCGACCACGCGTATCCCATGCACACCCACGACGCGTGGACCCTGCTCATCGTCGACGAGGGAGTGGTCCGCTACGACCTGGACCGCCATGAGCACGGGGCGCCCAGTTCGGTCGTGACGCTGCTGCCTCCGCACGTCCCGCACAACGGCGGCGCGGCGACTCCCGGAGGGTTCCGCAAGCGCGTCCTGTACCTCAACACCGCGCAGATCGACGGTGATCTCGTGGGGCGCGCGGTCGACCGGCCCGTGCTGCGGGATCCCCGGCTGCGCCACCGTGTGGACCAGCTGCACCGGACGCTCGAGCGCGCCGGGGACGAGCTGGAGGCGCAGAGCCGGCTCGCGCTCGTCTCCGAACGCCTCGCCGGGCACCTGCGCGACGAGGCCGTCGCCCCGCAGGTGCCCGACCGCCGGGTCGCGTACGCACTCCGGGATCTGCTCGACGAGCACTTCGTGGAAGGGCTGACGCTGCGCGAGGCGGCGGAGCGTCTGCACACCCACCACACCCACCTGGTACGGGCCTTCAGCCGGGAGTTCGGCATGGCACCGCACCAGTACCTGACGGGGCGCCGCGTCGATCTGGCCCGCCGTCTGCTGCTCGACGGGATGCGCGCCCCGGAGGTCGCGGCCTCGGCCGGGTTCTACGACCAGTCCCACTTCTCCCGGCACTTCAAGCGCGTGGTCGGCACGAGTCCGGGCCACTACGCGCGCACCGGGGCAACGGTCTACTGACGGCGCTCCAGCACGCCGCGGACGAACGCCGCCTGTCCCGCGTGCTGCAGGTCGTCGGCGATGACGCTGATCAGCCGTACGCCGAGGGTCACCGGTGGCGACCACGCCTCGTCCACGACGCGGTCCAGGGCCCGGCCGTCGAGTCCGCGGACGAAGCCGAGGGTCTGCTCGTGCACGGCGTCGAAGTAGCCGAGGAGGAGGTCGCAGGACCCGACCGTCACGGAGCCCACCTGCGCGCTGCTGTGGCCGTAGCCGGTCGCGCCCTTCTCCAGGGGCAGCTCGAAGCGGGAGGCCCAGTCCTCGGAGAACCAGATCTGCTCGGTGCCCGCCGCGTCGGCGACGTGGTCGTCCTGGACGCGCGTGAGGTGCCACACGAGCCAGGCGATGGAGTTCGCGTCGTCGTCGGTCCTGGCGTTGAGGTCCTCGGGCGGAAGACCCTCGACCGCGGCGTGCACCGCTTCATGGATACGTTCGAACGCATCGGCGAGAATGCCTGCACTGTTCATACGACCACCATGGCCGGTCCGCGGACGGGGCCCCGACTTCGACACGCGGCCGTCACGCGTGCACGGTGTGCAGCCACTTCGTCAGCAGGGCGTTGACCTCTTCGGGGCGCTCCTGCTGGATCCAGTGGCCGCACCCGTCCAGGATGTGCGAGGAGACCAGGCCGGGAAGCGTCGTCGGGTAGGCGGCGATGGCGTCGGCCATCCAGGTCGTGGAGGAGTCGAGGGCTCCGCCGATGAAGAGGACGGGGCAGGTGAGCCGGGCCCCGTCCCAGGCGGCCAGGTCCTCCCAGTCGCGGTCGACGTTCCGGTAGCGGTTGAGCGCGCCGGTGAGGCCGGTCCGCTCGAAGTCGGCGCTGTAGACGTCCAGATCAGCCTGCGGGAGCCAGGACGGCAGGGCGCCGCCGGTGAAGCGGTCGCGCATGGTCCCTCCGGCGGGCACGAAGAAGGGGCTGCCCGCGCCGGGCGGCGGCATCGTGTCGCCGGAGAGCGAGGTGTAGAAGCCGGCGAGCCACCCGCGTACATCCGGTTCGATCTCCGCCTCGGCGCGGCCGGGCTGCTGGAAGTAGCTGACGTAGAACTCCTCGTCCCCGCCGATGCGGGCGAAACCGTCGGTGGGACGGACCGGGTTCCAGGGGGCGTAGGGGACGCTGAGCAGGGCTGCGGCCGTGAACATGTCGGGGCGCAGCAGCGCGCTGTCGGCGGCGATGGACGAGCCCCAGTCATGGCCGACGAGCGTCGCGGTCTCCTCCCCCAGGGCGTGCACGACACCGACGTTGTCGGCCACGTGGGCCGTCATCCGGTAGGCGTCCACGGGCCCCGGGGCCGAGGAACGCCCGTAGCCGCGTACGTCGAGGGCGACCGCGCGGAAGCCCGCGGCGGCGACGGCGGAGAGCTGGTGGCGCCAGGAGTACGAGGTCTCGGGAAAGCCGTGGATCATGAGGACGAGCGGGCCGGTCCCCTGTTCC
The DNA here is from genome assembly GCF_016745505.1 of Streptomyces silvae. Taxonomy (GTDB): domain Bacteria; phylum Actinomycetota; class Actinomycetes; order Streptomycetales; family Streptomycetaceae; genus Streptomyces; species Streptomyces silvae. The sequence continues at coordinate 25,612 of NZ_JAERUC010000195.1, read as the reverse complement.
AGGAGATGGATCCGGCCGCCGGGGACGTCCACCAGCCGGTGGACCGCCCCGGGGACGGTGGTGGAGGGCTCGGCGACGGGGGCGTGCTGCGGCATGGGTCTCCTCGGGTGATCGGTGCCTCTCGGCACGACCATCATTCGGGGCCGCGGCACCACCGGCCAAGAGAACTTGCCGTTATGGCAAACCCGTCTGCGGCCCCGTCAGGCGAGGAGGCGCAGGAGGTGTGCGCAGGCCGCCGCCTCGTCCGGGTGCCGGGCGATCACCTCGTACGTACCGCGCTCGTACGCCCCGGTCTCCCACACCCCGTCGGGTGCCTTCCGCAGGAACAGGAAGTCGGGGGGTGTGGGGGCCGGTTCGTGCACGCCTTCGATGCGGTAGTAACCGTCGGCGACGCCGGCCGCGTGCAGCGCGGCGCGCAGTTCCCGGCGTTCCACGGCGGGTCCTACGCGCCGACGGCGGTGAGGTAGGCGTGGTCGAGCAGCCACTTCACGTTGAGCCGCTGGCCCGCGCCCGGGTCGAGGAAGACGGCGTCGAGCTTGATCTGCTGGCCGCCGCCGGGCTGCTCGAACCACGGCGCGATGCTGCCCTGCCAGACCCAGAACGGCTTGGTGACCTTGTAGACGCGGTAGTCGCACGGGACCGCGGCGTCGCGGGTGTTGAGGTTCTGCGGGGGCAGGGCGCGCTCCTTGTAGGCGTCGCCCGCCGGGGCGAGGTAGCCGCCGAACTCCGAGCCGAAGCGGTCCAGGCGCTGGCCGGTGCGCAGCTTCGCGGGCTCCTTGTCGATCTCGCCATTGACCTCGGCGAATCCGTCGTTGGGCGGGTACTTCCAGCTGCCCGTGTCCGCCGGTCCCTCCCAGTACTTGTTCAGGAAGGCGGAGGGGGACAGGCTGCCCGTCCGCTTGTATCCCTTGAGCAGCGGGCCGACGGGGGCCTGCTTCGTGGAGGGCAGCCACTGCGGGCCCAGCCGCGCGTCCCCGAGGAACTCACCGGTGCAGGGGTCGTGGGCGACTGCCGCCGTCGTACGGTCCTCGTGCGGTGCGGCGCTCGCCGCGGGCGCGGTCACCAGGCCGGCGGCGAGGCCGATCGCGGCAAGTGCGGTGCGGATACGGTTCATTCGGGGGTCCCCTCGGATGCCGATGAATGCTCGGTAAGCTCACGTAGGGTAACCGACCGACTCCGCACAGCGGTTGCGCCATGCCGTGCGGTGTCCGGCCGGGGGATGCCCGGCCGGACAGCGTTCCCTCAGCGTTCTCTCAGTGGGCCGTACCGTCCGGGACGAGGCCGTCGGCGGCGAGGCCCTGCAGGACGGCCTCGCCCAGCGCCTGGACCGCGGACATCGGGCGGACCATCACGGTGAACTCCTTGATACGGCCGTCCTCGTCGAACTGGAGCATGTCGATCCCGTGGATCGCCTTGCCGTTCACCGTCGCCCTGAACAGCAGGATCTCCGAGGGCTCCTGGGCGCCCTCCGCGCTGGTGGATGCCTCGCCCTCGAAGTGCCCGACGTACCGGAAGTCCTCGAACGTCCGAAGGAGCACACCGAAGAGTCCGAGCACCATCGGCCGGCCTTCGAAGGGCGTGAACTTCACCGGGCTGAAGAGGCGGGCGTCCTCGGTGAACAGCTCCTCCAGTGCCGCGTGGTCGCCCTTCTCGACGGCGGCCCTGAAGCGTTCCGTGGTTTCGGCGGTCATGGTCATCACTCCCCGGCTCCTGACGGTCGCCGTCGGGGCGACCGTTCGCTCAGGCGAGTGTGGCGCAGGGCCGACGGGGCGGTTGCGGCGGGGCGGGACGTGGCGAAGGTCAGCCGGGCGTATCGGCGTAGCGGACAGTGACCTTCTCGAATCCGAGCGAGGCGAGCAGGCCCTGGAGCATCGCGGTGGTGTTCTTCTCGGCCCGCTTCGTCAGGCCGCTCTCCTCGGCCGCCTTACCGATGTGCTGCGCGGCCAGTTTGTTGACCGCCTGCTCGCTTCCGGGGTTGTCGGAGAAGAAGTCGCCGAGCCGGTCGAGGAGGCCACGCTGCTTGGACACGGCGTAGGAGCGGTCCGGGTCCAGCGCGGGCTTGCCCAGCACCGCGTGGGGCAGGACGAGTTCGGCCGTGGTGCGGTCCTCGTTGACCGTCACCCCGCGGGGCCCGACCTCGCCGAGGTCCACGGAGGCTCCGACCGTGCCCGCGCCGACGTACAGCGTCCGGGTGCCCCGGATGGCGTCGGGCAGGTATTTCGCGTCCTTCTCCAGGTCGACGACGACCTGGAAGTTCCCGGAGGCCGCCTCGTAGGCGCTCATGTCCTGGATGGACTTGAGAACCGCGGGGCCGGAGCGGTCGGTGGTCTCCTCGCCGAAGAGGCCGCCGAGCCCCGGCAGCAGGCTGATCCGGGAACCGAGGAGCAGCAGGACGAGCGCCGCGGCGCACACTCCCGCGAACGGCAGGCATCCCCGCGTGCGGGAGCGGCGGCGCGGCGCACCGTCGTGGCCGGGGTCCCCGGTGCTGTCTGTCCTTACGTCAGTGGACGTCATTCCTTCCGTGTGACCCGGTCCGGCGATTTCAGTCCGTCCGGGCCCCCGGATTACGCCAGATCCTGTACGGGGATGGGCCGTTGGGCGGTCTCAGGCCCCGGTGGTGCCGTCCAGCCGCTCCCTCAGAAGGTCGGCGTGGCCTATGTGGCGCGCGTACTCGGCGATCATGTGGACGTACACCGTGCGCAGCGAGTAGACCGAGCCGCGCCAGGCGAGGGTGGTGTCGAGCGACACGTCGGCCGCCGCTTCGTCGGCGAGGCGTATCTCCTCGGTCAGACGGGCGTAGTCCTCCGGGGCGCGGTCCGGTGAGAGGTCCTCGAAGTCCGCGTCCTTGCCCTTCTCCGGGTCGTACATCGAGGGGAGGGACAGGCCGGCGAGCCCCTGCCGGAACCAATAGCGTTCCACCTTGGCCATGTGCCGGATCAGGCCGAGGAGGGTGAGGTTGGACGGCTCGACGGTCTGCTCGGCGAGTTGCCGGCCGGTCAGGCCCGCGCATTTCTGCAGCAGTGTGCTGCGGTAGAACGCCAGGAAGGTGGTCAGTGTCTCGCGCTCGCTGCCGGCGAGCGGTCCGACGGTGCGGGTGGCTTCAGGAGCTGTCCATGTCATCGCATGATCATGCCTCGCGACGGCCGGTTCGTGGGAGGTGTCCGGGCGGTCGGGTTGTCCGGCGTGCGCCTCCTGGGAAGTCCCGGCCGCCGGCTGACGGCCGGGACCCCCCGGGTTCCGCGTTCACTCACTCCAGGAGATCTGCGTACGCCCCCAGGGCCAGTGCGACGTCGGTCTGTGCCCAGAACCGGTGGTAGGTGAAGACGGGAGCGGCTCCGCCGTCCAGATAGGCCTGCACCTTGGGCCAGTTCGGGTCGTCCTCGTAGAACGACCGGATGGAGAGGAACGTCGAGTCGTTGTCGACGGTGTCCCCGTTGGGCATCGCGCCCGTCCAGCCGTTCGGGACGTACACCGGGTCGTCGAACCGGTTGTAGTCGGCGCGTGTCTCGGGGACCGCTATCCCCGCGTCGTCCTGGTAGTGGCTCCACATGCCGTCGAGCAGTCCTTCGGCCGTGGCCTTGGCGTCGGCGTCACCGGACCTGGCGGCGTAGTAGGTCAGCGTCCTGGCGTAGGCACCGGCCACCCCGACGTCGTTGGTGTAGTCGGCGACCGTGACGTGCAGTCCGGAGTTGGCGCCGGGGTTCGACGCGTTCCAGGTGTCGGGCGCGCCGGACCACTGGAGGGTGGACGGCATGAGGTAGGTGCCGTCCGGGTTGATGGTCGTCTCCGACACGGCCCAGTCGACCCACTTGTCGAGCACGGCCTTGGCCTGTGCGTCACCCGACTCGTGGTAGTACTCGGCGACGCGTTCCATGGACCACGCCTGGAAGCCGAACCACTGGTTGGACGGCGGGTCGTGGTAGACGGGCTTCTCGTCGTAGTACATGCCGTGGAAGGTGGGTGTGCCGGCCGGGGGCTGGGCGTAGCTGCCCTTCCAGCTGTTGGTCGCGCCGCCCGCGATGGCTCCCTCGTCGGACTGGAGCCACTGGTAGAAGTCCATCTGGCGGTCCAGGCTCTTGGCCCAGTCCGACTGTCCCGTGGCCGACTTGGGCTTGAGATCGGCGACGGAGCTCAGCGCGTAGGCGGCCATCGGGTTCTGGTAGCCGCCGTGGGCGTGGCTCGATCCGATGCGCCAGGACCAGCCGGCGGAGGTGTCGGTGGCTCCGCCCCAGGCGTAGTACCAGGACATCAGGTAGTGCGCGCTGTCCTTGCCGCTGCCGGCGGGGCAGGTGGTCGGGCCGACGCAGTTGCCGACCTTCTTGAAGTACTTGTCGAACATGGAGTAGCGGAGGTAGTCGCCCATCTTGGCTGCCTTGCCGACGGTCTCCGACACCTCGCCCGACTTGCCCTGCTCCTTCGCCCAGACGTCGGCCCAGTAGGCGGCCTGTACGGCACGGGCGTCCGCGTCCGGTGCGTTGGTGAACTTCCACTGCTTGGCGTAGGAGGCGTCCCCGGTGAACAGGTCCAGGTAGCCGTTGGCCCCGCCGTAGGTGAAGTTGTCGCAGGTGGGGTGGGTGACGGTCTCCCAGACGGACTCCTGGGGGCCGCGCTGGAAGGTGTTGATGTACGACGGCCCGGTCTCGGTGGGTCCGGCCGCGCACTTCCCGGGGGTGTTGCCGTATCCGTAGACGTTGTCGACGTCCTGGATCCAGTGCATCCCGTAGATGTCGTCGGTGCCGTAGGCGCTCTTCAGCTCGGAGGCGATCGGGTCCGAGCCGGACGCCGCCGAGCCGTCGAGGACGGCCGGGTACTCGTTCGGGGTGTCGTGCTCGGGGGCGTACGTCGCGGGCTTCGACGCGTCGTAGAAGGAGTTCGTGGGCTGGTCGGCGTGGGTGGGGATCATGTACGTCTCCATGGTGTCCCACGCACCGTTGAACTTCGCCCAGTCGCCGGTGATCTTCCCGTACATCGCCTGGAGCCAGATCAGATAGCTGTACGCCTCCGACGTCGTCTCGTGGCCGTGGTCGGGGGCTTCCACGATCAGCGTCTCGACGGAGTGGTAGGGGATGCCCTCCGAGGAGAAGTAGCCGTTCGCGGGGTCGGTGATCTTCCCGTAGAGGTCGAGGAAGCGGGCGTCGTAGTCCTTGGCCTCCGCGAGCTGGGTGACGGTGACCTCGGACTTGCCGTGGCCGGGGGCCGTGACGGTGAAGGTCGCGGCTCCCGTGCCGGTCGCGTCGGCCGAGACGGTGACCTGCTGCGGGGTGGACCAGTTCGCCGGGGTGAAGGTGAGGCTCGCGCCGCCGGTGACGCTCAGACCGGAGTTGCCGGCGCTCCTCGCCACCGTGGCGGTGACGGACGAGGCGGGTTCGGTGGAGAGCGAGACCGTGAATGTCCCCGACTTGCCTTGCTGGACGCCCAGTTGGGCGGGCGTCGCGACGACGGCCGGGCCCGCGACGACGGTGATGCCGGCCGGGGTGGACTCCGCCGAGGCGCCGAGGCTGTCGTACGCCCTGGCGTACACGGAGTGGCCGCCGGCGGTCAGCCCTTCGGCGCTGTAGGTGTACGGGGACGTGGTGTCCGTGCCGAGCAGCTTCGTGTCGTCGTAGAACTCGACCTTGCTGATCCCCGCGCCGTCGGCGGCCGCGGCGGTGGCGGCCAGGGGGACGGCGTCCCCGGCGGAGAAGACGGCGCCCGCCGCCGGACTGGTGAGGACGGTGATCGGCGGCTGATGGGGACCCACGCACTCCGTGCCGTTGACGGCGAAGGTGGTGGGTGCGGTGTTGGTGCCGCTGTAGGTGAACTGCGCGCCCGTCGTGACGGCGCTTCCGGCGGCGATGGCGCCGTTCCAGCTCGCGTTCCTGACGGTCACCGTGCTCCCGGACTGGGACCAGGTCCCGTTCCAGCCGTTGGTGAGCTTCTGACTGCCGGCGTAGTCGTACGTCAGGGTCCAGCCGTCGATCGCGGCGGAGCTCCTGTTGGTGACGGTGAGTTCGGTGCTGAAGCCCGAGCCCCAGTCATTGACCGTGTAGTCGACGCTGCATCGGACTGCGGCGGCCTGGGCCGGCGTACCGGCCGCGGCGGTCATCCCGAGGGGGAGGGCCAGCGCCGCCACGAGGGCTGTCCACAGCCGTCGGCCTCCGGCTCCGGTTCTGCCGGGTCTTCTCCGTAACCAAGTTCTTCGTGCGCGTCCCGTTGGCATGCGCAGTACCTCCTCGCGGCTCGGCGACATGGGGGGTGTGCGGGGCTGAGCACAAGCCTTGAACCAGTGGGAGCGCTCCCAGCATGGGGACGAGGAAAAAGAGAGTCAAGAGACTTGAAGAGTCGAATTATTTCGATACCGAGAGATGAGAACGGGTGTGTTGACCGACACCACTTGACGCTCTAACGTCAAGCCACACCAGTGGGAGCGGTTCCACCAGTCGACGTGCCGTAGGGGGCACGCCCGGTCTGCAAGGAGTCGCTCATGTGTCACCCCCCGCACGTGTCGCACCTGTTCAGACTGCTCCCCGGAGCAGTGCTCGGCATGGCCGGCAACACTCGCGCGGCCATGGTCACGGCTTCCGGATCCACCCTCGTACGCACGGTGGAGAACAGCACGGCGCACCGGCGGGACAGCGCTCCCGCGTCGGTGGGCCGTGGCGCGACAGTGCGGCCCGCACCACGGATCCGACCGGCTCCACCGGTCCGGTGGATCTCCCCGTCCCCGCCGACGGACCGCCCTGGACGGGCGTCCGGAGCGACGAGCGCGTCGCCCACGCCCCTGTGCGGACGTACGCCGGCCGGGACACCCGCACCGCCCCCGCACCCTCGGACAAGGAGTACCGCCCTGGCCTGAACCATGGATCAGCAGTACGCGGAACGGCCCGACGGGCCGATGCGCACGCCGACGGCATCGGTCACGAGGACCGCGGGCGGGCAGGACCGCCCGCAGCCGCGTGGCACGCCCACCAGCCATCAGCCGTGCGAGCGAGGACCGTTCGAACGCCCCGCTCGCAGCCGGTCGCGCCGAAGTCCCCCTCGCCGCAGGCGAGTCGGCGAACAGACCTGACCCCACCGGCCTCGCCGGCCGTGCAGGGGTCCGGCGGCCGAAGACCCCTCTCCCGGACGGGCCCGGAACACCTGGGACCGCTCACGGCCCCGTCCCCGATCAGCGACCACGACGGAACCCCCACCCCGTACGAATCGGGCTGCGCGGCACCCGCGCGCCCTCGACAGCTGAGGAAACGGAATTCGTATGAGCCGCACGAGCCGCACCACCCTGCGCCGATCCCGAATGGCGCTCATAGCCGCGGGCGCACTCGTCGCCGCAGCCGCGGGCTCCGCCACCGCGGCGGCCCCCTTCGGAGCCTCCGCCGCGGCGGCAGCGGGCTGCACGGTCGATTACAAGATCCAGAATCAGTGGAACGGCGGGCTGACCGCCGCCGTGAGCGTCACCAACACCGGTGACGCCCTGGCCGGCTGGCAGCTGGAGTGGTCGTTCGCCGGCGGCGAGACGATCAGCCAGGGCTGGAACGCCACGGTCTCGCAGAGCGGCTCCGCTGTCACCGCGAAGGGCCTCTCGTACAACGCCGCGCTCGCCAACGGGGCGTCCGCGTCCTTCGGCTTCAACGCGACGGGCAACGGCAACAGCGCCGTACCCGCGACCTTCAAGCTGAACGGCGTCACGTGCAACGCCGACCCGTCGAACCCGACCGACCCCACCGACCCCACCGACCCCACCGACCCGACGGACCCCACGGCCCGCGTCAACAACCCGTACGAGGGCGCCAAGGTCTACGTCAACCCGGAGTGGTCGGCCAACGCGGCCGCCGAGCCGGGCGGCAGCCGGATCGCCGACCAGCCGACGGGCGTGTGGCTCGACCGCATCGCCGCCATCGAGGGCGCCAACGGCGGAATGGGCCTGCGGGACCACCTGGACGAGGCCCTGACCCAGAAGGGGTCCGGCGAACTCGTCGTCCAGCTCGTCATCTACAACCTCCCCGGGCGGGACTGCTCGGCACTCGCCTCCAACGGCGAGCTGGGTCCCACGGAGATCGACCGCTACAAGAGCGAATACATCGACCCGATCGCGGCCGTCCTCGCCGACGAGAAGTACGCGGGCCTGCGCATCGTCACCACCGTCGAGATCGACTCACTGCCCAACCTCATCACCAACGCCGGCGGCCGCGAGACGGCAACGCCTGAGTGCGACGTGATGAAGGCCAACGGCAACTATCAGAAGGGCGTCGGCTACGCGCTCAACAAGCTCGGCGACGCTCCGAACGTCTACAACTACATCGACGCCGGCCACCACGGTTGGATCGGCTGGGACGACAACTTCGGTCCGACCGCCGACCTCTTCAAGGAGGCCGCGACCACCGAGGGCGCGACCGTCGACGACGTGCACGGCTTCATCACCAACACCGCCAACTACGGTGCGACGACGGAGGACCACTTCTCCATCGACGACTCCGTCAACGGCACGTCGGTACGCCAGTCGAAGTGGGTCGACTGGAACCGCTACACGGACGAGCAGTCCTACGCCCAGGCCTTCCGCAACGAGCTGGTCTCGGTCGGCTTCAACTCCGACATCGGCATGCTCATCGACACCTCCCGCAACGGCTGGGGCGGCGACGACCGGCCGACCGGACCGGGTGCGACCACCAATGTGGACACCTATGTGGACGGCGGCCGCTACGACCGGCGCATCCACCTGGGCAACTGGTGCAACCAGGCCGGAGCCGGACTCGGCGAACGGCCGCAGGCGGCACCCGCCGCGGGCATCGACGCGTACGTCTGGATGAAGCCCCCGGGGGAGTCGGACGGCTCCAGCAAGGAGATTCCGAACGACGAGGGCAAGGGATTCGACCGTATGTGCGACCCGACCTACGAGGGCAACGTCCGTAACGGCAACAACATGTCCGGCGCGCTGCCCGACGCGCCGGTCTCCGGCAAGTGGTTCTCCGCCCAGTTCCAGGAGCTCATGAAGAACGCCTACCCGGCGCTCTAGTCTCCGCGCCGGCGGGCTCCGGGCGCTCCCCCGCCCGGGCCCTCCCGCCGGCCGCGCCACCTGTCGAGCAGAGCGCGTCCGCGAGCAGTCGGCGCGGGCGCGCTCCGGCGTGCTGCGGAGCCGGACCCACGGGGCTTCGCCTCCTCAGCCTTGGCCCGGGACGTCGGCTCCGCCGCCTTGACCCGGGACTTGGACTCGGCAGCCCTGGTCCGGGGTTTCGTCGCAATGGCGCGCTTCGCTACGGGCTCGGCGGCCGGCTTCTTCCTGGGCGACGTCCGCGGTTCGGGCTTCGCCTCCTCCGCTGCGGCCCGGTCGTCCGACAGGGCGTGGTAACGGTGGCTGATGCGGCGCCCCACCAGCGCGTACCCCAGCAGCGCGCCCGTCGTGTTGAGGATCACGTCGTCGATGTCGAAGGCCCGCCCTGCCACGAGGGCGCCCTGCGTCAGCTCGACGACCGCCATGACGAGCACCGTCAGTACGGTCATCCGGATCATCCGGAGACGGCGCGGCACCAGAATGGGCAGCAGCACGCCGAACGGCATGCCCATCAGGATGTTTCCGCCCGCCTGCTTGCACGCGGCGAGGAAGGTGTAGTCCTCCGCGTACTGCCGCAGGGACCGTCCCGGCCTCAGATTGGACGTCACGATGTCCTCGGAGGCGGGCGACGGTGTGAGCGTCAGCTTCGCCAGGACCACGGAGAACGCGACCAGCGCCACGAACGCGGCGGCCAGCACCGCTGCCCGCAGCAGTAGACGTCCTATCCCTGCGCGTCGTGCACTACGATTCGCCTCTGCTGTCATGGCGGAACGGATGCCCCCAACCCCCGCGGCCACACCCCCGGTCCGGGTGCGACCATGTGCGCATGAGCGCACAGAAGAAGGACGAGCTGCTGGCGGAGGCCGTACAGCTGCGGGAACAAGGCCATCCCGAACAGGCCAGGGAACGCCTCCTCGCCCTCACCGCCTCGTTCCCGGAGGCGGTGGACGTCGCGTACCAGACCGCCTGGGTCCACGATGTGCTCGGCCTCGAGGCCGAGGCGGTGCCGTACTACGAGCGGAGTCTGCAGGGCGACGGCCTCACCGATGAGGACCGCCGGGGGGCGCTGCTCGGGCTCGGCAGCACCTACCGCGTGCTGGGCAGGTTCGGGCAGGCCGTCGAGACGCTCCGGCGCGGTGTGGCGGAGTTCCCGGACGACGGGGCGCTGAGGACCTTCCTGTCCATGGCCCTGTTCAACACCGGCGAGCACCACGAGGCGATGCAGCTCCTGCTGCGCCTGGTCGCCACGACGAGCGACAGCCCGCGCGTCCAGCGGTACCGGCCCGCCATCGAGCATTACGCGGCGGACCTCACCCGGACCATGTGAGCGGCGCATGACGCGGCAGACCTCACCCGGCCCCATGTGAGCGGCGGGCGGGCAAAGGGAAGCCCCGGCCGGATCGGGGGAATCCAGCCGGGGCGGCTTGTGTGCGGAGGTGAAGGCGGGCCATTGCCCGGCGGCCTCACGGCCACTCACCCCTACGCATAGATGAACGATAAACCACCACCAGCCGTTCCCGTGAATCGGCCCCCCGTCGTGTGATCCACACCACGGCTGTGCAGGCCGGGACCTCGGCGCGGGTTACGGGACGGTGGCGCGGCCGGCCGTCAGCGGGCCTCGCGGAACACGACATGCCGCCCGGCGGCCGGGTCGAACTTCCGCAGCTCCAGACGGTCGGGGTCGTTGCGCCTGCTCTTCCGCGTCACATAGGTGTGGCCGGTTCCGGCCGTGGACCGGAGCAGGACGACGGGCCTGGTCTCACTGCGCGCCATGGGGCCTCCAGACAGGGACTCCGACCTCATCCCCGGGGTGGGAATGGGTGTCGTTTTCGTTTCTGGTCCGCACAACGCACTCCGGGGCGCCTCCATTCCCGCCCCAGGGCTCCTCCGGAGCCGCGGACCGTTGCCCCGGCCACGGGGATCGAACGGGCGGCCGACGCACGCGCGTCATCGACGTCGAACATCTCATCGACCGGGGGCGGAGGGCGGCACCGGCCGCCACCGGTCGGCACCTCCACGCCACTCCGCATATGCCCTGCTCCCGGTCGGTGCGAGCCGTGCGAGGTCGCACGCGCGGGCGTACGCCGAGCGGCTCACGCCCGGCGACTTGCGTCAACTCCCCACCAGGGGCAAGGGTGTTCGGCGGACCCGCACCCCACTCAGCCGATGGCATATGCCGGAAGCAAGAACGCATCGAGTGTTGCCAAACCCCTTACAGGGCCTCGCAGCCTGTGCCACAGTCGTGTTCGGTCCACCCCACGAACCGGCCGTACCGCCTGTATCGGAGTACCAGATGCCGTCCCATCTGTTTGCGGACCGCCCCGCCCCACAGCCACCCGAGCGTGACGCCGTCGACGCCCTGATCAACCGGACCCGGCTGCTGCGCGGCGATGTGGACGCGGTGCGGCGCGACACCTGCGTCATCGACGACGAGGGCCCCCAGCAGCGCTGGCAGCGGGCCCTGTGCGAACTCGCCGTCCATCAGCTCGACGACCTCGGCGAGCATCTGGGACAGCTGAGGGACGGCATCCCCGGCGCCACGGCCGCCGAGCCCGTGGAGGAGCCCTCCACTGCGCCGGCCGGACCGCCGACGGGCTCGCTCCTCAGCAGGGTGGGCAGCGCGGAGTGGAATCTGCTCACCGACGAGGTCAGCTGGTCCGACGAGCTGTACCAGATCTTCGGCAGGGACCCGGGGGCGGGAGCGCTGTCCCTGGACGAGCTGCCGTCCGTGCTCCTCGCGGAGGACCAGCCCCTCCTGACCTCGATGGTGACCGACTGCCTGGTGGACGGAAGGCCGATAGACGGGGAGTTCCGCATCCTGCTGCCCGACGGCGGTATGCGCACCCTGCACATGATGGGCGAACCCGTCCTCGACGCGGACGGCTGCACCGCTTCCATGTGGGCGGTCCTGCGCGATGTGAGCAGGCTGCGGCGCAGCCAGCACATCGTGGGCAGGACCCGGGACACCCTGCGGCGCCAGGAGCACATGGCCCGGACCGAGCACCGGATGGCGGTGGAATTCCAGGAGGCCGTTCTCCCGCCGTGGCGAGGATCGCTGCCCATATCCGGCCGGGGCACGAGGGGCCTGGACGTCGCCGCGCACTACCTTCCGTCGGGAGCGAGCGACCTCATCGGCGGCGACTGGTACGACGCGCTGCCGCTCCCTGACGGAACGACTCTGCTGACCGTCGGGGACCTCACCGGTCATGGGATCCCGGCGACCTCGGCCATGGCGATGCTGCTCGGGGCGCTGCGCGGCATGGCCGTGGCAGGCATCGGCCCGGGGCCGGTCATGGGCCACCTGAACCAGCTGATCGAAGCCTCGGCACAGCCCGCGCTGGGCAGCGCCGTGTGCTGCCGCTTCGACCCGGCGACCGGAACCCTCGTCTGGGCACAGGCAGGACACCCCGCGCCGCTGCTGTTCCGCGACGGGGTGGGGCGTCCGCTGCCCGCGCCGGACGGAGTGCTGCTCGGGGCGGCGTCCGGGGTCACCTACGAGCAGGACCAGGTGGACCTGCTGGCGGGCGACGTGCTCGTCCTGCACACCGGCGGACTGACAGACCATAGCGACCGGAACACCGGCCCGGACATGCTTCTGGGGCTGGCGCCTCGGTTCGCGCAGGCCCGCACGGCACAGGAGTGCGTACGGACCGTGGTCGAGGAGCTCGGGTCCGCCGAACGATTCGACGACGCCTGCGTGTTGGTGGCCCGCGTCGAGGCGTGAGCGGGCTCCTGGCCGACCTGCCGAGGACCGTCCTGCCGAAGCTCCCCGTATCCGCCCTGCCGCGTACGGACCGGATCAGACCTCTGAACCCTTCGCCTTCTTGGCTGCCACACGGGGGGGCAGGGCGCTTTCGATCTCCTCCCGCAGGTCCTCGATCTTCGCGTATCCCGCGAACTGGCCGGTGAGGCGGTACATCTCGCGCAGCCGGTCCCAGGTCCGGTGCGAGGACGTCTCCCCCATCGACACGAGGGCGAGCCGTGCGTAGCGGTCGGCCTGCTCGGGGTCGTCTGCGATGAAGCACGCGGAGGCCAGCGAGATGTAGTCGAAGATCTTGGACCGCTGGCGTCCGTTTATCCGCAGATCGAGCGCCTGCTTGGCGTGACGCTGAGCGGTGGAGGCCGCTCCCGGGTCGTGCTCGGCCAGCGTACGGAAGGCCAGGGCCTGCATGCCGTGCATGTCCGCCTCGTCGAACAACTGCATCCAGCTCGGGGGCGGCACATCGCCCTTGTCCGAGACGAAGAGCTCCTCGGCCTCGCCGAGTGTGCGCCGCATGGCCTGCCCGCGTCCCATCGACGCCTGTGCCCAGGCCTCGATGGTGTGCAGCATCGCCCGGGTACGCGGCAGGGTCTCCTCCCCCGAACCGGACTTGGCGAGCTTCATCAGGTCCAGGGCGTCGTCCGGCCTGCCCAGGTGGACCATCTGACGGGCGGCTCGGGAGAGCGCCTCACCGGCGCGGGGACGGTCCCCGCCCTCGCGCGCCGCGTGGGCCGCGATCACGAAGTACTTCTGGGCGGTGGGTTCGAGGCCGACGTCGTGGGACATCCAGCCGGCGAGGACCGCGAGGTTGGCGGCGACACCCCAGAGGCGGCGCTGCAGATGGTCGGGGTGGCGGTAGGCGAGCATGCCGCCCACCTCGTTGAGCTGGCCCACGACGGCCTTGCGCTGGAGTCCGCCGCCTCTTGAGGCGTCCCAGGCCCGGAAGACCTCGACCGAGCGCTCGAGGGCCTCGATCTCCTCGGATCCGATGGGGGCGGCCTCGTACAGGTCGAAGCCGGCGTTGTCGGCGTACAGGGGGTCGTTGAGTCCGGAGGCCCGGGCCGCCGGAGCGGGCTCGGAATGCAGCCAGTCGTACATGGCGCCGGTGAGAGCTGAGCCAGCGGCGAGCGCGGCGCCCGCGCCCACCAAGCCGCGTCGGTTGAGCATGAGGTCCATTCCCGTGAATTCGGTGAGGACCGCTGCCGTCCGTTCGGGCGCCCACGGCAAACCGTCGGGATTGTCTTCCGTCCCGGCTTTTCGCCGCTTCCCCACACGCCCGCGCCGGCCGAACCCGAGGTCCTCGATGGTCACGACACGGCCGAGCCGCTCGGTGAACAGAGCTGCCAACACCTCCGGCACGGGATCGCGGGGGGACTCCCCCATGTCGATCCAGCGCCTCACCCGCGAGGTGTCGGTGGCGAGTTGGAGGTGGCCCATGGCCGCCGCCTGCCTGTTCACCATTCTCGCGAGTTCGCCCTTGGACCAGCCGGCCAGGCCGAACAGGTCCGACAGACGGGTGTTGGGTTCTCCGGTCACGTCAAGCCCCCAGGTTCTCGGCTGACTTGACCCTAGCCCCCCGGCGGATGCCGGGCGAATATTCGCCAGGGTTCGCCAGGGGTCGCTAGATGTTGTGCCACCCGCGGTCCGGTGTCAGGTAGGAAAGCGCCACCCCGCCCGGCAGCCCTCGGTACTCCCCAGGGTGCCGAACGGCCGCCGGCCGGGGCGGCGCACGTAACTTGTCGGCGCACGAAGGGATCTGTCTCGCCCATGTACACAGCATCGTCCTCCGTGTCCGCCCCGCCCCGGCCGCTTCGTCCTTCGGGGGCGGGCGGCGGGCCGTATCTCGACCCCCGCGCCGCGTCACCGGCGTCCGGCACGGGTCGGACCCGGCGGGCGGCGGGGCCGGGCTCCCAACCGCTCAGCGGACGACTGGACCTGTCCGGCGCTCAGGGCGCGCAGCTGCGGATGGCCATCGCCTCCGTGCACCGCATCTGCCCCGAGTTCAACCCGGTCCAGGTGCTGCGCCGCAGCGGGCGCTCGGTGCTGATCGTGGGCACCACCGGTCGCGCGACCGCGGTGGCCAAGTGTTTACTGGACCACTCCCCCGCGTGGACGGAGCGGTTCAGGCACGAAATAGCGGCATACCGCGCCTTCGTCAGGCACCGCCCGCCGGTCCGGGCCCCGCGGCTCATCGCCGCCGACCCGGAGAACTGCACCCTGGTGATCGAGCGGATGCCCGGACGGGTCGCGGCACTGACGAGGCACCCGGCGGAGGCGCCGCCCCGCGCGGATCTGCGTGCCGTGCTCGGCGCGGTCAGCCGGATCAACGCCTGGAGGCCGCCGGCCGGACTGTTCGACGCGCCCCTGGACTACGCCTCGCGCATCGCCCGCTATCACGAGCTGGGTCTCTTCACCGATCGTGATCTGGGTGACCTGCAGAAGCTGCTGCACGGTCTGGCCCACGCGGGCGGGCGGCAGGGCATGGGCCAGTTCTGCCACGGCGACGCCCTGCTCTCCAACATCCTGCTGCCGCCCACCGGGCCCGTCCTGGTCGACTGGGAGCACGCCGGCTGGTATCTGCCGGGGTACGACCTGGCGACGCTCTGGACCGTGCTCGGTGACGCGCCGGCGTCCAGGCGCCAGATCAGCCAGCTGGCGCAGGCGTCCGGCGCGGCTGCCCGGGACGCGTTCCTGGTGAACCTGATGATCGTGCTGACCCGGGAGATCCGTACGTACGAGACGGCTGTCCAGCGGGCGATGCGCGAAGGTGCACCGGCCGGGGCCGGTCAGGCGCGGCCGGGGGTGCTGTCCTCCGGCGAGGAGCAGAGGCTGCTGCTGCGCAGGCTGCACGACGACTGCGCCATGGCCCGGCGGGCCGTGCGCGCCGCGGTGGGCACACGCTGACCACGCCGGATCGACCGGCCTGACGGACGGGGGAAGCGCGCTGCGGGACCGGTGCCGACACACGGGTCCCGCAGCGCGCCGTTCGCCGTCTCAGCCGCCGTTCATGATCCGGCTCGCACGACATCGACGTCGGACGCCTTCACGAAGCCGATCCGGTGTCCGATCTGGACCGTCACGTACTTCTGGCTTCCCCGGAAGTACGTGTGGTCGTAGGGCTTGGAGGAGTCGATCGTCGGTGCGTAGAAGTAGCCGTTGGGGGCTTCGCCGCCGCCGGGGAATGCCTGTCCGGCCTTGATGGTGTAGACGAGCGGGGTGCCCACGGTCGGCTTGGCGAAGTCCGCGGGGTACTCCGTCTTCTCCGGGTAGGCGACGCCGTACACCGGCACCTCCTCCTTGCCGGCCTTCGGTCGAACGACACGGCCGGATGTGGGGGTGACGACCCGGGTTCCGGCGGGCGTGCGGAACCATGCCTTCTCCCCGTACCACCAGATCGCCGTCCAGCCGGGTGCGCGACCGGCGACGACCGCCTGCTGGGTGGCGCTGATCTTGCTGCCCCAGTCGGCGGCACAGTTGGTTCCGGGCGAGCCGTCCGGGTGCAGTCCCGGGTCGGAGAAGAGCGGTGAGTCGTCGGACGGCCCGGTGTGCAGGGGCACCGCGCTGCTGCCCTGCCGGGGCAGGTCGGCGTTCTTCTCGCAGTCGCGGAACTCCTGCTGGTTCTTGGTGAAGTCCGCGCTGACGGTGACCAGTTCGCTGCTGCGGGGCGCATTCGGCACGGTGGGCTTGCCGAGCAGTGCCATGAAGCGGTTCCAGTCCCAGTAGGGGCCAGGGTCCCAGTGCATGTTCTGGGTGCCAGCCGCGCTGGTGGGCGGTACGCCGTCGTGGCCGAGGATGTGCTGCCGGTCGAGCGGGATGTCGTACTCGGCCGCGAGGTGGCGTACGAGCCGTGCGGTCGAGCGGTACATCTCGGGGGTGTACCACTCGGCGCCCTCGGCCGCGAAGCCCTCCTGCTCGATGCCGATGGAGTGGGTGTTGAGATACCAGTTGCCCGCCTGCCAGGCGACGTCCTTGTTCTTCACCATCTGCGTGACATGGCCGTCGGCCGAACGCACCACGTAGTGGGCGGAGGTCTGGTTGGCGGGGTTCTGGAAGATCTTCAGGGTGGTGTCGTAGTCGACCTCGGTGTCGTGCAGGACGATGTACTTGATGGAGTTGGTCGCGGGCCGGTTCGCGGTGTCGTAGTTGCCGTAGGTCTCCTTGTCCTCCGGGTCGCCGGTCTGCTGGTAGGCCGCGGGGACCCAGTCGCAGGCCAGCCCTCGTGGACATTCGGGTCGTACGGTGTCCGCGCCTGCGGCGGCCGGGGAGAGGAGCGCCATGCTCAGCGCCCCCGCCGTGGTCAGTGCGAGCGCGAGTCTGATCCTCTGCTTCGACGTCATGACAACCCTTCTTGGGCCAGGTGGCAGAGAGGTTCCCAGGGGCGCTCCCCGCGTTCATCGGGTCGGCGCACACTCTGTGGCGCGAGGTGTTGGTGAGTCAAGAGTGCAGCGTGCCGCTTGACATGAGCTTGTGTGACTATTTCGCGCCGTGCGTGCCCCGTATGGCCGAGGGGTAGTGCTGGCGCCGACAGGACCGGTCCGCGTGGACCGCGCGGAATTCTCGGAAAGGCCGGACGCACACATGGCACAGCCCTTCTCACTGCCGGACTTCTACGTGCCGTACCCGGCGCGTCTCAACCCCCACCTGGAGGCGGCCCGGAGCCACACCCGGGAGTGGGCGCGCGGAATGGGGATGCTGGAGGGCTCCGGTATCTGGGAGGAGAAGGACCTGGAGGCCCACGACTACGCGCTGCTCTGCGCGTACACCCACCCGGACTGCTCGGCCGAGGCCTTGTCCCTGGTCACCGACTGGTATGTGTGGGTCTTCTTCTTCGACGACCACTTCCTGGAGCTGTTCAAGCGCACTCCGGACCGGGAGGGCGGGAAGCGTTATCTGGACCGGCTGCCGGCCTTCATGCCGATGGAGCGGGGTGCGGCGACCCCGGAGCCGGAGAATCCGGTGGAGGCGGGGCTCGCCGACCTCTGGGCGAGGACGGTGCCGGCGATGTCGGACGCCTGGCGGGCCCGGTTCGCCGAGGCGACGGAGAACCTCCTCAACGAGTCGCTGTGGGAGCTCTCGAACATCAACGAGGGGCGTATCGCCAACCCCGTCGAGTACATCGAGATGCGCCGCAAGGTGGGCGGGGCGCCGTGGTCGGCGGGCCTGGTGGAGTACGCGGCGAACGCGGAGGTTCCTGAAGCGGTGGCGGACTCGCGCCCGTTGCGGGTCCTCAGGGACGCCTTCTCCGACGGGGTGCATCTGCGCAACGACCTGTTCTCGTACCAGCGCGAGGTCGAGGACGAGGGCGAGAACAGCAACGGTGTGCTGGTCCTGGAGAGGTTCCTGGGCTGCTCGACCCAGGAGGCGGCGGAGGCGGTCAACGACCTGCTCACGTCACGCCTGCAGCAGTTCGAGAACACCGCCCTCACCGAACTGGGACCGCTCTGCGCGGAGGAGGGCCTCACGCCCGACGGGACGGCCGCGGTTCTGGCGTACGTGAAGGGGCTGCAGGACTGGCAGTCCGGTGGCCACGAGTGGCACATGCGCTCCAGCCGCTACATGAACGGGGGCGGCGCGGGCGAGAGCGTCCCCGGTTTCGGGATGGCCGCTGCTTCGATCCGGCTCACCCCCCGTTCCGAGTCGCTCCGGCTGCGCAGCCATACGCATGTGCCGTACCAGCGCGTCGGCCCGTCGCTGCTGCCGGACTTCGACATGCCGTTCAGTACGACGCTGAGTCCTCATCTGGACGGGGCGCGGGTGCGGATCGTGGACTGGGCGCGCCGGATGGGGATCCTGGAGGCGCAGCCGGGCGTGCCGGGTTCGCATATCTGGGACGAGGAGCGGCTCATCGCGACCGACCTGCCGCTCTGTGCGGCGGGGCTGCACCCGGACGCGACGCCGGACGAGCTCGACCTGTCGTCGGGGTGGCTGACCTGGGGGACGTACGGCGACGACTGGTTCCCGGTGGTGCACGGCCGGACCCGTGATCTGGCGGGTGCGCGGCTGGCCAACGAGCGGCTGTCGCTGTTCATGCCGCTGGACGGCTCGTCGGTGCCCGAGCCGGTCAACGCGCTGGAGCGCGGGCTGGCGGACCTCTGGCAGCGGACGGCGGAGCCGATGGACGAGGGTGCGCGCCGCACCTTCCGGGACGCGGTGGAGTCGATGACGGCGAGCTGGCTCTGGGAGCTGGCCAACCAGGCGCAGAACCGGATTCCCGATCCGGTGGACTACATGGAGATGCGCCGGGCGACGTTCGGTTCGGATCTCACGATGAGCCTGTGCCGGCTGGGTCACGGCCGGAAGGTGCCGGAGGCCGTCTACCGCAGCGGCCCGATGCGGTCCCTGGAGAACGCGGCGGCGGACTACGCGTGTCTGCTGAACGACCTGTTCTCGTACCAGAAGGAGATCGAGTACGAGGGTGAGGTGCACAACGGGGTGCTGGTCGTCCAGAACTTCTTCGGGGTGGACTACCCGACGGGGGTCGCGATCGTGGACGACCTGATGAATTCCCGGATGCGCCAGTTCCAGCACGTGGCGGAGCAGGAGCTGCCGGTCCTCTACGACGACTTCGACCTGGACGCGGAGGCGAGGGAGGTCCTGGCGGGGTATGTGCTGGAGCTCCAGCACTGGATGGCGGGGATCCTGATCTGGCACCGGGACTGCCGGCGCTACCGCGAGGAGGATCTGCGCCGGGGCACCGGGACCCCGTGGCACATCAGCGGCCCCACGGGGTTCGGGACGTCGGCGGCGCGGGTGACACGACTGCTGACGCAGGGACGTTTCAGCCCTGCTGGAACAGCTCCGCGGGAAGTGGCTTCAGCAGGGCGTACAGATCATCGGTGATCGGCCGGTCCCAGCTGGCGATGGTGACGAGGACGCCGTCGCTCCGGTCGAACTGGACGCATGAGATCCGGCTCTCGGAGAGCTTGATACGGCGCACGATCAGCAGGCTGTCGCCCTGCATGACGGGCACGTCCTCGGTGCCGGTGACTTCGACCGGCTCATCGTTCTCGAGGGCGAGGAGGAGCTGGGCGACCTCGAAGGGGACCTGGCCCTCCTCGGTCTCGCGGGCCGGGGAGCCCTCCGGCAGATTGCCGATGATCATCGCGGGGCCGCGTCCGCCGAAGAGGTCGTAGCGCAGGAACACGCCCTGACAGCTCCCGTCGGGAGCGGGGAGCAGACCGGCGCCGAGGTTGCCGGGCCAGTCCCCCGGGTCCATGGCCAGGACGTCGAAGTCCGGGCCCGCGGGTGTGGCGGCGCTACGGCGGCGGAGGAAGGACATGGACCCATGTTACGTGTCCCGGCTCACGTCACGGAGCCGGGCACTCCTACGCGGACTCGGCGGCCAGCGCTTCGAGCGCGCGGATCGCGTCGGCCGCGCGGGCGTACGGCACGAACAGGTGGTCGTGATGATGTCCGGCGACCACGTTGCAGCTGATTCCGGCGTCGGTGAGGGCCAGGGAGACCGCCGCGGTCAGTCCGACGGCGTCCAGTGCGGAGTGCACACGGAGCGTGATCCAGGCGGCGGCGAAGTGGTACGCCAGCCCCGCCTCCAGGGCCTGCGCTTCGGGGACGACGAGGGTCAGTCCCTCCTGCTCGGCGACGGTGACCACCGGGGTGACACCGGTGGGCACCGCTCCGCCGGGCAGGGTCGTGTAGACGTAGCGGCCGGGGTTCAGCTCCGGCCGCATGCCGTGCAGCAGTGTTCGAAGATCGCGCTCGCCCGTCATGGGGGCCACGCTACGGGTGCGCGGGGGCGGGGCGCCGACGCAGTAAGCCATTCAGGCACGCCATGTGTCCATACGCTCACCTTGCGTGGCACCGGTGGTTGATCGCCCATAGCTTCGGCTCATGAGGAAAAGACACATGAAATGCCTGGCGGGTATCACCGTCTCCACGGCCACGGCACTGGGTCTCGCGGCCGTTCCCTCCGCCGCGGCAGGACCCGGTGATCATGTGGTGCGCCCCGGCGACTCGATCCAGAGCGCGGTGGACGCCGCGGACGCCGGCGACACCATCGTCATCCTGCCCGGCACGTACCGCGAGAGCGTCCTGATCACGAAGCCGGGGCTGACCCTGGTCGGCACCCGGGGCCGGACGGTCCTCGCACCGCCCGCCGCGGACGGCACCAAGGCCGCCAACGCCTGTGCCACCGGCGGGAACGGCATCTGCGTCATCGGGACCAAGGGCCACACCGTCGATGACGTCACCATCCGCTCGCTGACCGTCTCCGGCTTCACCGGGAGCGGCGTCTGGGCGTCCTGGACCGACGGGCTCAGCGTCCGCAGGGTGACCGCCGAGTCCAACGGCGTCTGGGGCATCGCGCAGGAGCGGTCGACCCGTGGCGAGTTCCGGCGGAACACCGCCACCGGGAACGGGGACGCGGGGATCTTCATCGCGAACTCGGTCAGCGAGGAGGGCGGGGCCACCGACACCGGGGGGACCGCCGTCGTCGACAACTCGGTGAGCGGCAACCGCATCGGCGTCACGGCCCGGCGGGTGAGGAACCTCGTCATCGACGGGAACACCCTGACCGGCAACTGCAGCGGGGTCTTCGTCGTGGGTGACGAGTCCAAGCCCGCGGCGGGGGCGATGACGATCAGCGGCAACCGGATCGTAAAGAACAACAAGTTCTGTCCGGCGACCCCGCGTCTGTCGGCGATCCAGGGCTCGGGCATCGTCCTCACCGGCAGCGAGGCCACGGTCGTACGTTCCAACGTCATCCGGGACAACGTCGGCTCGACCCCGCTCTCCGGCGGCGTCCTGCTGTTCAAGAGCTTCGTGGGTGCGCTCAACACCGACAACACCATCAGCCACAACCTCGTGCAGGGCAACAAGCCGGCCGACCTCGCCAACGGTGACACCTCGGGCACCGGCAACACCTTCGTCAGCAACACGTGCGGGACGTCCGTCCCGGCCGGCATGTGCGCCGGATGACGGCTCAGCGCCGGACAAGGAGAAACGAGACGGTATGACCACCGTGAGTCCCACCCCCGACACCACCCCCGTCGCGACGCCTGTCGCCGTTCCCCAGGTCTCCGCCGCGCAGTCCCCGCCGCCGTCCATGCGTCTGCGGGAGCTCGCGTTCGGGGCAGCCTGCGCCGCCGCCGTACGCGCCGCGGCGAGGCTGCGCGTGGCGGACGCGCTGGGCGACGCCCCGGCATCGGCCGCGGAGCTCGCCCTGATCGTGGACGCCGATCCCGCGCCTCTGCGGCGGCTGCTGCGCGCGCTGTGCTGCTACGGAATCTTCGAGGAGACGGCGGACGGGAAGTTCGTCCACTCGGAGATGTCCCGGCTGCTGCGCGAGGACGACCCGAACAGCCTGCGCTACATCTCGCTGTGGTGCACCGAGCCCTGGACCTGGGAGGTCTGGCCGCGGCTCGACGACGCGGTGCGCTCCGGCGCGAGCGTCTTCCCGGAGACGTTCGGCAAGGGCTTCTTCGAGTATCTCCACCAGGACGCGGGCGAGTCCGCGCAGGTGTTCAACCGGGCGATGACCACCTCCAGCGTGCAGTCCGCGCAGGACGTCGCCGACCTGCTGGACCTCACCGGGGTGTCCTCGGTCGTCGACATCGGCGGCGGTCAGGGGCACGTCCTCGCGAGTCTGCTGGAGAAGCACCCCTCGGTCCGGGGGACGCTCCTGGACCTTCCGGGTGTCGTGGCCCGCGCGGACGCCCGGCTGCGGGAGGGCGGCGGCCTCGCGGACCGCGCACGGATCGTGCCGGGCGACTGCCGTGAGGACGTCCCCGTCGAGGCGGATCTGTACATCATCAAGAACATCCTCGAGTGGGACGACGAGAGCACGCGCAGGACCCTGCGCAACGTGATCGCCGCGGCCCGCCCGGGCGCCCGTGTGGTGATCATCGAGAACCTCGTGGACGACAGCCCGTCGATGAGGTTCACCACCGCCATGGACCTGCTGCTCCTGCTCAACGTCGGGGGTGCCAAGCACACCCGGGAGAGCCTGGTCACCCGGATGACCGACGCGGGGCTGCGGGTGGGCGAGATCCACCCCGTCAACGCGTACCTGCACGCGTTCGAGTGCGTCGTGCCGTAACCGTGGCCCCGGCGCACAGAGATCGCCCCGGGTCCGGCACCTAGGTGCCGGACCCGGGGCGGTCGTCCGTGTGTCAGGCGGAGCCGTCGCTCTCCCACCGGTAGAACTGCTGCGCCATCGCGTCCTTCGGACCGCGCCAGGTCTCCGGGTCGTAGGGGCTCACATAGGCGGTCAGCCGGTCGCTGATGGCCTTGAACTCCGGATGCTCCGTCACCTTGGCGATCTCCGGGCCCGGGGGCCGTTCGGATTCGATCAGGTGCAGGTACACGTCGCCGAACTGGAACAGGGTGCGCCGCTTGACGCCGACCAGGTGGGGCAGGTCGGTGTGGTCGGAGGCCGCGAACAGCTTCGCGATGTCCGGCGCGGATTCCGGCGCCATCCGGGCGACGATCAGTGCGTGGTGCATCTGGCTGCCTTTCGGGGCATCAGTTGGCGGGGACCGAGGCGGACCGGCGTTCCCGGTCGCGCTGCTCGATCTTGTCGCGGATGAGCTCCAGCTGGACGCGCGAGTTGCGGTTGATGTTGTCGGTCATCCACGCGTCGTCGACCGGGGCGTCGGGGCGCATGGCGAAGTCCTGGCGCCAGTGCATGCGCGTGCCGCCCGGAACCTCCGAGTACTCCCACCGGATGTCCATGTGCTGGAACGGGCCGGGCTCGACCCGCCGTGCGCGTACGTTGCGGCCCTGGCGGTCCGTGGTGCGCTCGGAGACCCAGCTCCAGACCTTGCCGTTGTCGTCGGGGTGCATCGTGAGGCGGAAGGTCGTCTTCTGGCCCTGCCGCTCGATGACCTCGACCGCCGCGTACTCGCTGAACAGCTGCGGCCAGTTCTCGAGATCGTTCGTCATGTCCCAGACGAGGTCCAGGGGGGCGGCGATGGTGATCTCGTTCTCCGTGTGTCCGGACACGTCAGACTCCTGTCACTGGGGTGTTGTTCACGAGGTCGAGGAACTCGCCGGGCGTCTTGCACCGGTCGGCGTCGGCGGGCAGCGGGCGGCCGTACCGGTTCTCGAGCGCGGCGACGATGCCGAGCAGACCGAGCGAGTCCAGGCCGTACTCGTCGAAGGCCGAGCCGGGCCGGCTGGCCATGTCCGACGGGTCGACCGTCAGGCCGGCGCCGTTCTTCATGAGCGTGGCCAGTTCTTCGTACGTCAGTCGATCGTTCACGAGGTCTGCTCCTTCTCACAGGGGGGTGTCGGTCGGGCGCCGCAGCACCAGGGCCGCGTTCGAGCCCATGAGTCCTCGGCTCAGCACGAGCGCGGTCCGCATGTCGGCGGGGCGCGCGCGCCCGGTGACCACGTCCAGGTCGTGGCACACCTCGAAGACGTTGGGCGTCGGCGGGATCAGGCCGTGTTCCATGGCGAGCACCGCCGCGGAGGTGTCGAGCACGGGCGCGCCGCAGTAGGCGCGGCCGGTACCGGTCTTGGGCGCGGTCACCGGGACCCGGCGTCCGTGGGCGCCCAGGGCGTCGGCGATCGCCAGGGCCTCGGCCCGGTCGGCCGCGGGCACGCCCAGCGCGTCGGCGAAGACGACGTCGATCTCCTCCGGCGCGCAGTCCGCCTCGCGCAGCGCCCCTTCGATGGCCCGGGCCAGCCCCGCGCGGGACTCCTCCCAGCGGGACGCGCCGGTGAAGGTGGCCGCGTGGCCGGCCAGCTCGGCCCGGACCTTCGCACCACGTTCGCGGGCCGCCGATTCCTCCTCGACCACCAGCATGGCGCCGCCCTCGGCCGGTACGAACCCGCAGGCGTCCGCGGTGAACGGCCGGTAGGCGCGGGTGGGTTCCTCGCAGAGGCTGAGATCGTCGTAGCCCAGCTGGCAGACCACCGAGTACGGCGCGAGGGGTGCCTCGGCCGCGCCGACGACGACGGCGTCCGTGCCCCGCCGGATGGAGCGCGCGGCGTGCATGAGCGCGTCCAGGCCGCCGGCCTCGTCGCTGGCGACGACGGCGCAGGGCCCCTTGAAGCCGCCCCGGATCGAGATCTGACCGGTGCTGGCCGCGTAGAACCAGGCGATGGACTGGTACGGGCCGACGAATCGGGAGCCCTCGCCCCACAGCCGCTGCAGCTCGCGCTGGCCGAACTCACCGCCGCCCGATCCGGCGGCGGTGACGACGCCCACCTTGAACGGCGCGCCCTCGTAGTCCGCGCGGCCGAGCCGGGCGTCGTCCAAGGCGAGATCGGCTGCGGCCATCGCGTAGTGCGTGAAGCGGTCCGTCTGGACGAGGAAACGCTCCTCGATGAACGCGACCGGGTCAAAGTCCCTGACCTCGCCCGCGACGCGCAGCGGGAGGTTCTCGCAGCCCTCGCGGGACACGCGGTCGAGGACGCTGACCCCTTCCTGGGTCTGCTTCCAGAAGGCACCGGCGCCGGTCCCGTTGGGGGCGACGACACCGATCCCCGTGATGACGGAGTTGCGGTGTGCGGGGGTGTTCATGGGGTCCTCCCGCCTGATCTGGTCATGGCGACGGCGGACTGGAATCCGCCGAAGCCGCTGCCGACCGAGAGCACACTGCGCAGCTTGAGGGGCCGGGCGGTGCGGGGTACGTAGTCGAGATCGCACTCGGGGTCCGCGGTCTCGTAGTTGGCCGTCGGCGGCACCGTCTGGTGCTTGAGGGCCAGGACGCAGGCGGCGATCTCGATGGCGCCGATCGCGCCGAGGGAGTGCCCGACCATCGACTTGATCGAGCTCATCGGCACCTTGTACGCGTGCGCGCCGAGGGCCTTCTTCACCGCTGCCGTCTCGTGCCGGTCGTTCTGCTTGGTGCCCGAGCCGTGCG
>NZ_JAERUC010000194.1 GCF_016745505.1 Streptomyces silvae | reverse complement strand
TGGACCCGCTCCACGTTCTCCTTCAACGCCGCCAACTCGGAGCGGCTGTTCCTGTCGACCGCCTCGTCGATCCAGAGCAGGTCGTGCGGGTCGTCGCCGACGGCCCGGTAGTCGTGCAGCAGCCGTACCCGTGAGGAAGCCGGCCCGCCGGGCTGCGGCTCGATGATCCAGGTACCGCCCATGGCGGCGACCGGGGGCGCCGTGACCTCCTGGCGGAAGGTGATCCGCAGCCCCTCGGGGTCGAGTTCGCGGCGGGACGTCCAGTTCTTCGGCTGTCCGTTGGCGGTCGCCCAGATCCGGATCCGCTCCTGCGATCCGTCGGACTCCACCTGGTCCACATGGATCGTGGGCGGGAAGATCCGCGGCCAGTTGGTGACGTCGGCCAGCAGCCGGTACACGTCCGGCGCGGGCGCGGCGATGGTGATCTCGTGCTCAACCTCGCGGGTTGTCATGGGACGTCCTCTTCGGGTCTCGGATGCCCTCGGCACCCTCGGTGTGCGGGTCAGAAGTTGCCGAGGCCGCCGCAGACGTTGATGGCCTGGGCGGTGACGGAGGCGGCGGTGTCGGAGGCCAGGTAGGCGACCATGCCCGCGACCTCCTCCGGGGTGGAGTAGCGGCCGAGCGGGATCTTGGACTGGAAGCGGTCGAGGATGGCGTCCTCGGTGGTCTCGTACGCGGCGGCGTAGCCGGCCCGGACCCGCTGGGCCATCGGCGTCTCGACGTAACCGGGGCAGACGGCGTTGACCGTGATGCCGGTGGGGGCGAGCTCGTTGCCCAGCGCCTTGGTGAAGCCGACCACGCCGTGCTTGGAGGCGGAGTACGGGGCGCCGAGCACCACGCCCTGCTTCCCGGCGGTGGAGGCGATGTTGATGATGCGGCCACGGCTCTTGCCGCGCATGCCGCCGGTGTTGAGGGCTTCCTTCGTCAGCCGGAAGACGCTGTTGAGGTTGGTGTCCACGACATCGGTCCACAGCTCCTCGTCGATGTCGGCGGTCACGCCGCCACCCGACCGGCCGGCGTTGTTGACCAGGACGTCGACGCTCCCGAACCGGTCGACCGCGGCCTGGACGAAGGCGGCGGCCGACGCGGAGTCGCGTACGTCCAGGACCGCTCCGTCGGCCTCCAGCCCTTCGGCCTGGAGCTCCTTCACGGTGGCGGCGACGTTCTCCGCGTTACGCGCCCCGATGAAAACCCGGTGCCCCTGGGCGCCCAGCGCCCGCGCGCTCGCGAGGCCAATGCCACTGGTCGCGCCCGTGATCAGGGCGACCCGCTTCTCCTGCAACGACATGTCTCTTCTCCGTATGTTCCGTGAGTGGTCGGCCCGGGCTGTTCGGCCCGGCGGTTCATCGGGCGGCTCGTCGGGCGGTTTCGCCCGGCGGTTCGACGGGCGGTTCGCCGGCGGTGCACAGGGCGGTTCGTCGGGCGGTTCGTCCGGGCGGGGCTGGGGATGTGTGCGCACCCCACCCGGACGGGGGAAGGATCGACCGGCCGGCTCAGGCGGCGCGCGGTGCCGCCAGGAGGTGCTCGTTGACGGCCGTGATCAGCGCGCGCGGGGTGTCCGCGTCGGTGAGCAGGTCCTCGTCCAGGACGATGGCGTACTCGCGCTCGATGCGGCTGCCGGTCTCCAGCAGGGCGAGGGACTCGTAGCCGAGCGCCTCGAACTGGACGTCGAGGATGTCTCCTTCGAGGTCGACGCCCTCGTCGGCCCCCGCGCCCTCCAGGAGGATGCGCCGCAGGT
This sequence comes from Streptomyces silvae, assembly GCF_016745505.1. Lineage (GTDB taxonomy): Bacteria > Actinomycetota > Actinomycetes > Streptomycetales > Streptomycetaceae > Streptomyces > Streptomyces silvae. Next base: position 1,800 of record NZ_JAERUC010000194.1, on the reverse strand, counting down.
CGTCCAGGGTGAATTCGTGCGTGGTCATGTGGGGTCGTCCTTTCGTCATGGTCATGCGTGAGTGGGCCGGAGGCCCGGGACGTGCGGGTGGTTCCTGGGGGGCGTGCCCGGTGGAGGGGGCGGGCGGCGGCTCCGGGCAGCCGCGCCCGTCACGGGACGTACGTACGGGGGAATAGGCGCCCCCCACCCGCAGGCACGGGGGATGAGACCGTGGGCGGGGGGCGGTTCTCGGGGTGCGGCGGTCAGTCCGCCGCACGGACGACGACGGCGGAGTTGAAGCCGCCGTAGCCGCGGGCCGCCACCAGCGCCGTACGCACATCGGCGGTGCGCGGGTGCTCGGTGACCAGGTCGATGCCGTACTCGTCGGCCGGCCGGGAGTTGACCGTCGGGGGGATGAGCCCTTCCTCGATGGCCAGCAGTGCGGTGGCCACGTCCAGGGGCGCCGCGCCGGAGTAGAGGCGTCCGGTCATCGTCTTCGGCGCGGTGACGGGGACGCCTCTCTCGCCGAACACCTCCGCGAGGGCCTGGGCCTCGACCCGGTCCAGCTCGGGCACGCCGGCCGCGTCCGCGAAGACCACGTCCACGTCCTCCGGCCGTACGCCCGCGTCGTCGAGGGCGAACTCGATGGCCTTGCGCAGCCCGGGCTCGCGTCCGCTGCCCGGCGCGGCGTCGAAGGTCGCGCCGTAGCCGCAGACCTCGCCGTAGACGCGCGCCCCGCGTTCATGGGCCGATTCGGCCGACTCCATGATCAGGATCGCGCCGCCCTCGCCCGGGACGTAACCGGACGCCTCGGCGTCGAACGGCAGGAACGCGCGGGCCGGTTCGTCGCTGGTGGTCAGCCGCTTCGCGGCGAGCTGCGCCACCCAGCCCCAGGGGCAGATGGACGCGTCGACACCGCCGGAGACGATCATCCGGGTGCCCTTGCGGATCAGCCGACGCCCCTGGGCCAGGGCGTCCAGACCACCCGCCTCGTCGCTGACGATCACCCCGCTGGGGCCCTTGAGCCCGTTGCTGATGGAGATCTGGCCGCTGTTGACGGCGTAGAACCAGGCGAACGACTGGTACGCGCTGACGTACTGGCTGCCCTGGCTCCACAGCTTCTGCAGCTCGTTCTGGCCGAACTCGAAGCCGCCGGACGAGCTGGCCGTCACCACGCCCATGTCGTACTCGGCGAGTTCCTTCGGGTCCACGCCGGCGTCGTCGAGCGCCCACTGCGCGGCGACGAGCGCGAGGCGGGTCATCCGGTCCGTCTGCGGCAGCATCCTGCTCGGGAGCAGCTCCTCCGCGGCGAAGCCGGGGACCTCCCCCGCGAGGGTCGCCGGATAGGACGAGGCGTCGAACCGGGTGACCCGGCCGATGCCGTTCTTACCGGCCCGCGTGGCCGCCCAGTAGTCCCGTGTGCCGAGACCCGTGGGCGCGGTGATGCCCAGGCCGGTCACTACGACTGAGGTGGTCATGCCGCACTCCTCTCGGGGCGCGCCAGCACCATGGCGCTCTGGAATCCGCCGAAGCCGCTGCCCACGGTCAGCACCGCGTCGGTGAGCTGCTCCCGCGCCACCAGCGGTACGTAGTCGAGGTCGCACTCCGGGTCCGGGGTGTGCAGATTCGCGGTCGGGGGCACGACGTTGTGCTCCATCGCGAGTGCGGAGGCGGCGATCTCGATGGACCCGATGGCCCCGAGCGAGTGCCCCACCATGGACTTGATGGAGCTGACCGGGGTGCGGTACGCGTGGTCCCCGAGGCTCCGCTTGAACGCCGCGGTCTCGTGCCGGTCGTTCTGCTTGGTGCCCGAGCCGTGCG
>NZ_JAERUC010000193.1 GCF_016745505.1 Streptomyces silvae | reverse complement strand
CATCTGCGGCGTTGTCGTCAATCACCATGGCTCCGCCATGCCTCAATCCTCCGCCTTGCATCTGCACGCACCCGACCCCGCTCCTTCACCCACCCCCATTCGCCGGTCGGTCTTACGTCCTTCCTCAGCTTATGCCGTTTCGCTCCACCATTCGGATTCGAACGGGCTTTGGGAACGCTTGGCCGGGTTGGGCGTATGGTTGCGGTTTGGGCGGGACCGCCCTCGTACTGCTGGTACACGTGCCCGGACACGGCGTCCGGGAACCTTGCGTTACCCCACAGTAGAGATGACGTTTGGGGCCTCGCGGTACACGATGGAGGCGGCGTAAGCAGCCGCCCCGGGGGTACGTTCCCCGCAACCAGGCCCCGAAGAGCACCACCGAACAGCGAAGGAACAGCGTGGCTTCCGGATCCGATCGCAACCCGATCATCATTGGCGGCCTTCCGAGCCAGGTCCCGGACTTCGATCCTGAAGAGACCCAGGAATGGCTCGACTCCCTCGACGCCGCCGTCGACGAGCGCGGCCGTGAGCGGGCCCGCTATCTGATGCTCCGGCTCATCGAGCGTGCGCGCGAGAAGCGCGTGGCCGTGCCCGAGATGCGCAGCACCGACTACATCAACACGATCGCCACGAAGGACGAGCCGTTCTTCCCGGGCGACGAGGAGATCGAGCGCAAGGTCCTCAACGCGACCCGGTGGAACGCGGCGGTGATGGTCTCCCGCGCCCAGCGTCCCGGGATCGGCGTCGGCGGCCACATCGCGACCTTCGCCTCCTCCGCCTCCCTCTACGACGTGGGCTTCAACCACTTCTTCCGGGGCAAGGACGACGGCCTGGGCGGCGACCAGATCTTCTTCCAGGGCCACGCGTCCCCGGGCATCTACGCCCGCGCCTTCCTGCTGGACCGGCTGAGCGAGGCGCAGCTGGACGGCTTCCGCCAGGAGAAGTCCAAGGCCGGTCACGCGCTGTCCAGCTACCCGCACCCGCGGTCGATGCCGGACTTCTGGGAGTTCCCGACCGTCTCGATGGGCCTCGGCCCGCTCGGCGCGATCTACCAGGCGCGGATGAACCGCTACATGGAGGCGCGCGGCATCGCCGACACCTCCAAGTCGCACGTCTGGGCCTACCTCGGCGACGGCGAGATGGACGAGCCGGAGTCGCTCGGCCAGCTGTCCATCGCCGCCCGCGAGGGCCTGGACAACCTCACCTTCGTGGTCAACTGCAACCTGCAGCGCCTCGACGGCCCGGTGCGCGGCAACGGCAAGATCATCCAGGAGCTGGAGTCGCAGTTCCGCGGCGCCGGCTGGAACGTCATCAAGCTGGTCTGGGACCGCACCTGGGACCCGCTGCTCGCGCAGGACCGCACGGGCATCCTGGTCAACAAGCTGAACACCACCCCGGACGGCCAGTTCCAGACGTACGCGACCGAGACCGGCTCGTACATCCGTGAGCACTTCTTCGGTGACGACCCGCGGCTGCGGGACATGGTCAAGGACATGTCCGACGACCAGATCCTGCACCTGGGGCGCGGCGGTCACGACCACCGCAAGGTCTACGCGGCGTACGCGGCGGCCAAGGCCCACAAGGGCCAGCCGACGGTGATCCTGGCGCAGACGGTCAAGGGCTGGACGCTCGGGCCGAACTTCGAGGGCCGCAACGCGACCCACCAGATGAAGAAGCTCACGGCCGACGACCTCAAGCGCTTCCGTGACCGTCTGCACATCCCGATCGCGGACAAGCAGCTGGAGGACGGCAACCCGCCGTACTACCACCCGGGCCGCGACTCGGAGGAGATCCAGTACATGCACGACCGCCGCAAGGGTCTGGGCGGTTACGTCCCGACCCGCGTGGTGCGGGCGAAGCCGCTGCCTCTCCCCGACGAGAAGGCGTACGCGACCGCGAAGAAGGGTTCCGGGCAGCAGTCGATCGCCACGACCATGGCGTTCGTCCGTGTCCTGAAGGACCTCATGCGGGACAAGGAGATCGGCAAGCGTTTCGTGCTGATCGCGCCCGACGAGTACCGCACCTTCGGTATGGACGCGTTCTTCCCGAGTGCGAAGATCTACAACCCGCTCGGCCAGCAGTACGAGTCCGTGGACCGCGAGCTGCTCCTCGCGTACAAGGAGTCGCCGACCGGTCAGATGCTGCACGACGGCATCTCCGAGGCCGGCTGTACGGCCTCGCTGATCGCCGCGGGTTCGGCCTACGCCACGCACGGCGAGCCGCTGATCCCGGTGTACGTCTTCTACTCGATGTTCGGTTTCCAGCGCACCGGTGACCAGTTCTGGCAGATGGCCGACCAGCTCTCGCGCGGATTCGTGCTGGGTGCGACCGCCGGTCGTACGACGCTGACCGGCGAGGGCCTCCAGCACGCGGACGGCCACTCGCAGCTGCTCGCGTCGACGAACCCGGCCTGCGTCTCCTACGACCCCGCGTTCGGGTACGAGATCGCGCACATCGTCAAGGACGGTCTGCGCCGGATGTACGGCGAGAACAGTGAGGACGTCTTCTACTACCTCACCGTCTACAACGAGCCGATCCAGCACCCCGCCGAGCCCGCCGATGTGGATGTCGAGGGCATCCTCAAGGGCGTGCACCGCTACCGCAGCGGCGAGAAGGGCCAGATCCCGGCCCAGATCCTGGCGTCCGGTGTGGCGGTCCCGTGGGCGGTCGAGGCCCAGCAGATCCTCGCCGACGAGTGGAACGTGAAGGCGGACGTCTGGTCGGCGACCTCCTGGAACGAGCTGCGCCGTGAGGCCGTGGAGGTGGAGCGCCACAACCTGCTCCACCCGGAGGAGGAGCAGCGCGTCCCGTACGTGACGGAGAAGCTCTCCGGCTCCGAGGGCCCGTTCGTGGCGGTCTCGGACTGGATGCGCTCCGTGCCCGACCAGATCTCCCGCTGGGTCCCCGGCACGTACCAGTCGCTGGGTGCAGACGGCTTCGGCTTCGCCGACACCCGGGGTGCGGCCCGCCGCTTCTTCCACATCGACGCGCAGTCGATCGTGCTGGCGGTGCTGACCGAGCTGGCGAAGGAAGGCAAGATCGACCGTTCGGCGCTGAAGACGGCGCTGGACCGCTACGAGCTGCTGGACGTGGCCGCCGCGAGCCCCGGTGCGGCCGGCGGCGACGCGTAAGGGACACCGTTCCTCGAAGGGCGGCGGAGCTTCACGGCTCCGCCGCCCTTCGGCGTTCCCGGGCGCGGCGTGCCGGGCATGCGCCGTTCATCGGGCACGGGCGCGGCCGGCGGCGTCCGTGGTGCCGCTCAGTTCTCCCAGATCTTGAAGGCCCGGACCGTATACGGCGACCGGGGCATCCAGGTCCCGCCGCCCGGGTAGGTCTCGAACTCGCCGGTCTCCGCGCACTCGGCCGACTGGTAGGTGGTGACGGGCCGCCCGGTGCGGTTGGCGAGCGCCTGGGCCGAGCCGCCGGCCGGCAGCGGGACGCAGCTCTCGATGTCGACGGTGGACAGCTCGTGGACCTGCCTGGCCCCGGCGAAGTCGGGCTTCGCCCAGAGGCAGAGCTGCCCGGCCCCGCAGGGCGCGAGTCCGGCCGGTGCGGCGTGCGGGGCGCTGCGGGCGCGCTCCTGCCCGGTGGCCCCGTGGTGGGCGGCGGGTGCGGCGCCCGAGGACAGGGCGGCCGTGGCCGGGACGAGTGCGGTGGCCGCCAGGGTGGCGGCGAGAACGGTCGTACGCATGGTGGATCAACCCCCGTGGTCGAGCGAGCCGGGTGGCTCGCATGTCCGCACTCTGACCTGCGGAGGTACGGACCGGGAAGGGGCCTGGAGGCGGACCACCCTGATAGGCGACAGCCCCGCCGGAACCGTCCGGCGGGGCTGTCGGGTGCGCTGTGTTGACGCCTGTGGCCCGGGGCGGGCCGGGTTCCGCGGGGCCACGGATGCGCCCCGCGGGAGGATCAGATGTGGCCCGCGCCCGTCCCCGCCTCGGCGTTCGTACCGCGCTTGGTGAGCGTGGCGACCAGGGCGGCGACCACCGCGACGATGCCCGCGACCATGAAGGCCGCGCTCATGCCCGACACGAACGTGTCATGGGCGACGCCCGTGATCTTCGCCGCGATCTCCGGCGGGGTGCCGGGTGCGACGGGCGGCATACCGACCTTGATGGCCGCGGACGCCTGGTCCAGCTGGGCCGGGTCGACCGGCGGAAGGCCGGCCTCCTTCCAGTTGTCACCGAGCTTCGCGTCGACCTGGGCGGCCATGACGGCGCCGAGGACGGCCGTACCGAGGCTTCCGCCGACCTGCATGGCGGCCTGCTGGAGTCCGCCGGCGACACCGGAGAGCTCCATCGGGGCGTTGCCGACGATGACCTCGGTGGCGCCGACCATGACGGGGGCGAGGCCGAAGCCGAGCAGGGCGAACCAGAGCGACATGGTCAGCGTGCCGGTGCCGATGGTCAGCTGGGACATGCCGAACATGGCGATCGCGACGGACACCATGCCGCCGACCAGCGGGACGCGCGGGCCGAAGCGGGTGATAGCGGCGCCGGCGAGCGGTGAGCCGACGATCATCATCCCGGTCAGCGGCAGCAGGTGCAGACCGCTGTCGACCGGGCTCATGCCGTGCACGTTCTGCAGGTAGAAGGTGACGAAGAACAGACCGCCCATGAAGGCGAACGCCATCAGCACCATCAGGACCACACCGGCCGACAGCGGCACGGAGCGGAACATGGCGAGCGGGATCAGCGGCTCCCTGACCTTCGTCTGGGTGAACGCGAAGGCGGCGAACAGGACGACGGCGCCGACCAGGAAGCCGATCGTCCTGATGTCGCCCCAGCCCCACTCGGAGCCCTTGATCAGGGCCCAGATCAGGCAGAACATCGCCGACGACAGCAGCACGATGCCGCCGATGTCGAAGGACCGGGGCGCGTTCGCGGCGCGGTGGTCCTTGAGGATCACCAGGCCGAAGACGAGCGCGAGCACCCCGACGGGCACATTGATGAAGAAGACGGACTGCCAGTTGACGTGCTCCACGAGCACACCGCCGAGGATGGGACCGCCCGCGGTCGAGGCGCCGATCACCATGCCCCAGATGCCGATCGCCATGTTCAGCTTCTCGGCCGGGAAGGTGGCGCGCAGCAGGCCGAGCGCCGCCGGCATCAGCAGGGCGCCGAAGAGCCCCTGGAGCACCCGGAAGAAGATCACCAGGGCCACGCCCTGGGAGAGGCCGATCGCGGCCGACGCCGCGGCGAAGCCCGCGATGCCTATCAGGAAGGTCTGGCGGTGGCCGAAGCGATCACCGAGCTTGCCCGCGGTGATCAGGGAGACCGCGAGGGCGAGCATGTAGCCGTTGGTGATCCACTGGACGTCGGCGAGCGAGGCGCCGAGGTCCTGCTGGATGGCGGGGTTGGCGATCGCGACGATCGTGCCGTCGAGCGCCACCATCATCACGCCGATGGCGACGGAGAAGAGCGTCAGCCAGGGATGGCCGCGCAGCCCTTTCACCGGGGCGGGAACAGAGGTGTCTTCAGGCTCCCGCGGTGCCTTCTCGACAGTGGTCTGACTAGTCATGCGCAGGACGTTATGTCAGCCTCTGACAGTTCACAAACCAATTCACAGGACAGTAACTGTCGCGTAGCTCACAGGTAGGCTGAACAGGTAAAAGCAGGGAAAAGAGGACCGGTACGTGACAGGCAGGCAGACATCCGGGGTTTCCGTGCCGGGGGCTCCGACCGGGTTGCGTGAGCGCAAGAAGCGGCGCACCCGTGAGGCCCTGCTGCACACGGCGCTCAGGCTCTTCAGCGCGCAGGGGTACGACCGGACGACGGTGGACGAGATCGTCGACGCCGTCGACGTCTCCCAGCGCACCTTCTTCCGCTACTTCGCCAACAAGGAGGCCGTCGCCTTCGCCGTCCAGGAGGAGGTGGACGCGCGCTTCCTCACGGAGTTGCGTCAACGTCCGGCAGCGGAGGCTCCTTTCGAGGCAATGCGCCGGGCCGCCCTGAGGGCGTGGAGCGCGCTCTCCGACGCCGAGGACGACGACATCACGGCCGAACTCCAGATGCGCGCCTACCGGATGATCGAGTCGACGCCCGCGCTGCACGCCGCCCACATGCGGCGACACATCGGCCTGGAGCAGCAGACCGCCCTGCTGATCGCGGAGCGTGAGGGGCTCGACGTGGACGCGGATCCCCGCCCCCGGGTGGCCGTCGCCGCGTTCTCCGGGGTGATGCGGATGACCGGGCAGCTCTGGGGCTGCCGGAAGGACCCCGGACTGGACGCGCTCCGGGAGCTGACCGAACTCCACCTGGACCAGCTCGGACCTGCGCTCTCCGGGAGCTGGCGCACCGTGTAGGCGCATTCTTTACGCGAACCGCACAGTTGTGCCGCACCCCTCATCGCCGCCGCATGGCCGAACTCACAATGCCCCTGCCGCTCGGGCCGATTCGGCTCCCGGACGGGCTTTCACCGCGGCGGACCGTAATCCCGGCGCACACGGAGCGTAAAAAACGGAGGGTCAATTCCCTGCGGTCGAGTGATCCGTGTCACCCCTGCGGCGACCTCGCGCACCCGTCTCCTAGGGTGGGGCGCAGTGACTTCCTTCGACTCCTCCCCCACCCTCACCGCATGGCGAGCGCTGCTCGCCATCGCGGTGGTGTTCGTGATGCTGGCGACGTCCGGATGGACCGCCGTGCGTCAACAGCACTCGGCCTCGCCGCGCGAGACCGCGCTCGCTTCCTGGGCGAAGGACCGCATAGCCGGTCATTCCCTCCCGGACGTGGGCGCGCCTGCGTACCGGCTGGCCCACTTCTTCGCGACGCTCACGGCGGGCCAGCAGGTCGCCCTGGCCGACAAGTACCCGCTGGTGGTGGGGAATCTGGACGGTGCGCCGGTCACCCTGCGCTACCGGGCCAACCGGCACGCCCTGACAGAGGCTGAGTCGGCGGAGGAACAGCGGACACTGGACGTGCGGCTCTCCCCGGACGGTCGCCATCAGGCCGCGCTCCGGCTTGAGCGCTTCCGGTCCATGCTCGCCGGTGACCGGCAGTTCCTCTCGTTCGACCCGTCGGGGCGCGGCCGGGCCGCCGAGGTCATCGGCGACCTCGACCGGGCCGAGCGGGTCTCGGTGGTCGTGCCCGGGGTGGACACGAACCTGCTGACGCTGGAGCGCACCGGGGTCAAGAAGAACGCGGCGCCGGTCGGCATGGCGCAGTCGCTGTACGCCGCCGAGCGCTCGGCGCGCCCCGGTTCGCGTACGGCGGTCATCGCGTGGGCCGACTACACGGCGCCCGTGGGGATCGGCATGGACGCCATGCTGGGCGGGCTGGCGACGGAGGGCGCGGGCCGGCTGAACGACTTCCTGGACGCGCTGCCCGGCACCTCGGACGTCTCGCTGTTCTGCCACAGCTACGGCTCCGTGCTGTGCGGTGTGGCCGCGCAGGGGCTGCCGTCCAGAGTGTCCGACATCGCGGTCGCGGGCAGTCCCGGGATGCGGGCGGACAACGCCCGTGCCCTGCACACGCGGGCCACGGTGTGGGCGATGCGGGACGGTGACGACTGGATCGCGGACGTGCCGAACATGGCGGTCGGCGGGCTCGGACACGGCGCCGACCCGGTCGATCCGGCCTTCGGCGCGCGGATCGTGTCGGCGAGCGGCGCGATCGGGCACAGCGGCTATTTCGAGCCGGGCACGGAGAGTCTCAGCAACTTCGCCGCGATCGGCGTGGGCGCCTACAACTCGGTCACCTGTGCGGGTACCGATGGTGCATGCCACCGGGAGATTTCCGGCGAAACAGAGGCCTGACGCGCGTAGAAAGACGTCTGACGCGCGTGGAGAGCGGCGAACGGCCTGTCTGCCTGGCCGTGATTCCGCCTGTACCGAAGGGGGACGTGCGAGCCTGTGCCACATACGATGAGGCACATGGGTGATGTGCTGGCCGGAATTCATGCCACCTGGGAGTTCGACACCGACTCCGTGCTCATCCGCTTCGAACGGGGAATCCGCACGCCGAGGCTCTTCCAGAGCCTGCGTGAACGCCGCATTCCGTACGCGGCGTTGTCTTCGGTGACGCTGACCCCGGGCAAGCGGGGCACGGTGGTCCTTCGGGCGGTGCCGAGACCAGGTGCCGATCCACTGCTGGAGGCCGCGGGCGGGCAGCTCAAGGAGAGCAACGACCCGTACCGTCTGGTGCTGCCCGCCGAGCGCGGGACGCTCGCCGAGTACTACGCCGACGAGCTGCGCGCCCTGCTCGGGCCGGACGCCTCCCTGCCCGCCGAGCGCTTCCTGGTGACGGCCCCCGAGGCACCGATGCACTTCAAGGCGTACGACGGCCGCGCCGGCTTCGACGGGACGCAGGTCTCCTTCCGGTGGTTCTGGACGGGTGCGTCCAGCGCCAAGTGGAAGGCGGGCGACCAGTCGTTCCCCGTGGCGGAGCTGGGCGGGGTCGAGTGGCGCTCGCCCGAGGCGCTGGAGGGGTATCTGCGGCTGCTGCCACGCGGCGCGGCGGCGGACTCCGACGCGGGCGGCCCCGACCAGGCGCCCGGCGTCACCGCGCGGGTCCAGCCGGACCAGGATCCCGCCTCCGTCGTCTTCGGCCTGGGCTACGGGCCGGTGCACGAGTCGCTGCCGTTCGCCGCGGCGGTCCTGGAGTCCGTCCGCCGCACCCAGTCGGTGCCCGTGGCGACCGCTCCGGTCCCGGTGGGCGGGGCGCGGCGCGATCCGGCGGACATCGCGGAGCGGATACGCCACCTCGGGGATCTGCACCAGGCGGGTCTGGTGACGGACGCCGAGTACAGCGCGAAGAAGGCGGAGCTGCTCGCAGAGCTCTGAGCCGTGGCCGGGCAGGTGCCCGCGGACGGCTCACGGCGGTGCGACGGCCCGAAGCAGCCACCGGCCCGGGATCAGCCCCTGTCCCCTACCCGGGTACGGGGCCGGCCCCCGCGGTCCACCCCCCGGTATGACGCCTCCGGGCGCGTCCCACGCCTACGCTGACCCGATCATGCCCCCTTCTCCTGCCGGGCCCCCGCCCGCCGACGGTCTGCTGAGCGCCGCCCGCCGCAATCTGCGCGAGCTCGCCCAGGGGCTGTCCCACGCGTCCCATCCGCCGACCCCGCTGTTCGCCGACTCCCCCAGACGCTGGCTGCGGCTGCTGCCGTACGCGCTCGTGCTCGCCCTCACCGCCATCTTCGTCCCCGTCACGATCACTGTGCTGATCAGCGACTACGGGGTGCCGGGCGGGCTCGCCGGAGCGCTGGCCGTCGGGCAGGCCGCGCCCATGCTGATGCTGGCGCACCGGCCGCTCCAGGCCTGGTGGATCGTCTTCACCGCCGATGTCGTGGGCGCCGTGGTGCTGCTCGGGCAGGGGCTGCGCCCCGACGTCCTCTGGCCGTGGACGCCGCCGGGCCTCGTCGGCTATCTCTTCGTGCTGCTGGCCCTCGGGCTGCGGGAGAGCCGGCGGACGGTGATCGGCGTCTGGCTGGCGACGGGCACGGCCTGCCTGCTGCTGTTTCTGGTCAGGCCCTCGCACGGCAACAGCAGCGCGCTCCTGCTGTTCGTCCTCGGCGGGGTGGCGCTGGTGATCGGCGCGGCGGTACGGGAGCGGAGCGACGCCCAGCGCCGGCTCGTCGAGCAGGAGACGATCAGCGAGGCCGAGCGGGCGCAGCGCACGCTGCTGGAGGAGCGCACCCGGATCGCCCGCGAGCTGCACGACGTGGTCGCGCACCACATGTCGGTGATCACCGTGCAGGCCGACTCGGCGCCGTACCGGGTCGAGGGGCTCTCCGAGGAGGCGCGGGCGGAGTTCGCGTCGATCGCGGCCGGGGCCAGGGAGTCGCTGGCCGAGATGCGCCGGCTGCTGTCGGTGCTGCGCAGCGACGGCAGCCGGGGCGAGCTCGCCCCGCAGCCCGGCCTCGACCGGGCGCAGCAGCTGGTGGAGGCGACGGTACGGGCGGGGCTCCCGGCCGAGCTGTCGCTGGCCTCGGACGTGCGGGAGGCGCTGGAGCGGGGCGGCGTGCCGCAGGCGGTGGACCTGTCGGCGTACCGCATCGTGCAGGAGGCACTGGCCAATGTGGTGCGGCACGCGCCGGGGGCGCGGACCCGGGTGTCGGTCACGGTGCGCGACGGCCATCTGACGGTGCTGGTCGTCAACGACAGGCCCGAGGCGCCGGGTTCGCCGCTGGAGACCTCGGGCACCGGACACGGGCTGGTCGGCATGCGCGAACGCGTACGGTTGACCGGCGGCACACTCGACACCGGCCCGCTGCCGGACGGGGGCTTCCGGGTGGCCGCGCGGCTCCCGCTGCCCCCGCCCCTGCCGCCCTCGGCATCCGCGACCTCGGAGGAACCGTGACCATCCGCGTGATCATCGTCGACGACCAGGCCATGGTGCGGGCCGGGTTCGCCGCCCTGCTGGCGGCCCAGAGCGACATCGACGTGGTGGGCGAGGCCCCGGACGGACGCAAGGGTGTCGAGGTCAGCAGGTCGGTGCACCCGGACGTCGTCCTGATGGACGTGAGGATGCCGGAGATGGACGGACTGGCCGCCGTCCGCGAGCTGTTGAGCCCTCCGGCGGGGGTGGTGCACCGGCCGAAGGTCCTGATGCTCACCACGTTCGACGTCGACGACTACGTGTACGAGGCGCTGCGCGCCGGGGCGTCCGGGTTCCTCCTCAAGGACGCCCCGCCCGCGGACCTGATCTCCGCGGTGCGGGTCGTGGCGGCCGGGGACGCGCTGCTCGCGCCGTCCGTGACGCGGCGGCTCATCGCGGACTTCGCGCGGCAGCGGCCGGCGCCGCCGTCCGGCGGGCCCGCGCTGCGGCTGAACGGTCTGACGCCACGGGAGACGGAGGTCCTGGAGCTGATCGCCCGGGGCCTGTCCAACCAGGAGATCGCGGCGCGGCTGGTGGTCGCCGAGCAGACGGTGAAGACGCACATCGGCAAGGTGCTGGCCAAACTCGGGCTCCGGGACCGGGCGCAGGCCGTGATCTTCGCGTACGAGTCGGGGCTGGTGGCCCCGGGCGACGCATAGCCACGCCCGCTCCCCCTGCCCCTGCCCCCTGCCGGCCCGGGCGACGCATGGCCGGGCGACGCATGCCGGGCGACGCATGGCCCGCCCGCGCTCCTGCCGGCCCCCGGGCCGCCGTAGGGCTTTCCCCCCGTACGGCCCCTACCCCGGTATCACCGGACAGTTGGCTCCCCGGGGTGACGCCCTGTCACCCACCGCCTTCCTACCTTCCTCTCGGCACACCGGACGGTGCGCCGGATCCGTAAGGGGAGGGCACGATGCGCCGATTCGCGAGGACGCTGGCCGCGGTGGCACTGGCGGGCACCGTGGTGGCCGGGACGGCCGGCTGGGCGTCCGGGAACACCCAGCAGGCGGTCACGGGGCCGCCGCCCGGCAGCGCCTCATGGCGTGCCGACGGGGTGCTGGGGCGGGAGCTGCCCGACCCGGGCCGGGCGACACCGGAGCAAGTGCGGCAGTTCTTCAGCGGGTTGAGCGCAGCCGACCAGCACGCGCTGCTGGAGCGGCATCCGTCGGTGGTCGGCAATCTAGACGGGGCGCCGCTGGAGCTCCGCTACCGCGCCAACGCCCTTGCGCTGCGGGCCTCCCAGGACCCCCGGTACGCCCGGCTCGCCGCGCCCGGCCGGCAGATCCTCGCGTTCGACCCGCGGGGCCGTGGCCAGGTCGCCGAGGTGTTCGGGGATCTGCGCACCGCGCGTCATGTGTCCGTCGTGGTACCCGGGTCGGACATCGACGCCGGGACCTTCGACCGGCGGGGCAACGTGTACGGCACCCCGGCGGGCATGGCGAAGTCGCTGTACGCGGGGACGGGTCCGGGCAGCGCGGTCATCGCCTGGGCCGGCTACACCACCCCGGTCGGCCTCGGTCTGGACGCGGCGACGGGGACGCTGGCCGAGGCGGGGGCGGAGCGGCTGACCCGGTTCACCGCAGGTCTCGCGGCCGACGGGCTGCCCGCGCCGGTGGTGTTCTGCCACAGCTACGGCTCGGTGGTCTGCGGGCTCGCGGCCTCCGGTCTCGGCGCCACGGACCTGGTGGTGCTGGGCTCCCCCGGGATGCGGGCCGACGACGTGGCCGGTCTGCACACCCGGGCGCGCGTCTGGGCGGCCAAGGACGACACCGACTGGATCGACGACGTCCCGCACGTCCGGGTGGCGGGCCTCGGGCACGGTGCCGACCCGGCCGGCGAGGAGTTCGGGGCGCGCCGGGTGCCCGCCGAGGACGCCGAGGGCCACACCGGGTACTTCGCCCCCGGCACGGACTCGCTCGCCGCGTTCACCGCCATCGCCCAGGGGGTGGCCCGATGAGCGTGCGGCACCTGGTCTCCCGTATCGACGCGGGCACCCCCGCCCACCGCGACCGCGCGGTCGACGGACTGCGCGCCCTCGCCCTGCTGGCCGTGCCCGCCGGTCACTGGCTGCTCGGCGGGTTCAAGCTGGACGGCGACGGCCTGCACAACGCCAGCCCGCTCTCCGCGTTCCCCGTGTTCTCCCCGGTGAGCTGGGTGCTCCAGATGCTCGGCGTGTTCTTCCTGGTCGGCGGATACGCCTCGGTCCTCTCCTACCACCGCCGCCCTTCCACCGCCCGTACCTGGCTGCGCGCCCGTATGGTCCGGCTGGGCAGGCCCGTGCTCGGTGTGACCGCCGTGTGGGCGCTGATGATTCCGGTGCTGTACGCCGCCGGGGTGCCCGAGGACACCTTGCGTACGGGCGCCAAGCTGGTGATCCAGCCGCTCTGGTTCGTGGGGGTGTACGCCGTGGTCACGGCCCTCACGCCGTACTGCGTACGTCTGGCCCGGCGGCTCGGCGGCTGGGCGGCGGCCCCGCTGATCGCCTCGGTCGCCGCGGTCGACCTCCTGCGTTACGGGCCGTACGCGGACGCCGTGCCGTCCTGGCTGAGCCTGCTGAACATCCTGCCCGGCTGGCTCTTCGCCTATCAGCTGGGCGTCAGCTGGGGCGAGGGCCGGCTCTCGCGGCGCGGCGCCCGGCTCCTGCTGGTGGGTGGCACGGCCCTGTTCGCCGTGCTGCTGCTCGTCTTCCACTACCCGGCGTCGATGGTCGGCGTACCGGGGGAGGCGCGGACCAACTCGCATCCGCCGTCGCTGCTGGTCCTGGCGCTGGCCTCGGCGCAGAGCGGTGCGGCGGTCCTGCTGCACGGCCGGATCGGCCGGGCGCTGCGACGCCCCTCGCTGTGGGCGCCCGTGGTCGTGATCAACCTGTCGGCGATGACGATCCTGTGCTGGCACCAGACGGCGATGCTGGCCGCCGCCGTGCCGGCCTCCTTCGCCGGGGCGGTGCCCGGACTGACGACGGCCCCGGACTCGGTCGGCTGGATCCTGGCCCGGCTGGCGTGGATGCCGCTGTTCGCCGGCCTGCTCGTGCTGATCTCCCGCTACGCCCGCCGGTTCGAGGCGCCCTGGGAGGCGGAGGGTGGGGCCGGGAGGGCCCGCCGGGCGGCGGCGGGCCTGCTGGCGGCGGGCTTCGCGGTCTTCGCACTCCGGCTGGCCTGACCGGCGGCCAGGACCCGGCCGGCCGGAACGGCGGCCGGCACAGGGACGCCCTCACCCGCGACCGGCACGCGTCCTGGTCCGCCCGGCCAGCAGCACACGGCCGGCCGGGGCCCCGGGTCGTCAGTGCGCCGCCACCCCCGCCGGGGCCACGGGGAGCGCCGCCTCGACACCCCAGCCGCCGGCGCTCACCGGCCCCGCCTCGACGCTTCCGCCGATCAGGCCCACCCGCTCGGCCAGCCCCTTCAGCCCGAAGCCGCTCCGGGAGGCAGGGCGGGGCCGCCCGTCGTCGCTGACCCGTACGAGGACCCGGTCCCCCGAGCGCTCCACACGGACCCGCACCTCGCTGCAACCATGGGCGTGCTTACGTACGTTGGTGAGGGCCTCCATCACCACCCGGTGCGCCGTGGTGGTCACCTCCACCGGCAGGTCCTCGAAGGGCCCCTTCAGTTCGAGCTCGGCCCGGGCGCCGCCGACGGCCGAGAACTCCTCGACGAGCGACCGCACTTCGCCGATCCCGGCCAGCGGTGTCAGCGCCACTTCCCCGTCGGCGTCGCGCAGCATCCCCACCATGTGCCGCATGGAGGTCAGGGCCTCCGAGCCGGCCTGTTCGATCCGCTGGAGCGCGGGCGGCACGAGGTCGGGCCGCCGGTCCGCGATCGCGTGGGCCCCCTGCGCCTGGACGACGATGCCGGTCACATGGTGGGCGACGAAGTCATGCAGGTCCCGGGCGAACTCCGTACGCTGCTCCAGCCTGAGGGCAGCCGCCTGCCGCCGCCGGTCCACCAGGAGCAGGCGCATCCCGAGGCCGATGCTCAGCGCCAGGAGGGCCGCCAGGGCGTAGATCAGCGCGAAGATGGTCGTGGACTGCTTGAACTGGACCGACACCGGTCGCAGCACGATCGCCAGGTACAGCAGCGGCACGGCGACCGCCGCCCATGACGGCTTCCCCCGCCGGGCGGCGACCAGGAGGAGCCACACCAGAGCGGCCGGCTCGGCGAATCCGAGCGCCTGTGCGCCGACCGTCATCTCCATGTGCAGAGCCACCGAGAGACACAGCGACACGACCGCCAGTGCGCAGCCGGCGGCCGGCAGCGCCCGGCTGCCGAGCCGGAACGAGGCGACGACGAGAGCGATGGCGAGCAGGGCGCCGATCAGCTTGGCGGAGCTCAGCACGAGGTCGGTGGGGTGCCCGATCCGGTAGAAATCACCGCCCGACCAGTCCATCACGACGCATCCGAGCAGAGCTCCGACCAGCAGCAGCCTCAGCGTGACGGGCAGGAGCCGCGGATGGTCCTTCCCCAGTACGGCCGCGGCTGCGGCCCACCTCTTCAGCATCTCTCTCACTGCCCTCCCGCCGACCGGCCGAAAGTCGGAGCCGGCCGCACATGATCTGTCTTTCGCCCGATCCGCCGCGCGACGCGACGGACAAGAGTGGTCCTCACCGGGCGGCGTTCGCCGTTCATCACACAAGGAGGGTGTCACGACCGCGGCCGGCCCCGCCTCGAAGCGGAACCCCGCGCAGGCGCTGCCGCAATCGGCGACCGACCGCACGTACAGCCGGGCCCACTCCCCCACATGCGGGGCCCGACCCTCCCCCCACACACAGGAGCCACGGATGGATCACGCACAGTCGCCCTACGGAAGCGGAACGGAGTTCGTGCGGCCGCCCGTCGGTGCGGCGGCGATCGAGGCCCAGGGGCTCGGGAAGGAGTACCGGCGCGGCTGGGCGCTGCGGGACGTCTCCTTCCGGCTGCCGGCCGGGCGGGTGTGCGGCCTCGTCGGCCCCAACGGCGCGGGGAAGAGCACCCTGATGGGCCTGGCCACGAACATGATCCGGCCGACGACCGGTGCCCTGCGGGTCTTCGGCGCGGCGCCGGGGTCGACCGAGGCCGTCCTGCGGACCGCGTTCCTGACCCAGGAGAAGCCGCTGTTCCGGCGCTTCACCGTCGCGGAAACCCTGCGCCTGGGCCGCGAGTTCAACCCCCACTGGGACCAGGAGGTCGCCGAGGGCATCGTCCGCGCGGGCCAGGTGCCGCTGAAGGCCAAGGTCGGCACGCTGTCCGGCGGGCAGCGCACCCGCGTCGCCTTCGCCCTGGCCTTCGGGAAGCGCCCCGACCTGCTGATCCTCGACGAACCGATGGCCGATCTGGACCCGCTGGTCCGCCGCGAGCTCATGGCCACGCTGACGGCGGAGGCCGCCGAGCACGGCACCACCGTGCTGGTGTCCTCGCACATGCTCGCCGAGCTGGAGCACATCTGCGACTACCTCCTCGTCGTCGCGAACGGCGGTCTGCGCCTCGCGGGCGAGGTGGACGAACTGCGCGCCGCGCACGCCCTGCTCGACGTGGCGGGCAGCGGCCCGGTACCGGCCGTCGGGCCCCACACCGTCATCGAGTCCGGCCGCGGCGACGGCAGGCCCGGCGTCCTGGTGCGGCTGGGCGGCCCCGTCGCCTACGGCGGCCCGGCCGAGCCCCCCACCCTGGAGGAGCTCCTGCTCGCCTACCTGCGGTCACCCGACGCTCCCGCGCTGATCACCCCCAGCGCCCGCGTCGGCGACATCCACGACATCATCACCCGCGACCGGACGAAGGCTGTGACCGCATGACCACGCTCACCCACGACCCGGCCCGTACGGCGCCCGCCGGCCCCGCGCGGAATGCCCGGGGCCCCCGGCTCGGCGGTCCGGTCTGGCTCGTCTGGCGCCAGCACCGCGCCGCGTTCTGGACGCTCATCGCCGCCATGGTCATCGGCGTGCTCGTCATGGTCCACCTGCGCGGGCAGGTGATGGACTTCCTGGCCGCCCAGGAGCCGACCGCGCGCAGGCTCGGCGGCCTGCCGTCCGAGTTCGAGACCCATGGCGACCGGCTGCACACCATCGGGAGTTATCTCGACTACATCCCCGTCCTGGCCGGTGTCCTGCTCGGGGCCCCGCTCTTCGCGGGCGACCTGGAGACCGGGACCGCCAAGCTGGTGACCTCCCAGTCCGTCAGCCGGATGCGGTGGCTCGTCACGAAGCTCGCCGTTCCCGCCGTGATCCTCACGCTGTCGACCGGCGTGCTCACCGCCGCGCTCACCTGGTGGTGGAACCCTCTCAAGGGGTTCTCCGAAGCCCTCAGCTGGACCACGTTCTTCAGTGTCACCGGGGTCGTACCCGTGGCCTTCACCCTGCTCACGTTCACCGTGGGCGCGGCGGTCGGCCTGGTCCTGCGCCGCACGCTGGTGTCGATGGTGGTCACGCTCGGCATCGTCGCGGCGATGGGGTTCCTCTGGAGTCAGCTCTGGCGGAACCTGGGGCACGTCCTGTCGCTCAGCACCCACGAGGGTGTGGGACCCGGTGCCGTACAGCCGGATCTGCCCACCCAGGCCGAACAGCAGGGGCAGGGAACGTACTTCCTCACCAGCTCCGGGGACCGTCTGGACTGGACCACCTGCCTCGACGAGATCGAGAACGACCGGGCGCACACCGCCTGCCTGGAGTCCAAGAACGTCGTCGGCTGGTCCCTGGACTACCTCCCGCTCTCCCAGATGCAGACGATGCAGTGGCTCGGCGCCGGCATCATGCTCGCCCTCGCCGCCGCCGGCACCGCCTTCGTCATCGTGTGG
This sequence comes from Streptomyces silvae, assembly GCF_016745505.1. Lineage (GTDB taxonomy): Bacteria > Actinomycetota > Actinomycetes > Streptomycetales > Streptomycetaceae > Streptomyces > Streptomyces silvae. Next base: position 85,967 of record NZ_JAERUC010000193.1, on the reverse strand, counting down.
GGCCGCAAGCGGCTCCTGTGACCCGCCTGCGGGGGCCCCGCCGACGGGCCCCCGCCTGCGCGCGCTACTCCCGCGCGGTGGCCGTGCTGCTCATGTCCGGGTAGCGGTCGCCCGCCACCTGGCCCGCGATGGGCTCCAGCAGCTCCAGCTCCTGGTCGCTCAGCGTGAGCCGGGTCGCCGCCACGTTCTCCAGGAGACGGCTGCGCTTCCGCGTCCCCGGGATCGGCACCACGGTCAGGCCGTGCACCTGGGCACGCTGCTGCACCCAGGCCAGGGCGACCTGTGCGGCGGTCACACCGTGGGCCGCCGCGATCTTGTGCACCGGTTCCAGCAGGGCGGCGTTGGTCTTCGCGTTCTCACCGGTGAAGCGCGGCTGGTGCTGACGGAAGTCGCCCTCCCCCAGGTCCTTGGCCGCGTCCGCGAACGCCCCGGTCAGGAACCCGCGGCCGAGCGGCGAGTACGGCACGAGCGTCACCCCGAGCTCGACGGCCGCGGGCACGGCACTGCGCTCCACGTCCCGGCTGAAGAGCGACCACTCGGACTGGAGGGCCGCGATCGGGTGCACCGCGTGCGCGGCACGGAGCTCGTCCCCGGTCACCTCGCTCAGCCCGAGCTGCTTGACCTTGCCCTGCCGCACCAGCTCGGCCATGGCGCCCACGGACTCCTCGAAGGGGACGAGCGGGTCGCGGCGGTGCATGTAGTAGAGGTCGATGACGTCGGTGCCCAGCCGGCGCAGGCTGGCCTCGACCGCCTGGCGGATGTACGCGGGGTCGTTGCGCACGCCCCGGTAGTGCGGGTCGTCGTCCTTCCGCTCGATGGCGAACTTCGTCGCCAGCGTGATCTCGTCGCGGTGCGCCCCGACGAACGGCGCGAGGAACGTCTCGTTGGCACCGCTCCCGTAGATGTCGGCGGTGTCGAACAGGGTGACGCCGACCTCCAGGGCCGCCTCCAGGGTGTCCCGGGCGGAGGCCTCGTCGGTGTCCCCGTAGAACTCGCTGATGCCCATGCAGCCGAGCCCCTGCACACCGACCTGCGGACCTTCGGCGCCGAGCTGTACGGTCGCGATCTTTCCGGTGTCGCTCATCTGCTCAGACCCTTTCCGATTCCGACGCCGCGCGGGCGCCGCCATAAAAGTCGATCTTGAAGTCGAGGACGGCGAGGGTCCCCTGGAGCTCCGCGATCCGCGTCCTCACGTCCCGCCGGGTCGCCTCCAGCAGCTCCTGCCGCTCGGCGAAGGTGTGGTCGCCCTCGCGGAGCAGTTCGGCGTACCTGACCATGTCGGCGACCGGCATCCCGGTCAGCCTCAGCTTGCCCACGAAGGCCAGCCAGTCCAGGTCGCGGTTCCGGAAGCGGCGCTGCCCCGTGTGGGAGCGGTCGACGTGCGGCATCAGCCCGATCCGCTCGTACCAGCGCAGCGTGTGGGCGGTGAGCCCGGTGAAGGCGACGACCTCGCTGATGGTGTAGTGGTCCTGGCCCTCGGGGCGTGGATGCGCCTTCGGGCCGGAAGCGCAGGTGTCCGTGCGTGCGGAAATGCTCTCCATCACCGTCATGACCTCCACGCTAGAACCTTGGAGTGCACTCCAAGCAAGCGTATTCGGGTGGTGATCCCGGTTTCTGCTCCCGTTAGGCTCGTACGCATGCAGAGCCTGGCGCTGATCGAGAACTGGCCCGTCCCCACCGCGGCAGCCGCCGTCGTCACCTCGGACGGCGCGCTCCTGGGTACCCATGGTCCCACCGCACACCGTTTCCCGCTGGCTTCGGTCACCAAGCCGCTCGCGGCCTACGCGGCGCTGGTGGCCTACGAGGAAGGCGCCGTCGAGCTGGACGAACCGGCCGGCCCCGAGGGCTCGACCGTCCGCCACCTCCTCGCGCACACCAGCGGCCTCGCCTTCGACGAGCACCGCGTCACGGCACCTCCCGGCACCCGCAGGCTGTACTCCAACGCGGGCTTCGAGGTGCTCGGCGACCACATCGCGAAGGCCACGGAGATCCCCTTCCCCGAGTACGTCCGCCAGGCCGTCCTGGAGCCTCTGGGCATGACGTCGACGACCCTGGAGGGCTCCCCGGCCAAGGACGGCGTCTCGACCGTGGACGACCTCGTGCGGTTCGCGGCGGAGGTGCAGGTCCCCCGCCTCCTCGACCCGCGTACGGTCCTGGAGGCGCAGAGCGTGGTGCACCCCGGCCTCAAGGGCGTACTCCCCGGCTACGGTCACCAGAGCCCCAACGACTGGGGGCTCGGCTTCGAGATCCGCGACTCCAAGTCCCCGCACTGGACGGGACTTTCGTCCTCCCCCGCCACCTTCGGCCACTTCGGCCAGTCCGGTACGTTCCTGTGGATCGACCCGGTGGCCGGCGCGGCCTGCGTCGCACTGACGGACCGGGCCTTCGGGCCGTGGGCGACCGAGGCCTGGACGCCGTTCACCGACGCGGTGCTGGCGGAGCTCGCCGCCTCCCGCTGAGCGCACTCGAACCACACCGTCTTCCCCCGGCCGTCCCTGCGCACCTCCACACCCCAGCTGTCGGTGACGGCGTCGACCAGCAGCAGCCCCCGCCCGCCCTCGTCGAGCACGTCCCGGGCGAGGGCGCGGGGCAGCCGGGGACAGGCGTCCGCGACCTCGACCCGTACGCCGCCGGAGGGCAGCAGGAAGATCAGCGTCTGGCAGCGGCGGCCCGGAACATGCCGTACGACGTTGGCGATCAGCTCGGTGAGCGCCAGCTCCGCCGCGTCCGCCACATCGAGCAGACGCCACCGGACGAGGTACAGCCGCAGGATGCGGCGCAGATGCCGGGCGGAGTGCTCGACCATCGCGAGGTCGGCGCGGTAGACCGCGGCCTCCGCGTCACCGGTCCGGGTGTCGGATACGTGATTCATTGGCACCAGCCTGCAACCCCTTGGTTACTCTCGGCCACGACCTGAAACCAACGCCGCCAGGCGTTGTACGCGAGAGGCACCCCGCCGTGGCCAACGTGCAGTCGCTCGACCCCAGCGCCTCCCCTCTGGACTACTACGGCTGGGAACTGCGCCGCCAACGGGAGGCCAACGGCCTCCGGCAGGGCCAGCTCGGCGAGATCATCTTCTGTACGGGCTCACTGATCGGCCAGATCGAGACGACGAAGAAGGTGCCGACCCGCGACTTCTCGGAGCCGTACTGCCGTTCATGACGGGTGAGCACACGAGCCTGGACGGGTCGTTCACGGCCATGCGCTTCGACGGCGATCCGGACATCATCTATACGGAAGACCTGATCTCCGGCCATATGACTGCCAGCCCGGAGACCACCAGGGAGGCCGCGCGCCGTTACGCTCACTTGCAGGCCGCAGCCCTCTCCGTCGAGGATTCCGCGGCACTGATCGCCCGTGTGATGGAGGAGCGTTATGGCAACCGGCCGGAAACTGAAGAGCGCGCCGTGGCGTAAGTCCAGCTACAGCGGAAACACCGGCGGCGAATGCGTCGAGTGCACCGTCACCGGCGGCGCGGCCTGGCGGAAGTCCTCGTACAGCGGCAGCACCGGCGGCGAGTGCCTGGAGGTGGCCGACGGCTGCGCCGCCTCCGTCCCCGTCCGGGACAGCAAGAACCCGGCCGGGCCCGTCCTCGTCCTCGGCACCGCCGCCTGGCAGGCCTTCGTGGACGGGCTCCGCTGACGCGTGACCGCACTCCTCTTCCTGGACGTCGACGGCCCGCTCCTCCCGTTCGGCGCCACCCCGCAACAACTCCCCGACGGTTACCCGGACTTCGGGCACACAGGTCCGAACCCGCTGATGGCCAGGCTCGACCCGGGCCTCGGTCCTCGGCTGAAGTCGCTGCCGTGCGAGCTGGTGTGGGCCACGACGTGGATGTCCGACGCGAACGAGTACATCGCGCCGCGGCTCGGGCTCCCGCAACTGCCCGTGGTGGACTGGCCGGACCCGCCCGTCGAAGCCGGGACGCGCGGGCTCCACTGGAAGACGCCGGGGCTCGTCGGGTGGGCGGCCGGACGGCCCTTCGCGTGGGTCGATGACGAGATCACCGACATCGACCGGTGCTGGGTGGAGGAACACCACCCGGCACCGGCCCTCCTGCACCACGTCGAGGCATGGCGGGGTCTCACGAGGACGGACTTCGACACCCTGGACGCGTGGCTGCGGTCCGACGCGGCACGAAACGGCTGAACCGCGAACCCCCGGCTCCGATAGATTCGGCCGCTATGCGATCACGTGATTACGACCTCGAGTTCCGCGAGCAGGCAGCGAAGGTACGCACCTGGGGTCTCGTCCTCCTCGGTGCGGCCGTCGTGCTGTGGATCTGGGGTGCCCAGGAGTTGTTCCTGCCCTACGAGCCGGACCTGGAGGAGGTCGTGACCGTGCTCGGGGCGTCCATACCGGTCTCGGTCGTCGGCGGGGTGCTCTTCACGATCGGCACCGTGTCGCGCCGGATGAGTGCGCACGGCCAGGCGATCCGGGAACTGGACAAGCTGGCGGCCCGGCAGCGGACCTGACGGCCCGCCGGCTCGTCAGAGCCAGACCGTCGCCAGCCACGCGGTGACCGCGGCCAGCACCAGAAGGACGACGTTGAGTCCGGTCACCCGTGCCTCCCCCCGGGACAGGTGCAGCGCCAGCCCGCCGACCTGCACCAGGGCGAGGCCGACGGCCGCCGCGACGGCGAGCGCCACCGCGATGCCGGTCAGCGGCGGCAGCACCAGGCCGAGCGCGCCGAGAACCTCCAGTACCCCGATGGCTTTGACGAGCGGCATCGGCACCTGGTCGACCCAGGCCATCATGGGCCGCAGCTCCTCCTGGCCCTGGAGGACCTTCTTGCCTCCCGCGTAGACGTAGAACAGGGCCAGCAGCGTGGCGACGATCCAGTACGCGACCTGCATGGGGTGCCTCCCGATGGTTACGAACCGTAAGTAGCCTCATCATGAGTGACTGTCGGGACGCCTACAAAAGGCACACGGATGTCAGTAATGGGCAAGGAGCGGCCGTGGAGCAGTACGAACACACCTGCATGATCCGTGGGGACGGCGGACGGGCGATCAGGGGCATCCTGGACCGGATCTGCGACAAGTGGACGATGCTGATCGTGGCGACGCTCGACGAGGGCCGCATGCGCTTCACCCACCTCCACCAGCACATCCCCGGGATCTCGCAGCGGATGCTGACGCTGACCCTGCGCAATCTCGAACGGGACGGGCTCGTCTCCCGCACCGCGTACGCCGAGGTCCCGCCCCGCGTCGAGTACGCGCTCACCGACCGGGGGAAGAGCCTCATCCCCCCGGCGCTGGCGCTCGCCCGCTGGGCGATCGAGCACAGCAACGACATCCAGGCCAGCAGGGACACGTACGACACCCAGGACGGGTGACCGCCTCTCCGCGAAGGCCCTCCGTGTGCGGGTCGGGTCGGGGGGCCGTCGGGGATCGTTCCGGGGCGGCCCCCGATGCCGGGGCGCGGGCCCGCTGGCAGCGTGCAGGGCATGACGCCAACTCACCTTTCCCGCCGCGCCTTTGGCGGCGCCGCCCTCGCAGTCGCCGCCACGGCCGCGCTGCCCGCACCCCGCGCCACCGCCGCACCCGCCTCCTCGCTCCCGGCCCTGGACCCCGCCGCGCTCCAGGCGGCCATCGACGACCTGGAGCACCCGCCGTCGACCGCGGCTCAGCTGTGGGTCGGCGGGACGGACGGCCGGTGGCGCGGGGTCTCGGGTGTGGCCGACCTCAGGACGGGGCGGCCGGTGTCCGGGCACGACGCGGTCCGGATCGGCAGCATCACCAAAGCCTTCGTCGCCACGGTGGTGCTCCAGCTGGTGGCGGAGGGCCGACTCGCGCCGGCCACCCCGGTGCGGCGCGTGCTGCCGGGCCTGCTGCCCTCCCGGTACGCGGCGGTCACCGTGGCGCACCTGCTGAACCACACCAGCGGACTGCCCGACCATGTCGGCATACCGGAGCCGGAGACGGCGGAAGAGGTGTTCCGTCACCGCTTCGACCACTGGACGCCCCGGGAGTGGGTGGCCACGGCGACGCACGGACCGCTGAAGTTCGCCCCGGGCAGCCGGCAGGAGTACCGCGGCATCAACTACTTCCTGGCCGCGCTGATCATCGACCAGCTGACCGGCCGCCCGTACGGGGAAGCCGTCGCGGCCCGCCTCCTGCACCCGCTGGGCCTGACCCGCACCGTCGTACCCGGCGATGACCGGCACCTCCACGGCCGGTACGCGCACGGCTACCTGACGACGGCCGGCGGAAGCCTGCGGGACATCACGGCGTACGACCTGTCCTCCACCCGGGGCGAGGGCGACATCGTCTCGGCCCCGGGCGACCTGGAACGGTTGCTGGCCGCGCTGTTCTCCGGCGAACTGCTCCCGCCCGAGCTGCTGGAGCTGATGTTCACGCTGCCGCCGGACGACGTACGGATGCTGGACGGCTCCCCGGCCCGCTACAGCACCGGGTTGCAGCAGGCCGTCGTCAACGGCGTCACCCTCTGGGGGAAGACCGGCGAGACGTACGGCTACAAGAACGCCGCCTTCTCCACGCGTGACCAGCGGCGCAGCTTCGTGCTCACGTACCACCCGACGACCGCGCGCGACGGCGACGAGAGCCTGATGATCGCCCGGGTCGCCGACCTGGTCACCCGCACCTGAGCGGCGAGGCGGGGATGCGGTGGGGCGCGGGTGAAGAGGTTGTGACGCGGACGATGCGCAAGGGTGCGCAGGTCACGGGCCTGTCCCAGCCGTCGACGGCGGCGGGGGTCCACGACAGGGGCCTGCGGAACCCGGCGGACCGCCCGCGCGGCACCGCAGCACCTCCCCAGCCGCCCCGGTCCGCCCGTAATCGCGTGTAACAGGCATGTATTAGGGAGCGGCGGGGCGCAACGCCCCCGGGGCCGCTGCGGGTCTTGGTGATCAGAAGCAAGGCAGCAAGGCTCGCTCGCACCGGGCGGACCGCCCGGACCACACCGACCGCAAGGAAGAAACGATGCGCACCAAGACGCTCACCCTCGCCGCCCTGACCCTGGCCGCCGGCCTCTCGCTCACCGCCTGCCAGGGCGGCGGGGACTCCGCCGCGAGCACGACCGGCTCCGGGGCGTCCTCGTCCTCCGCCGACAACAGCGCGTCCGGCGACAGCAGCGCGTCCGACGGCAAGGCCTCGACCGGCGACGACGACGCGACCACCACGCAGTCCGCCGAGGGCAGCGGCAACGGGCAGATCACCACCGGCACCTGCAAGACGGAGAACCTCGACTTCAGCACCACCCACGGCATGGGCGAGGGCATGCTCACGATCAGGCTCAAGAACACCGGCGGCGACGCCTGCACCCTCAAGGGCTTTCCCGGTGTCGACCTCAGGTCCCAGGACGCCTCCGGCCCGCTGAGCGCCCAGCGCAGCGACCTCGACGCCCCGGTCGTCAACCTCGCCGACGGCGAGACGACCCGCTTCACGCTGCACTACCCGCAGGCCGAGGGCTCGGGCGCCTACGTCAGCGCCATCGAGGTCACCCCGCCCAACGAGACCCACTCCAAGGCCCTGCCGGTCTCCCTCCGCCTCCAGATCGCCGACGGCGCCGACCAGAAGGTCGTCGTGGACCCGGTCGGCACCGGCAAGCAGTGAGCACGGGCGGCGCGCTCAGACCTCGGCGAGCTCCCAGAGCAGCGTCTCGGCCGGCTCCAGCGCCTCCAGCTCCAGCCCCCGGGACTCCGTGACGCGGGCGGAGTCGCCCGGGGCCAGCTCCTCGCCCGCGAGGAGGACACGGCCCCGTACGACATGGACGTAGACGCCGGCCGCGTCCGGCACTGCGGTCCGCTCGCCCTCGGACTGCCGGCGCACATGGAGCATCGCGCCCGCCTCGGGGAGGGCGTACGGCGTGGAGTCGGCTATCCCCGCGACATGCGTGTAGGAGGGCTCCCCGCCCGGCTGGAGAGGGGCCAGCCACATCTGAACGAACGTCAGCGGGTTCTCCCCGTCGTTGCGTTCGACATGCCGCACCCCGGCGGCCGAGCTGAGGTGCTGGACGTCCCCGGGCCGTACGACGGTGGCGTGGGCCGCCGAGTCGCGGTGGGTGAGCTCGCCCTCCACCACCCAGGTGACGATCTCGGTGTGGCTGTGCGGATGCTCGTCGAAGCCGGCGCCCGGGGCGAGATGCTCCTCGTTGCAGGCCAGGATCGGCCCGAAGCGCAGATTGTCCGGATCGTAGAACCGCCCGAAGGAGAACGCGTGCAGCGTCTCGATGCCCGCGGAGTCACCCGTGGCCGGGTCTCCACCGCGGAAGCGGTCCCCGGAGCGGCGTACGTCCATCACGCCACCACGGTATCCCCGACGGCAGGTCTTCCGCCCCGGCTCTCCGGGCACCTGTCCCGATAAGGCAGTCTTGTGTGCGTGCCCCGACCCGATCCTGAGCAGCCCGCCACGCACGACGCCCATCTCCACGCCGCGACCCTGAAACGCCTGGAGCAGTCCTCCGGCCGGCTCGCCGCGAACGCCATCGCCCGCATGGACGAGACGCTGCCGTGGTACCGGGCGATGCCACCGGAGAACCGTTCCTGGATCGGCCTGGTCGCCCAGGCCGGTATCGCGGCGTTCACCGAGTGGTTCCGGCACCCGGAGACACCGCAGGCGATCTCCACCGACGTGTTCGGCACGGCTCCGCGCGAGCTGACGCGGGCGATCACACTGCGGCAGACCGTCGAGATGGTGCGGACGACGATCGAGGTCATGGAGACCGCGATCGAGGAGGTCGCGGCGCCGGGCGACGAGTCGGTGCTGCGCGAGGCGCTGCTCGTCTACGCCCGCGAGATCGCCTTCGCGACGGCCCAGGTGTACGCGCAGGCCGCCGAGGCCCGTGGCGCGTGGGACGCCCGGCTGGAGTCGCTCGTGGTGAACGCGGTGCTGTCCGGCGAGGCGGACGAGGGCGCCGTGTCGCGGGCCGCCGCCCTCGGCTGGAACTCCCCCGAGCATGTGTGCGTCGTCCTCGGCACCGCCCCCGAGGGCGACAGCGAGCTCACCGTCGAGGCGATCCGCCGGGCGGCGAGGCACGCCAAGCTCCAGGTCCTGACCGGGGTGCTCGGACACCGGCTGGTCGTGATCGCGGGCGGCAGCGACAACCCCCTGAACGTCGCGAAGTCGCTGATCGGGCCCTATGCGGCCGGTCCCGTCGTCGCCGGGCCCGTGGTGCCCGACCTGCTCGCCGCCACCCGGTCCGCGCAGGCCGCCGCGGCCGGTCTCAAGGCCTGCTCGGCGTGGCAGGACGCTCCGAGGCCCGTCCTGTCGGACGATCTCCTTCCTGAGCGTGCGATGGCGGGAGACCCTGCCGCGCGCGATCAGCTGGTGGAGGAGATCTACAGACCGCTGGAAGAAGCGGGTTCGGCACTTCTGGAGACGCTGAGTGTCTATCTGGAGCAGGCGAGCAGTCTTGAGGGCGCGGCACGGATGCTGTTCGTGCACCCCAATACCGTGCGCTACCGGCTGCGACGTGTGACCGACGTCACCGGCTGGTCACCCTCCGACGTCCGTTCCGCGTTCACGCTGCGGATCGCCCTCATCCTGGGGCGCTTGGCCGCCGGGGACACTCAGTCCTAGACTTTTGTCGAACTTCAACAATTCCCCTGACGGTTCTTCGTCCCTGTCCCCACGGGCCTCCGGGGCCGTCCACAAGAGAGAGTGTGAGGGTGCTCGTACTCGTCGCTCCCGGCCAAGGCGCTCAGACGCCCGGCTTCCTGACTCCCTGGCTCGAACTCCCCGGTGCCGCCGACCGCATCGCGGGATGGTCCGACGCCATCGGGCTCGACCTTGCCCACTACGGCACGAAGGCCGACGCGGACGAGATCCGCGACACGGCGGTGGCCCAGCCGCTGCTGGTCGCCTCCGGTCTCCTCTCCGCCGCCGCCCTGGACGCCTCGCCCGGCGTCGTCGCCGGACACAGCGTCGGTGAGATCACCGCCGCCGCGCTCGCCGGTGTCATCGACGACGAGGCCGCGCTCCGTCTCGTCCGCACCCGGGGGCTCGGCATGGCCGAGGCCGCCGCGGTCACCGAGACCGGCATGGCCGCGCTCCTCGGCGGTGACCCCGAGGTCACGGTCCCGCACCTGGAGAAGCTGGGGCTCACCCCGGCCAACGTCAACGGCGGCGGGCAGATCGTCGCCGCCGGCACCGCGGCCCAGATCGCCGCGCTGACCGAGGACAAGCCCGAAGGCGTACGCCGTGTGGTGCCGCTCAAGGTCGCCGGCGCGTTCCACACGCACCACATGGCTCCGGCCGTGGAGAAGCTGCGTGCCGCCGCCTCCGCCCTGACGGTCACCGACCCGCAGGTGACGTACGTGTCGAACGCCGACGGGAAGACGGTCGCCACCGGCGACGAGGTCATCTCGCGGCTCGTCGGCCAGGTCGCCAACCCGGTCCGCTGGGACCTGTGCATGGAGACCTTCGCCGCGCTCGGTGTCACCGCCCTCATCGAGGCGGCGCCCGGTGGGACCCTGGTGGGACTCGCCAAGCGCGCGCTTCCCGGGGTGCGGACGCTCGCGCTCAAGACCCCCGACGACCTCGACGCGGCCCGCGCGCTCATCTCCGAGCACGCAGGCGCCTAAGGAGCCCGAGAGCATGTCGAAGATCAAGCCCAGCAAGGGCGCCCCGTACGCACGGATCATGGGTGTGGGCGGCTACCGCCCGACCCGTGTCGTGCCCAACGAGGTGATCCTCGAGACGATCGACTCGTCCGACGAGTGGATCCGCTCCCGCTCCGGTATCGCCACCCGCCACTGGGCCTCCGACGAGGAGACCGTGTCGATGATGTCCGTGGAGGCCGCCGGCAAGGCGATCGCGGACGCCGGGATCGATCCCGAACAGATCGGCGGAGTGATCGTCTCCACCGTCTCGCACTTCAAGCAGACCCCGGCCGTCGCGACCGACATCGCGCACCGGGTCGGCGCGGGCAAGCCCGCGGCCTTCGACATCTCGGCCGGCTGCGCGGGCTTCGGCTACGGCCTCACGCTCGCCAAGGGCATGATCGTCGAGGGCTCGGCAGAGTACGTACTTGTCATCGGCGTGGAGCGGCTCAGCGACCTCACCGACCTGGAGGACCGCGCGACGGCCTTCCTGTTCGGGGACGGCGCGGGCGCGGTCGTCGTCGGCCCGTCCCAGGAGCCGGCCATCGGCCCCACGGTCTGGGGTTCCGAGGGCGACAAGTCCGAGACGATCAAGCAGACGGTCGCGTGGAACGACTTCCACATCGGCGACGTCTCGAACCTTCCGCTCAACGAGCGGGGCGAGGTCAAGTTCCCGGCCATCACGCAGGAGGGCCAGGCGGTCTTCCGCTGGGCCGTCTTCGAGATGGCGAAGGTCGCCCAGCAGGCGCTGGAAGCGGCCGGGATCTCCCCGGAAGACCTGGATGTCTTCATTCCGCACCAGGCCAACATGCGGATCATCGACTCGATGGTGAAGACCCTCAAGCTGCCGGACCACGTCACGGTCGCGCGTGACGTGGAAACCACCGGCAACACGTCGGCCGCCTCGATTCCGCTCGCGATGGAGCGGCTTCTGGCGACCGGTCAGGCCAAGAGCGGCGACACGGCGCTCATCATCGGCTTCGGGGCGGGTCTCGTCTACGCCGCGACGGTCGTTACCCTCCCCTAGGCACACCGGACCTTTCGGTCCGCACGCCCGAACCCTGCAGAAACATATCGAAGGAGCGCCAACATGGCCGCCACTCAGGAAGAGATCGTCACCGGTCTCGGCGAGATCGTCAACGAGATCGCCGGTATCCCGGTCGAGGACGTCCAGCTGGACAAGTCCTTCACCGACGACCTGGACGTCGACTCGCTGTCCATGGTCGAGGTCGTCGTCGCCGCCGAAGAGCGCTTCGACGTCAAGATCCCCGACGAGGACGTCAAGAACCTCAAGACGGTCGGCGACGCCGCCGACTACATCCTGAAGCACCAGGGCTGATCCGAGCCCGTCCCGTGTGTCGCCACCCGGCGGTGGCGCCGCTGATTCACGACCCTCTACACGTGGAGAAGATTTTCCAGTGAGCCCGACCAATCGCACCGTGGTCGTCACCGGTATCGGCGCAACCACTCCGCTGGGTGGCGACTCCGCATCGACCTGGGAAGGTCTGATGGCCGGCCGTTCCGGCGTCAAGCCTCTCGAGGGCGAACGTTTCGCCGAACTGCCCGTCCGGATCGCCGCCCTCGCGGCCGTCGATCCCGGCGAGGTACTGCCCCGACCGCTCGCCCGCAAGCTGGACCGCTCGGCGCAGTTCGCGCTGATCGCGGCCCGCGAGGCGTGGGCGGACGCCGGCTTCACCGGCAAGGCCGGTGAGGACGAGAAGATCCAGCCCGAGCGCCTGGGTTCGGTCATCGCCTCCGGCATCGGCGGCGTGATCACCCTGCTCGACCAGTACGACGTGCTGAAGGAGAAGGGCGTACGCCGCGTCTCCCCGCACACCGTTCCCATGCTCATGCCCAACGGCCCGGCGGCCAACGTCGGCCTGGAGGTCAACGCCCAGGCCGGTGTCCACACCCCGGTCTCCGCCTGCGCGTCGGGCGCCGAGGCCATCGGGTACGCCGTCGAGATGATCCGTACGGGCCGCGCCGACGTGGTCGTCGCCGGTGGTACCGAGGCGGCCATCCACCCGCTGCCGATCGCGGCGTTCGCCAACATGATGGCGATGTCCAAGAGCAACGACGAGCCCGAGAAGGCCTCGCGTCCGTACGACACGGCCCGTGACGGCTTCGTCCTCGGCGAGGGCGCCGGTGTCGTGATCCTGGAGTCCGCGGAGCACGCCGCCGCGCGTGGCGCCAAGGTCTACTGCGAGGTGCTGGGCCAGGGGCTGTCCGCCGACGCCCACCACATCGCGCAGCCCGAGCCCACCGGGCGCGGGATCGCCGCCGCGATGCAGAACCTGCTGGACTCCACGGACCTGAAGCCGTCCGAGGTCGTCCACCTCAACGCGCACGCCACGTCCACGCCGCAGGGTGACATCGCGGAGATCAAGGCGCTGCGTGCGGTGCTCGGCGACGACCTGGACCATGTCGCGATCTCCGCCACGAAGTCCATGACGGGTCACCTGCTGGGTGGCGCGGGCGGTATCGAGACCGTGGCGACGGTGCTGGCGCTGCACCACCGGACGGCTCCGCCCACCATCAACGTGGACGACCTCGACGAGGCGGTCGAGGCGGACATCGTGCGCGGTGAGCCGCGGGCGCTGCCGGAGGGTTCGATCGCCGCGATCAACAACTCGTTCGGCTTCGGCGGCCACAACGTGGTGCTGGCGTTCCGCTCGGTCTGATCCGCGCCCGGCCGTCGTGAGGCCCGCTTCCCCCCTGTGGGGGGAGCGGGCCTTTCGCATGCCGCGGGGTGCCACCCCTTGTGGCAAAACGTTTCCGCAGGGGCTGGGGCACGCGGTCGGACAGGGGCCTGCCCCCGTCACACCACCTGGTGGAGCCAGCGGACCGGGGCGCCCTCGCCCGCGTGGCGGAAGGATTCCAGCTCGTCGTCCCACGGCTTGCCCAGGAGCTTGGCGACCTCGGCCTCCAGGTCCGTCTCGCCGTTCAGCGAGCGCGCCAGGGCCGCCCGCAGCCGGTCCTCGGGGACCAGGATGTCGCCGTGCATGCCGGTGACGGCGTGGAAGATGCCGAGGCCCGGCGTGGAGCTGTAGCGCTCGCCCTCCGCCGTCGGGCACGGTTCCGCCGTCACCTCGAAGCGGAGCAGATCCCAGCCCCGGAGGGACGAGGCCAGCTCCGAGGCCGTGCCGATGCGGCCCTTCCAGGAGAATTCGGACCGCCAGGTGCCGGGTGCGGCCGGCTGTCTGATCCAGTCCAGCTGGACCCGCACACCGAGTACACCCGCCACCGCCCATTCGACATGCGGGCACAGCGCGCGCGGTGCGGAGTGAACGTAAAGGACTCCACGTGTCGTCACCGGGACCTCCAGTGTGGGACGAGGTTCGCCTTCCCCAGCGGCCTCGCGCCCGTACGGTCTCTTCCCGGCCGGCTCCCGAGGTTGTCTTCAGTAAACAGCATCGGGAGTTAATCTCCAGAAAAGGGACAGTATGTGACGTGAGATAACTTACCGGACCCGCCGATTCGTCCGCGGGCCGGTCGGGCGCCACTGGTTCGACGGGGAAAAGCTACCGTGCGCCGGGGCCGGGTGTGTGACGTACCGTCGGTCCCGGGCCCATGATTCGCTCAGCATTCACCCGCGAGGGCGTGAGGGCCCGCCACCTGGGGCTGTCCGGGTGTGCCGGAGGCACAATCACCCGTGTGACCGGAGGGGATGCAGGGATGCCTGAGCGTTCGCCACGCCGCCGCGCCCGGGGCGCCGCGGCCACTCTGACGGCGGTCGCGCTCGTCGGTGCCGCCGCACTCACGGGCTGCACCTCCGACGGGGGTACGACGGCGCGGAGCACCGCGGGCGCCGGGAGCCCCTCCGCCTCGCCGACGCCCGCGTGGGACGCGAGCCCGGCCTCGATCGCGGCGGTCGGGGACTCCATCACCCGGGGCTTCGACGCCTGCTCGGTGCTGGCCGACTGCCCGGAGGTGTCCTGGGCGACCGGGACCGACGGCGGGGTGCGCAGCCTCGCCGTACGTCTCCTGGGGGCGTCGAAGGCGGCTTCGCACAGCTGGAACCACGCCGTGTCGGGCGCGAGGATGGCGCAGCTGCCGGAGCAGATGGCGCTGGCCGCGAAGGACCGGCCGGAGCTGGTCACGGTGATGATCGGCGCCAACGACGCCTGCCGGGACTCGGTCGCGCTCATGACCCCGGTGGCGGACTTCCGGGCCTCCTTCGAGGCGTCGATGCGGCAGTTGCGCGCCTCGGCCCCGAAGGCACAGGTGTACGTGTCGAGCGTGCCGGACCTCAAGCGGCTCTGGTCGACCGGGCGTGAGAACCCGCTGGGCAAGCAGATCTGGAAGCTGGGGATCTGCCGGTCGATGCTGGGCGACGCCGACGACATGGGCAGTGCGGCCGTCGCCCGGCGAGACGCGGTGCTGGAGCGGGTCGTGGCGTACAACGGGGTGCTGCGGGACGTCTGCGCGCGGGACGAGCGGTGCCGCTACGACGGCGGGGCGGTCTTCGACTACCGGTTCACCGGTGAGCAGCTCAGCGAGTGGGACTGGTTCCACCCGGGCCGCAACGGCCAGGCCAGGCTGGCGGAGATCGCGTACCGGGCGGTCACGGCGGCCGGGCCTCCGGCGTAGCCCGGCGCGCCGTAAAGTTCTTGATCATGACGACGGGTACAGCGGTACAGAGCGAAGACTTCTCCACCCTCACGGACGGTACGCCGGTCCGGCGCTGGACCCTGGAGCGCGGGGGCACGCGGGTGCGGGTGCTGACGTACGGCGCGGTGGTGCAGTCCGTCGTGGTGCCCGGACGGGACGGCGCGCGGGCCGAGGTGGCGCTCGGGCTGCCGGACGTCACGGCGTACGAGACGTACACGGGCCCCTATTTCGGCGCGGTCGTCGGGCGGTACGCGAACCGGATCGGGGGCGGTTCGTTCGTCCTGGACGGCCGGACGCACCGGGTGACGGCGAACGAGGGCCGCAACACCCTGCACGGCGGTGGGCGCGGCTTCGACAAGCGCGTCTGGGACGCCGAGGAGGTGCCGGACGGTGTGCGGCTCTCCCTGGTCGCCGAGGACGGCGAGGAGGGCTTCCCGGGGCGGCTGGCGGCCTCGGTGACGTACACCCTGGACGAGGACGGCGCGCTGCGGATCGCCTACCGGGCGACGACGGACGCGCCGACCGTGGTGAACCTGACGAATCACACGTACTGGAACCTCGCCGGGGCGGACAGCGGGAGCGCTCTCGGGCACGAACTGCGGCTGGCGGCCGGGCGGATCACCCCGGTGGACGGGGAGTCGATCCCGACGGGCGAGCTCGTGCCGGTGGAGGGGACCAGGTTCGACTTCCGGGAGCCGAGGCCGGTGGGGCCGGGCTACGACGTCAACTACGTGCTGGAGGAGACCGGCGGGGAGCCGGCCGCCGAGCTGTACGACCCGGCGTCGGGCCGGCTGATGAGCGTGCGGACGACGGAGCCGGGGATCCAGCTGTACACCGCCGACCACCTCGGCGACGGACCGTTCGTGCCGTGCGCGGGGATCGCGCTGGAGACGCAGCACTTCCCGGACTCCCCGAACCGCCCGGAGTTCCCCGGCACGGTGCTGCGGCCGGGCGAGGAGTTCGCCTCCACGACGGTGTACGGCTTCTCCGTGCGCTGAGGCCGTCCCACGGGCCGGCGCGGGCCCCTCAGTCCTTGTGCAGGGTGTACGGCGACGAGGGGACCGGCTCCGGCTCGGGTGTCCGGGTGAGCTCGCGGGCCAGCAGTGTGGCCCCGGCGACGGCGCCCGGCATCAGGAACACGGCGACGAACGGGACGACGAAGGCGACCGCGAGCGGGACCCCGAAGCCCAGGACCATCATGCGGCGGCCGCGCAGCAGCGTGAGCCGGTCCTTCAGGACCATGCCGCGGCGCTGGAGGGCGACGCCGGTGAGCTCCTCGGACAGGAAGTAGCCGGAGACGCAGAAGCCGAGGACGGGGATCACGGTCTGCCCGACGACGGGGATGAACCCGAGGGCGAAGAGCAGCACCCCGTAGAACGCGACGCGCACCAGGATGCGGACGGAGTCGCGGGCGGAGATCCACAGTTCGCGCCAGAGGGACAGGCCCGACTCGTGCACCTCGCCGCCCTCGCTGCGGTCGACCTCCTCGGAGAGCGACTCGTAGAACGGCTGGCCGACCAGCAGGGTCACCGCGGTGAAGGTGATGACGGCGAGGAATATCCCGAGCACGAAGACCAGGACGACCAGGGTGTTGCGCAGGAGCCCGAGCCAGGGTGAGGACCAGTCGTCGGCGAACGGGGTGGCCCAGGCGACGAAGTCGTCGGCGCCGTAGCCCAGTCCGACCAGTGCGCCCGCGTAGACGATCAGGGTGACCAGCGCGGGCAGCAGACCGAAGCCGAACCACCGGGCGTGGCCGAAGACCCAGCGCTGCCCCTTGATCAAGTAACCGAAACCCGCGCCGAGATCACTCATGGCGTCAGCGTACTTGTGCGAACCATTGACACGTCCCCTGGCCCGTCATTACCGTCACGCCAGCATTTCGAACGAGTGACGAAATACCGAACACGTGGAGAGGCAACACCCGTGCGCATCACCGGAATCAGCACGCATGTCGTCGGAACGCCGTGGCGCAACCTCACCTATGTCCAGGTCCACACGGACGAGGGCCTCACCGGGGTCGGCGAGACCCGCATGCTGGGCCGCACGGACGCACTGCTCGGCTATCTGCGCGAGGCGTCGGCCAACCACATCGAGGGTTCCGACCCGTTCGCGATCGAGGACCTCGTCCGCCGTATGAAGTACGGCGACTACGGGCGGGCCGGGGAGATCGTGATGTCCGGCATCGCGGTCATCGAGATGGCCTGCTGGGACATCAAGGGCAAGGCGCTCGGCGTCCCCGTCTGGCAGCTGCTGGGCGGGAAGGTCACCGACCGGGTCAAGGCGTACGCCAACGGCTGGTACACCACCGAGCGCACCCCGGAGGCGTACCACAAGGCGGCCCAGGGGGTCGTCGAGCGGGGCTACCGGGCACTGAAGATCGACCCCTTCGGCACGGGGCACTTCGAGCTCGGCCAGGAGGAGACCCGTTACGCCGTGTCCCTCATCGAGGCCGTCCGGGACGCCATCGGGCCCGACACGGAGCTGATGCTGGAGATGCACGGGCGGTTCAGCCCGTCCACGGCGGTGCGGATCGCCCGCGAGATGGCGCCGTTCAGGCCGGCCTGGCTGGAGGAGCCGGTGCCGCCGGAGAACCTCAAGGCGCTGTCCAAGGTCGCGGAGAAGGTGGACATGCCGATCGCGACCGGTGAACGCATCCACGACCGGATCGAGTTCCGGGAGCTCTTCGAGTCGCAGGCCGCCGACATCATCCAGCCGGACGTCGGCCACATCGGCGGCATCCTGGAGACCCGCAAGCTCGCGGCGACCGCCGAGACCCACTACACGCTGATCGCCCCGCACAACGTGGGCGGTTCGGTGCTGACCGCGGCCAGCCTCCAGGTGGCCGGCTGCACCCCCAACTTCAAGATCCTGGAACACTTCAACGACTTCGCGGACGCGGACATCAAGAAGGTCGTCAAGGGCGCCCCCGCGGTCGACCCCGCCACCGGCTGCTTCGAGCTCTCCGACGCACCCGGGCTGGGTGTGGAGCTGGACGTGGACGCGGCGGCGGAGTTCCCGCAGCAGCAGGCACGGTTCGACCTGTGGGCGGACGGCTGGGAGAAGAGGCAGCCCAAGTGACGTCACTCTCCCGCTCGTTGACCGTCGAGCGGCCCGGCAGCCACACGCTGGCCGAGGGGCCGCTCCCGGAGCCGGGCCCCGGCGAGGTCAGGGTGCGGGTCGCCGCGGCCGGAATCTGCATGAGCGACCGCGAGGTGTACAACGGACACCGGGACCTGGCCTATGTGCGCTACCCCGTGGTCCCCGGCCACGAGTGGTCGGGGACCGTCGACGCGGTCGGCGAGGGCGTCGACCCGGCGCTGACCGGTCGGCGTACGGTCGCCGAGGGCTTCCGGGCGTGCGGGCGCTGCGAGCGGTGCCGGCACGGGGAGACCTCCCTGTGCACGGCGGGGTACGACGAGACGGGGTTCACCCGGCCCGGCGCGTTCGCCGACCACCTGGTGGTCCCGGCGCGGCTGCTGCACCCACTTGCCGACGACGCCGACCTGCGCGCCGCCGCCCTGCTGGAGCCGGCCGCGGTCGTCGCGGCGGCGGTACGGGCCGGGGCGCCCGAGCCGGGTGAGCGGATCGCCGTCCTGGGGGCGGGCACGCTCGGCCTGCTGGCGGTGCAGCTGCTGGCGGCGGTGTCGCCCGCCGAGCTCACAGTGATCGACCCGAGGGAGCAACGGGCCGCCCAGGCGTTGGACTTCGGCGCGGGCGAGGCCCGGGTGCCCAAGGAGGCCGAGGAGGTGCGGGGCCGCTACGACCTGGTCGTGGAGACGGCCGGAGCGCCGACCACCGCGGCCGACGCGTGTCTGCTGGCACGCCGGGGCGGGCGGGTGGTGCTGACCGGGATGTTCACCCCGGGCGCGGTGGGCATCGACCCGGTGCACCTGTCGCTGGGCCAGCTCACCGTGCGCAGTGTCTTCGGGGCGTCCTCGGCGGCCTGGTCGTACGCGGTGCGGGCGTTCACGGCCGGGCTGCTCGATCCGGCGCCGCTGATCACCCACGAGTTCCCGCTGGAGCGGTTCGCCGAGGCGGTGGCGCTGGTGGGCTCCGGGGACCCGGGGACCGGGAAGGTGCTGCTGCGGCCGTGACCCCGCGCCGCGGCGGCCTCGGGGCCGCCGCCCGAGATCGCGTTCCTAGAGATCCGAACTTCGTCCGAAATACCGAACATGAAGGACCAGTCGTGACCGACGCCCCTGCCCCCTCCCCCGGTACCGCCGGCGCCCGCCGTCCCGGTGACGCCGCGCTCACCGCGCTCGGCCTCGGCCCGGCACCCCTGTCCCCCGCCGACGCCTCCCCGCACTCCTTCCCCGACGGCGGGAGCTGGCGCACCGAGGTGCCGTCCGTGGAGGGCCCGGAGGCCCTCGGCGTCGTACTGGAGGAGTCCGCCCGGCTCGACGTGCCGGTCCACCGCATCAGCCAGGGCAGCGGCGTCTGGATGCTGACCGACGCGGAGATCACGGAGATGGTGGACCGCTGCGCCGAACGGGACGCCGAGCTCTGCCTGTTCACGGGACCGCGCGGCACCTGGGACACCGGGGCGTCCGTCCGTACGGACTCCGGCGGCGCCGGGCTGCGCTCCCGGGGTCACGACGCGCTGGCCGGCTGCGTGGAGGACGCCCTGCGCGCCACGGGGCTGGGAGTGAAGTGCCTGCTCGTGGCCGACGAGGGCGTGCTGTGGACCCTGCACCGGCTGCGTGAGCAGGGGGCGCTGCCCGCGGACACCACGTTCAAGGTGTCGGCGCTCATCGGGCCCGTGAACCCGGCCTCGTACGCCGTCTTCGAGCAGCTCGGGGCCGACTCGATCAACATCCCGTCCGACCTGACGCTGGCCCAGTTCACCGAGATCCGCAGGGTCTCGCGGGCCCCGATGGACCTCTACATCGAGGCACCGGACGACCTGGGCGGTTATGTGCGGATGTACGAGGTGGCCGAGCTGATCCGCCGCGGGTCGCCGCTGTACCTGAAGTTCGGCCTCTCCAAGGCGCCCGGCATCTATCCGTACGGCCGGCACCTGCGGGAGCTGGCGCTGGCCACCGCGAAGGAGCGGGTGCGGCGCGGCCGGCTCGCGCTGGACCTGCTGGCGCGGCACGGGGCGGAGGGCGGCATGGCCGCCCTCGGCAGCCGACTTCCGGGCCCGCTCAACCGGTTCGGCATCTCGTCATAACGTTCCGGAAACTCCGCGCACAAAAGAAGACACAGACGCGCACAATCCCACACACCTGATCTGCGCCCGCGTTCCGGCCCCACCGGACCGAGCCATGACACACATCAAGGATGATGACCATGCGCAACCGCAGAGCCGCACTTGCCGCAGTGGCCTCCGCCGCCTCCCTCGCCCTCACCCTGACCGCCTGCGGCCAGAACAGCGAAGGCGGCGGCGAGGAGAAGAAGGGTGGCAGCGAAGGCGCCACCATCGGCATCGCGATGCCGACCAAGTCCTCCGAGCGCTGGATCTCCGACGGCAACAACGTCGTGAAGGAGCTCAAGGCCAAGGGCTACAAGACCAAGCTCGTCTACGGGGAGGACGACCCGGACCAGCAGGTCTCGCAGATCGAGAACATGATCACGCAGGGTGTGGACGCCCTGATCATCGCCGCCATCGACAACAAGTCCCTCAACAACGTGGTCCAGCAGGCCAAGGACTCCGACATCCCGGTGATCTCCTACGACCGACTGATCCTCGGCACGGAGAACGTCGACTACTACGCCTCGTTCGACAACGAGAAGGTCGGCGAGCTCCAGGGCACGTACATCGCGGACAAGCTCGGCCTGTCGGACGGCGAGAAGGGC
Source organism: Streptomyces silvae (assembly GCF_016745505.1). Classification (GTDB taxonomy): domain Bacteria; phylum Actinomycetota; class Actinomycetes; order Streptomycetales; family Streptomycetaceae; genus Streptomyces; species Streptomyces silvae. Next base: position 64,996 of record NZ_JAERUC010000193.1, on the reverse strand, counting down.
CCCTTCAACATCGAGCTGTTCGCCGGCTCCAACGACGACAACAACACCAAGTACTTCTTCCAGGGCGCGATGAACGTCCTCAAGCCCTACATGGACAAGGGCGAGCTGGTCGTCAGGTCCAAGCAGACCGCCCTCAACCAGGTCACCACCCTGCGCTGGGACGGCGGCACCGCGCAGAAGCGCATGGACGACCTGCTGACGTCCAGTTACCGCAGCGCCCAGGTCGACGCGGTGCTCTCGCCGTACGACGGCATCTCCATCGGCATCCTCTCCGCCCTGAAGTCGGACGGCTACGGCACCAAGGCCAAGGCCATGCCGGTGGTCACGGGCCAGGACGCGGAGCTCGCCTCCGTGAAGTCGATCATTGCGGGTGAGCAGACCCAGACCGTCTACAAGGACCTGCGCAAGCTCGCCAAGATCGCCTCGAACATGGTCGAGGCCTCCCTGAACGACAAGAAGCCTGAGGTCAACGACACCAAGTCCTACAACAACGGCGTCAAGGTCGTGCCCGCCTACCTGCTGCAGCCGGTCAGCGTCGACAAGTCCAACTACAAGAAGGCTCTCGTGGACAACGGCCAGTACACCGAGAACGACCTCAAGTAACCGGGCTCCCTCAAGGATTGGAAGGCAAGACCATGGCGGGACCCGTCCTGGAAATGCGCTCGATCGTCAAGACCTTTCCCGGTGTCAAAGCGCTTTCGGACGTCACACTGACGGTCCGTCAGGGCGAGGTCCACGCCATCTGCGGTGAGAACGGCGCCGGCAAGTCGACCCTGATGAAGGTGCTCTCCGGCGTCCATCCGCACGGCACCTACGAGGGGGACGTCCTCTTCGAGGGTGAGACCTGCCGGTTCAAGGACATCCGGGCGAGCGAACAGCACGGCATCGTGATCATCCACCAGGAGCTGGCGCTGGTGCCGTACCTCTCCATCGCGGAGAACATCTTCCTCGGCAACGAGCACGCCAAGCGCGGAATGATCAACTGGAACGACACCCTGAGGCACGCCGGTGAACTGCTGCGCCGCGTCGGTCTCGACGAGCATCCGGAGACCCGCGTCGCCGACATCGGCGTGGGCAAGCAGCAGTTGGTGGAGATCGCCAAGGCGCTGTCGAAGAAGGTGAAGCTGCTCATCCTCGACGAGCCGACGGCGGCGCTCAACGACGAGGACAGCGGCAAGCTCCTCGACCTGATCCTCTCGCTGAAGGAACAGGGCATCACCTCGATCATCATCTCGCACAAGCTCAACGAGATCCGCCGGGTCGCCGACTCGGTCACGATCATCCGCGACGGGCACTCCATCGAGACTCTCGACGTGAGGGCGGAGGAGACGACCGAGGACCGGATCATCAGCGGGATGGTCGGCCGCGACCTGGAGAACCGCTTCCCGGAGCGGACCCCGCACCACCCGGAGGAGGGGACCGCGCCCGCCCTGGAGATCCGCAACTGGACGGTGCACCACCCCATCGACCAGCAGCGCAAGGTCGTCGACGACGTCTCGATCGAGGTGCGGCGCGGCGAGATCGTCGGCATCGCGGGGCTGATGGGCGCCGGCCGCACCGAGCTGGCGATGAGCGTCTTCGGACGCTCCTACGGCCGTTACGCGGGCGGCACCGTCCTCAGGGACGGCACCGAGATCCGTACGAAGTCCGTCCCCGAGGCGGTCCGGCACGGCATCGCGTACGCCACCGAGGACCGCAAGCACTACGGCCTCAACCTCATCGACACCATCAACCGGAACATCTCGCTGACCGCGCTGGGCAAGGTCTCCAAGCGGGGCGTGGTCGACGAGCACGGGGAGCGGCAGGTCGCCGAGGGCTTCCGGAAGTCCATGAACATCAAGGCGCCGACCGTCTTCGAGCCGGTGGGCAAACTGTCCGGCGGCAACCAGCAGAAGGTCGTCCTCAGCAAGTGGATCTTCGCGGGTCCCGAGGTGCTGATCCTGGACGAGCCCACGCGCGGGATCGACGTGGGCGCCAAGTACGAGATCTACACGGTCATCGACCAGCTGGCCGCCCAGGGCAAGGCGGTCGTCTTCATTTCCTCCGAACTGCCGGAGCTGCTCGGCATGTGCGACCGCATCTACACGATGGCGGCGGGACGGCTGACGGGTGAGTTCTCGCGGACCGAGGCCACGCAGGAAGCGCTGATGCGTCAGATGACGAAGGACAAAGAGGTAACCCGATGAGCACGGACGTGACCGCGAAGACCCCGGCCCCCGCGCCGTCCGGCGGCGGCGGATCCGCCTCCGGCGACGGCCTGCTGCAGCTGATGCTCGGCGGCATGCGCCGCAACATGCGCCAGTACGGCATGCTGATGGCGCTCGGCCTGATCGTGGTGCTGTTCGCGGTGTGGTCGGGCGGCGACCTGCTGCTGCCGCGCAACGTCTCCAACCTGGTGCTGCAGAACAGCTACATCCTGATCCTCGCGATCGGCATGATGCTCGTCATCATCGCGGGCCACATCGACCTCTCGGTCGGCTCGCTGACCGCGTTCATCGGCGCGATGTCCGCCGTGCTGATGGTCGAACACGATCTCTCCTGGCCGCTCGCGGTGGTGCTGTGCCTGGCCATCGGCGCCGTCGCGGGCTCGGTGCAGGGCTTCTTCATCGCCTACCTCGGCATACCGTCCTTCATCGTGACCCTCGCGGGCATGCTGCTCTTCCGCGGTCTGACGGAGATCTTCCTGAAGGGGCAGACCCTCGGCCCCTTCCCGAAGGGCCTGCAGAAGATGGCCAACGGCTTCCTGCCCGAGGTCGGCCCGAACACCAACTACCACAACCTCACCCTGCTGCTGGGCTTCGCGCTGATCGCCTTCGTGGTGTTCCAGGAGGTACGTGACCGCAAGCGGCAGCAGGAGTTCGCGCTCGACGTGCCGCCGGTCAAGCTGTTCCTGCTGAAGCTGGTCGCCCTGGTCGCGGCCGTGCTCACCGTCACGCTGCTGCTCGCCAGCTACAAGGGCGCCCCGGTCGTCCTGCTCATCCTCGGTGTGCTGGTCGTCGGGTTCGGCTACCTGATGCGCAACGCGATCATCGGCCGCCACATCTACGCCATCGGCGGCAACCTGCCCGCGGCGAAGCTGTCGGGCGTGAAGGACAAGAAGGTCACCTTCCTGGTCTTCCTGAACATGGGCATGCTCGCGGCCCTGGCCGGTCTGGTCTTCGCCGCCCGTTTCAACGCGGCCTCGCCCAAGGCCGGTCTCAACTTCGAACTGGAGGCCATCGCCGCCTCGTTCATCGGCGGTGCCTCGATGAGCGGCGGCGTCGGCACGGTCCTCGGCGCCATCATCGGTGGCCTGGTCCTCGGCGTGCTGAACAACGGAATGAATCTCGTCGGCATCGGCACCGACTGGCAGCAGGTCATCAAGGGAGCGGTACTGCTGGCCGCGGTCGGCTTCGACGTCTGGAACAAGCGCAAGGTCGGTTCGTAACACTTTTCCCACGACAGGAGTTGCTCATGACCTTAACGACCGGAACCAGCAGACGCACCGTCCTGGCGGCCACGGCCGCCGCCGGGGTGGCCGTGGCGGCGGGCGCACCGTCCGCACAGGCCGCGGCCCACGGGCGCACCCCGTCCAAGGAGCTCTTCGGCACGCTCGCGGACGGGACGAAGGTGCACCGCTGGACCCTCGCCAACGGCGGGACCCGGCTGAAGGTCCTGTCGTGGGGCGGCGTCGTCCACTCCCTGGAGACGCCGGACCGCAGGGGCCGGACGGTGAACGTCGCGCTCGGCTTCGACAACCTCGCGGACTACGTGGCGAAGTCCCCGTACTTCGGCGGGCTGATCGGCCGGTACGGCAACCGCATCGCCGAGGGGCGCTTCACCCTCGACGGTGTCACGCACCAACTGCCTGTCAACGACGGCCCGAACAGCCTGCACGGCGGCGACCAGGGCTTCGACAAGCGGATCTGGGACGTGCGGCCGTTCACCGAGCGCGGCGACGTCGGGCTGGTCCTGACCCGGACCAGCCCGGACGGCGAGGCCGGCTACCCGGGCACGCTCGCCGTCCGTGTCGTCTACACGCTCACCCCGCAGGGCGAGTGGCGCATCGACTACTCGGCGACGACGGACCGCGCGACCGTCCTCAACCTGACCAGCCACACGTACTTCAACCTGGCCGGCGAGGGCAGCGGCAGCGTCGACGGGCACCTGCTGGAGCTGGCGGCGGCGCGCTACACGCCGGTCGGCCCCACGCTGATCCCGACGGGTGAACTCGCCCCGGTGGCGCGTACGCCGTTCGACTTCCGGCGGTCGCGGGCCGTCGGTGAGGCCGTCCGCACCCCGCACGAGCAGGTCGGGTACGGGCAGGGGATCGACCACAACTACGTGCTGGACAAGGGGATCACGGCCCGCCCGGAGTACGCGCTGACCGTGACGGACCCCGGCTCCGGCCGGGTGATGAAGATGTACACGACCGAGCCCGGCATGCAGGTGTACACGGGGAACTTCCTCGACGGCACGCTGACGGGCACGTCAGGGCGGGTCTACCGGCAGGGCGACGCGTTCTGCCTGGAGTCCCAGCACTTCCCGGACTCCCCCAACCAGCCGTCGTTCCCCTCGACGGTGTTGCGGCCGGGTGACACGTACCGCTCGACGACGGTGCACACCTTCTCGACGCGCTGACCCGCCATCCTCGTAGGCGCCCTCCCCCGGCGGGGAGGGCGCCGTCCGTCGTTCTCACACCAGCCGGATCATGTTCCAGGACAGCGGCTCCAGCACGGCCTTCAGCGTGCCGCCGGCCAGCTCCGTGCCCTCGGCGGCGTGCGGGAGGACCCGCTCGGGCTCGGCGAGGGTGTTCCGGGCCTCGGGGTCGGCGTCCGCGACGACCTGGTGCTCGGCGACGCGCTCCAGGTCCAGCCCCGCCAGGGCGACTTCGAGCGGCAGCGCGGCGTCCTGGCTGCGGTTGACGGCGAAGACGGTCACGGCGCCCGTCCCCGGGTCCCGTACGGCGGTGGCGTGCAGCAGGTCCGCCTCGCCGTACTTCGCCGTCCCGTACGTCGGCGAGTCCACCCGTACGTCCAGGACCTGGCCGCGCCCGTACCGCGCGGCCTGGGAGAAGGGGAAGAAGGTGGTCTGCCGCCAGGCCGGCCCGCCGGGCTCGGTCATGATCGGCGCGATCACGTTGACCAGCTGGGCGAGGCAGGCGACGGTCACCCGGTCCGCGTGCCGCAGCAGCGCGATGAGCAGGCTGCCGAAGACGACGGCGTCGGTGACGCTGTAGTTGTCCTCCAGCAGCCGGGGCGCCTCGGGCCAGTCGAGCGGGTTCTCCTGCGTCTCCTGCTGGAACCGCTTCTGGTACCAGACGTTCCACTCGTCGAAGGAGAGGTTGATCCTCTTCGTGGACTTCAGGCGCGCCCCGACGTGGTCGCAGGTCGCGACGACGCTCTCGATGAAGGACTCCATGTCGACGGCCGAGGCGAGGAAGGAGTCACGGTCGCCGTCGGTCTCCTCGTAGTAGGCGTGCAGCGAGACATGGTCGACGAGGTCGTAGGTCTCGGCCAGGACCGTCGCCTCCCAGGCCGCGAAGGTGGGCATGGCACGGCTGGAGGAGCCACAGGCGACGAGCTGCACCCCGGGGTCGATCTGACGCATCGCGCGCGCCGTCTCGGCCGCGAGCCGCCCGTACTCCTCGGCGGTCTTGTGGCCGGTCTGCCAGGGGCCGTCCATCTCGTTGCCCAGGCACCACAGCCGGATGCCGAAGGGGTCCTTGTCGCCGTGGGCGGCGCGCAGGTCGGAGAGCTCGGTGCCGGACGGGTGGTTGGCGTACTCCTGGAGCTGGATGGCCTCCTGGACGCCGCGCGTGCCGAGGTTGACCGCGAGCATCGGTTCGGCCTGCGGGCCGATCTTCCTGAGGAAGCCGATGTACTCGGAGAGGCCGAAACGATTCGTCTCGGTGGAACGCCAGGCGAGGTCGAGCCGGCGCGGCCGCTCGTCGACGGGGCCGACGCTGTCCTCCCAGCGGTAGCCGGAGACGAAGTTGCCCCCGGGGTAGCGGATGACGGTGACACCGAGTTCGCGGACGAGGTCCAGGACGTCGGTGCGGAGTCCGGCCTCGTCCGCCGACGGATGGCCCGGCTCGAATATGCCGTCGTAGACACAGCGGCCGAGGTGCTCGACGAAGGAGCCGTAGAGCCGGGGGTCCACATCGCCGACGGTGAAGGCCGGGTCGAGGGTGAAGCGCGCGGTTCGGGTCATGACTTCCTTACTCGTTCGATATATCGAATGCTGCTCGTAACCTCGAACGGGACCGTAGAGTTCCGCCTCGGCAGGCGTCAATGCCTGTGCGCGCTTTTACGGGGACGGGCGGTGACGCACGACCGAGGGCCGCACCCCGGTGACGGGATGCGGCCCTCGGACGTACGCGATCAGGTCAGCTGACGGACAGCTCGACCTTGATGTTGCCTCGGGTGGCGTTCGAGTACGGGCACACCTGGTGCGCCTTCTCGACGAGCGCCTGCGCGGTGGCCGGGTCGACGTTCGGGATGGAGGCGCTGATCGCGACCTCCAGGCCGAAGCCGCCCGCCTCGGTCTTGCCGATGGAGACGGAGGCGGTCACCGTCGAACCGGAGATGTCGGCCTTCTCCTGACGCGCGACCACGCCGAGCGCGCCCTGGAAGCACGCGCTGTAGCCGGCCGCGAAGAGCTGCTCAGGGTTGGTCCCCGCACCGCTCCCGCCCATCTCCTTCGGCGGGTTGACGACGACGTCGAGCTTGCCGTCGTCGGTGGAGACGCGGCCGTCACGGCCGTTCTCGGCGGTGGCGACGGCGGTGTAGGCCACGTCGATGCTCTGGATGCTCATACGGTGTTCCTCCTGCTGATGCGCCGCGACTCGCGCCCACGACCGCGACGGCCTGCGCCGAGCCTAGCGGGTGACGGCGGGGCGCACCGAGACCCGGGCGCGGTAGGCATGGTTCATGCAGACATTCCTGCCGTACGCCGATTTCTCCCGGAGTGCCCTCACCCTGGATCCCCGACGGCTGGGCAAACAGCGGGTCGAGACGATCCAGGTGCTGCGCGGGCTCACCGTCCCCGGCTACGGCTGGCGGCACCACCCGGCCGTCCGCATGTGGACCGGGTACGAGGAGGCGCTCGTACGCTACGGCCTGGACATGTGCGCCGCGTGGACGGCCGAGGGCAGGTCCGACACCTGCGCCGCCACCCTGCGCGAGGACCTCGCCGCCTCGCTCCGGCGCACCGCGGTCCGCTCGTCGGCGGAGCTCGCCGCCGCGGCCGAACTGCCCCCGTGGCTGGGCGACGAGGCGTTCCACGAGAGCCACCGCTCGGCGCTCGTACGCAAGGACCCGGCGTACTACGGGCCGCTGTTCCCCGGCGTGCCTGCGGATCTCCCGTACGTGTGGCCCGCCTCGGACCGGGGAGGGCGGTGAGGGGAAGCGCGGAACGGCGGGCCCGTGGTCACGGGCCCGCCGTCGATCCGTCGATCCGTGGATCCGTCGATCTGCCAATCCGTCAGACCTCGGCCCGTCAGGCGTCGAGCGAGACGATCATCTTGCCGGTGTTCTCGCCGCGCAGCAGGCCGACGAAGGCGTCGTAGCCGTTCTCGATGCCCTCGACCTTGGTCTCGCGGTACTTGAGCTCGCCGGAGGCCAGCCAGCCGGCCACGTCCTGGACGAACTGCGGCTGGAGCGCGGAGTGGTCGCCGACCAGCATGCCCTGGAGGCGCAGTCGCTTGCCGATGACGAGCGCCAGGTTGCGCGGGGCCGGGGTGGGCTCCGTGGCGTTGTACTGGGCGATCATCCCGCAGATGGTGGCGCGGCCGTGGACGTTGAACGAGGAGATCGCGGCCTCCAGGTGCTCGCCGCCGACGTTGTCGAAGTAGACGTCGATCCCGTCGGGGGCGGCCTCGGCGAGCTGGTCCCGGACGGGGCCGTTCTTGTAGTTGAAGGCCGCGTCGAAGCCGTACTCCTCGGTGAGGAGCTTGACCTTCTCGTCGGAACCGGCCGAGCCGATGACACGGGAGGCGCCCTTGATCTTCGCCATCTGGCCGACCTGGCTGCCGACCGCACCGGCCGCGCCGGAGACGAAGACGGCGTCGCCCTCCTTGAAGGAGGCCACGTCGAACAGACCGGCGTAGGCGGTGAGCCCGGTCATGCCGAGCACGCCCAGATAGGCGGAGAGCGGGGCGAGGGAGGCGTCGACCTTCACCGCGTGCTTGGCGGGGACGTCGGCGTACTCGCGCCAGCCGAGGCCGTGCAGGACGTGGTCGCCGACGGCGAAGCCCTCGGCGTTCGACGCGACGACCTCGCCGACCGCGCCGCCGTCCATGGGGTGGTCGAGCTTGAAGGGCGGGGTGTACGACTTCACGTCGTTCATCCGGCCACGCATGTAGGGGTCGACCGAGAAGTGGAGGTTGCGGACGAGGACGCGGCCCTCACCGGGCGCGGCCACCGGCGCCTCGCGCAGCGCGAAATCCGAGGCCTCGGGCCAGCCGTGCGGGCGGGCGACGAGGTGCCATTCGCGGCTGGACGTGGGAAGTGCGGACATGGGCTCGGGTCTCCTCGATGTCGTGCGGGCGGGAAGCCGAAAAGCTTCAGTACATGAAACAACCATGCGGCCAGATATTTCACCTTGTCAAGTAATTCGCTACCCTGGGTGTCATGGCCACCTCGCGCACCGACCCGCTCACCCTCGACGTCATCCAGCTCATCGGCGGGGTCGTGGCGCGCTACCACGAGGAGTACGACCGGGCCGCGGCCACGCACGCGCTGACCGGTGCCCAGGCCAGGGTGCTCGGGCTGCTCTCCCTGGAGCCGATGCCCATGCGCAAGGTAGCCCGGAAACTGAAGTGCGAACCGTCCAACATCACCGGGATAGTCGACCGGCTGGAGCTCCGCGGCCTGGTCGAACGCCGCCCGGACCCGGCCGACCGGCGCGTGAAGCTCGCCGCCCCGACGGAGGAGGGCCTCCGCACGGCCGGGCAGCTGCGGGACGCCCTGGACTTCGCCCGGGAGCCGCTGGCCGAGCTGTCGGAGGCGGAGCGGACGGTGCTGCGCGATCTGCTGCGACGGATGCTCGGCGAGGACGACGCCTAGGACCGCTGCGGCGTCAGAAGCAGAAGATGATCCAGTGGCACGTCTCGGTGGGCGACGGACTGGGAGTGGGCTCCTCCGTGGGCTCCGGCGGCTCCGGGTCCGTGGTCGGCTTCCCCGAGCCGGAGGGCTCCGCCGGCGCGTCGGTGCCGTCCGGGTCCTCGGGCGCGGACGAGGACTCCGGTGCGGACGGCGTGGTGTCCGCCGGGCCGGAGGGCGACGGGAGCGCCCCCGGCGCGGTGGTGGCGCCGGCGGGGCCGTCCGTGGCGGTCGCGGAGTGGGAGTCGGTGACCGGCACGACGGTGGGCTCCTCCACCGGGCCGGGATCGTCGTGCTCCGCGCTCGACGCGGACGGCAGGGGCTCGGTGGCGGAGGAGGTGGCCTCGCTCACGTACTCCGCGGCACCGCTGTCCCCGCCGGGCTCCATGGCCAGCTCGGCCAGGCTGAGCGCCCCCAGTGCCAGCACCACGCCCGTCGCCGTCAGGAGCAGCGCGCGGCCACGCCTGCGGTGCGCACGGCGGCCGCGCCGGCGGGCGTCGTCCCTGCCGCGGCGGCGGTGCCCGGCGGACCCGGATGCCTCCAGGGTCTCGGCGGCGGGCTCCGCCGAGAGGCCGGAGGCGCCCGTGACGGCATAGGGGACCAGCGCGTCGGCGGGGGTCCCGCAACCGGCACAGGCCAGCGCCCCGTTGAGGTGCCGTTGGCACGGGTGGCAATAATCCATGGCGCCCGCAGACTAGACGTGCACGGAACAACACAGGAAGCCGCGCAGGTGAGGATCCTGTGTGGAATCGAGGAGTCCGGGGTACGCCGCCCGATACGTTCGGTACGCGGCAGGATGGGCCCCATGACCGCTCCCGCCCCGTTCGGGCCCCTCCAGTTCCAGCTCGTCCTGCTGCGCCGGATGGCCGACCACCAGCCGGACCTCGTCGAGGACGCCCGTCATGAACTGAGCGCCTCCCTCGCCGACATGCGGGAGGCGAACCGCCGCTGGCAGGCGATGCTGCGCGCCCCGCGCGGCCGGGGCGCGCTGCGCCGCTACCGCTCGGTGCTGGGCGAGCCCGAGTCGTCCGTACGCCGCACGGTCGGCGACCTGGAGTGCGACGCGCTGCTGTGGCCGCTGCCGCTCTGGCCGGACCTGCGGTTCGAGGTGATGGCGGGGCCCGGCGGCGCCGTGTGGAACGAGTGGCTGGTCCGCGCCCCGGGCACGGCGGGACCCGAGCTCCGTACGGCCGCCGACCTGCGCCCGTGGTCCTGCACCGTCGACGAGGTGGCCAGGGCCTTCGCCCCGGCGCGCCCCATGGAGGGCAGCGCGCCGACCCGCTGGGCCCTGGCCTTCACCGACCCGGCGGGCAACCGGCCCCGCGTCGCCGAGTTCACCTGGGGGCTGTTCCAGCGGCTGCTGCCCGGCGGCGCCTGAGATCTGTCGCGCCGTCAGCTCGGGTCCCCCCTACGGCTCACCCAGCGCGCGCCGCCCCCGCCACGGCGTGACGATGCCAGGAGAGCCGGCTGCCGCCGGTGCCCCCCGCCAGCGCTCCCGGGAGAACCTGCCGTGACCGTCAGTCTCGAACAGTTGCGCCGTTGCCATGTCGCCGTCGATCTCGGGGCCGCGAGGACCCGTGTGTACATCAAGGGAGTGGGACTCGTCGTCGACGAGCCCAGTGTCGCCGCCGTGAACACGCGCACCGGCTCGCTCATCGCCGTCGGCGCGCTCGCCGAGCAGATGACGGGCCGTACGCCCGCGTACATCCGGGTGGCCCGCCCGGTCTCCGGCGGGACCGTCGTCGACATCGACATGGCGCAGCGCATGCTGCGTCATCTGCTCGGTGAGAAGCTCCGCCGTCAGCTGCGCCGCAAGCCCCGGCTGCGGGCCGCCGCCTGCACCCCGCACGACGCCGATCCGCTGGCCCAGCGGGCGACCGTCGAGACCCTCGTGGGGCTCGGCGCACGCCGCGTGGAGCTGGTCGACACCCTGATCGCCGCGGCCATCGGCTGCGGGCTGCCGGTCGAGCAGCCGACCGCCACCATGATCATGGTCTGCGGCGCGGCCACCACCCAGATCGCCGTGCTCTCGCTCGGCTCGATCGTGACGGCCGTACGCATCCCGATCGGCGGCGAGGCCATCGACCACGCGGTCATCCAGCACCTGCGCCAGCACCACCAGCTGATGCTGCCCAGCCAGTCGGTGCGCCCCCTGCAACTGGCGCTCCGGGGCAACGGCCTGACGCTCAACGGCCCGGCGGTGACGGAGATCCACGGCCGTGACGTGGCCACCGGTCTGGCGCGTTCGGTGCAGGTCGACACCGCCGCCGTACGCCAGGCGATCCACGCCCCGCTGACCGCGGTGCTCGACGGGCTGGGCAAGGTGCTGCGCGACTGCCCGCCCGACCTGGTGGCCGACATCGCGGAGTCCGGGATCATGATGGTCGGCGGCAGCGCCCTGCTGCCGGGCCTCGACCAGATGCTGCGCGACGCCACGGGCGTGCCGGTGAACATCGCGGAGCGGCCCGACGTCTGCTCCGTGCTGGGGCTCGGCGCGATGCTGGACGGCACCGTCCAGCCGCTGGTCCTCGCCCCGCTCGCCGGCTGAGAGCCGGCGGGCTCACCGGTGGCCGGGACGAACATCGACCTGCGGACCACCCTCCAGCACATCGTGGACACCGCGACGGCGCTGGCCGGGGCGCGCTACGGCGCCCTGGCCCTCCTGCACGGGGAGGACCGCCATGTCACCGACCTGTTCACCTCCGGCATGTCCGACGACGAACGCCGTGCCGCGCGCCCGCTCCTCGACGGGCGTGCGGGAGTCCTCGGGACCCTGATGGACGACGTGCAGGCCGTACGCACCGACGATCTGGCCGCGGGCCCGCACCCCCGCGCCCTGCCAGCTCCGCTCCTCCCGATGCGCTCCTTCCTCGGCGTGCCCGTCCGGGTGCACACCGAGGTGCTCGGCAGTCTCTGCCTCACCGCCGGGGAGCCGGGGCGCTTCACGGACACCGAGGCGGCGCTGCTGCGGCTGCTCGCCTCGCAGGCCGTCGCGGCCATCAGCGGCGCCCATCTGTACGAGGCGGCGCGGCAGCGGGAGCACTGGATCGAGGGGGCGGCGGCCGTCACCCGGGCGCTGCTGACCGGGGCGGGCACCACGGACGCCCTGATGACCGTCGCCGAGCGGGCCAGGGTGCTGGCCGGTGCGGCGGCCGGGGTGATCCTCCAGCCGATCCCGGGCGGCGGGATGGAGATCGTCGCCGCCTCCACGCTGGACGATCCGGCCGGCCTCGTCGGCACGGCCATCGCCCCCGGCTCCCCCGTCCTCGTCCAGCTGCTGGGCGGCGAGGAGGTCTTCATCGACGACTCGGCCACGGACGACCGGATGACGACCCCCGTACGCTCCCGGTTCGGCCCCAGCATGATGCTGCCGTTGCAGAGCGGCGGCCGGCTCATCGGCACGCTCGCCCTTCCCCGCAGGCGCGGCGAGGCCCCGTACACGGCGACGGACCGGCAGCTCGCCTCCCAGTTCGCCTCGCAGGCGGCGCTGGCGCTCGTGATGGCCGACGCGCAGCACTACCGGGAGCAGCTGGCCGTCTACGAGGACCGCGACCGCATCGCCCGCGATCTGCACGACCTCGTCGTCCAGCGGCTGTTCGCGACCGAGATGATGCTGGAGTCGACGCGCCGCAAGGACCTGGCCGGCGACACCACCACCGCCGAGCTGCTCGGACAGGCGGTCGACGAGCTGGACTCCACCATCCAGGAGGTCAGGACCGCGATCTTCGCGCTCCAGCAGCCGCCCGCCGAGGCCCCCACGACCTTCCGCGGCCGGGTCCTGCGCGAGACGGGCGGCGCGGCGGCGGTGCTCGGCTTCCAGCCGTCGGTGCAGTTCACCGGTGCGGTGGACGCCCTGGTCAGGGAGCCGGTCGACGGGGAGCTGCTCGACGTGCTGCGCGGCGCCCTGGCCGCGGCGCACCGGAGGGCGGGGGTGTCGGCCGTCGAGGTGGAGGTGGACGCGACGGCGCGGCTGTCCGACGGACGTCCGGCGGTGCGGCTGGCGGTCGCTGACGACGGGCACACCGAGGACGGCGGCCGGTCGCCGACGGTCATCTGGCAGGCGCCGCTCTGAGGGCGATCCGGGTGTTGGAGTGGGCGACGCCCGCGTCCTTCTTCAGCCGGCGCAGCAGCGTGTCCAGGGAGCCCGGGTCGGCCGCCGTCGCGCGTACGAGGTAGTCGTGGCCGCCCGTCACGTGCACCACCTCGGTGATACCGGGCAGGGTCAGCACGGAGCGTTCGAACTCCTCGTTCGTCGTGTCGAGGCGCAGCGACACGTCGATGAAGACGACGAGGCCCGAGCGGGTGTCGGCGGCCGGGTCCACGATGACCGTGAAGCCGCGGATCACCCCGTCGCGGCGCATGCGGCGTACCCGGTCACCCGCCGCGTTGGCGCTGAGTCCCACGCGTACGCCCAGATCGCGGTACGAGATCCGGGCGTCCTCCTGGAGAATCCCGAGGATCTCTCTGTCCAGCCTGTCCATAGGGGTGATTGTCCCAGTCATGGGCCGTGAACGGCGGCCGGAAGAGGGGCGGGAGACCTCCCCGGGGGCCGCGGAAGGGCCTCCTGCCCATGGGGCGTCTGCGGTGACCCGGCCCGCCCCGGATGGCCCAGTCCGCCGTGCCACCCCCTCCCCCGGCCCCTTGACTTGCGGTGTGGACACCACCGCCGAGCAGGTCCCCGTCCCGGACCGGAGACCATCCGCCGCCGCCTACCGGAACCTGGTCATGGCGACGATCGGGTTCACCCTGACCTTCTGGGCGTGGAACCTGATCTCCCCGCTGTCGGGCGACTTCAAGGAGCGGCTCGGGCTCAGCTCCTTCCAGCAGTCGCTGCTGGTCGCGGTCCCCGTGCTCGTCGGCTCGCTCGGCCGGATCGCGGCGGGCGCGCTGACCGACAAGTTCGGCGCCAAGCTGATGTTCCCGGTCGTCTCGGCCCTGACGATCGTCCCGGTGCTGCTCCTCATCCCGGCGAAGAACTCCTACGGGGCGATGCTGGCGGTCGGCTTCCTGCTCGGGCTGGGCGGCACCACGTTCGCGATCGGTATCCCGCTGGTCAACTCGTGGTTCCCGCCCGAGAAACGGGGTCTCGCGCTCGGCGTGTTCGGGATGGGCATGGGCGGTGTCGCGCTGTCCGGCTACTTCACGCCGAGGATCGCCGAGCACGACGTGAACCTGCCGTTCTGGATCGTCGCCGGCGCCCTCCTGGTCTACTCGCTGCTCGCCGCGGTCCTCATCACCGACCACCCGGGCCGCACGGTGCCCACGGACTCCCTGGCCCACCGGCTGGGCTCCGCGGGCCGGCTGCGGGTGACGTGGGAGCTGTCCGCGCTCTACGCGATCGGCTTCGGCGGCATCGTCGCGTTCGGGGTGTACCTGCCGACGTATCTGAAGACCTGGTACGAGATGTCGCCGACCGAGGCGGGCACCAAGGCGGCGGGGTTCGCGCTGGTCACCGTCATCTTCCGGCCGGTCGGCGGCTGGCTCTCGGACCGGGTCCACCCCGCCCTGGTCACGGCCGGGGCCCTGCTGCTGGCGGCGCTGATGGCCATCGTCCAGGCCTTCGACCCGCCGCTGGACCCGCTCGGCACGATCGCGCTGCTCTGCATGGCGGCCGGGCTCGGCACCGCGAGCGGAAGCGTCTTCGCCCTGGTCTCGCAGGTGACCCCGCAGGCCGTGGTGGGCAGCGTGACCGGCATCGTCGGCGCGATGGGCGGGCTCGGCGGATTCGTGCCGCCGCTGGTCATGGGCGCGATCTACAGCGCGAAGGACTCGTACTCGATCGGCTTCATGCTGCTCTCCGACCTGGCGCTGGCGGGCGCGGTGTACGCGTACGGCCGGATGCGGACCGTCCGGCGCGAGAGCTGACGGGCGGTCCTGACGGGCTCCGGGGGCACGGCCTAGGCTCGGGCGTGTGACCTCTCTTCTGCCCGCGTTGCGCGGAGCGTCCGGCCGGACGGACTCCCCCGAGGCCGTCCGGTTCGGCGAACACGTCCTGACCTACGCCCGGTTGGCCGATGCGTCCGCCTCCCTCGCCGTCCGGATCGCGGCGGCGGGGCGGGTCGCCGTCTGGGCCACGTCCGCCCCGGAGACGGTCGTCGCCGTGGTGGCGGCCCTGCGGGCGGGGGTGCCCGCCGTGCCGCTCAACCCGAGGACCGGCGCGCGGGAACTCGCGCACATCGTCACCGACAGCGCGCCCTCGGTGGTGCTGGCCGGGGCGGACGACGTACTGCCGTCGGCGCTGGGCGGCCTGGAGCGGCTCGATGTGGAGACGGCCGCGGCCGCCCCGTCGCCGGAGGCCGCCCTGCCGGAGCCCTCCGAGGACTCCCCCGCCCTGGTCGTCTACACCTCCGGCACGACGGGCCCGCCCAAGGGGGCCGTCCTGCCGCGCCGGGCGATCGCCGCGTCGCTGGACGCACTGGAGGACGCCTGGGGGTGGACCGGCGAGGACGTCCTCGTCCACGCCCTGCCGCTGTTCCATGTGCACGGGCTGGTCCTGGGCGTCCTCGGCCCGCTGCGCCGGGGCGGCTCGCTGCGCCACCTCGGCCGGTTCTCGGTGGAGGGCGTGGCCCGGGAGCTGCTCTCCGGGGGGACGATGCTGTTCGGCGTGCCCACGATGTACCACCGGCTGGCCGGCGCGCTGGACGGCCCGGCGGACGCCGGGAACCTCACGAAGGCCCTGGCGGGTGCCCGGCTGCTGGTCTCCGGCTCGGCGGCGCTGCCGGTCCACGACCACGAACGGATCACCGCGGCGACCGGGCGCGGGGTCGTCGAGCGGTACGGGATGACGGAGACCCTGATGAACACGGGCGTACGGGCCGACGGCGCGCCCCGTGCCGGGACGGTCGGCCCGCCGCTGCCGGGCGTGGAACTCAGGCTCGTCGAGGAGGACGGCAGCGTGCTCCAGGACACCGCGTCCATCGGCGAGATCCAGGTGCGCGGCCCGAACCTCTTCACCGGTTATCTGAACCGGCCGGACGCCACGGCGGCCGCCTTCACCGAGGACGGGTTCTTCCGTACGGGCGACATGGCCACGGTCGACCCCGACGGCTACGTACGGATCGTCGGGCGCAAGGCCACCGACCTGATCAAGAGCGGCGGCTACAAGATCGGTGCGGGCGAGATCGAGAACGCCCTGCTCGACCATCCCGGCGTACGGGAGGCGGCCGTCACCGGTGAGCCGGACGCGGACCTCGGCGAGCGGATCGTCGCCTGGGTGGTGCCGGACGACCCCGCCTCGCCCCCCGGTGAGCGGGAGCTGGCGGACCATGTGGCGGGCCTGCTGGCCCCGCACAAGCGGCCCCGCGTCGTCCGCTACCTCGACGCGCTGCCCCGCAACGAGCTGGGCAAGATCATGAAGAGGTCGCTCGGTGTCTGAGCCCACGTGCGCCCGTCTGTCCGCGCGGGAGGCGGTCGCCGCCGTCACCGGGAGCTTCACGGAGCACCGGCCGCCCGAGCGCCCCGTACCCCCGGACGGCCCGCTCGGCTGGAGCGGTTACGCGGAGTCCAGGGCGCGGGCCTCGGCGCGGACCGGCGAGGAGGAGTCCGTCCTGTACGGGACCGGTGTCGTCGACGGGCGTGAGTGCGTCCTGGTCGCGTTCGAGTTCGGCTTCCTGGGCGGCTCGCTGGGAAGCCGCACCGGGGACCGGCTGGAGGCCGCGTACGCGCTGGCGGGCGAGCGGCGGCTGCCGCTGGTCTCGCTGGTCGCCACCGGGGGCAGCCGGATGCAGGAGGGCATGATCGCGCTGATACAGCTCCAGCGGGTGGCCCGCGCGTCCAGCCGGCTGAGGGCCCAGGGGCTGGCGCAGATCGCCGTCCTGCGGGATCCGACGACCGGGGGCGGCTGGGCCACCGTGGGGGCCGGCTCCGACGTGGTGCTGGCGCTGCCCGGGGCGCAGATCGGGTTCGCCGGCTCGCGGGTGCGGCCCGCCGGCGCGGATCCGTACGCGTACACCGCCGAGGGCCAGCTGGCGGCGGGGCACATCGACGCGGTCGTCACCCCGGAGGAGCTGCCCGGAACGCTGGGCCGCTGGCTGGCCGCGCTGACGCTCACGGGTCCGGCGCAGGCGGCCCCGGTGCCGGGGGCGCTGTCGGCCACCGGACTTCCGGCGACCGGCTGGGAGGCGGTGGAGCAGGCCCGGGCGGCGGCGCGGCCACGGGCCGAGGCCTATCTGGACGCGTACTTCGAGGACCGGCTGCCGCTGAGCGGGGACCGGTGCGGCGGCAGGGACCCGGGGCTGCTCTGCGGGGTGGGCCTGCACGCCGGGCGCCCCGTGGCGTACGCCGCGCAGTGCGGCACGGCGACCCGCCCGGCGGGGTACCGCACGGCCGCCCGGGTGATCCGGCTCGCGGACCGGCTGGGCCTGCCCGTGCTGACCCTGATCGACACCCCCGGCGCGGCCAACGACGCGGAGGCGGAACGGGCCGGGGCGGGCGCCGCCATCGCCGAGGTCTTCGCGGCGGTCGCCGGTGCCCGCGTCCCCGTGACGACGCTGGTGATCGGCGAGGGCGGCTCGGGCGGGGCGCTGGCCCTGGCGGCGCCGGACAACACCCATGTCACCGCGGACAGTTACTTCTCGGTGATCGCACCGGAACTGGCGGCGGCCATCCTGAAACGCGGCCCCGACGAGGTGCGCTCCACCGCCGGCCAGCTCAGGCTGCGCCCCCAGGACCTGGTGGAGCTGGGGATCGCCCGCTCGGTCGTCGGGCCCGCCGCGCCGGAGCGATGAGACGCGCTCGGCGCGCCGGTCGGGCGGGGTTTGGCTAGCGTGGCCAGCGGGACCGTCCGCCGAGTGAAGAAAGGTCCGAGCCATGGCCGCAGAATCCGAGGGCACCCCGTGCTGGGCCGACGGTACGTTCGGCGACCTGGAGGGGGCGAAGCGCTTCTACGGTGAGCTCCTGGGCTGGACGTACGGCGACTCGATGCCGGAGTACGGCAACTACACCCAGGCGTACGTGGACGGCAAGGCGGTCGCCGCGCTGTCTCCGCCCATGCCCGGCCAGGAGGCGCCGTCCGCCTGGTGTCTGTACCTGGCCTCGCCGGACGCCGCCGCCACCGCCGGGAAGGTCCGGGAGCACGGCGGCCATGTGATCGTGGAGCCGATGCAGGTCGGCGACTTCGGGACGATGGTGATCGCCGCCGACCCCGGCGGTGCGCCGTTCGGGGTATGGCAGGCGGGCAGCCACAAGGGGTTCGAGGCGCAGGCGGTGCCCGGGGCCTACACCTGGGCCGAGGTCTTCACCCGGGACCCGGAGAAGGCGGACGCCTTCTTCCGGGCCGTGTTCGGGTACGGGGTGAAGCACCTGGACGACGACGCGATCGACTTCTCGCTCTACGACCTGGGCGCGGACCCGGTGCTCGGCCGGATGAAGATGGGTGACGAGTTCCCCGCCGGGGTGCCCGCCCATCTGAACGTGTACTTCACCGTCGCGGACTGCGACGCCGCCGTGCAGAAGGCGACCTCGCTCGGGGCGCAGCTCCGGTTCGGTCCGATGACGATTCCGTTCGGCAGGTTCGCGGCTCTGACGGACCCGCAGGGCGCGGTGTTCTCGGTGATCGACCCGACGACGACCGGCGGCGAGATGCCGGGCGTCACGGCCGTCTCCTGACCTGACGCCCGGCAGCCCTGGCCGGTGCTCCCGGGGTCCTGACCCGAGCCCGGGGCCCCGGACAGGGCGCCCGGGGCCCCGTCCGGCGCGCTCCCCCGGGGCCCTTCCGTCCGGGACCCCGACCGGCTTCCCTCAGGCCGCGTCGAGTGCGCGCAGCCGGGGGGCGACCTCCTCGCCCACCCGGAAGGCCTCCTCCAGGTGCGGATAGCCGGAGAGGATGAACTCGCCGATGCCCAGGCGCCGGTACTCGTGCAGCCGCTGGGCCACCTCGTCGTGCGAGCCGACCAGCGCCGTGCCGGCCCCTTCCCGTACGAGCCCGATGCCCGCCCAGAGGTTCGGGGCGACCTCCAGCTTCGCCGCGTCGGCGGAGCCGCCGCCGTGCAGCGCGGCCATCCGGGCCTGGCCGGTGGAGTCCATGCGGGCGAAGCGTTCCTGGCTGGCCCGGACGGCTTCCGGGTCGATGCCGGCGAGGATGCGGTCGGCCTCGGCCCACGCCTCGGCGGCGGTGTCCCGGCTGATGATGTGCAGGCGCAGCCCGTAACGCAGTTCGGGGGCCATGGCGCGGAGCCGGCCGATGCGCCGGGCGAGGGCGGCGGGCGGCTCACCCCAGAGCAGCTGTACGTCGGCACGGCGCGCGGCGACGGCCTCGGCGGCCGGGGAGGCGCCGCCGAAGTAGAGGGGGACGGGGTGCTCGACGGCCGGGTCGTGGAGCTGGGCGCCCTCGATCGTCAGGTGCTCACCGGTGTGGTCGACGCGCTTGCCGTCGAGGAGGTCGCGCAGGACGGCCATCACCTCGTCGGTGCGCGCGTAGCGCTGGTCGTGCGCCAAGTGGTCGCCGTACGCCCGCTGTTCGACGGGGTCGCCACCGGTGACGACGTTGAGCCGGAGCCTACCGCCTGCGAACTTCCGGAAGGCATCGGCCTGTTGGGCCAGCAGGGTGGGGCTGGCGAAACCGGCGCGGAAGGCGACCAGGAAGCCGATGCGGTCGGTGTGCTGGGTGAGGGCCGCGGTGAGGATCCACGGGTCGACGCAGCCGAGCCCCACGGGGGTCAGCAGCGAGTGGAATCCGGCCTGTTCGGCGGCGCGGGCCACCTGGGAGAGATAGCCGATGCCGGCGGGACGGCGGGTGGCCGAGCCGGTCCTCCCCTGCACGGCGGTGACCCCGCCGGGGTCGCGGCCGTCGCCGCCCGTGGGCAGGAACCAGTGGAGCAGGAGCGGGCTGTCGGGCATGGGGGATCCTCGTGGGACGGCGGCGGGGGACGCACCACGGGCGTACGGATGCGGGAAGGCACCGGCAGGCCGGGGTGTCCGGGGTGATCAGGAGGGCGAAGGCGCGCGTCGGCCGGCGTCAGGGCCGGCGAGGTGTCACGTCAGCAACAGGACGGACAGCGGAGACCGGCCCGACAGAGCATGGTCGAGACACGCAGGAGATCCACGTGGCGGCGCGACACGAGAGCTGGGGCCATGCGGGCATCCTGACCGCGCCGCGGGCGTGCCGACAAGCGCCGCCCGCATCCCGGACAACGGCGTATCAGGGTGTGGACCTGCTGTTACGGCTGCGGGTCCCGGGCGTCGTACCGGGCGAAGCCGCGCCAGCGCAGCCCCAGCAGGCACACCACCAGCACACAGGCGAGGCCGCCGCCGGTCACCGCCACGGTCGGTGAGGTCAGGTCGGCGACGGAGCCGGCCACGAGGTCGCCGAGCCGGGGGCCGCCGGCCACGACGACGATGAACACGCCCTGGAGCCGGCCGCGCATGTCGTCCGGGACCGCCGCCTGGAGCATGGTGTTGCGGAAGACCATCGAGATGGAGTCGGCGCATCCGGCCAGCGCGAGCAGGACCAGTCCCGGCCAGAGCTGCCGGGTCAGTCCGAACACGGCGATGGCACCGCCCCAGCAGGCGACCGCGATCAGCACCGCGAGCCCGTGCCGGCGGACGCGGCCCAGCCAGCCGGAGAAGACGCTGCCGAGCAGCGCACCCAGCGCGGGAGCGGCGACCAGGAGCCCGGTGGTCTTCGCGTCGCCACCGAACCAGACCACGGCGACCACGGGGAAGAGGGCGCGCGGGTGGGCGAGCACCATGGCGCTCAGGTCGCTGAAGAACGTCATCCGCAGATTGGGCCTGGTCCCGAGGAAGCGCAGACCGTCCAGCACGGACGCCCGCTTGGCGCCCTTCTCCCCCTCCGCCCGGTCGGGCAGCATCGAGGGCAGCCGCCACATCGCGTACAGCGAGGCGGTGAAGGTGACGGCGTCGACGGTGTACGCCGCCCGGTAGCCCCACCAGCCGACGATGAGGCCACCGAGCATCGGGCCGGCCAGGCCGCCGGTGGTGGACGTCATGGCGCTGAGCGCGTTGGCGGCGGGCAGCTGCTCGGCCGGGAGGAGCCGGGCGATCATCGAGCTGCGGGCCGGGGAGTTGAGCGCGAAGCACACGGCCTGGAGGGCGACGACCGTGTAGAGCAGCCCGAGGTTCTCGACGCCGGCGAAGGTGACCACGGCCAGCACGAGGGAGAGCAGGAACGATCCGGTCGCGCTGAAGAGCCCGAGCTTGCGGCGGTCGACGGTGTCGGCGACCGCCCCGCTGTACAGCCCGAGGAGCACCAGCGGAACGAGCGAACAGAGACCTATCAGCCCGACGGAGAACGCGGACCCGGTGATGTCGTAGACCTGGAGGGAGACGGCCAGCGCCGTCATGCCCTGCCCGATCCAGGAAACGGTGTTCCCGAACCAGAGCCGCCGGTAGTCCGGGGAGGAACGCAGCGGCGTCAGGTCGGCGAGTATGCGGGTGCGGGATACACCTTGTTCGGCTGTTTCGGTCACAGGGGATGGTAACGGCAGCTAGGGAGCGGGTGCGGCGGCCGTCTCCGGGTCGAGCCTGCGGAGGGCCAGGAGCCCGCCGACGCCGGGGACCACCGCGAGGGCCTTGGCGGCGGAGCTGGCCCGCTCGTGACGCCAGGTCGCGACGAGGACGACGAGGTAGGCGCAGCCGTGGGTGGGGCCCATCAGGGAGGAGACGGGTCCGAGGTGGACGGTGGCCAGGTTGGCCAGCATGACCACGAGGGAGACGAGTTCGGCGTGGGCCGCGATACGCAGGGGACGCAGGGACACGGTCACGCTCCCGTGGTGGAGCCGGGGCGGACGATCATCAGGACGGTGACCGTGGCCCAGAGCAGGTTGAACACACCGGTGGCCATGGCGAGACGGGCCGGGGTGCGGGCTTCGGCGCCGGAGCCGGGCGCCTGTACGGCGGCGAGGGCGGCGCCCTGCACGGGAAGGATCCGCAGGACCAGCAGACCGGCGGCCGCGGCGGTCAGGAGCATCGAGGTGATCAGCCAGGGGCTGCCGAGGACACCGAGACTGCTCGCCGTGGCGAGCCCGAACAGGGGTACGGCGATGCCGATGACCCCGTACACCCGGCAGATGCGGTGCAGCATCCTCAGCGTGGTCAGCGCCTCGCCGTCGCCGGGACCGCCGTGGGCGGTGCGCAGCGTCCGGGGGAACATGCTCGCCGCGACGGTGACCGGGCCGATCGCCAGGACGACGGCCAGGACGTGCAGGGAGAGGAAGAGCTTCGTCATGGTCAGTGCTCCGTGGCCGCCGGGGCGGCGGTGCGGCGCAGGCCGGTGACCTTGGAGGCGGGCAGGCGCCCGGCCCTGGAGGTGCCGGCCAGGGTGTCGCCCGCGACCGTCACGTCGAAGGCCAGGTTCAGGCGCATGGGCCGGGTGACGGCCTGCTTCCAGGTGAGGCGGTCGCCGTCGAGGAGGACCTCGCGGAGCGGGACCTCCTCCCCCGCGCCGTGGGCGGCTCCGGTGAGGAGGCCGTCCTCCCTGCGGAGTTCGACGACGGCCTTGATCGTGCCGATCGGGGTGGAGACGGACAGGTCCCAGATGCCTTCGACGGGCATGTGCACTCTTCCTCAGGTCTTCGGTGGTGTGAATCGGTGGTGTGAATCGGTGGTGTGGATCGGTGGTGGGAGAACGGGCGCGGGCGCCCGTCAGAAGGCGGCGGCGACCGGGCCCTGGTCACGCCAGACGATGCCGCGCCGCTCGTGGGCGAACATCTCCTCGACCGCGTGGGCGATCCGGGGCCCCACCTCGCGCTCCAGGAGGTGGAGGGCCAGGTCGAGTCCGGAGGTGACCCCGGCGCCGGTGACGACGTCGCCGTCGTCGACGACGCGCGCCCGCACCGCGTGGGCCCCGGTGGCGTCGAGCATGTCGAGGCCCATGTGGTGGGTGGTGGCGTGCCGGCCCTCCAGCAGTCCGGCCATGGCGAGGACGAGCGAACCGCCGCACACCGCGCAGACGGTGACCTCCGGGTTCTCCATCGCCGCCGCCAGCAGCGCGGGCAGTTCGGTGGTCAGCGTGCGGCCCAGCAGCACCGGGATGGACGCGTCCTGCTGCGGCTGCCCGGCGCCGAAGTCATGGCCGGGCACCTCGTCCGGTTCGCCGACCCGGCCGGAGGCTCCGGGCACGAGGACCAGGCCGGGTCGCGCGGGGTCGAGAGCCGCGGTGGCGCGCAGCGCCAGGGACCCGGTGCCGCTGACCACCTCGCGCGGCCCTTCGGCGGACACGAGCTCCACGCTCACCAGACCTCCGGAGGCCGTGCCACCGGCGTGGAGCACTTCGTACGGCGCGATGACGTCGAGGGGGTCGAATCCGTCGAACAGGACGATCTGGGCATGCATGGGGAGGGTCCTCGGTTCCGGTGGGCGCCCGGTCGGCGCCGGGTTCACCCCGACGCTAATCGGCTCGCGCGCCGCCTCCCATAGGCGTGAGTGCCAGGTACCCACGGAAAAGTGCCAGACCGGGAATCACGCCTGTGAACTGGGCAGATGATGAATCTGCCCCCTTCGGAACCATGACGGTTCTCCGGTGGAGGGGTACATTTACGCCATGCATACCGTCGCCGTCCTCGCCCTGGACCAGGTGATCCCGTTCGACCTGTCCACCCCGATCGAGGTCTTCACCCGCACCCGCCTCCCGGACGGCCGCCCCGGGTACCAGGTCCGGGTCTGCGCCGAACGGCAGGAGACCGACGCGGGTTCCTTCAGCCTGCGCGCGCCCTGGGGGCTGGACGGGCTGAAGGGTGCGGACACGGTCGTCGTGCCCGGCACCGCGAACCCCCTCGCCCCGCTCTCCCCGGCCGTCCGTGACGCGCTGCGGGCCGCCGCCGAGGACGGCACGCGCATCGCGTCGATCTGCTCGGGCACGTTCCCGCTGGCGGCCACGGGGCTCCTGGACGGGCTGCGGGCCACCACGCACTGGATCGCCGCCGACCTCCTGGCCGCCACCCACCCGGACGTCGAGGTCGACCCCGCCGTCCTGTACGTCGACAACGGCCAGATCCTCACCTCGGCCGGAGCGGCCGCCGGCATGGACCTCTGCCTCCACATGATCCGTAAGGACTACGGGTCCGCCGTCGCCGCCGATGCGGCCCGGCTGTCCGTGATGCCGCTGGAACGGGAGGGCGGGCAGGCGCAGTTCATCGTCCACGACCATGTGCCCACCCCGCAGGGCAGCACCCTTGAGCCCCTCCTCGGCTGGCTCCAGGACAATCTCGCCGACGACCTCACCCTCGCCGACATCGCGGCTCACGCCGGGATCAGCACCCGGACACTGATCCGCCGCTTCCGTGAGCAGACCGGCACGACCCCCCTCCAGTGGCTCCACCGTGCCCGCATCCGCCAGGCCCAGCACCTCCTGGAGTCCACCCGCCACACGGTCGAACGCATCGGCGCCCAGGTCGGGTTCGGCTCACCGACCGCCTTCCGCGACCGGTTCAAGAAGACGACCGGTGTGAGCCCCCACAGCTACCGCCGCGCGTTCAGCTGAGGGGACGCCGGCGCGGACACCGCTCGATCCGTCCGGCCACCGCCACGTTTGCGCCACACGGTGCGAACGTGGCGCAAACACGCGTTGCCGCCCCGCCCCGCGACGAGCAGCCTTGAGCGGCGGGAGCGCTCCCACGCCGCTGTGCACCGCAGCGGCCCCGCTCCTTCTCCATGGAACCCCCCACCGCGTACAGGCACCACCGCCGTGCAAGCGTCCTCTTTCCTGGAGCCGATATGCAAAGACGTCGCTGGGCCGGGCCTCTCCTGCTGGCCCTCCTGCTGACCGCCCCCGCCTCGTTCCCCGCGACCGCGGCGGACGCCGCGCCGCCCCGGACGGACACGGCGGCGGGCGCCGCTTCCGTACCTCTGCCGTCCCTCAGTGCGACCACCACCCAGGTCGCCTCCGGGCTGAAACGGCCCACCGCGATCGCCGCCCCCGACGACGGCACGGACCGGCTGTTCATCACCGAGAAGTCCGGGACCGTCCGTGCCTACCACCCGGACACCGGCCTGGCGGCGGACCCGCTCGTGGACATCAAGGCGGCCGTGGACGAGTCGGGCAACGAGCGCGGTCTGCTCGGCATCGCCCTCCCGCCCGACTTCGCCGACAGCCAGGACCTGTACCTCGCGTACACGGCGCTGCCCGACGGCGCGGTCACCCTCGCCCGCTACCGGCTCGACGAGTCCCGCCTGGAGGTCCTGCTCTCGCAGGAGCACGCCGAGAACAGCAACCACAACGGCGGCCAGCTCGCGTTCGGCCCGGACGGCGATCTCTACTGGAGCATCGGCGACGGCGGCGGATCCGCCGACCCGCTCCGCTCCGCACAGCGCCTGGACACCCTGCTGGGCAAGGTCATGCGCATCGACGTGAGCCGCACCTGCGGCGAGCTCGCCTACTGCGTGCCCGCCGGCAACCCCTTCGTGGACACCCCGGGCGCCCGCGAGGAGATCTGGCTGTACGGCCTGCGCAACCCGTGGCGGTTCTCCTTCGACCGCGCCGACGGCTCGATGTGGATCGGCGACGTCGGCCAGGGCCGGTGGGAGGAGATCGACCATCTCGCCCCCGGCCGGGGAGGGCTGAACCTCGGCTGGTCCTGCTACGAGGGCCTGGAGAAGTTCGAGGGCGGCGACTGCAAGGCCGGCGAGACGTACACCGAGCCCGTGTTCACGTACTCGCCGTACACGGGCGGCTGTTCGGTGATCGGCGGCCAGGTCTACCGGGGTGAGGAGCACGCGGACCTGGCCGGCGGCACGTACATCGCGACGGACTACTGCTCGTCCACGGTCTGGGCGCTGCGCCCGGACGGCCAAGGCGGCTACGAGCAGGCGGAGATCGGGGAGATGCCCACCCAGGTGACGTCGATCGGGGCGACCGTGGACGGGGAGTTCTACGTGGTCAACGACCTGCCCGGCGGACTGCACCGGGTGTCGTTCGCGCAGGAGGAACCGACCTGCCGGGTGGACCGCACCGTGACTGCCTGGGGTACGGGCGCGACGGTCGACCTCACCGTCACCAACACGGGCAGCACCCCCGTGAACGGCTGGACGCTCGAATTCCCCCTGGCCCTCGGGCAGACCGTCGTCTCCGACTGGAACACGGACCTGAACCAGAGCGGCAACATGGTCAAGGCCGCCGACGCCGGGCACAACGCCACGATCGCTCCCGGCGCGAGCGTCACCCTCGGCTATCTCGCCGACCACACCGGCGACCGCTCCTCACCGCCGCGCTTCCTGCTCAACGGGGACGCCTGCGCGATCGGCGACTGAGCCGGCCGGGCAACGGCGGCGCGGGCCCCGGGAGTCCGCGCCGCCGCCGGGCGTGGTCACTGCTGCTCGGCCAGGTCCTTCTCCAGCGCGTGGGCCGCGGCGTTCAGGGTGGCGACCAGCGGCCGCAGCGACCTGCACGGGCTGCTGCTCCGCGCCTGCGAGCGCGCGGGCGTCGAGCTGATCAACGACGCGCGGGTCGTGTCGTACGAGAACACCGGACGCGGCGCCGGCGTCACCCTCGCCTCCGGTGAGGTCCACGAGGCGGGCCTGGTCCTCGCGGCCGACGGCCTGCACTCGGCCGCGCGCAAGCTGCTCGTCGACGACGAACCCGTCTCCTCGGCGTACGTCGCCTACCGCGGCACCGTGCCCGCCGGGCAGCCGCGGGTCCAGGGCCTCGACCTCAGCGAGGTCGTGGTGCACGTCGGCCCGAAGTGCCACTTCGTCCACTACGGCCTGCGGGGCGGCGAACTCCTCAACCAGGTCGCCGTCTTCGAGTCCCCCAGGGCCGTCGCCGGCGAGGAGGACTGGGGCACCCCGGACGAGCTGGACCACGCCTTCGCCGGGACCTGCGACTTCGTCCAGGAGGGCCTGCCCTTCATGTGGCGGGAGAAGTGGTGGCGGATGTTCGACCGCGACCCGATCATGAACTGGGTCCACGGCCGGATCGCACTCCTCGGCGACTCGGCGCACCCCCCGCTCCAGTACATCGCGCAGGGCGCGATCATGGCGATCGAGGACGGCTGGGTGCTCGGCGAGCACGTCGCCCGCAACCGCGCCGCCGACGGCTCCGTCGACTGGGACGCGGCCCTCTTCGCCTACGAGGCGGTCCGCCCCGAGCACTGCCGCCGGGTGCTCACCACCTCCCGCGCGTGGGGCGAGCTGTGGCACCTCGACGGCGTCGCCCGCGAACAGCGCAACGCACTGCTGCGCGCCCGCGACACGTACGACTACGCGTTCGTGGACTGGCTGTACGGGCCGACCGCCCTGACCGTGGACGAGGAACCCCCGATGTTCACACCGGTGCCGTTGTCCTCCGGGGGACGGTAGTCGCGGGCGTCCGTCAGGAACGGTGCAGAGCGTTGGCGACGAGTTCGCGCGCGTAGTCGGCGCCCTGCCCGCCGGGGCGGAACAGAATGCGGTACATGATCGGCGCCACCACGCGGTCGATCACCCGTTCCGTGTCGGGCACCGGCTCGCCCCGCCCCACCGCGCGGTTCAGCACGGCGTCGATCTGCTCAGCGGCGTAGGCGGAGCAGCGGCCGGCGTTGCTGCCGTCCGGGTCCCCGAGGAGCGCGTCCCTGATGTAGGCGCGCCCGGACGGAGAGGCCATCTCGTCGAGGAACTGCTCCGCCCACGCGTCGAGGTCGGCCCGCAGGCTGCCGAGGTCGGCCGGATCGGTCTCGGGGCGCAGCCGTTCCACGGCGACGTCGGACAGGAGTTCCTGCAGGTCGCCCCAGCGGCGGTAGATCGTGGACGGCGTCACGCCGGCCCGCGCCGCGACCATGGGGACGGTCACCGCGTCGCGGCCCACCTCACCGACGAGTTCACGGACCGCGGCGTGGACGGCCTCCTGCACACGCGCGCTGCGCCCACCGGGGCGGGTCATGGGCTTGGGGCTCATGCTCTCCACCTTAATGCGAATCCGTTGCTTCTAGCTGGCCCTTCCGGCTGCCCTTCCAGCTGGCCCGAAGGGTGGTGCCCCTGACACTCCGGGCAACCGTGGGGCCGGGGTAAGGCCGGGGCTCAGACGACGACCGGGGCGAGCCGCCCCCTGTCGGCCGCCGCCTCCTCGTAGGCCCGTCCCACCCGCAGGACCGTCGCGTCCCGGAAGGCCCTCGCCATCAGCTGCATGCCGATCGGCAGGCCGGCCCGGTCGTGGCCGACCGGAAGGGTGAGAGCCGGTACGCCGGTGATGTCGGCCGGCGCGGAAAGCCGTACGTAGCTGTCGGACACCGCTTCGATCGTGCCGTCGGCCCACTCCACGGTGTCCTGGCCTGCTTCGGCGGCCGTCATCGGCACGGCCGGGGCGGCCAGGACGTCGATCCCGTCGAACATCCGGGCCCAGGCGTCGCGCATCATCGTCCGGGCGCGCTGGGCGCGCAGGTAGTCGCCCGCCGAGGTCAGCTCACCGGCCTCCAGCAGGATGCGGACGTCCGGCGCGTACAGACCGGGGGCGGCCCGCAGCGAACGCTCGTGATAGGCGGATGCCTCGGGAACCATGAGTCCCCATTGCACGGCCTGGATGTAGCGCGCCATCGGGATCTCGACCTCGACGAGCTCCGCCCCGAGCTCCGACAACCGCCCGATCGCCCGGCGTACCGCCTCCTCGACCGCGGGCGACACCCGGTCGAAGTAGTAGGTGCCGGGCACCCCGACCCTGAGCCCCCTCAGGTCACCTCCTCCGGAGTGGCCGACCGGCGGGCCGGACACGCTCGCGGGGTCGCGCGGGTCGTGACCGGCCGTCGCCGCCAGCACCAGAGCCGCGTCCTGGACGGTGCGGGTGAGGGGGCCGACGTGGTCGAGCGACCAGGAGAGCGGGGTGACGCCTGAGCGGGAGACCAGGCCGTAGGTCGGCTTGAGACCCACCACCCCGTTCAGCGCCGCAGGGACCCGGATGGAGCCGCCCGTGTCCGTGCCCAGGGCGAACGTCGCCGCACCAGCGGCGACGGCCACCGCCGATCCGCCGCTGGACCCTCCGGCCACCCGGCTGTGGTCCCAGGCGTTGCTGGTCTGCGGCGTGGTCAGGCCGTACGCGAACTCGTGCGTGTGCGTCTTGCCCAGGAGGACCGCCCCGGCCGCGCCGAGCCGTTCCGCCACATGACTGTCGCGCTCCGCGACATGACCGGCCCGGACGTCCGAACTCGCCGTGGTGGGAATCCCCTTGACGTCGATCAGGTCCTTGAGGGCCATGGGGATCCCGTGCAGCGGCCCACGCGGTCCGCTCGTCGAGATCTCCCGCTCGGCCCGGGCGGACACCGCCCGGGCGTGGTCCGCGACGACGGTGACATAGGCACCGAGCCGTCCGTCGACCGCGCCGATGCGACCGAGTACGGATTCGGTGAGTTCGACCGGGGACAACTCCCGTGCGCGCACCGCCCTGGAGGCCTCGGTGAGCGACAGCTCAAACGGCTGCATCGGTGCCCTCCTCCCCGGCCCGGAAGGAGGCCGCGGGCGGGGTGTCGCCGAAGTCGAGTTCCCTCAGCGTGGAGATGACGGAGTGGATGTGGTTGGCCGTCGCGGCCACCGGCCCATGGCGGTCACCGCCGAGAGGGAGTCCCGCCCGCAGCGCCCCTCGGGCTGCCTCCTGGGGAGTGAGTTCGCTGGTCATGCGCGTCCTTCCGGTTCTGCGCGATGTGTCGGGCGGGGGAAGCGCCCCCGACTCACGACCACGTAAACGCGAATCGTTTGCTTTAGGAGAACGTAGGCCCTACGGTCACTTAAAGCAAACCAATTGCTTTTAGCCGCGACAGGTAAGGAAGACCGCCATGCCCCGGACGCCGACCAGGACCCCCGCCGCCCTCCGGACGCCCGCATGGACCGTGGGCGACCACACCGTGCGCCGCGTCGACGAGATCGCCCTCCCCTCCGGAACCGGCCGGTGGCTGCTGCCCGGAGCGACGGCAGGCCTCGTCACCGGCACGCCCTGGCTCCACCCCGACTTCGCCGACGGACAGGGCTCGCTCCGCCTGGCGAGCCACAGCTTCGCCGTCGAGGTAAACGGCATGCGGGTCCTCGTCGACACCGGCATCGGGAACGGCAAGCGGCGCGCCAACCCCGCCTGGCACGATCTGAACAGCGACTACGAGGCACGACTGCGGGCGGCGGGCTTCGCTCCGGAGGCCGTGGACCTCGTCATCCTGACCCACCTCCACACCGACCACGTGGGCTGGAACACACGCGCCGAGGGCGACGACTGGGTACCGACCTTCCCCAACGCGCGCTACCTCACCACCCGCACGGAATGGGACCACTGGGCCGGAGCCGAGATGGACGAAGCCCGGCAGCAGATGTTCCGGGACTCGGTCCACCCCGTCCGGGACGCCGGCCTGCTCGACCTCGTCGACGTCGCCGACGAGGGGACGGACATCGCACCGGGCCTGCGCCTGATACCCACTCCCGGCCACACCCCCGGACAGATGGCGGTGCGGCTGAGCAGCGGAGGCGAGCACGCGCTGGTCACCGGCGACAGCATCCACCACCCGGTCCAGCTGTCACACCCCGGACTGTGCAGCTGCGTGGACATCGCACCCGAACTCGCCGCCAGGACGCGGCGTCAGATGCTGGACTCAGTCGCGGGCACGTCCACGCTCCTCCTCGGCAGCCACTTCCCGCCCCCGACCGCCGGGCACGTACGCCGCGAGGGCGACGCCTACCGCTTGGCACCGGCTCCACCCGTCCACGGCTGAGCGAACGTCGAGCACCCGTGCGGGGCACATCCCCCGGCCCACTCCTGCGACACCCACGGCACTTCGGGCGGGCATCGGGCAAGCAGATGACCCTGAAGCAAGGAAAAAGGCCCCCGCGAATGCGGGGGCCTACCTGTCGTCAGACACTCGGCAGCGAGCTTTTGGCCAAGCACCAGCTGTCACCTGAGCCATAACACTCCGTGTGTTTATCGGGAAGGATCACGCTTACGGGGGGGGCCATGGCCTGGGACGAGTGGAAGCAGATCAAGAACGACGTGGCAGCCCAGCGCACGGACTCGATGCGGCTGAACCAGCTCGCCCCGGCGGCAGGGGGTGGTGGCGTCCCGGATCTCGCCTCAAGCCCGGAAAAGAAGCAGGCGGCGGCGAAGGCCATCAACGATGATCTGGAACCCGATGTCGAGAGGGACGGCAAGCACGCCGCCGAGAGCGTGAAAGCGGTGGTCAAGGAGCTCGGCGCCAGGGACGGGTACGGCTGGGACACGTCGGGTGCGTTGAAGAAGGCGCACCGGACGTGGGAGCAGCAGGTCAAGGCGCTGGTGGGTCGACTGGCGGCGGAGAAGCACGCCCTGAGCAAGACGGGCATCGACTTCCGGAACGACGACATAGGCATCGGCTCTCAACTGGGTCCGCCGTCCCCGATCGACGACTACTGACCAGCCGACCGACCGCCCCGGGGGATGTGTGCCGACCTATCACGAAGTGATGAGCAGCGACCTGTCCAAACTCACCGACGCCGCCGACAAGTGGGGTGAGATGGCAGGCAAGTTCAAGACGATCGAAGCGCAGTACGAACGGGATGTCCATGGCGTCTCACTCGCACCGTCGTGGGTCGGCCAGAGCGCCGATGCCGCGAACTACAGGTTCGCCGTGACGCTCAAGGAGCTGCAGGGGGCTCAGAAGGAGGCCAAGGCGATTGCGTCCATCCTGCGGGATTCACACACCCAGCTCACCGCCCTCCGTGGCAGGGTGAACACCGTGCGCGCCGACGCGATCAAGGACGGCATGCGTGTCTCCGACCAAGGCGTCGTCTCGTTCGATACCGAACAGCTCAGTCAGAGTGCACGCAGTGCGTACGTGCATGACCCCGGCTACCAGGAAAGCGTGCGTGCGCAGGTGACCCGGTGGGCCGATCTCCTCGACCATGCGGTCCAGGCGGTCACTGACGCCGACGACGGCATCAGGCTCGCCCTCGCAGCCGCCGTGGTCGACTCCGACATCATGGACGGGACCATGAACGGCTTCAACAGAAGCCCTGTGCAGAGTCCTTATCCCTCCCTGGAGGAGGCCGGCAAGGCCGCCAACATGCCGAAGGGGACGGCCGCCGTGGCGGAGTGGTGGCGTGATCTCGATCCGGTGACCCGCGGCATCCTGCTGCGAGAGCGCGGCGACGACCTTCGAGAAGCAGGGATCATGGCCCCGCTGTACGAGTGGAGGCCGGCCGACGCGGGCTCGGGAGCATTCGACACGGAGGATCCCACCGCGCACGACCTCTGGGTCCTGACGCAGGCTCAAGCGATCGCCGCAGGCGGCGATGTCACAGGAGAGGTCGCGGCATCCCGCAACATGCAGCACTACCTCAGCGGCACCGGCGAGCCGCTCGAGCTCGACGTCGACCGCATCCTGCACGACGATTCCGGGTTCCGGACCGACCTCGGCACGCTTCACATCGCCGAGAACCAGGAAGCATGGCGTCAGAAGGCCCTGGATGAGTTCGAGAAGGCCGGCGGCGACAGGACGGTCGTCGTTCCCGTGGAGAGCCAGGCGATCGGGCGGACCTTCGGGGAGGACGAATGGTTCCACGCGGTCGGGTCGCACCAGCAGAACGTGTCGGGCATGGTCACCGTCAGTCCGGGCGACGGAGGCAAACCACAGGTCTCGCTCGACTACCAGGTCAACGTGTGGGACCGGTACAACTGGGACTCCGGAAAATCGACGACGTTCCCCGGTGGTGTCACCATTCCCGATGACGACATGGGGCGACTCCACAAGGTGGGCTTCGCCCAGGAATTCGACATGCGCGGTAGCAGCAGCACCTACACCCAGGATCTGAACAGTGGCTCAGCCCCCGGGGTGACTCCGGCGGACCCTGGGCGCGAAGGGTCCCGCGGGGACGTCTCGCGCGGCGACGAGGAGAACCGGTGAACGACCGATCTGCCCTGCGGTCACGACTGCTCGCGGCCCTCGGGGCCGCCCTGCTGCTCACCTCCTGTTCGAGTGCCGGCGGGGATGATCACCGCACGACGGACGGGCGCGCCTCGCACTGGGGAAAGGAGATGGGCGCTCCGGAGGCATCGGCGTTCATGAAGGTTGCGGTGCCCGAGAGCGCGACGGAGGTGAAGGGCGCCGTGCAGATCAATCCGCAGGAGGACATCTACCTGCTCTCTTTCGTGACCGACGAGCGGACCGCGGTGGGGGTAGCTGAGGACCTGCGTCCCGAGAAGCCCCTGCGCACAAGAAGCCAGGACCTCCCGGCCCCCACCGAACTCTTCAAACACCTCGGCCTTGCCGAGCCCCAGAGCGAGAAGGGCGTCCGCTGGGCGGGGGTCTGCCCGCCCTGCGTCGGGGACAGCCGCCGGAGCGAGGTCCAGTGGATCGAGATCCACGTCCTGGCACTGAAGGCCGACAGGACCCGGGTGTACATACAGGCGTTCTGACCGACCGGGAGACGCTTGCGCCGCCTCGGGGCCCGGACCTGGCGGCGGCTCGCGTGCGCCTTCCTGGTCTTCGCCGGCGAGGACGAGCGTCTCCTGCTTGTGGGTGAGGACCCTTGAGGCGAGGGCGCCCCGCGCCGCTGCCTGAGACGCGCCCCGCGAGGTCATCGCGCCGAGGCGTTCAGCTCGATGAGGGTGCGGCGCGCTAACGGATGCCGGACTGCACGCCCGGGACGGTCGGCCCGCCGGCTTGCCGGACGAGGAAGCGAGACGGCGACAACCGGTCCGATCCGAACCAGCTCGTCCCAGCACCTGACGCCCTCAGCCACATACTGACCCCGAGAGCCCGTGCGGTTCGGACTCCAGCGACTGCCGGAGAACGTGCCGCGACAGCACCGGCAAAGCCCAGGTCACAGCAGCGCAATGGCTCCGCAGGCCTGCCCCCAGCACGCATTCGCTGCACCATCGTGCTGCGTCCACCGCACAGAAAACACCCCGAAAAACGCGTTTCCCCAGGTCAGATCGATTCTGCCTGGGGATGCTCGGTGGGGCGGGTGGGACTCGAACCCAAAAGGGAGACGCGTCTCACCTGCAGCTTTACCAAAGCGCCCGACTTATGCCCCACTTTCGATCCGGTTGCTTCCTCCTCGATCCCGCTCGATCCGGCTCCAGCGGATGCGGTGCAGCGTTCGCTGC
Source organism: Streptomyces silvae (assembly GCF_016745505.1). Taxonomy (GTDB): domain Bacteria; phylum Actinomycetota; class Actinomycetes; order Streptomycetales; family Streptomycetaceae; genus Streptomyces; species Streptomyces silvae. The sequence goes on along the minus strand of NZ_JAERUC010000193.1, from coordinate 30,937 downwards.
ACCACCTCCTCCTCCCCCCCTCCCCCCGCTGCTCGCATCGCTGCGCCCGAGGAGCGGGGGGTCTCCCGTCGTTCGCTTATCACCGGGTCGCCCCCCGGGGGCGACGGCTTCTCCCCTCTCGACCTCTCACTGCCCACGGCAGGCAGTCGCTTTCCGTAGCGGTATGGAGCTCTGTTATCCCGTCTCGTCGGTCTGCGGGAAGTCCGTGGAGAGAGTGAGCTCTTTCCAGGTGTCGAGGTCGTGGTCGACAGCTTCACGTCCAGCGCGGACCAGGCGCAGGGCGTCGGAGCCGAGGACCAAGTGAGCGGGCGGATCGAGTGCGTCGAGGACGCGCAGGAGCGCGCTGGCGGCGCGGACCGGGTTGCCGAGCTGTCGTCCGTCGGCCTTCTGACGGGCGGCGCGGATGGGTTCGAAGAGGTCGTCGTAATCAGGGATGGTGCGCGGTGTCCGGATCATCGAGCGTCCGGCCCAGGCGGTACGGAAGGAGCCCGGCTCGATGGCGGTGACGTGGATACCGAAGGCGGCGACTTCCTTGCCGATGGCTTCGAGGATGCCTTCGAGTGCGAATTTGCTGCCGCAGTAGGCGGAGACGCCAGGGAAGCCGACTAGGCCGCCCATGGAGGTGACGGCCAGGATGTGCCCGCGGCGCCGTTGGCGCATGAAGGGCAGGACGGCCTTGATGGTGGCCGCGGCGCCGAAGACATTGACGTCGAACTGGGCGCGCAGGTCGGCCAGGGAGGTTTCCTCGAAGGTCCCTTCCAGGCCGTAGCCGGCGTTCGCGATCAGCACGTCAAGGGGGCCGATGGCCACCCGTCACGGCGAGCACGGCTTCGTCGTCGGTCACGTCGAGGATGCGGGCGTGAGCACGTTCCGGGTGAAGAGCGGTGAAGGCCGCCGCGTCGGTGCTGTTGCGGACGGTGCCGACGACGGTGTGGCCGGCCTCCAAGGCGGCGAAGGCGAAGGCGCGGCCGAGGCCGCCTCTGACGCCGGTGATCAGAAAGGTCTTGGCTGTGTGTTTCACGCCTGGTCCTCCTTGTGCAGGACGAGGTGCTCGTGGAAGAGCACGCCGTCGCGGATGTCGCCGGTAGCGGTGAAGCCGGTGTCGTCGACGTAGTCGAGGTGGTTTCCGGTCACCGTGTAGCGGCCGGTGTAGGCGCTGGAGCGGTCACCGCGGGCCTCGTCATAGCGACCGTCGACGCGCAGTTCCTGGCGGATGCGTCCGTCCGCGGTCACCCACATACCGACCACGTCCGCCCGCTCACCGGCCGACGCTTCCGACTGCTGGCTCATCACGCTCCCCTTTCATTCGCAGGTGTCTTCGAGGCAAAGCTGTGCCACTGCGGAAGCGGGAGCCAGGACAGGCTGTGCCGGGGTACGGCGCACCCAGGCACACCACCAGAGGGCGGCATAGCCTGGACGGGTGACCAGCAACGATCTCGGAGAATTTCTGCGCGCCCACCGTGCCCGTCTGCGACCCGGTGACGTCGGCCTCGCCTCCTACGGCGCGCGCCGGGTGGCGGGGCTGCGACGGGAGGAGGTCGCCGTCCTGGCCGGAATGAACAGCGACTACTACGCCCGGCTGGAACAGGGCCGCGAGCGCAGCCCTTCCTCGCAGATCCTCAACGCGATCAGCGGCGCCCTGCGCATGGACGACGCCGCGCGCGAGCACCTGTACCGGCTGGCGGGCGCGGTACGGGACGACAACCGGGACCTGCCGAGGGAAGCGGTCGGTGCGCCGCTGAAGCAACTCCTCGACGGTTACACGAACGCCCCTGCGTTCGTCCTGAACCCGGCGAAGGACTTTCTGGCGGCCAACGCCCTGGCCGAAGCGCTGTTCTCCCCGTTCGAAGCCGTGGACAACCTCGCCCGTATGACGTTCCTCGACCCAGCGGCACGGGGATTCTTCACGCGCTGGGACAGATCGGCCGAGGCGGTTGTGGCCGGGCTGCGTCACGCCACGGGCCTCGGCCCCCACTACCCGCGTCTGTACGAGCTGATCGACTCCCTGACCGGGGCGAGCGAGGACTTCGCCGCACTCTGGGCATCACACACCGTCTACGGAAAGACTCAGGACGCCAAGGAACTCGACCATCCCGACGTCGGGCCCCTCTCGCTCACGTACCAGTCCTTCGATGTCCGCGGAGCACCGGGCCAACTGCTGGTGATCTACCACGCCGAACCGGGAAGCGCCGACGCCCAGGCGCTCACTCTGCTCGGCAGTCTGCAGGCCACCCGCCGCGGGCAGTCCGCCGGGGAACGGTAGTCCCTGCGCGTCCCCGCCCCGGGCACTAAATGCGCAAGCAGGCGACCGTGCCGGGCTTCACCGCAACCCCGTTGGCCGGAGCCCCAGCGACGATCACCGATGGACAGCGGTCAGGCGCGTACGTCTCGTTGCTGCACTACCTTGAGGACCGCCGCCACCGTGGCGAAGTCGTTGTCCAGGTGGAGCACCGTGTGACCGTGATGGACCGCTGTCGCACATACCAGGAGATCGATGGCTCCGGCGGCGCGGTGTTGCCCGCGCTGGGTGAGTTTGTACTGCGCGGTGTCGACCCAGCGCCACGCGTTCTTGGGAACCGGCGAAAGATGGCAGAGGTCGTCCATATCTTCGGCCAATTCATCCCGATGAGCGGGGCTTGTGGCCGAGTAGAGGAACTCCGCCCTTGTCGGCTCACAGATGTGGAACACACCGGCGGCGATGTGCCCTTCCCAGGGACGCAACGCCCCTGGCGTACGGAAGAGGTGCCACAGGGCGGACGCGTCGAGGAGGTAAGTGATCACTCGAAAACTGCTCGCCGAGCGCGCTTGGCAGCCGCATGCGCCGCAGCCGCGGCCTCGAACTCGCCCCGCTCACCCCGCGCGGCCAGTTTCTCGGCAGCCTCCAGCCGCTTGATACGCGCCACGTAGTCCCGCAGAGCCCCGTTGACCGTCTCCTTCTTCGTCGAGGCACCCATGAGTCGCATCGCCTCGGCCAACGCCTCGTCATCGAGATCAACCTGGGTCACAGACATACCAGCCACCCCTCACGAAAAGTCCATGATGTACATGACCACGATACGCCACCAACATCCATGACGGCGGCCCATTCGCTCACGAGGAAGACCAGGTGCAGAGAAGGCGATGTCACGCCGATGCGGCAGGGTTGGATGGGTGCGGCGTCTCCCTAAACGGCCGTGGGACCGCCCTTAACGCTCCCACGAACACGAGGGCAACAAAAGACCAGGTCACAGCCGTGCGATACCTGCTTGGAAAGACCGAAGCCTCACGTTCGCTGCACCTAAGTGCGGCGAACACTGCACGCGAAACGCCCCCGGAAAACGCGTTTCCCCAGGTCAGAACGATTCTGCCCGGGGACGCTCGGTGGGGCGGGTGGACTCGAACCCATAAGCGTGACGCCTCTCACCTGCGGCGATGCAGAAACACCGGACATAGTTCCCCGTTTCCATCCGGCTGCATCCTGCTCGATCCGGCTTGGTCGGGTAGCGGTGCAGCGTTCGCTGCACCGGTACCCGGCAGCCTCTCCGCGTCCTCGGACTCGGACTCGGACACGGGGAACTCTGCCGGCAGGCGTCCCGAACCCTCACACGCTGCAGCGGATCACCGGGGGCGAGGCCCAGAACCGCCCCTCCGCAGTGACGCTGCGTGGCGGTCACCCACCCCGGCGCGCGGGTCCTGAACCATCGCCTTCAGCCTCCATGGCTTCCCGCACCCGCTGCTCCTCGCGCACGGAGCCGACATCGCGCTCCAGGGGGGTGCGGCTTACGGCTGTCGCAAGGTCCTCCAGGGCGCGCTTCTGCAAGTCCGCCTCGCGCCGTAGCGCTGGGCTCCGGCCACCGGCGCCCTCCCACGCCTTGAGAGCATTCTCCACGCGTCCCCAGTCCGGGTCTCTGTGTTCGCGCATGTCGGCTGCCGCCTGCGCCGTGTCCGCTTCCAGGGCCTTGGCGAGCCCCTCCACCTCGGGAGCGAAAGGGTTGTCGTCCTGCGGGACGCGGTTCTCCATGAGCGTTGCCGCCCTGTCGAACCCTTTGAGTGCCTCCTGTGCCTCCTCCGCCTCACGCGAAGTCAGGCCCCTGGGGCGGACCGGCTCCTGCTTTGCCCGGTCGTATGCCTCCTGCCAGGCGGCACGCGCTTTTCTGCTCGCCAGTTGGGCACTGCGCATGTCGGCACGGCGTTCCCTGGTCGGTTCGGCGTAATTGCGGAGCACTGCGGCCGCGTAGCGGCCGTTGGCGGCGAGCCAGTCCGCAAGCCGTTCCGGCAGCCGGGGCGTCTCCCATGCAGGGAACACCACATAGGCCAGCATTGCCAGGGCTCCGCCCAACAGGGTGAGTACCATCCGCTCCGGGACTGTCTGTTCCCATGCTTGGCCGCCCATGCCTAGCAGGAAGACGACGTACGCGGCGGTGAAACACTGGGAGTAGGCGTAGCCGGTACGGTTCAGGGTGTACGACAGGCCCGCCGAGACCACCGCCAGCGCACCGAAGACATGAGCGTCCGGGCCCAAGGCCCCCACCACTCCGGTGGCGAGTGCGACCCCCACCAGGGTCCCGGCGAGACGGGCGACCGCACGCGCGTACGTCCGGTGGAAGTCCGGACGCATCACCATCACCGAGGCGATGGGCGCCCAGTAGCCGTGACCCAGGGGTAGCCGGGCGGCGATGATATAGCCGAGCGTGGCCACCGCCGCCAGCCGAACGGCATGCCGGAAGATGGGCGAGTCGTGTCGGAGCTCACGACGGACCGCCCGCACGCCGACCAGGAGCAGCCGGAACATGGTCGGGCGCTCCAGGAACTCAACGCCCGCGGTGCCGTGCTGCGCGGGCGTCCTTCTGCGCGCGTTGCCGCACTCAGCGATTTCCAGCGCCTCACCGAGCAGTCCCGTGAGCCTCTCGGCGGCCTGCCGCGCGGGGCCCTCGAGCACCTCGTGCTCCTCGTCTTCACGCAGGAGGTCCACAGTCCTGTGCGGTACCTCGACGGGGGTGCCGCGCCGGATCGACCGGGCGGCCGCATCCAACACGTCGGCGGCCGCGTCGAGCAGTTCCCGCGCGCGGTCCCTCCCGGGTCCCTCAGCCGGTGCGCCGACGCCCGGGTCGGCGAGCGCGGCGATGGCCGGCAGAATTCGCTCGGCGAGTCCTCGCGGGCCGTGGAGGGCGGTGGGACGAGTGCGAGCCTGGGATCGCGTGACGGCCGCCGCGTCCCGGGCTGTCATCAAGGGCTCGGGGTCGAACCGGGCGGTCGGGTCGTGCCGGAGCTGGCGGGCGTAGTCCGCCACGGCGGCCAGAGCGTCGGCGAGCGCGTCACGATGCGCCCCCCATCGGCGGATCGGGAACAGCCAGATCAGCACGGCCTGCACCACTCCGCCGAGCGCGATGATCCCGGCGTGCTCCAGGGCTCGTCCGACGCTCGTGGGCAGGGTGATGGTCACCAGCATGCTGCCGACCGTCGTCGCTGCGACGATCCCAGCGGTCGATCCGACGGCCCACGCCAGCCCTGCGACAAAGGTCCACAGGGCCAGCAGCGGAATGAATGTCACGAGTTGCCCCGCCGCCAGGTAGCCCACCAGGGTACTGAGTGCCAGCCCAGCGCCGGCGCCGAGCGCGATCACCTTGCGTGGGCGCCACGTGCGCTGGAAGGTGGCCCCACCCGCAGAGAATGCGCCGAGGGCGGCGGATGCGGCGTACGCAGGGGAGCCGAGCCATAGCGCCGGCCCGATGACGAGTGCCACACCGACGGCCGTACGCAGCGCGAGCAGGGGCTCCAGCCGCGTCTCCTCGATTCTGAGCCCGGATCGGAGGACTTCCCTGAAGGCCCGCAGCCATGTCACGGGTGTGAGCCCAGCCGGAGGGTCATGCCGGCTCGCGTCGGCCGGACATTGGTTCGGCCGTCGTGCGAGAGAGCTTCCCGCCCGGCCCGACAACAGAGTGACGGCCGCAGGCCGCCAAGGAGACGAGCGGGAGGGGCCGCACTCCATCGCCACCGGCTCCTGTGCATCTGCATACAGCTAGCCATCGTGCTCGCCCTGGAGCATGTGGCGACGTTCCTGTTCGCGCTTTGAGTAGGCCGCTGCCCGGATCGCCTCGTCGCTCTCCAAGCCTGATCCCAGCGCGCCGCCCACTGTGGCGGTCGAAGCCACGAACCATGACAGCGTCCAGTAGCCCGTCGCGTTCAACGGGTTTCGTGTCATGGAAGCGAACACTTGGTCGTTGAGGATGAACAGCGCCCACACGAAGTTGATGGCCATCAGACCCACGTAGCAGACGAGGACACCGATACTCACGGTCACTACGGTCGAGGTGTTGTAGAGAGCCGCCCTCTGCCTCGCCTCCGGCGAACCCTCCGCTGTTCGATGCCACAGGTTCGCGTCAATGATCAACCAGCCGATCATGAGCCCGACAGAACCGACCGTGGCGACGATGAGGCGCGGCGTGCTCAGGGACGTAGCCAGGCTCCAGACGGTGGAGTCCAGAGTGGCGATGGCTCCCGTGGCGAGTGCGGCCGCCAGAGCTTTCGAAAGGCCCGGCACCAGCCGCCACGGCCGGTTGGCGCGGACCATACCGACGAGCACTTTGAGGTAGCCGCGCGGCCCGTTGGCGACGTACCGCAGATCGGCGAACTCCTCCTCATCGACTGGGCCCGGACGGATGGGTGCGAGACGACCGGCGAAGGGTCCCAGCGGTGGCTGGCTTCGCGGAGCCCGCTCAGCGCCGGTGGCCCGCGGACCTGTCAAGCTGAGCACGGCTTCTTCCACGGCCCGCCGGGCCTTTCCCTGCAGCCGCCAGCCCCCCAGTGACGGAAGGGACAGCAACGCCGCCCCGTGTTCGTGACTCAGATCCACAACGAGCCTTCGCCTGTGTGAGTGCAGCGGAAGGTCGGTAAGAGCCACGATGATGTCCCAGTTCTCCGCACTTCCGCGGTCCACGATCCGGCGCATCAAGGTGGACGCGTCCTCGGCCCCCGCGGTGAAGGGCTGGCTGACCACTTCGACATCGAACCGTCGCCCCTGGCCTGACTTGTCGGCGAGCCGATCAGGAAGGGCCCGTGCCAGGCGTTTCGCAATATCGGTCGGTGCGTCCGGGTCCGCGAGGAGAGCCACTACCGTAACGCCCTGCGACGACGCTTGCATGACTGGATCCTTCTCGTTGTCCGTCCACCGCAAGTGCCCACAGAATGCCCCCGGGGTGGCGTCGGCGATGCGATGACACGCTGGCCCCATCCGGCCGGTGCGGGCGGCGCGGCCAGATCTTCATCGTTCTCCCCGTACGGGGCCTGCTCTCTTCGACCGGTGCTCAGCCCCCTCGCACCGTCGTCAGGAGCCCGCGAGCCGGGCCGCGAGATAGGGCGCGGTGGCACTGCGGCGGGCCCTGGCCACCTTGGCCGGCGGGCCCGCCGAGATCACCCGCCCGCCGGCGTCACCGCCGCCCGGCCCTAGGTCGATGACCCAGTCGGCGGTGACGATCGTGTCCAGGTCATGCTCGACGAGGACGACCGTGTTGCCCGCGTCGACGAGCCGGTGCAGCTGTCGCAGCAGCAGTGCGATGTCCGAGGGGTGCAGCCCCGCCGTCGGCTCGTCGAGCAGGTAGAGCGCGTGGCCGCGGCGGGCTCGCTGCAGTTCGGTGGCCAGTTTGATGCGTTGCGCCTCACCGCCGCTTAGCTCCGTCGCGGGCTGCCCCAGCCGCAGGTACCCCAGTCCTATCTCGCGCAACGTCTCCAGACTGCGGGCAGCGGCCGGGACGGCGGACAGGAACTGGGCAGCGGCGTCGACGGACAGCCCCAGCACTTCGGCGATGTTCTTGCCACGGTAGGTGACTTCCAGCGTTTCGGCGTTGTACCGGGCGCCCTGGCAGGTCGGGCACGGTGCGTAGGTACCAGGCAGGAACAGCAGTTCCACCGCGACGAATCCTTCGCCCTGGCAGGTCTCGCACCGCCCTTCGGGCACGTTGAAGGAGAACCGCCCGGCCGAGTAGCCGCGCGCCCTGGCCTCGTCCGTCGCCGCGTACAGCTTGCGCACCGCGTCGAACATCCCCGTGTACGTGGCCAGGTTGGACCGGGGAGTTCGGCCGATGGGCCGTTGGTCGACCCGGACCAGCCGGTCGAACGACTCGACCCCCGACGCGTCCTGGACGTCGACCTCCAGCTGCGCCTCGTCGGGCTCCTCGGGCACGAGCCCGAGGTGGCCGCGCACGACCTCGGCGAGCACCTGCGTGACCAGCGTCGATTTTCCGGAACCGGACACACCCGTCACCGCCGTCAGTACGCAGAGCGGTACGTCCACGGACACGTCGTGCAGATTGTGGCGGGAGACGCCGCTCAGGTGCAGCCAGCCGTGCGGTGTGCGCGGCCGGTGTTCGAGCGGCTTGGCGCGCCCGAACAGGTACTGGCTCGTCGCCGACTTTTCCACCCGCTCCAGACCGGCGACCGGACCGCTGTACAGCACGCACCCGCCACCCTCACCCGCGCCGGGACCGATGTCGACCACCCAGTCCGCCCGCCGTACGACGTCCATGTCGTGCTCCACGACGAACAGCGAGTTGCCCGCCGCCTTGAGGCGGTCCAGCACGTCCAGCAGCGGTTCCGCGTCAGCCGGGTGCAGGCCCGCGGAGGGTTCGTCGAGGACGTAGACGACGCCGAACAGCCCCGAGCGCAGTTGCGTGGCGATCCGCAGGCGCTGCGCCTCGCCGGGCGACAGGGTCGTCGAGCGGCGCCCGAGGCTGAGATATCCGAGGCCCAGGTCGAGCAGTACGTCGACCCGCGCGACCAGATCGCGGCAGATCCGGACCGCGACCTCGGTCGTCTCCCCGGATCGGGCCGTCGACGTGGTGGCGTCGGCGTCGGACCGCCGCGCGACGGGCCGCACCAGCGCCGCAACCTCGGTGAGCGGCATCGCGTTGATTTCGGCTATGGAACGTCCGGCGAAGGTCACGGCGAGCGCCTCGGACCGCAGTCCGCTGCCGTGACACTCCGGGCAGGGCACGCTCCTGACGAACCGGAGCGCCCGTTCGCGCATCCTCTCGCTCTTGGAGTCGGCAAGGACGTGCATGACGTGCTTGCGGGCGCTCCAGAACTTGCCCTGGTAGCCGTAGTCGACGCGGTCCTCCTCCGGCTCGATGTACACAGAGGGCTGCTCGTCCGTGTACAACAACCAGTCCCGGTCCTTCTTCCTGAGCCTGCGCCACGGCCGGTCGATGTCGATCCCCAGGCCACTGACGACGCTGCGCAGGTTGGCGCCCTGCCAGGCGCCCGGCCAGGCGGCGATCGCCCCCTCGCGAATGCTCAGCGAGGGGTCCGGGACGAGCAGGTCCTCGGCGACATCGTGGACTACGCCCAGTCCGTGGCATTTCGGGCAGGCGCCGGCCGCGGTGTTGGGTGAGAACGACTCGGCTTCCAGCCGTGCGGCCCGGGGCGGATACGTGCCGGCGCGGGAGTACAGCATGCGCAGCAGATTGGACAGCGTGGTGATGGTGCCGACCGTCGAGCGCGAACTGGGCGAGCCACGTCGCTGCTGCAGGGCCACCGCCGGTGGCAGTCCGGTTATTTCCTGCACGTGCGGTGCACCGACCTGTTGCAACAGCCTTCGGGCGTACGGTGCTACGGACTCGAAGTATCGCCGCTGCGCCTCAGCGTAGAGCGTGCCGAACGCGAGCGAGGACTTGCCGGAACCAGAGACGCCGGTGAAGGCGACCATCGCGTCCCGCGGAACGTCGACATCGATGTTCCGCAGGTTGTTCTCACTGGCACCCCGGACATGCACGAAGGGGTCGGCCGCGTCCTTGTTCACTATTCCTGAGTACCTGATTGCGCCGGGAACCGCGCGACAGGAGCCGTCACCGGGCTTCGCTCACACGAGCGTCCGGAATATCCCGGGCTGCATATTCGTACACGCCCTGGCAAGCCCCGGCGGTTCCTGGTCTCGCACGATTTCCGCTCGACAGGGCGCCCGGAGTGTGCGAGACCCTCGACGCCGGTCCGGGTGGACCAAGCCCGAGGCGTGGACGGCACGTCACATCAGGACCGGGCGCAAGCGCTCACTGCTGCGGCACTGGACCGATGGTGTCCAGCCTGAGGGTCTGGCGGTGAGGAATCAGCGCCGGGCCGCGGACTGGCCCGTCTCCGGTCGAGTCCCCTCCGGGCCTGCGGTGCGGACCAGGTTGCCGGCTTTTTCCCGGTGCTCGTGCACGAGGCGGATCGCCATGGCGCCTTCACCGGTGGCCGAGGCAACTCGTTTGACCGAGCCGCTCCTCACGTCGCCGGCTGCGAAGACCCCGGGAAGGCTGGTCTCCAGCAGCAATGGACTACGGCCGAGCAAGTCCCACCGGGTCGCGTCGGCAGCAGCCTGGGCATCCGCCCCGGTCAAGACGAAGCCCTTCTCGTCCAGGGCGAGCACGCCCCTCAGCCACTCCGTGCGCGGGCGAGCCCCGATGAACACGAACAGCGCGGCGGCCGGCAGTGTGCGGCGCTCACCATTTGCGTTGTCCTCGACGCTCAGCGACTCCAGTTTCTCCTTCCCGGAGACGCCCCGGACTTCGGTGTGGAGCAGCACCTCGATCTTCGGATGCCGTTCCACCTGGTCCACCAGGTAACGGGACATGTTCGCGTTGAGGTCGCTGCCCCGGACGAGGAGGTGGACTCCGGACGCGTGGCGGGCCAGGAACAGCGCCGCCTGTCCGGCGGAGTTGCCCCCGCCGACGACGGCGACCGGGTCTGCCTCGCAGAGACTGGCCTCGTGCACGGTCGCCGCGTAGTAGACGCTGATGCCCTCCAGACGGTCGATCCCGGGCACCTCGAGCCTGCGGTACCGGACACCTGAGGCGAGCACCACGGCGCCCGCCCGGATGTGGGACCCGTCTGTGAAGGTGACTACGTAGTCGTCCTCCTGCGGGACGAGCCCGTTGACCTGGGCCGGCACCATGAGGCGGGCACCGAATTTGTGGGCCTGGAGCACCGCGCGTTCGATGAGCTCGCCTCCGGAGATGCCCGACGGGAAGCCGAGGTAGTTCTCGATGCGGGACGAGGTGCCTGCCTGGCCTCCGGTGGCCACGGCATCGACGGAAATCGTGGTGAGGCCGTCGGAGGCGCCGTACACGGCTGCGGCGAGTCCCGCGGGGCCCGCGCCGACCACCATCACGTCGCACTGGGCGGCCTTCGCCGTGGGGGCGGGCAGCCCGATGAGCCTGGCGAGTTCGGCGTTGCTCGGATTACGCAGCACCCGCTCGCCCTTCCAGAGGACCACCGGAGTCTCCTCGGGGCGGATGGAGAACCGACGCAGTAGCGCCTCAGCCTCCTTGTCCCTCTCCAGATCCAGCCAGCGGTGGGGCAGCCGGTTGCGGGCAGCGAACTCACGCAGCCGCAGCGTGTCCCGCGAATAGCACGATCCCAGGATGCGGAAGCCTGCGCCGAGGCCGATGAGCAGATACCGCCGGCCCAGATAAGCGCGGAGGATCAGGTCGCCGAGTACGGGGTCGCGGCCGACCAGGGTGCGTTGGCGCTCCACCGGTACCGCCAGGATCTCACCTGCCTCACGCACCACGGCGGTGTCGAACGCCGCCTGCCCCTCCAGCATCCCCAGTTCCCCCAGGAATCTTCCGGGTCCGTGTGCCGCCACCGTGCGCTCTTCCGGCCCGCCGTGGTCCTGAAGGATCTCGACCGTCCCGCTGAGGATCGCGAGGAACTCCTGGAACGGCTCGCCCTCCCGGTACAGCACCTCACCTTCCGTGGTTCTGCGGCGCTCACCGTGCGCGGTCAGGTCCTGGAGCTGTTCCGGTGTCAGGCGCGGGAACGCCCCGTACCGGTCCGGCGTCTCGCGCACCGCACCATTTTTGTGCTGGACAGTACTCATCAGACCAGAGCCTCGTGGACGTAGCACCAGCGCCAGTCCTCTCCCGGTTGGAAGGACTGCACGATGGGGTGCTCGGCGCTGCCCGCGTGTCGCCGGGCGTGTTTGAGGGGTGAGGAGTCACAGCAGCCGACGTGCCCGCAGGTGAGGCAGAGCCGCAGGTGCACCCATGGGGTGTGCTCCCTGAGGCACTCCTCGCAGCCTTGCGGGGTACGCGGCGTGACTGGCCGCACCATTGCCAGGTGCGGATCCGGAATCGTGGCCATGGCGTTCTCCTCTCATGGATGGTTGCTCGGCCGCGGCCCCCGTGATGGTCTCCAGTCCGGTCGCAGGCGCTCACGCAGACGTTCCGGACCCTGCCGGTCAGCCCAGGGACTACGGCAGTACGGCGGCCAGCGAGTTGGGTAGGCCGGACTTGAGGTGATCCCACTCCCCTTCGCTGACGTAGTGCTTCAGAGCCTCCAGCACGGTCCGCACGACCTTTTCGATACCGCCGTCGACCGCATAGGGAAAGTCGTCCCTCACGCGCTGGAAGAATTCCTCGCCGCTGAGTTTCACTGGCGTCTCAGACGGCTTCCATCCGTCGTAGTAGACGCCGCGGATCAGAGTCGGAAGCTGCGCCCCCAGGTGCGCCGCCCCGTCGACGGAGAGGCGGTCCCGTAGCCGGTGCAGGACGGCACGCAAAGCGGCGTACGACTGTTTCCGGCGTTCCTTGGGCCAGCCGTTGGCCTTCTCGATGTCCCTGAGGAGTCGATTGGCTTTGTCCACCATGGTATCGAAGGAGGAAAATGTCGTTTCACTCATCTCGTGGCTCCTTTCGTTACCGGAGGGCTGGGCGATGACGGGACGTTGTCCGGCGGCCCCATGTGGCCCGCGTCGGGGTCGGACGTACAGCCCGGTACCGTGCGGCTTCGGGGAGCCCCTGTGGTGGCCGGGCCATGGTGACTCACCGCCGCCCCGCAGTGGTCTGCCGACCTTCGAGGGCCCGCTCGACCCACTGACGCAGGACGTGCGCGGGTGCCGCACCGGCCTGTCGGGCGACCGTCTCACCCTGGTCCTGTACGAGCAGTGTGGGCACTGCTTGAACCTCGAAACGCTGGCTGACTCCTGGGTTCTTGTCGATGTCGACCTTGACGAGCTTGATCCGTCCGGCGAGGTCGCGGGCGACCTGTTCGAGGGCGGGGCTGACCATGCGGCAGGGGCCGCACCACGTGGCCCAGAGGTCGACGACGACGGGTTGGACGGCCTTGTCGGCGACTTCGGTGAAGTCGTCGTCACCGGCGTCGACGACCCAGGGCAGCGGCTGCTTGCAATGGCCGCATTTGGGGCGTCCCTCGGCGGCGACAGGAATGCGGTTGTCGCGCCCGCAGTGCGGGCAGGTCACCGTCGTCGTACGTGTGGTGTTCACGCTGCCCTCGCTTCCCGGGCCTCTTCCTGCTGGTCGTAGGTGACCACCAGCTCTCCGTTCTGGGCGTCGACGCGGACCGTCGCACCGTCCTGGACGTCGCCGCGCAGAAGGGCGCGCCCGACCAGCGTCTCGACCTCGTGGGAGATGTACCGCCGCAGCGGCCGGGCCCCGTACACCGGGTCGTAGCCCTGGTGGGAGATCAGCTCTCGGGCCGCATCGGTGAGTTCTACGTTGATGCGACGTTCTGCGAGCCGCTGACGCAGTTCGTCGAACTGCAGCTCCACGATTCGTTCGATCTGCCGCTCACCCAGCGGCTTGAACAGCACGATGTCGTCGACGCGGTTGAGGAACTCAGGACGGAAGTGCCCGCGCAGCTCACCCATCACCAGAGCGCGGGCGTCAGGCTTGATCTCACCCTCGGCGGTGGCGCCGTCGAGGAGGTGCTCGGAGCCGATGTTGGACGTCATGATGATCACGGTGTTGCGGAAGTTGACGGTGCGGCCCTGAGCATCCGTGATGCGGCCGTCATCGAGAATTTGCAGCAGGGTGTTGAAGACGTCGCTGTGCGCCTTCTCGATCTCGTCGAACAGCACAACCGAGTACGGCTTGCGGCGTACGGCCTCGGTGAGCTGGCCACCTTCCTCATAGCCGACGTATCCGGGTGGTGCGCCCATGAGCCTGCTGACGGTGTGCCGCTCCTGGTACTCACTCATGTCCAGGCGCACCATGTTCTCCTCGGAGTCGAACAGCGCCCGGGCGAGAGTCTTGGTCAGCTCGGTCTTTCCGACGCCGGTGGGGCCGAGGAAGATGAAGGAACCGATGGGGCGGCGAGGGTCGCGGATACCGGAGCGGGCGCGGATGATCGCGTCGGCGACGAGCTGGACGGCCTCGTCCTGGCCGACGACGCGCTCGCGAAGGATCTCGTCGAGGCGCAGCAGCTTGTCGCGTTCACCTTCCTGCAGGCGGGCGACCGGGATGCCGGTCCAGGCGGCGACGATCTCGGCGATCTCCTCTTCGGTGACCACCTCGCGCAGCAACCGGTTCTGTCCCTGCCTGGTGGCCAGCTGCTCCTCCTCCGCTGCGAGTCGGCGCTCCAGGTCCTGGAGGCGGCCGTACCGGAGTTCGGCGGCGCGGTTGAGGTCGTAGGCGCGTTCGGCCTCCTCCGCCTCGTGGCGGACCTGCTCCAGTTCCTGGCGCAGTTCCTGCACCCGCCGGATCGCCTGCCGTTCGGCCTCCCACTGGGCGTGTTTGGCGTCGGCCTCTCCGCGAAGGTCGGCCAGTTCCTTGCGCAGTTCCTCCAGGCGGGTTTTGCTGGCGGGGTCGGTCTCTTTGGAGAGGGCGGCTTCCTCGATCTCCAGGCGGGTGACGCGGCGGGTGATCTCGTCGAGTTCGGCCGGCATGGAGTCGATCTCGGTACGCAGCCGGGCGCATGCCTCGTCGACGAGGTCGATGGCCTTGTCGGGCAGGAATCGATCGGTGATGTAGCGGTGGCTCAGGGTGGCGGCGGAGACCAGCGCGGTGTCCTGGATCTTGACGCCGTGGAAGACCTCCAGGCGCTCACGCAGTCCACGCAGGATGGAGATGGCATCCTCGAGGCTGGGCTCGTCGACCAGGACCTGCTGGAACCGTCGTTCGAGGGCTGCGTCCTTTTCGATGTGTTTGCGGTACTCGTCGAGGGTGGTGGCACCGATCATGTGCAGTTCGCCGCGGGCGAGCATGGGCTTGAGCATGTTCCCCGCGTCCATGGCCCCTTCTGCGGCGCCCGCGCCGACCACGGTGTGCAGTTCGTCGACGAAGAGCAGGATGCCGCCTTGCGCAGCCTTGACCTCGCTGAGCACGGCCTTGAGGCGTTCCTCGAACTCTCCTCGGTACTTGGCGCCGGCGACCAGGGAGCCCATGTCGAGGGCGAACACGATCTTGTCGCGAAGGCTCTCAGGGACATCGCCGCGGACGATGCGCTGGGCGAGGCCCTCGACGATCGCGGTCTTGCCGACACCGGGATCTCCGATGAGGACCGGGTTGTTCTTGGATTTGCGGCTCAGGATCTGGGTGACGCGGCGGATCTCGGCGTCCCGGCCGATGACCGGGTCGAGCCTGCCTTCCTTGGCTTCGGCTACGAGATCGCGGCCGTACTTCTCCAGAGCCTCGTAGGCCACCTCGGGATTGGCGGAGGTGACGCGCTGGTTGCCGCGGACCTGGGTGAGCGCGCCCAGGAACGAGTCCCTCGTGATCCCTGCCTGGTTGAGCAGACGTCCGGCGGCTGTCGATGCCCCCTCTTCAGCCAGGGCGAGCAGGAGGTGCTCCACGGACACGTACTCGTCCTTGAGGCGTTTGGCCTCCCGTTCAGCGGTGTCGAGCAGGCCGGCGAGGCGCTGAGTGACGAAGACCTGGCCGGGCGTCGCACCCGGGCCGGTGACCTTCGGGCGGCGGGAGAGTTCTTCGCGCACGGCCGCGCGTAGTTCCTTCGGTTCGCTTCCCGCCTGTTGCACCAGTCGTGGGATCAGACCGTCCTCCTGATCGAGGAGTGCGAGCAGCAGGTGTTCTCCGTCCACTTCGGTCTGCCCCATGCGGCCGGCCGCAGTCTGGGCCTCCTGGAGGGCTTCCTGGGATTTCTGTGTGAGACGGTTCATGTCCATGGGGGTGTATCACTCCTCGTGCCGCGGCCGCGCAGGGCGGTTTCGAGCAGGCTGATGCGGTCGAGCAGGTCGAGCACCAGGCCGATGGATGCGTAGTTGAGGCAGAGTCCGGAGCGCAGCCGCTGAATGCGGGCAAGTACCGCTGGGGCGTCGCGGTCGAAAACCAGGTGGCCGGCGGCGTCGCGTTCGGCGTCGACCAGCCCGAGGGCGACGAACCGACGGACCAGATCAGGATGGAGACCTGCTCGGCGGGCCACGGCCTCCAGGGAAAGTCTCGGGGCGGGAACGAGCGCATACCGGGTAGCTGTCGAAGCGGTGGCGACATAGGTGACCGGCTGTACCGGACGGTTGCCTGCACCGGACCGGCCGACGCCTGCCGCTCCCGTGGGTCGGTCGTTCATCGCGTCCTCCTGGGGTCGAACGAGGAGGTCGCGGCGAGCTCCTCGAACAGTTCACGCTCCCGGTCGCCGAGCGTGGGTGGCACCATGACGCGGAGTTCGGCGTACAGGTCGCCGTTCGCACCGCGCGGGTTCGGCATGCCCTCGCCGCGCAGCCGCAGCCGGCGGCCGCTGGACGAGCCCGCAGGCACTGTGACCTTGGCTGTGGCACCGCCTGGGGTGGGCACCGGCACGGTCGCGCCCAGGGCCGCTTCCCAGGGGGTGACCGGGACCTGCACGTGGACATCGCGGCCGTCCAGCCGGAACTGAGGATGGGACTGAATCCGAACTCGCAGGTGCAGGTCGCCCGCAGGTGCGGCACCACTGCCCCGCCCGCCCTCTCCCGCCAGCCGGATGCGCTGCCCGTCGGTGACGCCCGGCGGGACGTCGACCTCGTAGCGCCGTGGCTGCCCGGTCGGCCCGGCGAGTGTGACGGTACGGCGGCCGCCCTTGTACGCCTCCTCGACGGTGAGCGGCAGTTCGGCCTCCTGGTCGGCTCCCGGTACGCCTGCGGAGCCGGAGCCGCCGCCTGCGCCGAAGAGCGAGCCGAGCAGGTCCTCGATGTCCACATCCTCGGCTGAGAAGCCATCGCCGAAGCCAGTGGTGTACCGGACGCGGGGGCCGCCCGCACCTGCGGTCCGCCGGGTGCGGAATCCGCCGTCCGCTCCGGCCGCGACCCGGTCGTCGAAGTCTTCGGGGATCTTGCGGAAGTCTTCGCCGAAGCGGTCGTAGCGCGCCCGGGTCTTCGGGTCCGACAGGACGCTGTATGCCTCGTTGAGGTCCTTGAAGCGTTCCTCCGCCGCCGGGTCCTTGTTGACGTCGGGATGGTGCTTGCGGGCAAGCTTGCGATATGCCTGCTGGATCTCGTCCTGGCTCGCGGTCCGCGACACTCCGAGCACGTCGTAGAAGTCCCGTGCCATGGCAGATCACTCCCGCTTCGCGACAGTCACGGTGGCGGGCCTGAGCTGCCGATCGCCGTCGCCGTATCCAGGGCGCAGCACCTGTACGACGGTGCCTGGCTCGACGTCGGGGTCATCGACGACGCCGACCACCTCGTGCCGGGCCGGATCGAAGGCCACGCCGGTCTCCGCGTGCCGCGGATAGCCGAGCAGTTCGAGGACGTTCACCGCCTGATCGCGGACTGCCCGGATGCCCTCCACGACCGGCCCTGAATCGGCGTCGGCGTGGGACAGAGCGAGCTCGAGGTTGTCCAGGACGGGCAGGAAGGCGGCGGCTGTACGCGAACGCTCGACCGTCCGCTCCCGCTCCAGTTCCCTCGCGTGACGCTTGCGCAGGTTGTCGAGGTCGGCGAGCGCGCGCCGCCAGCGGTCCTCCAGTTCCTGTATCGGGGCTGTGTGCTCGTCCTCTGCGGGTGCAGGGCCGGCGGCGTCGGGTCCCGTTTCGTCGTTCGTCGCTTCCGGCGGGGAAGGCGGGCCGGGTTGACGCGAGTCCTCGCGCGGAGGGCGTACGGCGCCTTCCGGAGCCTGTTCGGCCGACGTGGCTCGGTCGGGTTCTTGGGGGTGGCGGGGCATGACGGCCTCAACCCTTGTCGAACTCTGCGTCGATGACATCATCGTCACCGCTGCCACCACTCGGGGGAGCGCCGGTGGAGGTGTCCTCACCCGAGCCTCCCTTGGCGGTAGCACCCTGCTGGGCAGCCAGTCCGGCGAGGACCTGCTGGAGTTCGGAGGCCAGTGGCCGCACGCGCTCCACGCCCGCCTCTTCCTTGACCGCCGCCCGGGCATCGGAGACGAGCATCTCGGCCCGCGCCTTCTCGTGCGCGGGGGCCGCGTCGCCCAGTTCGGCGAGGCGCTTTTCGACCTGGTACGCGACGGCGTCGAGCTCGTTGCGGGCGTCGACGGCCTCGCGGAGCTCTCGGTCCTGGCCCTGGTTGCGCTCGGCCTCCTGGACCATGCGCTCGACCTCACCGCGGTCCAGGTTGGAGCTTTCGCTGATGGTGATGCCCTGTTCCTTGCCGGTGTCCCCGTCGCGCGCCGTGACATTGAGGATGCCGTTGGCGTCGATGTCGAAGGTGACCTCGATCTGGGGTTCGCCTCGCGGCGCCGGCCGGATGTCGGTGAGCTGGAACCGGCCGAGCACCCGGTTGTCGGCAGCACGCTCGCGCTCACCCTGGAGGACCACCACGTCGACGGCCGGCTGGTTGTCCTCGGCGGTGGAGAACGTCTCGGTGCGCCGCACCGGGATGGTGGTGTTCCGCTCGATGATCTTCGTCATGACTCCGCCGCGCGTCTCGACGCCCAGCGACAGGGGGGTCACATCGAGCAGCAGGACGTCCTTGACCTCGCCCTTCAGCACCCCGGCCTGGATCGCGGCGCCCAGGGCCACGACCTCGTCGGGGTTGACGCTCATGTTGGGGTCCTTGCCTCCGGTCAGCCGGCGGACCAGGGCCTGGACCGCTGGTATGCGTGTGGAGCCACCTACGAGGATGACCTCGTCGATGTCGCTCTCACCGACCTTGGCGTCGGTCATTGCCTGCTGGACCGGCTCCAGGCACCGTTCCACGAGGTCGCCGGTGATCTGGTCGAATGTGGACCGCATGACGGATTCGGTGAGGTGTTTGGGGCCCGAGGCGTCGGCGGTGATGAACGGCAGGCTGACCTGCGTCTGCGTCACCGAACTGAGGTCGGTCTTGGCCTTCTCCGCCGCCTCGAACAGCCGTTGCAGCGCCTGCGGGTCATTACGCAGGTCGATGCCGTTCTCCTTCTGGAAGCCGTCTGCGAGATGGTCCACCAGACGCCGGTCGAAGTCGTCGCCGCCCAGGTGGCTGTCCCCGGCAGTGGAACGAACCTCCACCACGCCGTCGCCGACATCAAGGATGCTCACGTCGAAGGTGCCGCCGCCCAGGTCGAAGACGAGGACTGTCTCGTGCTCCTTCTTGTCCATGCCGTACGCGAGGGCGGCCGCCGTGGGCTCGTTGATGATCCGCAGCACCTCCAGACCCGCGATCCGACCGGCGTCCTTGGTAGCGGTGCGCTGGGCGTCGTTGAAGTAGGCGGGCACGGTGATGACCGCCTCCGTCACGCGCTCCCCCATCTGCTTGGAGGCGTCGTCGGCGAGCTTGCGCAACACCTGTGCGCTGATCTCCTCAGGCGCGTACAGCTTGTCGCGCACCTTGAAGCGGGCCGCCCCGCCGTCGCCCTCGACGACGTCGTACGCCACCGCTTTCGCCTCGTCGGAGATCTCGTCGAAGTGCCGGCCTATGAATCGCTTGGCCGAGTAGATGGTGCCCTTGGGGTTGAGGATCGCCTGGCGCCGGGCCATCTGGCCCACCAGGCGCTCCCCGGTGTCGGTGAAGGCCACCACGGACGGTGTCGTCCGGTTGCCCTCGGTGTTGGGCACCACGGACGGCTCGCCGCCCTCCCACACGGCGATCACCGAGTTGGTGGTACCCAGGTCTATGCCCACTGCCTTGGCCATGAGGAACTCCTCCCGGTGCTGCGGCCTGCGCCGACTCTCCGGTTCAGATTCGTTTCAGGTACGGATAGGACCTCCGCAGGCACCTCACAGCGCGCCAAGTGATGTGGCGCCGCGATCAACCCGTAGCGGCTCGGGCTAGGCTCGGCTCAGCCCTTGGCCGGAGGAACAAACGGGGCCGGAGGGCCATCAGAGCGGTAGCCAGCCGGTACGTCCCGTACAAGTCAGCCAACCTGTCATGCTGCTCCGGCATCGCGGTCTCCCTCCTGCGGGTTTGCGTACGGAGGTTTTCCAACGCACCCCAGGATGGCGAGCCGAGTGGCGCGGCGCCTGCGCCTGGGGGGCCAGGAATGCACGCGCCCGGTCGCCCTACGAGTACTAGAGTGAAACTACGGACATATCGCACGGGGTGGCGCGCGAGCGAGAGTCGAAATATCGCTTCCTCGCTTGCCTTGCCCCCTGAGGGCTCGGGAGTGATCCCATGGCCAAGAGTCGGCCGCACAACCTGCACCGCCGCTCCGACAGGGAAAGCAGTAGTACACCGACCAGCCATAGGCGTCCTCCCGCAACCGCACACAAAGAGCCCCACCCACAGGCGCTGCCTCCCGCCGACCAGGCCCTCCACGAACTTACGGCGCTCTCCCGCACCCTGTTCGACACCCCGGACGAAAGCGAGATCTTGCGCCTGGCCATGGACCACATAGCCGCCGCCGGGCCTTACAGTGCCGAGGCCGGTTACCTCCTCGAAGCGGACGGTGGCCTGGTCCCCAGCGCGAAGAACCGCCAGGATCACGCCTTGACCATGGACCGGAAGGTGCGGGATCTGGCGGGGCAGGACGGTCCTGTGGCCGTCCCCGGTAGGCCCCGGGGCCAAGCTCTTGGGCTGCGCGGACTTGAGGGACTGCACGGCTACCTTGTGGTGACGTGCCGCTCCCGGCCCACCGAAGCCGAGCAGTCCCTGCTCGCCGTACTCATCCAGCACACGGCTGCTGCGCTGTCGGTCGCCTTCGCACACCGCCGCCGCCGCGAGGAGGCATTGGAGCTGCACCGGCTCAGGGAGGCACGCGCAGCCCTCCAGCGGCAGCTGATCGCCGTCGTGGCTGAGCTGGCGTACCGGCGTGCTGTACACGCACTCATGGCCCACGTCGCCGCCGCGGGCGGTGACGAGGAGGCCGTCACTCGCGCACTGCACGGCCTGACTGGACTCCCCGCCCTGGTCGAGGACCGCTTCGGCCGGCTGAGGTCCTGGGCAGGCCCCAGCCGGCCCGACCCCTATCCGGAGCCGGACCCCGTCCGGCAGGACGCGTTGCTGAACGCCGCCGCCAGGGAGGCCGGGCCGGCGCGGATCAAAGGCCGGCTGATCGCGCTGGTCCGCCAGCATGGCGAGGTCCTGGGCATGCTGGCTCTGGTCGATCCCCAGGGCGAGGCAGACGAGCACACCGTGCTCGCGTTGGAACAGGCCGCCACATCACTCGCCCCGGAGCTGGCACACCTGCGCAACCTGGCCGAAGTGGAACTGAGGCTGCACCGCGAGCTGGCCGACGACCTACTGGCAGGAACGGATGAGACCAGCGCCTACGCCAGGTCCGAGGCCGTCGGACACGACCTGCACCGCAGCCACTACATCGTCGTGGTGCAGTGGTCGGACCGGGCTGCGGACGATTCCTTCGCGCAGACCGTGGGCCGGGCGGCCTCTGCCGTGGGCATGCGCTCGCTGCTGACCCGACGTGCCGAGCACGTGGTCCTGCTGGCTGATGACAGGCCGCACGCTCGAGCGCTGTACGAGGCGCTCACCCTGGAAACGGGGGCACCGTCCGGGAGCATTGGCGTGAGCGCCCGGTGTGATTCCCCCGGCGACATCCCTCAGCACTATCGGGAGGCGCAGCGCGCCCTGGAAGTGCGTCGGCACGCCCTCGAGCGATACGGCATGACGTTCTTCGACCAACTCGGCCTCTATCGCATCCTGGGGCCTGGCAACGATTTCCGGGAACTGGAGGCGTTCGTCCATGAGTGGCTCGGGCAACTCATCGATTACGACGCCCGAAACAACTCGGCCATGGCGGAGACCCTGGCCCGATACTTCGACTGCGGTGGCAACTACGACGAGACAGCCGCTTCTCTCTCCATCCACCGCAGCACCCTGCGCTACCGGCTCCAGCGCATCCGTGAGATCAGCGGCAACGACCTCGCGAACGTCGAGGACCG
The DNA here is from genome assembly GCF_016745505.1 of Streptomyces silvae. Classification (GTDB taxonomy): domain Bacteria; phylum Actinomycetota; class Actinomycetes; order Streptomycetales; family Streptomycetaceae; genus Streptomyces; species Streptomyces silvae. Next base: position 8,989 of record NZ_JAERUC010000193.1, on the reverse strand, counting down.
GCTCAACCTCCAGGTGGCGACCCGAGTGTGGAAGATCGTGCTGGGCGGATTCGGCTGACGCATCGCACCGGAGCCGGGCAAGGGCAGTGCCCCGTCCGGGGGCCGGGAAGTGTGTTCACCAGGCATCCTCAACCGCCTCGGCGTGTCAGAACCCGGCGGACAGCAGCGAAGAACGACGAGGAACATGAGTATGGCTACGCACGCGGAGGATGCCGGCGGACGGCACTGTTCACATCGTCAGCACATCAGTCATCACACCGGGCTTCCCGGTCTCTCCAGGAGATCCGCCATGGACAAGGATCCTCGTTCGCTGCCCCAGATACTCCGTCATTACCTGGTCAACCCGCTGGCTCTGGGATATCTGGGCGTTGTCCTCGCGGTGTGCCTGTGGGTGACCATCGACGCCGTCTCCGCTTCCTCCTCCGGAGACGCCAGCTTCGCCGGGTTGTGGGCCGTCCTGGCCACCGCACCGACCTCGATGGTGTTCCTCGTCGCCGGCCCCGTAGGACTGATAGGCATTCCCATCGGTGCCATCGTCCAGGCCACCGCGCTCGGTGCCCTGTACCGCTACATCACCGAACGTCGGGTCCACACCTCCGAGACCGGTGTCAGCAACGCCTGACCGCCCGGCAGTTCCTACGCCCCCCGCAAAAGGCCGCGCCTACGTCAGCGTTGTCGGATCCGCCTGGCACCATGATCGGTGTGACCGATACAACTGAGCCTGAAGAGAATGAAGTTGCTGGCGCTCCGACCACACCGGAGGAGTGGCGCGCCTTTCTGGAGCGGTATGGCGAGCTGTACGTGAAGGTCCGTGCCGACGAGGAAGAGTTGGTCGGCCTGCTGGACGAGGATCAACTGGAGGCCCTGCACCAAGGGGAGCGGGTTGAGCCGTGGCTGGGTGAAGCGCCTGCTCGCGGGGAAGCGCTGGCGGCATCCGAGGAGCGGCTCGGCGTACAGTTCCCGCCCGGCCTGCGGGGATTCTTCCTGACGAGCGACGGGTGGACGCGCCTCGACGGCTGGGTGGACGGCGTCCATCCGTGCGACCGCGTCGTGTGGATGCGGGACAGCGAGGCCGGCGGACGCGTGACCGAGACCTACTCCTCGATACCCGGCAACGAGGAAGACGTCGAGTTGTTCCGCCGTTCCATCGAGATCGCCCGGGGAGAGGACTTCTGGCTGCTCGACCCGACCGACGTCGGGCCAGACGGCGAGTGGGCCGCCTACGAGTTCACACCGAAGTACGGCGACACCACGAAGTACTTCAGCTTTTCGGCGCTGTTCCACTCCGGGTGCGAAAGTATGGAGGAGGACATGGACTGAGGTGGTCCCTCAGCCGTCACGCCCCGTGAGGAGTGACGCCGGCCGCCGCGCAGGATCGAGCGGTATGTCGGAGTGGACGGCGAACCCACACCGCCGCTCCAAGCGGTCGAAGTACCCTTTCATACCGCTGCTGCAGTTGCAGACCTCATGGTCGAAGCCCGGCGGGCGGCCTCCCTGGCAACCTCGCGAGGCCCGGCCGCCCTGCCCGCTCGGCCGCCCTCGTCGCCATGGTCCATGACGTCATCACGGAGGTCATTGAGCACCTCCTCGCCACCCCGGTCACGCCGGGGTGGCGGGCGTCGGCCCACCTCAGCCGCGATCCAGAAGAACCCGGGTCTCGACATCGATCTGCTGGGCCTCTCCGGTGGGGACGACCACGACGGGAACTCGCGCGCCGGGCTCACTGATGATTTCGGGGCGTTCGGCGACCAGTGGTCTCAGGCCGCCCGTGAGACCGAGCAGAGACAGCCCGGCGCACACCTCCTCACGCACCTCGGGCTGATCCTCGCCGATCTCGCCGGTGAAGACGAGAGCGTCCAGGCGGCTCAAGGATGCGGCCATGCCGGCGATGCCGCGACGGCACTGGTGGGTGAAGACGTCGAGGGCGAGTGCGGCGCGCTCGTCGCCTGCCGCCCGGCTGCGGACCAGATCGCGCGTGTCGCCCGAAGTACCGGATAGGGCGAGCAGACCGGAACTGTGGTTCAGAACGTCCTCGATCTCGTCCGCAGACACATTCTTCCGTGTGAGCAGCCAGGTCAGGGCGCCAGGGTCGATGCTGCCGCTGCGACGACTCATCACCAGACCCTCCAAGGGCGTGAAGCCCATGGTCGTGTCGACACTGCGCCCGTCGCGCACCGCGCAGGCGGAGCAGCCACCGCCAAGGTGCACCATCACCAGGTGCAGCTGCTCGGGACGGCGGCCGAGGAGTTCAGCGGTGCGGGCCAGCGCCCAGGCGTAGGACAGGCCATGAAAGCCGTAGCGGCGCAGTCCGTAATTGTCGCGCCAGCTGGAAGGTACCGCGTACTCCCGTGCCGCAACGGGTAAGCCGCCGTGGAAGACGGTGTCGAAGCAGGCGACGTGGGGAACTCCCGGCAGCAGGTTCCGAGCCGCGTCCAGAACGGTCAGTGCTTGGGGGACGTGCAAGGGCGCGAGGTCTGCCACCCGGTTCAAGCGGGCACGCACAGCATCGTCCAGCAGAGTGTGGCTGTGCAGCTCCGATCCGCCGTGGACGATACGGTGACCCGCAGCTGTAGGAGCCGGTCCTTCCTTCAGCAACTGCCGCAGCGCTTCGGTTGCCCCCTCGCCAGGCGGAGAGTCACTGTGGTGTTCGTTGAGGACTTGACCACCATCGCCGAAGACCGTCAGGCGCAGGCTCGATGACCCCGCGTCAGCCACCAGTACCGGGCCGGTTCGTGTACGCACACGCCGATCCTTTCCTCGTTCCGCGAGCATCCCTCGAAAGAGGATCCATGACTTTCGTGACGGGCTTCCACGCCCCGGCACTGAGTACCCGATCCGACCACGCTGAAAACAGAACGGTCCGCCGAGCGGGCCCTGCAGACCAGCACCATCGACCAGGTGACCAGCGGAGCCCTCAGACCCACTGGCGACTTCCTGATGGGACTCCGCCTTCATCGTCCTGCTGGACGAGATGCCGCGTCGGCGACCGGTGGACGGCGCGTGGGACCGCCCCACTACGCTCCCGCAGCGGAGTCGCCGCAAAACACCAGGTCAAGGCCGCACAGTCATGGTCTTGAGGGCGCGAGACCGCACCTACGTGAGGCGTTCGCTGCACACACAACCGCCCCCGGAAGACGCGTTTCCCCAGGTCAGAACGATTCTGCCTGGGGATGCTGGGTGGGGCGGGTGGGACTCGAACCCATCCAAGTGACGCCTCTCACCTGCAACGATGCCGAAACAACGGACAAAGTGCCCCGTTTCCGTCCGCCTGGATCCTGCTCGATCCGACTGCAACGGGAACCGTGCGGCGTTCGCCGCACCACCGCCTCAAGCAAGAGCTGCCGCAGAGGAGCCCGGGGGAACGATCGCTCTTGCCATCGCCGGATCTTCGTGATCTTGGAATTTCGGCCTACCGCCCCTCACCTTCGCGCAGCTACTTTCCGTAGCGAGCAACTCCCATCTTCGCTGACACGGAAAACGCTGAGAGGCACAAGCTACGGCTCGGTCGTCGGTCGGGACGGAGCGGTAGGCGGATCCAGCACCACGCTGGGCCAGCGTGATGCCCGGTCAGACGATGGCGTCGCCGAGGTCGCGTTCGAGCGCGGCTTTCGGCTTGGCGCCGACGATGGTCTTGGCCACATCGCCGTTGACGTAGAGGTTCATTGTCGGGATCGACATGACACCGTACTTGGCGGCCGTGGCCGGGTTCTCGTCGATGTTGAGCTTGACGATTTCGATCTTCTCGCCGCGCTCGGCCGCGATCGCTTCCAGGGACGGCGCAAGCTGGCGGCAGGGTCCGCACCAAGCCGCCCAGAACTCGACAAGGACGGGCTTGTCGCTCTTGAGGACGTCCGCTTCGAAGGAATCGTCGGTCACGTTCTTGAGGGCCATCGGAGCCTCCTTGCCTATCGGGTCAGTCAGACAGTGGCCGCAGCCGGGGCCGGCTCGGCGGTCTTCTCGGCGTCGGCGAGGGCAGCAAGGTAGCGCTCGGCGTCCAGGGCTGCCGCGCAGCCGGAACCGGCAGCGGTGATGGCCTGACGGTAGGTGTGGTCGACGACATCACCCGCGCCGAAGACGCCGGGGATGTTCGTGCGGGTAGAGGGAGACTCGACCTTGAGGTAGCCCTCGGCGTCCAGCTCCAACTGACCCTGGAAGAGTTCGGTGCGCGGGTCGTGGCCGATCGCGATGAACAAGCCCGTCGCATCCAGGTCCCGGGTCTTGGCGGTGAAGGTGTCGCGGAGCACGACCCCGGCAAGCATGCCGTTCTCTTCCTTGATCTCGGCGATCTCATTATCGAAGACGAAGGAGATCTTTTCGTCGGCGAAAGCGCGGTTCTGCATGACCTGGGAGGCCCGCAGGGTCGAACGCCGGTGGACGACGGTCACCGACTTGGCGAAGCGCGTGAGGAAGGTGGCCTCTTCCATCGCGGTGTCGCCGCCACCGACCACGACGATGTCCCGGTCACGGAAGAAGAAGCCGTCGCAGGTCGCGCACCAGGAGACGCCACGGCCCGAGAGTGCGTCCTCGTTCGGCAGGCCGAGCTTGCGGTAGCCGGAGCCGGTCGAGACGATCACGGCCTTCGCCCGGTGAACGGTGCCCTCGCTGTCGGTGAGCTCCTTGATGTCACCGGTCAGGTCGACGGAGACGATGTCGTCGTCGATCATCTCGGCTCCGAAGCGCTCCGCCTGGGCCCTCATGTTTTCCATGAGGACCGGTCCGTCGATTCCCTGCGGAAAGCCGGGGAAGTTCTCCACCTCGGTAGTGGTCGTGAGCGCACCCCCGACGAAGATCGAACTGCCGAACACGACAGGCTTCAGCTGGGCGCGCGCGGCGTACATCGCGGCGGTGTAGCCGGATGGGCCGGAGCCGATGACGATGACGTTGCGTATGTCCGCGCTCATGCCGTTTTCTCCGGGGCGATCTCGGCGATCAGGCCCTCGACCATGACCTTGATCTCGTCACGGATCGGGCGCACAGCTGCCACACCCTGACCGGCCGGGTCTTCAAGCTTCCAGTCCAGGTAGCGCTTGCCGGGGAAGACGGGGCAGGTGTCGCCGCAGCCCATCGTGATGCAGACGTCCGACTCCTTCACCGCGTCGACGGTGAGGATCTTCGGAGTCTCGGCGGAGATGTCGATGCCGACCTCAGCCATCGCATCGACGGCGGCCGGGTTCACCGCGTCGCCCGGGTTCGAGCCTGCGGAGCGGACCTCGACGCGGTCCCCGGCCAGGTGAGTCAGCCACGCGGCGGCCATCTGAGAGCGGCCGGCGTTGTGGACACAGACGAACAGCACAGAGGGCTTCTCGGACATCAGGAGGTCTCTCTCGTCTCACGATCAGTTCAGGCACAAGTGACATCAGCGCCCGATGGCATCAGCGGCCACTGATGTGAGAGTATCAGTACATGATGACGTCAGTCGACACTGAACTGATCAGGGTGCTGGGCGATCCGCTCCGCTTCCAGATCGTGACTCTGCTCGCCCGCGAGACGCTGTGTGCCAGCCACCTGGTGGAGGAGACCGGCGCCCGGCAGACCAACCTCTCCAACCACCTGAGAGTGCTGCGCGAGGCGGGTGTGGTGGAGACCGAGCCGTGCGGTCGTTTCACGTACTACAAGCTCCGACCCGACGTCATCGCCCAGCTCGCCGGCCAGTTCACCGACCTGGCCGAGTCCGCCCGCAACGCCGCCGAGAACAAGAGGGCCTGTCCGTGACCCCCACCGAAGCACCCGCGACGACCGAGGACTCCTCGGTCGTCCAGAAGCTGTCCACCCTGGACCGCTTCCTCGCCGTCTGGATCCTTCTGGCCATGGCCCTGGGCCTTGGCCTCGGCCGTTTGATTCCCGGCCTGAACGACGCACTGGCGAAGGTGGAAATAGGCGGCATCTCCCTGCCCATCGCCGTCGGCCTGCTGATCATGATGTACCCGGTCCTCGCCAAGGTCCGCTACGACAAGCTCGACGCGGTCACCGGCGACCGCAAGCTGATGGTCTCCTCGCTGGTCATCAACTGGCTCATCGGCCCGGCCGTCATGTTCGCGCTGGCCTGGATCTTCCTGCCGGACCTGCCTGAGTACCGCACCGGCCTGATCATCGTCGGCCTGGCCCGATGCATCGCCATGGTCATCATCTGGAACGACCTGGCCTGCGGCGACCGCGAGGCCGCCGCCGTCCTGGTGGCCCTGAACTCGGTGTTCCAGGTCATTGCGTTCGGCCTGCTCGGTTGGCTCTACCTCGACCTGCTGCCGGGCTGGCTCGGCCTGGGCGAAGGCGAGACGCTCGACATCTCCATGTGGAAGATCGCCCTGAACGTCGTCATCTTCCTCGGCGTGCCCCTGCTCGCCGGCTTCCTCACCCGACGCCTGGGCGAGAAGAGGATGGGTCGCGAGTCCTACGAGGCGAAGTTCCTGCCGAAGATCGGCCCCTGGGCCCTGTACGGCCTGCTCTTCACGATCATCATCCTCTTCGCCCTCCAGGGAAAGACGATCACCTCGCAGCCGCTGGACGTGGTCCGCATCGCGCTGCCGCTCCTCGTGTACTTCGCGATCATGTTCTTCGGCAGCTTCCTGATCGGCAAGGCCATCGGCCTGGCCTACGACCGCACCGCGACCCTGGCCTTCACCGCGGCCGGCAACAACTTCGAGCTGGCCATCGCGGTGGCCATCGCCACCTTCGGCGTCACCTCCGGTCAGGCCCTCTCCGGCGTCGTCGGGCCGCTCATCGAGGTCCCGGTCCTGATCGCGCTGGTCTACGTGTCCCTGGCCTGGCGGAAGAAGTTCACCTCATCCGCGCTCACTACCAGCACCACACAGCACTGATGCACAGCCTCGGCTCTCGCCCACACCCCGCTGCCTGCACTTCGGCCCGCGTCATCATCCGGCCGATGGTGGGGGGAACGCTGCGCAGGGATGCGGCGGGAGCCGAGGTGCCCAGCTTCGGTACGGTGGTGGCCTCGTGACGCGAGCGGTGGATGTAGTGGTGATCGGCGGCGGCCAAGCAGGGCTCGCCGCCGGTTACTACCTGCGTCGCCAGAACCTCGACTTCGTCATCCTCGACGCCCAGCCCACAACAGGCGGCGCGTGGCAGCACACATGGGACTCCCTCCGCCTGTTCTCCCCGGCCGCATACTCCTCCCTCCCGGGCTGGCTGATGCCCGTCCAGGACGGAGCGGAGTACCCGGACGCGGATCACGTCGTCCGGTACCTGTCCGCGTACGAAGAGCGCTACGCCCTGCCCGTTCAGCGGCCGGTCCAAGTAGAGGCCGTACGCCGTGATGGTGAGCGGTTGCGGGTGGAGACGGACACGGGTGCCTGGTCCGCCCGCGCGGTCGTCTCGGCGACCGGGACCTGGTGGCGACCCTTTCTCCCTGCCGTCCCCGGCCGCGAGACGTTCGCCGGCCGCCAGCTGCACACCGTGCAGTACCGCAGCCCTCGCGAGTTCGCAGGGCAGCGGGTCATCGTTGTCGGAGGAGGCAACTCCGGGGCACAGATCGCCGCCGACCTCGCAGCGCACACGGACCTGACCTGGGTCACCCAACGGCCTGCGCGTTTCCTGGCCGACGACATCGACGGCCGCGCACTCTTCGACGCAGCCACCGCCCGCCGCCGCGCCGTGGACACCGGGGACACGGACACAGGAGGCGTCGCCTCGCTGGGCGACATCGTCGCCGTCGCACCGGTCCGCGCCGCACGGGATGCCGGCCTCCTCAAGGCACAGCCGATGTTCGCCCGGCTCACCGAGGACGGTGCGGAGTGGGCGGACGGAACGAGAGCGGAAGCCGCAGCGGTCATCTGGTGCACTGGCTTCCGGCCCGCCCTGTCTCACCTCGCCCCGCTGGGCCTGCGCGGCGATCGCGGCCACATCCCCACCCACGGCACCCGGGCGGTGGACGAACCGCGCCTGCATCTCCTCGGCTACGGCGATTGGACGGGACCCGCCTCGGCCACGCTGATCGGCGTCGGCCGCCCATCCCGGGACGCCGTCCGCGACATCACCACCCTGTTGGGCTGACGCTTCCCCGGGCGGAATCAGGGTTCGTCGAGGGCCGCGGCGTCCACCCAGCGCGCCAGGACGCTGAAGGCCGCGAGCTGTTCCAGGGCTTCGTGCTCCGGCAGTTCCGGCAGCCCGTCCTCATGACTGTTGGGATTCCGGATGCCCGCAAAGCAGCCCTCGGCGAAGGACATCGCACCGCGGTGCACACTGCGGAAGGTGTCACTGCCGTCGTCCGCCATCAGACGAAGGCGAGGCTGACCGAGCTTGGCCGCGTCCTTGGAGAACACACTCTGGAACAGGGCGGTTTCGCTCACGTCGCGGCGTGCAACCTTGTTCTGGGTCTCGGCGTTGACCTTCCTGGCGGCGGCGGTGACCGCCTCACGGAAGTGCCCGCTCCGCCACAGGGACCTGGCTCCATCCCACACCCACCGGTGCATGGCCGCCGCACTGACCTGGGGTGCGTCGTCCCCGAGCCGCTCGCGCACCTCCGCCTCCCGCAGCAGGACAGCGTCAGCACGCTGGACCGCTTCACGGTGCTGGCACCAGCGGTTGACGGACTTGTTGCGGTCGTCGGGAACCTCAGTGCGCCATCGCGGCAGGACCCGGTCCAGGATCTGTTCCACGACCTGGGCACTCGCCACGATCTCGCGGCCTCCGCCGCGGTTGGCCAGGCGGCTGCTGAAGACGACCACGCCAGGTGGATCGGGCGGCGAGTACAGCTCGGTCAGCTTCAGGAAGCTGGCCAACTCGGCTCGGGCCCATTCGATATCGATGCTCATCAGAACATCATCCCTGCGGCCACTGACACCACACCGGCCTTTACGAGCAGCGGATGGCGGGCCTTGCCAGGGAGGTCAGGCGGCGGCAGACAGCAGCTGCCCCATGGCCGCGAGGACAGAGGGCTCCACGCGGTAGTAGACCCACGTTCCGCGCCGCTCAGAACTGAGCAGGCCAGCCTCCCGCAGCTTCTTCAGGTGATGGGAGACCGTCGGCTGGGAGA
>NZ_JAERUC010000192.1 GCF_016745505.1 Streptomyces silvae | reverse complement strand
GCCCGGATCCTTTCGAGGATCCGGGCCTCTGTCGTATGCCCGTGCAAAGGCCCGGATCCTGAGGCCGCGCGGGCGAACCTCAGGATCCGGGGTGCAGGTGTCTCAGGCCGTGGCCGCGCAGTTCGGGCAGATGCCGCGGTAGGTGACCTCGACGTCCGAGACGGTGAAGCCGAAGCGCTCGTCGTCGGGCAGGTCCGCCAGCGGGTTGCCGGACGGGTGTACGTCCCGGATGGCCCCGCAGCGCCCGCACACCAGGTGGTGGTGGGGGCGGTGGGCGTTCGGGTCGTACCGCTTCGCCCGGCGGTCGGTGGTGACCTCGATGACCTCGCCGAGGGACACCATCTCGCCCAGCGTGTTGTACACGGTGGCCCGGGAGATCTCGGGCAGCCGGTCGACGGCCCGCGCGTGGACCTCGTCCGCCGTCAGATGCACATGGTCCCCTTCGAGAACCTCGGCCACCACGCGCCGCTGTGCCGTCATGCGCCAGCCGCGTCCACGAAGTCGTTCCAGGAGGTCACTCATGGGCCCAGGGTAACAGTGGACGGCCCCGAGTCCCGAGTCGGTGTGACTTTAGATGGCTGCTTGACTTGGACAAAGTCCATTGTAGGATCGTTGACGTACTGGCCAAGGACAGGCTGCGGCCGAGAACAGGCTGCACAGGGAACGACGCTGTGCAGGACATGACGCAGGAGGCGCGCGTGACTCAGGGACCGCTCACCACGGAGGCCGGCGCTCCGGTGGCCGACAATCAGAACAGCGAGACCGCTGGCCCGGGTGGACCGGTTCTCGTTCAGGACCAGGCGCTTCTGGAGAAGCTCGCCCACTTCAACCGCGAGCGAATCCCGGAGCGGGTCGTGCACGCCCGCGGCGCCGGTGCGTACGGCACCTTCACGCTGACCCGGGACGTCTCGCAGTGGACGCGGGCGAAGTTCCTCTCGGAGGTCGGCAAGGAGACCGAGACCTTCCTGCGCTTCTCCACCGTGGCGGGCAACCTCGGCTCCGCCGACGCGGCGCGTGACCCGCGCGGCTGGGCGCTGAAGTTCTACACCGAGGAGGGCAACTACGACCTCGTCGGCAACAACACCCCGGTGTTCTTCATCCGGGACGCGATCAAGTTCCCCGACTTCATCCACACCCAGAAGCGCGACCCGTACACCGGCTCGCAGGAGGCGGACAACGTCTGGGACTTCTGGGGTCTGTCGCCCGAGTCCACGCACCAGGTGACCTGGCTCTTCGGCGACCGGGGCATTCCGGCCTCGTACCGTCACATGGACGGCTTCGGCTCGCACACGTTCCAGTGGAACAACGAGGCCGGCGAGGTCTTCTGGGTCAAGTACCACTTCAAGACCGACCAGGGCATCAAGAACCTCACCACCGAGGAGGCCGTCCGCCTCTCCGGTGTGGACCCGGACAGCCACCAGCGCGACCTGCGCGAGTCCATCGAGCGTGGTGACTTCCCGACCTGGACGGTGCAGGTCCAGATCATGCCGGCGGCCGAGGCGGCGACGTACCGCTTCAACCCGTTCGACCTCACCAAGGTGTGGCCGCACGCGGACTACCCGCCGATCGAGATCGGCAAGCTGGAGCTCAACCGCAACCCGGAGAACGTCTTCGCCGAGGTCGAGCAGTCGATCTTCAGCCCGTCGCACTTCGTGCCCGGCATCGGCCCGTCCCCCGACAAGATGCTCCAGGGCCGTCTCTTCGCGTACGGCGACGCCCACCGCTACCGCGTCGGCATCAACGCCGACCACCTGCCGGTGAACCGTCCGCACGCCACCGAGGCGCGCACCCACAGCCGTGACGGCTATCTGTACGACGGCCGTCACAAGGGCGCGAAGAACTACGAGCCGAACAGCTTCGGCGGCCCGTTCCAGACGGACCGGCCGCTCTGGCAGCCCGTTCCCGTCACGGGCGGCACGGGCAACCACGAGACGCCGGTCCACGCCGAGGACAACGACTTCGTGCAGGCCGGCAACCTCTACCGGCTGATGACGGAGGAGGAGAAGGTCCGTCTGATCGACAACCTCTCCGGCTTCATCTCCAAGGTCTCGCGCGACGACATCGCCGAGCGCGCGATCGACAACTTCCGTCAGGCCGACGGAGACTTCGGCAAGCGGCTGGAGGCCGCGGTCCAGGCCCTGCGCGGCTGAGACGGGCGCTTGCCGTAGGTGGTGGGCCGGATTCCCGGGAGGTTCTCCCGGGGGTCCGGCCCGCTGTCGTCCGCGGACGGGGGCGCGTAAGGATGGCGCGCCCCACGGGTGATGCGTACGGATGGCGCGTACGGACCGTGCGTACGGGGGCGGTGGTGCGCGGGGTCAGAGGGCCATTTCGGGGCGGGGCCGCCGGACGGGCGCCCAGCACCTGATGATGTCGCGCACCGAGACGATGCCGACGGGGCCGTCCCCGTCCAGCACGATCAGATGCCGGAAGCCGCCGTGCGTCATGGCTTCGGCCGCCTCCTCCAGGGTCCACGCGGGAGAGGCGAAGACCACGTCGGTGGTGGTGTGGGTGGACGCGGTCTCGGCATCGGGATCCAGCCCGGCGCCGACGGCGTCGAGGATGTCGCGCTCGGTGAGGATGCCGAGGCCGCAGGTGTCGGGGTCGTGGACGACGGCCGCTCCGACACGGCGGGCCGACATCAGCCGGGCCGCCTGCCGGAGCGTGTGGGCCGGGCCGATGGTGAGGACCAGGGTGCTCATGGCGTCACGGACGAGCATGCGAGGAGCCACCTCCTTCGAGAAGTGACCTGTGGAGCCCCTCGTGAGGGAATTCACAAGTTCACAAGTGGGGGGACTCTCAGAGTGGCACCCGCGAGGGGACTCAACAAGAGGGCGCGGGACGAGCTCGCGCGCCCCGGCCCGCGCGCCGGCCCGCGCCGACCCGCACGCCGCTTCCTAGTAGCGCTGGTTCAGATAGCCGAGCAGCTCGTGGTGGAGCAGGCCGTTGGACGCCGCGGCGTTGCCGCCGCCCGGGCCCGGGACGCCGTCCAGGCTCGTGAACTGGCCGCCCGCCTCCTGGACGATGATCGCGTTCGCCGCCATGTCCCACAGGGAGAGCTCCGGCTCCGCACAGATGTCCACCGAACCCTCGGCGACCATCATGTACGGCCAGAAGTCCCCGTAGCCGCGGGTGCGCCAGACGGCCCGCGTCAGGTCCATGAAGCCGTCCAGGCGGCCCTGCTCCTCCCAGCCCGTCATCGAGGCGTACGCGAACGAGGAGTCCGCGATCCGCTCGACCTTCGACACGTGCAGCCGCGTCGCGGACGTCAGGCTGCGGCCGGAGAACGCGCCGGCGCCCTTCGCCGCCCACCAGCGGCGGCTCAGCGCGGGGGCCGACACCACGCCCACCACCGGCTGGAAGCCGTCCTCGCCCGCCTCCATCAAGGAGATCAGCGTCGCCCAGACGGGGACACCCCGTACGTAGTTCTTGGTGCCGTCGATCGGGTCGACGACCCAGCGCCGCGGACCGGTGCCCTCGATCCCGTACTCCTCGCCGAGGATCGCGTCGCGCGGACGTGCCCGGTGCAGGTGACCGCGGATCAGCTCCTCCGCGTGTTTGTCGGCCTCGCTCACCGGGGTCATGTCCGGCTTGGTCTCGACCTTGAGGTCCAGAGCCTTGAACCGGTCCATCGTCGCCGCGTCGGCGGCGTCCGCCAGTACGTGGGCGAGGCGCAGATCATCGTGGTAGTCGGGCATGCCGTCACAGTATCCACCGGCACCCTCCCGGGCTACACGGCCCCGTGCGCGGACCCTTGACAGTGCCTCCGGGCGCCTCAACTCTGATGCGCAGGTCCCCGGCGTGGGAGGCGACGATGCCATCGGCGCGAGAAGCACTGCTGGACTCCGCTCAGTCGGCGCTGCGCACCCGGCCCTGGACGGCCGTGCGCATGGTCGACGTGGCGGCGCGGGCCGGGGTCTCCCGGCAGACCCTCTACAACGAGTTCGGCAGCAAGGACGGGCTGGCCCACGCGCTGGTCCGGCGCGCGGCCGACGGCTATCTGGCCGGGGTGGACCGGACGCTCGGCGACGGCCGCGTCCGGGGGGACGGCCCCGCGGAGCTCGCCCGCTGGACGGTCCGGGCGGCCCGCGCGAACGTCCTGGTCATGGCCCTGCTCACGGGGGTCTGGGGCGAGCACCTGCCCCGACCGGGACACCCGCCCGACGGCGGGCGTACGGACACGGCACTGCCCACGCCCACCGAGCTGCTCACGCTGGTCCGGGACCGTGCCGTGGCCGCGCTGGGGCGGCAAGCGCCGCCGCGCGACGCGGCGGATCTGGCGCTGACCTGCGAGATCGCGCTCAGGCTCGCCCTCTCGTACGCCCTGGTGCCGGCGGACTCCGTGACCGCCCACGGGGTCAGTGCGTCGACCCCGACAGCTGCAGTCCGATCACACCGATGATCACCAGCGAGATCGACACCAGCTTGAGCGTGGAGACCACGTCGTCGAGGAAGACCATCCCGTAGATCGCCGTCCCCGCCGCCCCGATGCCCGTCCAGACCGCGTACGCCGGGCCGACGTCGAGCTTCTTCAGAGCCATCGTCAGCAGACCGAAGCTGCCGAGGGCGAACGCGCAGAACGCGATCGTCGGCCAGAGCCGGGTGAACCCGTGCGAAAGCTTCAGACACACGGCGAAGCCGGTCTCCAGCAGTCCGGCGACCACGACCAGCAACCACGCCATCGTCAGGTGCCTCCCACGTAGGTGACGCTTCGTCTCGCTTGCGCGATTATGCCCTTACCAGCCCTGGGAGCCCGCAAACGTGCGCGAGTCGGGCGGTGGCGCCGCCGTTGCCTCAGTCGCCCTCGCGCCGCTCGCGGGTGGAGAGCAGCCTCCGCAGCGAGTCGAGGCGCGCCGGGTCGGCGTGTCCCTCCGCGACCCAGGCGTCCAGGGCGCACTCCGGCTCCTGGCCGTCGTGCGTGCAGCCGCGCGGGCAGTTCTCCGTGCCCGGCTGAAGATCGGGGAAGGCGTTGATGACCCGTGAGGGATCGACGTGGTGCAGCCCGAACGACCGTACGCCCGGGGTGTCGACGACCCAGCCGCGGCCGTCCGGCAGCGGCAGGGCGAGCGCCGACGTCGTGGTGTGCCTGCCGCGCCCCGTGACGGCGTTGACCACCCCGGTCGTCCGTCGCCGGTCCTTCGGCACCAGCGCGTTGACCAGGGTCGTCTTGCCGACGCCGGAGTGCCCGACGAAGGCGGTCACCCGGTCGTTCAGCAGTTCCCGCACCTGGTCGGCGGCGTCCCCGTTCTCCAGCTCCTCGCGGCTGGTCACGATGTAGGGGACCCCCAGCGGGGTGTACGCCTCCAGGAGCTTGTCCGCGGAGGCCAGGTCCGACTTGGTCAGCACCAGGAGCGGGGTGAGCCCGCCGTCGTACGCCGCGACCAGACAGCGGTCGATCATGCGCGGGCGGGGTTCGGGATCGGCGAGCGCGGTGACGATCGCCAGCTGGTCGGCGTTGGCGACGACCACCCGCTCGAACGGGTCGTCGTCGTCCGCCGTGCGGCGCAGCACCGACGTACGCGCACCGATCCGCACGATGCGCGCCAGGGTGTCCTTGGCGCCGGAGAGGTCGCCCACCAGGGAGACCCGGTCGCCCACCACGGCGGCCTTCCGGCCCAGTTCACGGGCCTTCATCGCCGTCACCGTACGGTCCTCGACCAGGCAGGTCAGCCTGCCCCGGTCGACGGTCAGGACCATGCCGTCCTGGGCGTCCTCGTGCTTGGGGCGGGTGTGGGTGCGGGGGCGGTTGCCCTTGGGGTTGGGGCGGACGCGGATGTCGTCCTCGTCGGGGTTCTTCCCGTAACGGCGCATGTCCTCAGACCCCGCGCCGTGCGGCGGGGGCACCGAGCGCCCCGGACGAGACGCCGACGGCGCCGGAGGGCTCCCCGAGCATGCCGGTCCACATGTCCGGGAAGTCCGGCAGCGTCTTGGCGGTCGTGGCGACGTTCTCGATCTCCACCCCCGCCACGGCGAGGCCGATGATCGCGCCCGCCGTCGCCATGCGGTGGTCGTCGTACGTGTGGAAGGTGCCGCCGTGCAGCGGGCGGGGGTTGATCCGGAGGCCGTCGGCGGTCTCCGTGACGTCGCCGCCGAGGCCGTTGATCTCCTTGGTGAGGGCCGCCAGCCGGTCCGTCTCGTGCAGCCGCAGATGGGCGACGCCGCGCAGGGTGGACGGGGAGTCCGCGAGGGCGGCGAGGGCCGCGATGCCCGGGGTCAGCTCGCCGACCTCGCTCAGGTCGACGTCGATGCCGTGGACCGAGCCCGTTCCCGTGAAGGTGAGTCCGCGCTCGGTCAGCTCGCACGCGCCACCCATTGCGGTGAAGATCTCGCGCAGCGCGTCACCCGGCTGGGTGGTCCGCAGCGGCCAGTCGGGGACGGTGACCCGGCCGCCGGTCACCAGTGCGGCGGCCAGGAACGGCTGGGCGTTGGAGAGGTCGGGTTCGACGGTCAGGTCGCGGCCCAGCAGGGCGGAGGGGGAGACCCGCCAGACATCGGGCTCGCCGCCCGACTCCGGCTCGTCGACCTGGGCGCCGACCGAGCGCAGCATGTCGACGGTCATCCGGATGTGCGGCATCGAGGGCAGCGCCGAGCCGGTGTGCCGCACCTCCACGCCCTGGTTGAACCGGGGCGCGGACAGCAGCAGCGCGGAGACGAACTGGGAGGACGAGGAGGCGTCGATGGAGACCGGGCCGCCGTCCAGCGCGCCCGCGCCGTGCACGGTCAGGGGCAGCGTCCCCCGGCCGTCGTCGTCGATCCGGGCGCCCAGCGACTTCAGCGCGTCGATCACTCCGTGCAGGGGCCGCTCGTAGGACCGCGGGTCGCCGTCGAAGTGGACCGGGCCGTCCGCGAGGCAGGCCACGGGCGGCAGGAAGCGCATCACCGTGCCCGCGTTGCCGACGTCCACCTGGGCCGGTCCGTGCAGACCCGCGGGGATGACCCGCCAGGCCTCGCCCGAGCCGTCCGGGCCCACGCCCTCCTCGATGCCCACGCCCATGGCGCGGAGCGCCTGGGCCATCAGCAGGGTGTCGCGCGAGCGCAGCGGGCGGCGCAGCCAGCCCGGCTCGGAGGACAGCGAGGCCAGGACGAGCGCGCGGTTGGTGACCGACTTCGATCCGGGCACGGTGACGGTCGCGTCGACGGCCCCGGTCGCTCGGGGGGCGGGCCAGAGGGCGGGGTGCACGGAACTTTCGGTCATGCCCCTCACTTTAGTGGCTCAGCGCAATCCCAGATCCTGAACAAAAGGGCCGAAACCGGGACGTAATACAAGGGTGGTAGGGGCGGTCTCCCGCCCGCACCCGGTCAGGTGTCCTCAGAGCCCGAGGAGCCAGCGTCCGCCGCCGATCAGCGAGCACAGCGAGACCGCGTGGAAGAGGAAGAGCCATATCGCGGCCGGTGCGTGCGTCAGCCGGGCGAGCTGGTCGGCGTCGGAGTCGGGAGCACCGCCGTACCTGCGCTTGGACTGCAGCTCGAACGCCGGCCGCACGCCGCCGAGCAGCAGGAACCAGACCACGGTGTACGCGAACGCCGACTGGACGTCGGCGGAGGTCAGCCAGGACACCAGCAGGAAGGTCGTACCCGTGAGGATGACCGTCAGTGCCCCGTACAGATTGCGGATCATCACCAGCATCACCGCCAGGAGCGCGGTCGCCAGCCACAGGAGCAGGGTGATCCGGCCGTTGGTCAGCAGCCAGGCGCCGCCGAGCCCGAGCAGCGGCGGCGCCGTGTAGCCGGCCGCCGCGGTGAGGATCATCCCGATGCCGGTGGGCTTGCCGCGGCTGACGGTGAGGCCGCTGGTGTCCGAGTGCAGCCGGATGCCCGACAGCTGGCGCCCGGTGAGCAGGGCGATCAGGCCGTGCCCTCCCTCGTGCGCGATGGTGATCGCGTTGCGTGAGAGCCGCCATATGAGGTTCGGGACCACCGCGACGAGCGCCGCCGTGGCCGTGACGACCACCAGCCACTGCTCGGGCGCCGGCTGGGTTCCGAAGACGCGATCCCACAGATCGCCGAGGTCGGTGCTGTCCATGGTGCGGGCGGCTCCTTGAGGTGCTCGAGGGAATCGGCATCCACTCGACTGGCGGGTCGTGGCAGTCTGGCACTTATGTGCGGACGGTATGCAGCGAGCCGGCGGCCGGAGGATCTGACCGGGCTCTTCGGCGTGGAGAAATGGGAACCCACCGAGACCCTGGAGCCCGACTGGAACGTCGCGCCGACCAAGGAGGTCTACGCGATCCTCGACCGTCCTGTGAAGGACGCGGACGATCAGCGGCCGGTTCGCCAGCTGCGCACCCTGAAATGGGGACTCGTGCCGTCCTGGTCGAAGTCGCCGGAGGGCGCCGCGCGCATGATCAACGCCCGCGCGGAGACCGTCCACGAGAAGCCGTCCTTCCGCCGCCCCTTCGTGTCGAGGCGCTGCATCCTGCCCGCCGACGGCTACTACGAGTGGGTCACCGGGGCCGAGGAGCGGCAGCTGGAGGAGAAGGGCAGGAAGAAGCGGCCCCGCAAGCAGCCGTACTTCGTGACGCCCGCCGACGGCTCCGTCTTCGCCATGGCCGGCCTGTACGAGTTCTGGCGCGACCGGACGCTGCCGGACGACCACCCTGCGGCCTGGTGGGTGACCTGCTCGGTGATCACCACCGAGGCCGAGACGTCCCCGCTCGCCGTCGCCCCCGCCGAGGGGCCCGCCTCGCTCTCCGACATCCACCCCCGGATGCCCCTGATGCTGACCCCGGACCGCTGGGACGACTGGCTCGACCCGTCGCACACGGGCATCGAGGAGCTGAAGGCGCTGCTGGAGCCGCCGCCCGGCGGGCTGATGCGGGCCTACCCGGTGACCACCGCCGTCAGCAACGTCCGCAACAACGGCCCGGAACTCCTGGAGGAGCTGGCCGCGCCGGAGGAGAGCACGCTCTTCTGACCCGGCAGGATGGGCGGTGTGAGCCCTAACGCAGCGACAGCGCCGAGGACCGAGAGCGTGGAGACGGACGCGGGAGCGGCCAGGATCACCTGGCTGCCCGCGAAACGGGCCCGTCTGGTGCTCGCCGTCAGCCATGGCGCCGGCGGCGGCATCGAGGCCCGTGACCTCCAGGCCCTGGGCGCCGCGCTCCCGGACCGCCGGGTGACCGTGGCCCTGGTGGAACAGCCCTGGCGGGTGGCCGGCAAGAAGCTGGCGCCCGCGCCCAGGACCCTGGACACCGGCTGGCGGGGGCTGTGGCCGGCGCTGACGGCCCCGGGGCTTCCCGTCGTCGCCGGGGGACGCAGCGCGGGGGCCCGCGTCGCCTGCCGTACGGCCGCGGAACTCGGCGCCCGCGCGGTGCTCGCCCTGAGCTTCCCGCTGCACCCTCCGGGCAAGCCGGAGAAGTCCCGCGGGGACGAGCTGCTCGGCACGGGCGTCCCCACCCTCGTGGTGCAGGGCGGCCGTGACCCCTTCGGGCGGCCGGAGGAGTTCCCCCCGGGGGAGCACGGGCTCGTCGAGGTGCCGTACGCGGACCATGGCTTCGCCGTGCCGAAGAAGGCGCCGCTGACCGTGGATCAGGCGATGGACCTCCTCACCGGCGCGGTGGCCGAATGGCTGGACGGGCTCGCCTGAGCGTGTAGTCCCGCTCACACCCCCGGGGCACCCGGCGACGCCTGGGAATGCGCCGTGCGGGGCGGCTGTTGTGGCTGGTGTCGGTACACCACCGACGCAGGTACAACGCCGTGGTACGTGGAGAGGGAGTCCGTCGCATGGGTTCGACCATCTGCCCCAGCCGCTCGAACGCCGCTGAACTGGAGTGGACGGTGCTTCACGCGGCCAAGAGCACTCCGGCGCGCGCCCCGGGCGGCGCCGATCGACAGCCCGCCGGGAAGCAAGGTCGACTATTCTCCGATGCGAGCGGGTCCGGTTTCGGCTCCGCCACATCGTTGGAGGAGGTGGGTCCGGTCACTGGGACCGACACAGGGACCGACGACGGCCGTGCGCAGGAGACGACTGCCGAGCGCAACGCGCGCTTCGAGCGGGACGCCCTGGGATATCTCGACCAGATGTACTCGGCCGCGCTGCGCATGACGCGCAACCCCGCGGACGCCGAGGACCTGGTGCAGGAGACCTACGCCAAGGCGTACGGGTCCTTCCACCAGTTCCGTGAGGGCACGAACCTCAAGGCGTGGATGTACCGCATTCTCACCAACACCTTCATCAACTCGTACCGCAAGAAGCAGCGCGAACCCCAGCGGAGCGCCGCCGAGGAGATCGAGGACTGGCAGCTGGCGCGTGCGGAGTCGCACATGTCGACCGGTCTGCGCTCGGCGGAGTCCCAGGCACTCGACCACCTGCCGGACTCCGATGTGAAGTCCGCACTGCAGTCGATCCCCGAAGAGTTCCGCATCGCCGTGTATCTCGCCGACGTAGAGGGCTTTGCCTACAAGGAGATCGCGGACATCATGGGGACACCCATCGGTACGGTGATGTCCCGGCTGCACCGGGGACGCCGTCAGCTGCGCGGCATGCTGGAGGACTACGCGCGTGAGCGCGGGCTCGTCCCGGCCGGAGCCGGTGAGTCGGACGACACGAAAGGCTCGGCCTCATGAGCTGCGGAGAGCCGCACGAGACGGATTGCTCAGAGGTTCTCGATCATCTCTACGAGTTTCTCGACCATGAGATGCCCGAGGGCGACTGCACCAAATTCGAGGTGCACTTCGAGGAGTGCTCCCCGTGCCTGGAGAAGTACGGCCTGGAGCAGGCCGTGAAGAAGCTGGTCAAGCGCTGCTGCGGGCAGGACGACGTCCCGGCCGATCTGCGCTCGAAGGTGATGGGGCGGATCGATCTGATCCGTTCCGGGCATGCCGTGCCCGAGCAGGACGTGGCCCTGGGCGGCGCCGACCGTCCGGCCGCCGCCGCCGAGTGACGGCACCCCGGCCGCGCGGCGGGCACTGAACGGCCCGCCGCCGCGCACCGAACCCCGGTCATGTCACCCGAATGTGCTAATCCGGCCCGTTCGGGCCCTGCCGAATCCCCAACTCGCTAGCCTGGCGCCTCCATTGACCAGGCTGGGGGCGGGCGGTACGGGTGAGGGGCACACCGGGGGCAGCGCGCGTCCACATCCTGTGCGCGGCGGTCTGCGCCGCACTCTGCGCCCTCCCCGCACTGTCCTCCGGGGCAGCGACGCCCTGGGGCACGCTCGGTCTGCTGGCCGCGCTCCACACGGCCTGTGAACTCCCCGGCCGCTGGCGCGCTCTCGGCAGCTCCGTGCCGATCGCCGCCGGATCGTTCTTCCCCCTGCTGCTCGCCGCGGCCTTCCTGCTGCCGCCGTCCGCCGCCGTCCTCGTCGCCGTTCCCGGCGCGCTCGTGGGCCGGGTGGACCGGCCGCCGGCCGCCGCGCGCCGTGTCTGGCGTGCCTCGCAGCTCGCGCTGACCGTGGGGGCCGCCTCATGGACGTACGCCTTCCTGGGCGGGCCCGCCACGCTCGGCGGTGCCTCGGGGGGTGCCGTGCCCGATCTTCCGTACGCCCTGCTCCCGGCCTGCGCGACCGCGCTCGTCTTCAGCCTGGTGCTGGCCGCGCTGGACGGCGGGATCCTCGTCACCGCGGAACGCGTGGCCGTCCGGCACGCCTGGCGCGGACTGCCGGCCCGCTCGGTGGGGCCGCACCTCGTGCACGCGCTCGCGGGGCTGATGATGGCCGTCCTCTGGCACAGCTCCTACGGGCCGCTGTCCGCGCTGGTCGTCCTGCTGCCCATGTACATCTCCTGCTGGGTCTTCGCGCAGTACCACCGCCAGCACGCCGCCCACCGCGCCACGATCAGGGCGCTCGTCCAGGCCGTCGACATCAAGGACGGCTACACCCGGGGGCACAGCGAGCGGGTGGGCCGCGCCTCCGAGCTGATCGCCCGTGAACTGGGCATGGAGGAGGACCGGATGGAGGCCCTGCGCTTCGCCGGCATCCTGCACGACGTCGGCAAGCTGGGCGTCCCGACCCGGGTCCTGCGCAAGGACGGCCCGCTCACCCCGGAGGAGCGCCGCGTCATCGAGCTGCACCCGGAGTACGGCCACGAGATCGTCCGGGGCATCGGCTTCCTCGACGAGGCGCGCGCAGCGATCCTGCACCACCACGAGCGGCTCGACGGCAGCGGTTATCCGTACGGCCTGGCCGGGGACCGGATCCCCGAGTTCGCCCGGGTCGTCGCCGTCGCCGACGCGTTCGACGCGATGACCTCGACACGCTCCTACCGGCGCGGACGGCCCGTGCCCGCGGCCGTGGAGGAGCTGAAGCGCTGCGCCGGGAGCCAGTTCGACCCGCGCATGGTCCGCGCGCTGGCGCGCGCCCTGGACCGGCACGGCTGGTCCGCCGCGGCCAACACGGTCACCTCGGACGAGGAGCCGGCCGGGCTGCCGCGGCAGCGGGCGGGGGCACGGCCGCCGGCCGCCGGCTCACCGGACCGCCCGGGACAGCCCCGGTGACCCCGGTCTCCTCCCACCCGTCGCCGGCTGTCCTCGCGGTCCGGGGCGCCGCGCTGGTCCTGGCGGCCGTCGCGCTCGGGCACACCCTGTGGAACGGCGTCGTCGAGCCCGGCCACGCCCTCGCCTTCGGCGTCCTGATCACCGTCGGTGAGCTCGCCCGCTGGGGAGCCCTGCCCGGCGAGCGCGAGCCCGCGCCGCTGGGGGCGGCCGGCGCACTCGCGTACGCACTGCTCGGGCGCAGCGGCGGGCAGGAGACGGCGCACGGGGTGCTCCAGGTGATCACCGTCGTCGTCGCGGCGCAGCTGCTCGCCTCCGTGCCCCACATGGCGCGGGGCAGCGGCCCCGGGCCCGACCAGGCGGCCCGCCGAGTGCTGGCCGTGGCGTTCGCCGCCGTGTGCTTCCAGCCGCTCCACCACACGGGCCGGACGGAACGCTGGTTCGGCGAGGGACCGTACTTCGCGCTCTTCCTGCTCGTGCTGCTTGTGCTCACCGCCCTCTGCGACGCCGTTCTCGCGGCCCTCACCGCCGGGACCTCCCGCCCGTACGGGCCGCAGCTGCGCGACGAGCTCCGCGCCCTCAGCGGTATCGGCTCGGCGGTCTGCGCGACCGGTGCCGTGATGGCGCTCGGGGTCGCCGTCGCGGGACTGTGGGCCTTGCCCGTCCTGTGCGTACCGCTGCTGCTCACCCAGGTGTCCTTCCGCCGGTACGCCGCCGTCCGTACGACGTACCGGCAGACCATCGCGTCGCTGGCCCGGTCGACCGAGATCGCCGGCTACACCCCGCACGGGCACGCCCGCAGGGTCGCCGGGCTGTCCACGGCCGTCGGGCGCGAGCTGGGGCTCACCGGCCCGGAGCTGACCGTCCTGGAGTACGCGGCGCTGATGCACGACATCGGCCAGCTCTCCCTCGTCGACCCGGTGGCCGACGGGGCGACCGCCGTCCTGCCGGCCGCCGAGCAGCGGAGGATCGCGCTGCTCGGCGGGGCCGTGGTCCGTCAGACCGGTGTGGACCCGGCGGTCGCCGTGGTGGTCGAGCAGCAGGCGGATCCGTACAGGGAACAGCAGACCGCCGCCAGGATCGTCCGTACGGTCAACGCGTACGACGACCTGTGCGGGGAAGGCGTCAAGGGGTCCCTGGGGGCCCTGGAGCAGCTCAGGCTCGGCACGGGCCGTGACTACCAGCCACAGGTGGTCGAAGCACTGGCCAGAGTCCTGGCGCGGGGCGGTCTGACCCCGGCCGGGGCTGGGTAACCCATGGGTAATGAGCGAGCGTCCGGCCGGGCATGGTTGGATGCGAAGAGAGCGTAAGAACGAGGGTGTCCAGTCGGGACAGGCGGGAATCGTGAGGATCTTCGGGAAGGTACGGCATCGGCCGTCCGCCTCTTGGCGGCAGGCCACGGACCGCGCGTTCACGCTGATCGGCGACGGCCGGTACGAGGACGCGGGGGCGCTGCTGACGCGTGCGGCGGACCTGGAACCCTGGCTCTCCGAGTCCTGGTTCAATCTCGCGCTGCTGCACAAGTTCCGGCACGACTGGGAACAGGCGAGGGCCGCCGGCCTGCGCGCCGTCGCCCTGCTCGACCGCGAGTCGGGGGCGCCGGACTGGTGGAACGTCGGGATCGCGGCGACCGCGCTCCAGGACTGGCCGCTGGCGCGCCGGGCCTGGCAGGCCTACGGGCTGCGGGTGCCGGGCAGCGGCCAGCACAACGCGGCGGCCAACAGCGAGCCCACGGGCATGGAGCTGGGCAGCGCGGCGGTGCGGCTCTCACCCGAGGGCGAGGCCGAGGTCGTGTGGGGCCGCAGGCTCGATCCGGCCCGGCTCGAAGTGCTGTCGATCCCGCTGCCGTCCTCGGGGCGGCGCTGGGGCGAGGTCGTGCTGCACGACGGCGTCCCGAACGGTGAGCGGATCACTGCGGCCGGGCCGTCGTACCCGGTCTTCGACGAGATCGAGCTGTGGGCGCCGTCTCCCGTCCCCACCTGGGTGGTCCTCCTGGAGGCCGCCACCGAGGACGACCGGGACGCGCTGGAGCAGCTCGCCTCCGACGCCGGATTCGCCGCCGAGGACTGGTCGTCCTCGGTGCGGCTGCTCTGCCGTGCGTGTTCGGAGAGCCCGATGGAGAGCGACGAGGGCGACGGGGAGCACCTGGACCCGCACGACCACAGTGAGCCCGGCCACCCCGGGCCCCTGGGGCACCGCACGGCCGGTGACCTGTGGGTGCCGGAGCGTGAGTGCGGGATAGCGGCCCCGGCCGGGCTGGTGCGCGGTCTGCTGGACGGCTGGGTGGCGGACAGCCCGGACAGCCGTGAGTGGCGGGATCTGGAAGAAGTCTGCTGACCGGTGCCCGTAGGCTGTACGCGCACCGATTCCGGTGCGGGACACTCACGGGTTCAGGGTTGCAGGAAGGCGAACGGCGGACATGTCGCAGCAGGAGACGGACGAGCAGACCGGTGTGGACGACGAGGGATTCCTCGTGGACACCGAGGACTGCGAGGCGCGCGAGGCGGCGCACCGAGAGCGCGGCACGTCCCGCCCCATCACGGTGGTCGGCAACCCGGTCCTGCACAAGGAGTGCCAGGACGTCACGGAGTTCGACGACGAGCTCGCGCAGCTGATCGACGACATGTTCGCGAGCCAGCGGACGGCACAGGGCGTGGGCCTGGCCGCCAACCAGATCGGCGTGGACCGCAAGGTCTTCGTCTACGACTGCCCGGACGACGACGGCGTGCGGCACGTCGGCGCGATCTGCAACCCGGTGCTGGAGGAGCTCGCGCCGGAGCGGCGCAACCTCGACGACTCCAACGAGGGCTGCCTCTCCGTGCCCACGGCGTACGCGGCGCTCGCACGCCCCGACTACGCGGTCGTGCGTGGTCAGGACGCCCGGGGCAACGCGGTGAAGGTGCGGGGCAGCGGCTACTTCGCGCGCTGCCTCCAGCACGAGACCGACCACCTGTACGGCTACCTCTACATCGACCGGCTGTCCAAGCGGGACCGCAAGGACGCGCTGAAGCAGATGGCGGAGGGCACCGCGCGCTACGAGGTCGTCCCGAACGACTGACGTCGCGCCTGGAACGACCGACGTCGCACCTGTACGGAGAAGGGCCCCACCGGCGGTGGGGCCCTTTCCCGTGGCCGCTGGTGCGCGTGAGCGAGGTGGGTTCGTCAACCGGCGTTGTCACGCGCGTAGTTGACGCGCGTCGACCCGTCCGCCAGGCTCGTCCCCACGCCATGCGTCCACGCCTCATATGCAGGGAGACCCCCATGCTCAG
Source organism: Streptomyces silvae (assembly GCF_016745505.1). Taxonomy (GTDB): domain Bacteria; phylum Actinomycetota; class Actinomycetes; order Streptomycetales; family Streptomycetaceae; genus Streptomyces; species Streptomyces silvae. The sequence goes on along the minus strand of NZ_JAERUC010000192.1, from coordinate 44,860 downwards.
ACGGACCGCACATCTGCTGCTCGGCATTGTCATGACCATGGCCTTCGCGATCGGCGGGGCCGTCGTCACCGCCGGCACCGCGCAGGCCGACGGCTGTTTCACCTGGACCCGCACCCTGTCCTCCGGTGCCACCGGCAACGACGTCACCCAGCTCCAGATCCGGGTGGCCGGCTACCCGGGCTACAACTCCGTGCTGGCCATCGACGGATCGTACGGCCCGGCCACCACGGCCGCGGTCAAGCGCTTCCAGTCCGCCTACGGCCTCGCGGCGGACGGGGTCGCCGGACCGGCCACCCAGGCCAAGCTCTACGCGCTCCAGGACGACGACTGCACCCCGGTGAACTTCACCTATCCCGAGCTCAACAAGTGCAACAGCACCTGGGCGGGCGGCGCGGTCGCCGCGGGCACGGCCAAGGCCAACGCCCTGAGCAGCATGTGGAAGCTCCAGGCCCTGCGGCACGCCCTGGGCGACCAGTCGATCCGCGTCACCAGCGGCTTCCGGTCCACCTCCTGCAACTCGGCGGTGGGCGGCGCCACCAACAGCCGCCACCTCTACGGGGACGCCGTCGACCTCGGCGCCGGACCGCACTCCCTGTGCACCATCGCCAAGCAGGCCCGCAACCACGGGTTCAACGGGATCCTCGGCCCGGGCTACGCGGGCCACAGCGACCACATCCATGTGAACCAGGGGCCGAGCCACTTCTGGTCCGCCTCGCAGTGCGGCATCTGACCGCGCGCCCGTGACGAAGGGGGTCCGCCGACGGTCGGCGGACCCCCTTGTCAGGCCGCCTCGGTGATGTCCGCCGGCCCCCGGAAGGTGCGCCGGTAGGCGTTCGGGGTCGTCCCCAGCGAACGTACGAACTGATGGCGCAGCGCCGCCGCGTTCCCGAAGCCGGTCCGGCCCGCGATGGTGTCCATGGTCTCCTCCGAGGTCTCCAGGAGGTGCTGCGCCAGCAGCACCCGCTGCCTGAGCAGCCAGCGGTACGGCGTGGTGCCGGTCTCCTGCTGGAAGCGGCGGGCGAAGGTCCGGGGCGACATATGGGCCTGGGCGGCCAGCTGTTCGACGCTCATCTCCTGGTCGAGGTGGCGCTCCATCCAGGCGAGCGTGTCCCCGACGGTGTCGCACCGCGTGCGGGGCAGCGGGCGCTTGATGTACTGCGCCTGGCCCCCGTCCCGGTGCGGGGGGACCACCATGCGGCGGGCGACGGCGTTCGCCACGGCGGGCCCGTGCGCCTGGCGGACCAGGTGCAGGGCGGCGTCGATGCCCGCGGCCGTGCCCGCCGACGTGATGACCGCGCCGTCGTCCACGTAGAGCACGTCAGGCTCCACCCGGGCCTCGGGGAAGCGGCGGGCCAGCTCCTCGGCGTGCCGCCAGTGGGTGGTGCAGCGGCGGCCGTCCAGCAGCCCGGCCGCGCCGAGGACGTAGGCGCCGGAACAGACGCTCAGCACCCGCGCCCCGCGCTCCACGGTCCGGCGCAGGGCGTCCAGGACCTCCTCGGGATAGGTCCGCTCCATGAAGTGGCTCCCCGCGGGTACGGCGACGAGGTCGGCCTCCTCCAGGCGGTCGAGGCCGTGGGGGGTGCTGATGGTGAACCCGGCGTGCGTCCGGAGGACCGGCCCCTCCGCGGACACGACCGCGAAGTCGGTGACCGGCAGCCCCTCGTCGGACCGGTCGAGCCCGAACACCTCGCACAGCACCCCGAGTTCGAAGGGGTGGACCTCGTCGAGCAGCAGGACGGCGACGTTTTTCAGCATGGCGCCAGTGTGGCAGCAATTCGATGGTGTGTGACAGTCCTGCCACTGCCGGATGTCCGGCGTACGGACGACAGTGAAGCCATGAACACATTCCTGAGCTTCCTGGCCGTCCTCGCCCTCTTCGCCCTCGTCCTGCTGCCCGCCCTCGTCGGGTTCGCCCGGGAGCGCCGGATCGACCGCGCGCTGCGGGAGGCGGAACGGCGCGGAGGTGCCGAGCCCCCGGAAACGGCCGGCGCCGCGCAGCCGGTCACGGCCACGCGGCGCCTGTACGCCAGGTCCTGGGCGAGGGCCCAGAAGACGGTCTAGAAGTCGTCGTCGAAGCCGACCGACCCCTCCACCGCCACCTGGTAGGCGGAGGGGCGGCGCTCGAAGAAGTTCGTCAGCTCCTGCACCCCCTGGAGCTCCATGAACGAGAACGGGTTCTCGGAGCCGTAGAGCGCCGGGAAGCCGAGCCGGGTGAGCCGCTGGTCGGCGACGCACTCCAGGTACTGGCGCATGGACTCGGTGTTCATGCCCGGCAGGCCCTCGCCGCACAGGTCGCGGCCGAACTGGAGCTCCGCCTCGACGGCCTCCTTCAGCATGTCGGTGACCTGCTGCTGGAGCGCGTCGTCGAAGAGGTCCGGCTCCTCCTTGCGGACGGTGTCCACGACCTCGAAGGCGAAGTTCATGTGCATCGTCTCGTCACGGAAGACCCAGTTGGTGCCCGTGGCCAGACCGTGCAGCAGACCGCGCGAGCGGAACCAGTACACGTACGCGAAGGCGCCGTAGAAGAACAGGCCCTCGATGCACGCGGCGAAGCAGATCAGGTTGAGCAGGAAGCGCCGGCGGTCGGCCTTCGTCTCCAGCCGCTCGATCTTCTCGACCGAGTCCATCCAGCGGAAGCAGAACTGCGCCTTCTCGCGGATCGAGGGGATCTCCTCGACCGCGTCGAAGGCCGCCGCACGGTCCTCCGGGTCGGGCAGATAGGTGTCGAGCAGCGTCAGATAGAACTGGACGTGCACGGCCTCCTCGAACAGCTGACGCGACAGGTACAGCCGCGCCTCGGGCGAGTTGATGTGCTTGTAGAGCGTCAGCACCAGGTTGTTGGAGACGATCGAGTCACCCGTCGCGAAGAACGCGACCAGCCGGCCGATCATGTGCTGCTCACCCGGCGAGAGCTTGGCGAGGTCGGCGACGTCCGAGTGGAGGTCGACCTCCTCGACGGTCCAGGTGTTCTTGATCGCGTCCCGGTAGCGTTCGTAGAAGTCCGGGTAGCGCATGGGACGCAGGGTCAGCTCGAATCCCGGGTCGAGCAGGTTCTTGTCTTCGTTGGAGCTCATTACTGGCATGCCTCGCAGGACTCGGGGTTTTCGAGGGAGCAGGCGATGGCGTCCGCGTCGGGAGCCGTGGCCTGCTGTACGGGAATGGGGGCGGCCTCCGCCGTCCGGCCGGACGCGGCACGCGCGATGCGGGTCGCCGGGCGGGAGCGCAGGTAGTACGTCGTCTTCAGCCCCTGCTTCCAGGCGTACGCGTACATCGAGGAGAGCTTGCCGATCGTCGGCGTCTCCAGGAACAGGTTGAGCGACTGGCTCTGGTCGAGGAACGGCGTACGGGCCGCCGCCATGTCGATCAGACCGCGCTGCGGGATCTCCCACGCCGTGCGGTACAGGGCCCGCACGTCCTCGGGGATCCAGGCGAAGCCCTGGACGGAGCCGCTCGCCTCGCGCAGCGCCTCACGGGTGCGCGCGTCCCAGACGCCGAGCCGCTTCAGCTCGTCGACCAGATAGGCGTTGACCTGGAGGAACTCCCCGCTGAGCGTCTCGCGCTTGAAGAGGTTGGAGACCTGCGGCTCGATGCACTCGTACACGCCCGCGATGGATGCGATCGTCGCCGTCGGCGCGATGGCCAGGAGCAGGGAGTTGCGCATGCCGGTCTTCGCGACGCGGGCGCGCAGGGCGTCCCAGCGCTCCGGCCAGTTCAGCTCGGTGTCGTAGTGGTCGGGGTGCAGCACACCGCGGGCGGCGCGGGTCTCGGCCCAGGCGGGCAGCGGACCCGAGCGCTCGGCGAGGTCGCAGGAGGCCTCGTACGCGGCGAGCATGATCCGCTCGGAGATCTTCGTGGAGAGCGCGCGGGCCTCGGGGGAGTCGAAGGGCAGGCGCAGCTGGAAGAAGACGTCCTGGAGGCCCATCGCGCCCAGGCCCACCGGACGCCAGCGGGCGTTGGAGCGGCCGGCCTGCTCGGTCGGGTAGAAGTTGATGTCCACCACGCGGTCGAGGAAGGTCACGGCCGTACGGACGGTGGCGTCCAGGCGCGCCCAGTCGATGGTGCCGTCGGCGACGAACGCGCCCAGGTTGACCGACCCGAGGTTGCAGACGGCCGTCTCGCCGTCGTCGGTGACTTCGAGGATCTCCGTGCACAGGTTCGAGGAGTGAACGACGCGGCCCGGCTCGGCGGTCTGGTTCGCGGTCCGGTTGGAGGCGTCCTTGAACGTCATCCACCCCTGGCCGGTCTGCGCGAGCGTCCGCATCATCCGGCCGTACAGCTCACGCGCCGGGATCGTCCTGCGGGCCAGGCCCTTGGCCTCGGCCGCGCGGTAGGCGGCGTCGAACTCGTCGCCCCACAGGTCGACCAGCTCGGGGACCTCGGCGGGGGAGAACAGCGACCAGTCGGTGTCCGCGTCGACGCGGCGCATGAACTCGTCGGGGATCCAGTGCGCCAGGTTGAGGTTGTGCGTACGCCGCTGGTCCTCACCCGTGTTGTCACGGAGCTCCAGGAACTCCTCGATGTCCGCGTGCCAGGTCTCCAGGTACACGGCGGCGGCACCCTTGCGGCGGCCTCCCTGGTTCACCGCGGCGACCGAGGCGTCCAGCGTCTTGAGGAATGGCACGATGCCGTTGGAGTGCCCGTTGGTGCCGCGGATGAGCGAACCCCGGGCGCGGATACGGGAGTACGAGAGCCCGATGCCGCCCGCGTGCTTGGAGAGCCGCGCCACCTGGTGGTAGCGGTCGTAGATCGAGTCCAGCTCGTCCTTGGGGGAGTCCAGCAGGTAGCAGGAGGACATCTGCGGGTGCCGGGTGCCGGAGTTGAAGAGGGTGGGGGAGGAGGGCAGGTAGTCCAGCCGGTTCATCAGGCCGTACAGCGCGGCCACTTCCTCCAGCGCGCGCTCGGAGGTGTCCTCGGCGAGCCCGGCGGCGACGCGCAGCATGAAGTGCTGCGGGGTCTCCACGACATCGCGGGTGAGCGGGTGGCGCAGCAGGTACCGGCTGTGCAGCGTCCGCAGCCCGAAGTAGCCGAAGCGGTCGTCGGCGCCGTCGGCGAGCGCCTGGTCGACCAGCGCGTCGAGCGCGGCGGCGTGCAGCGTGACGAACTCGGCGGTGCGGTCCGCGATCAGGCCCTCACGGTGTCCGACGGCGACCGAAGCCGAGAAGGAGACGGCGCCCTGGCCCGCGGCCTCGTCCGCGATGGCCCGGGTGAGGAGCCGGGCGGCGAGCCGGGAGTAGGCGGGGTCCTCGGAGATCAGGCCGGCGGCGGCCTCGGTGGCCAGCGAGCGCAGCTCGGCCTCGTCCGACCGGGCGTTGCGGCCGCGCAGTGCGGCGGCGGCCACCCGTCCGGGATCGGTGTCGGGCAGATCGGCGGTGAGGCCGGTCAGGGTCCGCAGCAGTGCGGTCCCGGGCGCGTCGGTCGTGCGGCCTTCGGAATCCGTGACTGAAACCGGGTCGGCTGGCGCGATGGTCACTGGGGCTATCCCTCGCTCGGCTCGGGGCCTGCGGGAGCGGGGCAGCCGGACACGGCGGCGCCCTGGAAGGGCAGCACGGCGCACGGCGTCCACCGGCCCTCCGCGGGGCCCGGACGTCTCGGCGCCCGGATCGGTCGAGCCGGGCGCACTGTCGACAGGTCTTCGGACTTCGGGTGCGAAAAGCACACCGATCACACCGTTGCGGGACAGTTCCGGATTCTCACCGGATTCCCCTGCGACGACAGCGAGGTCGAGCATACATGTGGGGGCTGCTGAATGAAGAAGCCCCCACATGTTGTGTCGTGATGGGTCAGAGCTCCAGGCGGAATGTCAGGAGTGAGAGGCCCGGCAGAGGGCACCAGTCCCGCTCGGGAGTCCGTACGAAGCCGAGCCGGCGGTAGATCCGGTGGGCGCCCAGCATGGCCGGGGCCGTCGACAGGACGATCCCCGAGACCCCCTCGGCGGCCCGTGCCCGCTCGATACAGGTCCGTACGAGCGCCTCGCCCACGCCTCGGCCCCGGGCCTCCGCCGAGACGGCCAGCATGCGGAACTCGGCCTCGTCGTCCCCGGCGATGTCCGCCCACGGGCTGCCGGGCGCGACGTACGTGACGCCGCCCAGCAGCCGGCCGTCGGCGTCCAGCGCGACCAGCACCTCGGCCTCGGCGGCCCGCCGCCCGACGGCGCGGAGCTGTTCCAGATAGGGGTCCTCGGCACCGAAGTCCAGGAGCCCGTCACCGAGGTACGCCTGGGCGGTGATCTCACCCAGGTCCTCGAACTGGGCGGGCCGGGCCGGCCTGATCGATATGTCCATGGAGGGCAGTGTGCCGCAGGGGGCCGCCCCGGCGCGCCCCCGTTTCCGGTGGCCGTGACGACGCCGTCCCGGCAGGGGCGGACCCTGCCGGGACGGCGTCACATGTCACTTCCGGGGCGGTCAGTGGCCGCCCGGGGCGCCCGCCGTGGCCGGCGGGAGCTCGACCTGGACGCCGGGGTCGCCCGCGTCCGCCGTGTAGTCGGACGGCGAGGTCTCGTCCACGCCGGCCGGTGCCTTGACCGCGTTGAGGACGAACGTCAGCACGACCACGACGACGACGTTGAGCACGAACGCGGTGAGGCCGATGTAGCCGATCTCGCCGATGCCCGGGATCTCCTTCGAGGAGCCGCCGAAGTGCTTCTGGGTGGGGCTGGCGACGCCGTAGGCGGCCACCGTGCCGTAGATCATGCCGACCGCCCAGCCCGCGATGAGGGCCCAGCGGTGGAACCAGCGGGTGAACAGGCCGCCCACCAGGGCCGGCATCGTCTGGAGGATCCAGATACCGCCCAGCAGCTGGAAGTTGATCGCGACCGTCTTGTCCATGGTCAGGACGAAGGCGAGCGCGCCGACCTTCACCAGCAGCGAGACCAGCTTGGAGACCTTGGTCTCCTGGGCGGGGGTCGCGTCCGGCTTCAGGAAGTCCTTGTAGATGTTGCGGGTGAAGAGGTTCGCCGCGGCGATCGACATGATCGCGGCCGGCACCAGGGCGCCGATCCCGATCGCGGCGAAGGCCACACCGGCGAACCAGTCCGGGAACATGTTCTCGAACAGCTGCGGGATGGCGAGCTGGCCGTTGTCCACCTTGATCCCGGCGGCGATCGCCATGAAGCCGAGCAGCGCCAGCAGACCCAGCATCAGCGAGTACAGCGGCAGGATCGTGGTGTTGCGCCGGATCACGTCACGGCTGCGGCTGGAGAGCGTCGCCGTGATCGAGTGGGGATACATGAACAGGGCCAGCGCCGAGCCCAGCGCGAGGGTGGCGTAACCCCACTGGCCGGAGACACCGGGTGCGAGCCCCGCCACCGGCTTGCCGGCCGCCTCGTTCTTCTGGGCGAAGGCGTCGCCCGCCTTCGCGAAGATGTCGTCGAACCCGCCGAGCTTGATCGGGATGTAGATGATCGCCACGGCGATGACCAGGTAGATCAGGCCGTCCTTGACGAACGCGATGAGCGCGGGCGCGCGCAGCCCCGAGGAGTAGGTGTACGCGGCGAGGACGGCGAACGCGATGAGCAGCGGCAGGTCCTTGATGAACCAGTGCGTGTTCTCGCCGCCGCCGACGCCCATGACGTCCAGCACGGCCTGGATGCCGACCAGCTGGAGCGCGATGTACGGCATCGTGGCGAGGATGCCGGTGACGGCGACCGCCAGCGAGAGCCCCTTCGAGCCGAACCGGCCGCGGACGAAGTCCGAGGTGGTGACGTAGCCGTGCTTGTGCGACACCGACCACAGGCGCGGCAGGAAGGTGAAGATCAGCGGGTAGACGAGGATCGTGTACGGGACGGCGAAGAAGCCGGCCGCGCCCGCCGCGTAGATCGCCGCGGGCACCGCCACGAAGGTGTACGCCGTGTAGAGGTCGCCGCCGAGCAGGAACCAGGTGACCCAGGTGCCGAACGAACGTCCGCCCAGGCCCCATTCGTCGAGGCTGGCCTCGTTCTCGGCCTTGCGCCAGCGCGCGGCCATGAAGCCGATGACCGTGACGGCCACGAAGAAGAAGATGAATACGGCGAGTGCGACGCCGTTCACGCCGTCCTTCATGCTGACGCACCCCCCTTGCGGGCGCGCTGGTCACGCTGCCACAGCTTGTACGCGATCATGGTGAGGGCGGTCGAGATGAGCACCCAGAGCATCTGGTACCAGTAGAAGAACGGGATGCCGATGAAGGTCGGGTCGACCTTCGCGTACGAGCCGACCCAGAGCATCGCCACGAACGGGGCGATCAGACAGAGCCCGATGACCACCCTCATGGGTGTCACTGTGGGTCCTGTCGGTGGGTTCGCTTCGGTTTCTTCCGGCATGTGGCGACTCCGTCCCCTCGCTGATCACCTGGTGCAACGCGCAGGAAATCTAAGCGGTAGTTCCGGCCATCGTCACCCCCCGTCCGCATTGCGGTCCTGCAACGGTCCGGTGTCGCCCGAAATGAGTGATCCCCCTGCGCGTGCAGGGGGATCACCCGTCGGTGGTAAGCGGGAGCGTCTCAGTCGGTGGGACGCTTCAGCCGCGCCACGAACTTGTACCGGTCGCCGCGGTACACCGAGCGCACCCACTCCACCGGTTCGCCCTCCCCGTCGATCGAGTGACGGGAGAGCATGAGCATCGGCAGGCCGACGTCCGTGCCGAGCAGCCCCGCCTCGCGCGGGGTGGCGAGCGAGGTCTCGATGGTCTCCTCGGCCTCGGCGAGCCGGACGTCGTACACCTCGGCCAGCGCGGTGTAGAGAGAGGTGTACTTCACCAGTGAACGGCGCAGCGCGGGAAAGCGCTTGGCCGAGAGATGGGTGGTCTCGATGGCCATCGGTTCGCCGCTGGCGAGCCGGAGACGCTCGATGCGCAGCACCCGGCCGCCCGCCGTGATGTCCAGCAGTCCGGCGAGCGTGTCGTCCGCCGTGACGTAGCCGATGTCCAGCAGCTGGGAGGTGGGTTCGAGACCCTGGGCACGCATGTCCTCGGTGTACGAGGTGAGTTGCAGGGCCTGCGAGACCTTCGGCTTGGCCACGAAGGTGCCCTTGCCCTGGATCCGCTCCAGCCGGCCCTCGACCACCAGTTCCTGGAGGGCCTGACGCACCGTGGTGCGCGAGGTGTCGAACTCGGCGGCCAGGGTCCGTTCGGGCGGAACCGGGGTGCCCGGCGGCATGGTGTCCGTCATGTCGAGGAGATGGCGCTTGAGCCGGTAGTACTTCGGGACGCGCGCCGTACGCGCGCCCGCACCGGTCTCGCTCGTACTGCTGCCCCCGTCGGCACCCATGGCCCGCCTTCCCGACTGCTGCGTTGCTGCCGTCACCGGCTCCTCCGTCTGTCGCGGCTCACATGGTGGCACGGTCCGGTCACGGGTCGTCGCCCTCCCTCAGGTGTCGGTCCTATAACGGACGCGAGTGCACTTCTTATACACCCTTGACACCCCTAAAGGTCTAGGCCAAGCTCCCGGTACTGGTCTAAACCATTAAAGACCAGGTCCCAGCCCCAGCAGTACTACTCGTCGGTGTCTTCGCGGTGGGCGGGGGGTTGCAGCACCCTGAGGAGGGTTTGGCGTGAAGCGCAAGCTCATCGCGGCGATCGGCGTCGCGGGCATGATGGTCAGCATGGCAGCGTGTGGCTCCGACGACGGCGGCAGCGACAGCAGCGGCAAGAAGTCCGGTCCCGACAGCTACAAGGGACAGACCCTCACCGTCTGGGCCATGGACGGTTCGACGCCGGATCAGTGGCAGAAGGACCTTACCGCCGAATTCGAGAAGAAGACCGGCGCGAAGGTCAAGTTCGAGGTCCAGCAGTGGAACGGGATTCAGCAGAAGCTGACGACCGCCCTCTCCGAGGAGAACCCGCCGGACGTCTTCGAGATCGGCAACACCCAGACCGCGGCCTACGCCAAGACCGGCGGCCTCGCGGACCTCGGCGACCTCAAGTCGGAGATCGGCGGGGACTGGACCGCCAACCTCAACGAGGCCGCCGTCGTGGACGGCAAGCAGTACGGCGCCCCGTGGTACTTCACCAACCGCGTGGTGATCTACAACAAGTCGGTCTTCAAGGAGGCCGGTGTCACCGAGACCCCCAAGACCCGTGACGAGTTCTTCGCCGCGCTGGACAAGATCAAGGCCAAGGGCAAGGCCGAGCCGATCTACCTGCCGGGCCAGAACTGGTACTTCTTCGACGGTCTGACCATCGGTCAGGGTGCGGACCTCGTGAAGAAGGACGGGGACAAGTGGGTCTCCAACCTCGCCGACCCGAAGATCGGCGCGGCGATGGACCTGTACAAGAAGTACCAGTCCTACTCCAAGGCCCCCAAGGACAAGGACGAGGCCACCCCGCAGCAGGCGGACGTCTTCGCCAAGGGCAAGACCGGCGCCTTCATCGGCATGGGCTGGGAGGCCGGCACGGCCATCAAGGCCAACCCGGCCATCGAGAAGGAGATCGGCTACTTCACCATCCCGGGTGAGACCGCCGACAAGGCCGAGGGCGTCTTCCTCGGTGGCTCCAACCTCGCCGTCGCCGAGGGCAGCGCCAAGCAGGACCTCGCCAAGGAGTTCCTGAAGCTCGCGCTCTCCGACAAGTTCGAGGGCCAGCTCGCCAAGCTCAACGGCGTCATCCCGAACAAGGAGTCCCTCAACTCCAACCTGGCCGGCAACGTCGTCGCCGAGGCGGCCGCCCCGGGCGCCAAGGTCGGTGGCACCACCCCGCTGATCCCGGAGTGGGCCGCGGTCGAGAACGCGCCCAACCCGATCAAGACCTTCATGACGGCGGTCCTGAACGGCAAGTCGAACGACGAAGCCGCCAAGCAGGTCGAGGCGGAGTTCAACAAGCGTCTCGCACAGAAGCAGTAAGGCCGAACTGCCGGGGGACGGGTTCCGACACGGAGCCCGGCCCCCGGCAGTCGATTTGTGTCCCATGGTGCCAAGAAAGAGATGGCGAGCATGACCGTGCAGACCGAACGGCCGCCTTCAGGTCCGGCGGACGTGGTGAAGGAGACCGGCGCGACCCCGGGCGACCCCGCGGCCCGCCGCAGATCCCGTGCCGCGGCGCCGTATCTGCTGCTGGTCCCCCCGGTGGCCGTGACCCTGGTGTTCCTCGGCTGGCCCCTGGTCAAGAACACCCTGCTGTCGTTCCAGGACCTCAACATGAGGCAGCTGATCCAGCACCTCACCGAGTGGAACGGCATCGAGAACTACCAGCAGATCCTCGGCAGCGAGGACTTCTGGAACGTCACCGTCCGGTCGATCGCCTTCACCGCCGTCAACGTCTTCCTGACCATGCTTCTCGGCACCCTGGTCGGACTGCTGGTGGCCCGTCTCGGCAAGCGGATGCGCGTCGCGCTCCTCACCGCCCTGGTCCTGGCCTGGGCCATGCCCGTCGTCGCCGCGACCACCGTCTACCAGTGGCTCTTCGCCTCCCGGTTCGGTGTCGTCAACTGGGTGCTGGACAAGATCGGCTTCCACTCGATGGCGGAGTACAACTGGACCGGCGGCCAGTTCTCCACCTTCTTCGTCGTCACGGTGCTCATCGTCTGGATGTCGATCCCGTTCGTCGCGATCAACCTGTACGCGGCCACGACGACCATCCCCAAGGAGCTCTACGAGGCCGCAGCGCTCGACGGCGCCGGCCCGTGGAAGAGCTTCACCTCGGTCACCATGCCGTTCCTGCGGCCCTTCCTCTTCGCGACGACCTTCCTGGAGATCATCTGGATCTTCAAGGCCTTCGTCCAGGTCTTCGCGATCAACCAGGGCGGCCCCGACCGGCTCACCGAGATCCTTCCGGTGTACGCCTACGTCGAAGGTGTCGGGAACCAGCACTACGGCATGGGTTCGGCGATCGCGATGCTCACCATCGTGATCCTGCTCCTGCTGACCTCCTACTACCTCCGGATCGTTCTCAAGCAAGAGGAGGACGAGCTGTGAAGCGCTCGGCTTCGTCACGAATCAGCGGCGTCTGGCGGAACGGCACCGCGGTCCTGCTGATCATCGGTCTCGTCTTCCCCGTGTACTGGATGTTCGCCACGGCCTTCAAGCCGACGCCGGACATCATCGCGGAGGACCCGGTCTGGTTCCCCACGAACTTCACGTTCGAGCACTTCAGGACCGCCTTCGCGGCCGAGAACTTCTGGACGATGGTCCGGAACTCGCTCACGGTCACCGTCCTCGCGGTGACCCTCTCCCTCATCCTGGCGCTGGCGGGCTCGTTCGCCCTGGCCCGGATGCGGTTCAAGGGGCGCAAGGGCTTCATCGTGGGCTTCATGGTCGCCCAGATGGCGCCCTGGGAAGTCATGGTCATCGCGATCTACTTCATCGTGCGCGACTCGGACATGCTCAACAGCCTGATCCCGCTGACGCTCTTCTACATGGTGATGGTGCTGCCCTTCACCCTCCTGACGCTCCGCGGCTTCGTCGCCGCCGTGCCCAAGGAGCTGGAGGAGTCCGCCATGGTGGACGGCTGCACCCGCCCCCAGGCGTTCGTCAAGGTGATCCTGCCGCTGCTCGCACCCGGTCTGATGTCCACCTCGATGTTCGGCTTCATCACCGCGTGGAACGAGTTCCCGCTGGTGCTGGTCCTGAACAAGAACGCGGAGTCCCAGACCCTGCCGCTGTGGCTGTCGCAGTTCCAGACCCAGTTCGGCGACGACTGGGGCGCCACCATGGCGGCGTCCTCCGTCTTCGCCATCCCGATCCTCGTCCTCTTCGTCTTCCTGCAGCGCAAGGCCGTCAGCGGTCTGACCGATGGCGCAGTGAAGGGATAACAGGCTGTCATGACCACCCTTGTATCCACCACGGACACCGTCACCCGCGACGCGCTCGCGGTCCTCCAGCCGGGCTTCACCGGCACGACCGCCCCGGACTGGCTCCTGCGCAGGGTCGGCGAAGGCCTGGCCTCCGTCGGACTGTTCGGCCGGAACATCCACTCGCCCGAGCAGCTCGCCGCGCTCACCGCCCGGCTGCGCGCCGAGCGCGACGACGTACTCGTCGCGATCGACGAGGAGGGCGGCGACGTCACCCGGCTGGAGGTCCGCAGCGGATCGTCCTTCCCGGGCAACCTCGCTCTGGGCTCAGTCGACGACACCGGCCTGACCAGAGCCGTCGCCCGGGAGCTCGGCCGCCGGCTGGCCGAGTGCGGGGTCAACCTCAACTGGGCGCCGTCCGCCGACGTCAACTCCGATCCGGGCAATCCGGTCATCGGCGTACGCTCCTTCGGCGCCGACACCGCGCTCGTCGCCCGTCACACCGCCGCCTACGTCGAGGGGCTCCAGGCCGCCGGCGTCGCCGCCTGCACCAAGCACTTCCCGGGGCACGGCGACACCGCGGTCGACTCGCACCACTCGCTGCCCCGCATCGATGTGGATCTGGACACCCTGCACGCCCGTGAGCTGGTGCCTTTCCGGGCGGCCATCGCCGCGGGTTCCAAATCAGTGATGAGTGCACATATCCTGCTTCCCGCACTCGACCCGACCCGGCCCGCGACCCTGAGCCCCCAGATCCTCACCGGTCTGCTGCGCCAGGAGCTGGGCTACGACGGGCTGATCGTCACCGACGGCATGGAGATGGACGCCATCGCCGGCACGTACGGCATCGAGCGCGGATCCGTCCTCGCGATCGCCGCGGGCGCCGACGCCATCTGTGTCGGCGGCGGGCTGGCCGACGAGGACACCGTGCTGCGGCTGCGCGACGCGCTGGTGGCGGCGGTACGGACCGGAGAACTGCCCGAGGAGCGGCTGGCCGACGCGGCCGCACGTGTACGGGCCCTCGCGTCCTGGACGCAGGGGGCCAGGGGGGCTGCCTCGGAGCCGGGCGCGGACATGCAGGAGGGGACCGCGCCCGGCCCCGGAGCCGACATCGGACTGACCGCGGCCCGCAGGGCCGTGACGGTCACGGGCAGCGGCGAGCCGCTGCGGCAGCCGGCGTACGTCGCCGCGTTCACCCCGGTCGCCAACATCGCGGTCGGCGACGAGACCCCGTGGGGCGTCGCGGCCGAGCTGGCCCGCATCCTGCCCGGCACGGAGACCGGCACCTACGGCACCGGGGGCGCCTCACCGGCGGCCGAGGTGCTCAGGGCGGCAGGGGAGCGGCGCATCGTCGCCGTCGTCCGCGACGCCCACCGGCACGCGTGGATGAGCGAGGCGCTGGACACCGTGCTGGCGGCGCGCCCCGACACCGTGGTGGTCGAGATGGGCCTGCCCTACGCGCCGCCCCGGGGCGCCCTGCACGTCGCCACCCACGGCGCGGCGCGGGTGTGCGGGGTAGCGGCCGCGGAGGCCCTCACGGGAACGCGCTGAACGCCGCCGGATCCGGGGGGAACGCGGGAGGGCCGGGCACCGTCACAGGTGCCCGGCCCTCCCGCGTACGGGGTGCTGGGTCCTACAGACCCTGCCACTGCGGCTTCGCCGCGTACGTGGCGCGGAAGTAGTCCGCCAGCTTCAGCTTCGAGGCCGCCGCCTCGTCGACCACCACGGTGGCGTGCGGGTGCAGCTGCAGCGCCGAGGCCGGCACGACCGAGGCGACCGGGCCCTCCACGGTCCGCGCGACCGCGTCGGCCTTGCCCTCGCCGGTGGCCAGCAGGACCGGGTGGCGGGACTCCAGGATGGTGCCGATGCCCTGGGTGATGACGTGGCGCGGCACCTGGGCGATGTCGTCGTCGAAGAAGCGCGCGTTGTCGATCCGCGTCTGCTCGGTCAGCGTCTTGATGCGGGTGCGGGAGGCCAGCGACGAGCACGGCTCGTTGAAGCCGATGTGCCCGTCCGTGCCGATGCCGAGCAGCTGGAGGTCCACGCCGCCCGCCTCGGTGAGCGCCTTGTCGTACGCCTCGCAGGCCGCCTGGACGTCCTCGGCGGAGCCGTCCGGACCCATGAAGGACTTCTCGGACAGACCGAGCGGCTCGATGACCTCGCGCAGGACGACCGAGCGGTAGGACTCGGGGTGGCCGGCGGGCAGCCCGACGTACTCGTCGAGCTGGCAGATGCGGGCGCGCGAGGCGTCCACGGCGCCGGAGCGGACCTTCGCGGTGAGTGCCTGGTAGATGGGCAGCGGGGTCGAGCCGGTGGCCACGCCGAGCAGGGCGTCGGGCTTGCGGCTCAGCAGGGCCGCGATGGCCTCCGCGATCAGTTCGCCGCCTGCCGTGGCGTCCGGGACGATGACAACTTCCACGCTGTGCCTGCCGATCTGGAGAGTGGCGTCATGTGGTATAGACCAATATAGGGGCCAATCTAGCAGAACGAGGCGGCCCGGAGGTGAACCGTCCACGTCTGCGTCACTGGTTGTCGCCCTGTCGGCGGACGGTCACGTCCGCGGGGGGAAGGCCCCTGAAACACCCGCGGGCCGCGGCGCCGGGACGGGACCCTCAGCCCGTCCGGCACCGCAGCCCGGAGCTGCGGGCCTGCCTTTTCGGAACAGGCCGGCCTGGCCGGCGGTGTGCGGTGCCTCCGGCCACTGGAGGCACCGGCGCAGTCAGGGCAGAGAGCGCCGGGTACCTCGGTCCGCTCTCCTGTGCGGGGAGAGCGGAGATCTGTCGCGCAGGGGGTGTGTTCCGCTACCGCCCCTACGTGGTGCATTGTGGACTAGACCAATAGGCCCTGTCCATCCATGTGCGCGGACAATCTCCCGCCGGGAGCCCGCCCTCCCACAGTGTCACGTATCCACGGCCCGTTCGGTTCGGATCCACTTCGTCTCCACAGGTACGCTCGCACCTGTGCCCTCCATGAACGACCTCGTCCGCCAGCACACAGCCCTGAGTGACACCGACCTCGAGTGGCTCCACCTGCTGGTCTCGGAGTGGCAGCTGCTCTCCGACCTCTCCTTCGCCGACCTCGTGCTGTGGGTGCCCACCCGCGACGGGACCCGCTATGTGTCCGTCGCGCAGATGCGGCCCAACACCGGCCCCACCTCCTACCAGGACGACATGGTCGGCCACCTCGTGCCGCGCGGCCGCCGGCCGCTGCTGGACGCGGCCCTGGACGAGGGCCGCATCGTGCGCGAGGGGGACCCGGAGTGGCGGGAGGAGGTGCCCGTCCGGGTCGAGTCGATCCCCGTACGGCGGGAGGGGCGGATCCTCGGGGTCATCGCCCGTAACACCAACCTGCTCACCGTGCGCACGCCGTCCAGGCTGGAGCTCACCTACCTCCAGTCCGCCTCGGACCTCGCCCAGATGATCGCCGCCGGGTCCTTCCCGTTCCCCGGCCAGCAGGTCGACATGGACGCCTCGCCCCGCGTCGGCGACGGGCTGATCAGGCTCGACGCCGACGGTGTCGTGCAGTACGCCAGCCCCAACGGCCTCTCCGCCTACCACCGGCTCGGCCTGGCCTCGGACCTCGTCGGCCACCACCTCGGAGCGACGACCGCCGAACTCGCCCCGTCGCGCGGTCCGGTGGACGAGGCGCTGGTCAAGGTCGCGAGCGGGTACGCGCCCCGGGAGTTCGAGGTCGAGGGCGCCGGCGGGGTCATCCAGCTGCGCGCCATTCCGCTCAAGCCCAAGGGCGTACGCATCGGTTCGCTGGTCCTGCTCCGTGACGTCACGGAACTGCGGCGCCGCGAGCGGGAACTGATCACCAAGGACGCCACCATCCGGGAGATCCACCACCGGGTGAAGAACAACCTCCAGACCGTGGCGGCCCTGTTGCGCCTCCAGGCGCGGCGGATGGACTCCGAGCGCGGACGTGAGGCGCTCAACGAGGCGGTCCGGCGCGTCGGTTCGATCGCCATCGTCCATGAGACGCTGTCCCAGAATCTGGACGAGCGGGTCGAGTTCGACGAGATCGCCGACCGGGTGATCGCGATGGTCGCCGAGATCTCGCCCGGGAAGGTCACCTGCCGCCGCACGGGCCGCTTCGGGATCCTCGACGCGGAAGTGGCCACTCCGCTCTCGATGGTGCTCACCGAGGTGCTGCAGAACGCCCTGGAGCACGCGTTCACCGTCGCCGAGCGCGGCACGGTGGAGGTGTCCGCGGTGCGCGGCGGCTCACCGGCCGAGGGCCGGCTGCGCATCACCGTGACGGACGACGGGCGCGGACTGCCCGAGGGGTTCGACCCCCAGCGGGCCGGCAATCTCGGACTGCAGATCGTGCGGACCCTGGTCGAGGGCGAGCTGGGCGGCACCTTCGGCATGGTCCCGGCCCCGGTGCGCGGTACACAGGTGGTGCTCGACATCCCCGTACAGAGCGACAAGTAGCGAACGGCGGGCGGCGATTCGCCCGGTCACCGCACAGCAGTGGGCCCGGACCGTGGTGACGGTCCGGGCCCACTGCGTGGTGCTCACGGTGCGATGCGCTTCGGGGGTACTGCGCGCTGCGACTCGAAGGCGGGGCTGTGCGTACGCTCTGTACGCGCCGCCGGGCTGAGGCTCGTCGTGCGGGGGGCGTCGGTCAGGCGCTGGCGTTACGCGCCCGGTTGCGAGCGGCGCGGCGCTTCATTGCGCGGCGCTCGTCCTCGCTGAGGCCACCCCAGACGCCGGAGTCCTGGCCGGACTCGAGCGCCCACTGCAGGCACTGCTCCATGACGGGGCAGCGACGGCAGACGGCCTTGGCTTCCTCGATCTGCAGCAGCGCAGGACCGGTGTTGCCGATGGGGAAGAACAGCTCGGGGTCTTCCTCACGACAAACGGCGTTGTGACGCCAGTCCATGGCTGCTACCTCTCCTTGGTATTACATGCTGGTGCTTGTGAATGTGAACGCTTTCACGAATCCCCCCGCGGACGAAGGTCCGACGCCCAGATGAACTGGATGTGGTCCTGTTGTGGTGAGGAGGGGTTCTGGCTCTCAGTGGAGGCCGATGTTGCGGGCCGTCCCGATCGCCATGTAGAGATTCGCAAACCTCGGCGGCGGATACAACCCCTTCTGGAAAGTTTTTTTTGATTCCTCGGTGTCGACTAGGTCACAGCCGTACTTCTAAGGGGTGGGGGCCAGCCCAAACGTTCGAGTTAAAGGACTTTGGCCCCTTCCACTCACACAATCACACGCAGTGCACGGCGTACGCCTGTGAACGTCACGCTCGTACGCAGTCCCAGGTGGTCGCCGTCCATCTGGAAGGGCAGTGGAGCCTTTGAATGCAAGGTGAAGTCCGTGAGGTCGTGCCGGGACACGGCGTGCTTGCCGTGCGGGCCCTTCTCCGGGCTCGAAGTGAGCAGCTGGGTGGCGTACCGGGTCACGGCGGGGGTGGAGAGACGCTTGAGTCCGAGCACGTCCAGGGCGGTGTCGAAGGACGCCTTCGGGGAGGCGTATATCGGACGGTTCCCCAGGTAGGTCCAGGGTGCGGTGTTGCAGATTATCGACAGCGCGAGGTCGGTGACCGGGTCCTGGCCGGGGACCTCCAGGGTGATCATCCCGTTGCGCCGGTGCGGGTCGTCCATGAACTGCCGCAGCACCTGGCGCACGTACAGCGCATGGGTCGACCGCTTGCCCCGCTCGCGTTTCTGTTCGACCCGGCCGATGACGCCCGCGTCGAAACCGAGCCCGGCGCAGAAGGTGAACCACCGTCCCGGGACGGCCTCGTCCGCCGTACCCGGGGTGCCGGCCGCCAGGCCGAGGCCCACCGTGCGCTCGCTGCGGGACGCGAGGGCGTCCAGGATGGCGCCCGTCGCCTCCACGGCGTCGTTGGGGATGCCCAGCGCGCGGGCGAAGACATTGGTGGAGCCCCCGGGGACCACGGCGAGGCTCGGCAGGCCCTCGGGATCGGGGCCCTCGTGCAGCAGCCCGTTGACCACCTCGTTGACCGTGCCGTCGCCGCCGAGCGCCACCACCAGGTCGATGTCGTCGGAGTCGGCGGCCCTGCGCCCCAGGTCACGCGCGTGACCGCGGTGCTCCGTGGTCACGACCTCGATCTTCATCTCGCTCGCCAGGGCGTGGATCAGCACGTCACGCGTACGCGCGCTGGTAGTGGTGGCAGCTGGGTTGACCACGAGAAGTGCGCGCATGTCCGCCAGAGTACCTACCGCGCGGTACCGCCCTGAAGTCCTGATCCACCCGGTCCACGCCTGGTCACGGAGCGTCACCGGGCTGCCGCGGCGGGTCCGCCGCGGCCCCGGCTTCACGTTCCGGTCGCCGGGATGCGAATCTGAAAGGCGTGAGCACTCAGCAGAACGCGCCCTCTCCTTCGCCCGCGGCTGGCGAGGAGAAGCCGGGCCGGATCGCCGCACTGGCCGCACTCAACGCGCTCGAAGGCGCGGCGCTCGCCGTCGGCGGGATCTACATGCTGGCCGTCGGACTGTTCGGCCGGCCCGACAGCATGCAGCAGGCGGAGATGGGCGGGCTCACGCTGGTGGCGCTCGGCCTGATCCCGCTGTTCGCCGCCCGTGGACTGCTGCGGCGGCGCAGCTGGAGCCGTGGCCCCGCGCTCATCACCCAGCTCATGGCGCTGCCGGTGGCCTGGACGCTGCTGCGGGCGCAGGGCGCCCTGATCCCGGCGGGCATCGTCCTCGCGGCGGTCGCCGTGACGGCGCTCGTCCTGCTGCTGAACCCCGCCACGACGGATGCGCTGGGCATCCGCCGGGGGCCGCGCACGACCCCCGACGCCTGACCCGTCGCGCCCACCCCCGGGCGGTCCGCTACTCCTCGACGAGCAGCCGCTCACGCAGCTGCGCGAGCGTGCGGGCCAGGAGGCGGGAGACGTGCATCTGGGAGATGCCGACCTCCTGCGCGATCTGCGACTGGGTCATGTTGCCGAAGAAGCGCAGCAGCAGGATCCGCTTCTCGCGCGGCGGGAGGTCCTCCAGCAGCGGCTTGAGCGACTCGCGGTACTCGACGCCCTCCAGCGCCTCGTCCTCGGAGCCGAGGGTGTCCGCGACCGCGGGCGACTCGTCGTCCGTGTCCGGCACGTCGAGCGAGAGGGTGCTGTAGGCGTTGGCCGATTCCAGCCCCTCCAGGACCTCCTCCTCGGAGATGCCCAGGCGCTCCGCCAGCTCGTGCACGGTGGGGGAGCGGCCGTGCTGCTGGGAGAGCTCCGCGGTGGCCGTGGTCAGCGACAGCCGCAGCTCCTGGAGGCGCCGGGGGACCCGCACCGCCCAGCCCTTGTCCCGGAAGTGGCGCTTGATCTCGCCGACGACCGTGGGGGTGGCGTACGTCGAGAACTCGACGCCGCGGTCCGGGTCGAACCGGTCGACCGACTTGATCAGCCCGATCGTGGCGACCTGCGTCAGGTCGTCCAGCGGCTCGCCGCGGTTGCGGAACCTGCGGGCCAGGTGCTCCACGAGCGGCAGATGCATCCGCACCAGCCGGTTGCGCAGCTCGGCCTTCTCCACCGAGCCGTCGGGGAGCTCCCGGAGCTCGATGAAGAGCGCCCGTGCCCCACTGCGGTCGTGTGGATCGTGGTGCCCGTGCTCGCTCATCCGGCCCGTCCGCTCCGCCTGCGGCTGCTGCGCCTGCCCGGCCGCGGCCGGAGCGCCGCTCTGTGCGCCCTCCGTGCCGCCTTCCGGATGCGGCCGGGCCTGCTGCTCCGGGAGGGCTGCCGGTCGCACCGGCCCCGACCGGATCGTCTCGTCCCGCACAGGACCGTCCCCGTTCCCGTCGCTCACGCCGGCCCGGGTCCCGCGCCGCGCTGTTTGTAGAGGCTGATGCTGACCGTACGGTCGTCGGCGACCGTGGAGTCGACCTTGCCGGCCAGCGCGGAGAGCACCGTCCAGGCGAAGGTGTCGCGCTCAGGGGCGCGTCCGTCCGTCGTGGGGGCCGAGACGGTCACCTCGAGGGAATCGCCGACGAGACGGAACACGCAGCTGAGGACGGAGCCGGGCACGGCCTGCTGGAGCAGGATCGCGCAGGCCTCGTCGACCGCGATGCGAAGATCCTCGATCTCGTCGAGAGTGAAGTCCAAGCGCGCTGCGAGGCCGGCCGTGGCCGTACGCAGCACCGACAGGTAGGCACCCGCAGCGGGCAGCCGGACCTCTACGAAGTCCTGGTTCCCGGGCTCGCCTGCGATCTGGGACACCCTCACCTCCAAGGTGGCACAAACTCGTTCGAGGCTCCGGGACGAGTGCCCGGGGCCGTGCGGTCCGTCGTCGGTTCTGTGGTTCGGCGACGCTGTCGCGACCCATGATGCCGTGTCGCCGAGACCGCAACCCGCTGATTACTCATGGTAGGCATATGAGTACACACAGTGGCTAGAGGTCTGCGGCGGTCAATTGCGAAGAACCGGCGCCGGTTTGACGTACCCAGACGTCAGACGATCGAACCGTCCACGAAGCACCAGCGCCAGCTCTCGGCGCATTCGAAGCTGCGCATCACCGGATGGCCGGTCTCCTCGAAGTGCGCCGTGGCGTGCTTCAGCTGCGAGGAGTCGCAGCACCCGACGTGACCGCAGGCGAGGCAGAGCCGCAGCTGCACCGGATGGGTGCCGGCCGCCACACACTCCCGGCAGGTGTCGCTGAGCGGGGCGGGTTCGGGGCGCGGCAGTTCGGATACGTGGAGGCACTCACTCATGATGGCCACGTTACGTCGGATGTGAGGACAGCGAGATGGACGCATTGCCGCTGGTGGCGCTCGTCGCGGCAAGCGCGGCGGTCGCGGGGGCCGCCCGCCGGACACCGGTGCCCCCGCCGCTGCTGCTGGTCGCCGCGGGTCTGCTGGCCTCGTACCTGCCGGGGGTGCCCGGCTACACCCTGGACGCGCACATCGTGCTGCCCCTGCTGCTGCCGCCGCTGCTGTACACGGCGGCGGTCGACAGCTCGTACCTCGACCTGCGGGCCAACCTGCGCCCGGTCGCCCTGCTGTCCGTGGGGTACGTCCTGTTCGCGACGGTCGCCGTGGGGTGGCTGGCCTATCTCCTCGTGCCGGACCTGCCGCTCACCGCCGCGCTGGTGCTCGGCGCGGTGGTCGCGCCGCCGGACGCCGTCACCGCCGCGGCGATCGCCCGCCGGGTGGGACTGCCGGCCCGGGTCACGACGATCCTCCAGGGTGAGTCCCTGGTGAACGACGCCACCGCGATCACCGCCTTCAAGGTGGCCGTCGCCGCGGCCGTCGGCGAGGGCATGAGCTGGGGCGCGGGGATCGCCGAGTTCGCGCTGGCGTCGGTCGGCGGCATCGTCGTCGGCCTGCTGCTGATGGTGCCCCTGCACTGGCTGCGCACCCACCTCAAGGAGGCGCTGCTCCAGAACACCCTCTCGCTGCTGATCCCCTTCGTCGCCTACGCGGCGGCGGAGCGTGTGCACGCCTCCGGGGTGCTCGCCGTGGTCGTCGTCGCGCTCTACCTGGGGCACCGCTCCTGGCAGGTCGACTTCGCGACGCGGCTCCAGGAGGCGGCGGTCTGGAAGATGGTCGCGTTCGTCCTGGAGTCGGCGGTCTTCGCGCTCATCGGGCTCCAGCTGCCCTTCGTGCTGCGGGGGCTGGGCTCGTACAGCCTGGCCGAGGCCTTCGGCTACGCGGTCCTCGTGTTCGTGGCCGTCGTCGTGGTGCGCTTCGTCTGGGTGTACCCGGCGAGCTATCTGCCGCCCTGGCTCTCCAGCCGCATCAGGGAGCGCGAGGGGCCGCCCTCCTGGCGCTCGGCGCTGATCGTCGGCTGGGCCGGGATGCGGGGTGTCGTCTCGCTCGCCATCGCGTTCTCCATCCCCATGGTCACGCATGACGGGGAGGGCTTCCCCGCGCGGAACCTGGTGCTGTTCCTGACCTTCACGACCGTCATCGGGACGCTGGTCGTCCAGGGGCTGAGCCTGCCGCTCCTGGTGCGTGTCCTGAAGCTGCCCAGGCGCACCGCGCGCGCCGAGACGCTGGCCGAGGCGCAGGCGCAGAACGAGGCGTCCACGGCCGCCGACGCCGCGCTGGACGAGCTGCTGGCCGATCCGCGCAACGCGCTGCCCGACCCTCTCGTGGAGCGGCTGCGCGCCGTGATGGAGCGGCGGCGCAACGCGGTGTGGGAGCGGCTCGGCGCCACCAATCCGGTCACCGGGGAGTCGGCGGACGACACCTACCGGCGGCTGGCGAGGGACATGATCGCCACCGAGCGGGAGGTCTTCGTACGCCTCAGGGACGAGCGGCGGATCGACGACGAGATGCTGCGTGCGCTGCTGCGGCGTCTCGACCTGGAGGAGGCCGCCGCGTACCGGGAGTCGGACGACGCGTGAGTACGCTCCGGGGCGGGCCGCGGCCGTACCGCGTCAAGAGGGCTCCGGCTCGGGCCGTCCGGTGACGACGGCGGTGACCGTGGAGCCCGGGGCGAAGGCGCCCTCCCCGGCGAGCACGGTCAGCCCGTACAGGAGCTTGGCCACGTAGAGCCGTTCGACCGCCAGGCCGTGGCGGTCCTCGAAGTCGTCGGCGAAGGCGTGCAGCTCCGGGGTCGTACGGGCATACCCCCCGAAGTGGAAGCGCTCGTCCAGGGACCACCGTCCGGCGGGTGCGCCGAAGGCCTCACGCTGCAGGTCCTCCACGGTGGCTCCCAGGAAGCCGCCGCGCAGGACGGGGACGCCCAGGGCGCGCTGCCCGGCGCCGAGCCCGGCGGCCAGGCCGGCGAGGGTGCCACCGGTGCCGCAGGCGACCGCCACCGTGCCGGTCCGGCCGCGCAGCTCGCGGCCGAGCTCTGTGCAGCCCTGTGCGGCGAGCGCGTTGCTGCCCCCCTCCGGGATGACCACGCACTCCCCGAAGAGGCTCAGCAGGCCGTCCAGGACGTCGGGAGAGGCCTTCGCGCGGTAGGTCGGCCGGTCCACGAAGTGCAGACGCATGCCGTCCGCCGCGCAGCGCGCGAGGGAGGGGTTGAGCGGGCGGCCCGCCAGCTCGTCGCCCCGTACGACGCCGACCGTGGGGAAGCCCAGGAGGCGTCCAGCGGCGGCGGTGGCCCGGAGGTGGTTCGAGTAGGCGCCGCCGAAGGTCAGGACGGTCCGGCCGGCGGCGGCCCTGAGATTGGGCGCGAGTTTGCGCCACTTGTTGCCCGGCAGGTCCGGGTGGATCAGGTCGTCGCGCTTGAGCAGCAGCGTCACACCGTGCCGGGCGAAGCGCTCGTCCTCGGCCGGCTGCAGGGGCGAGGGGAGCGCCGGCTGCAGCCGGGAGAGGTCGAGTGCTTCGTCGGTCATGCCCACATTGTGTGCCGCCCGCCCGCCGGGGGTGCCCGGCCGGGTGCCCCGCTACTTCAGCCGGTCGTGGACCCGGTTGCGCATGCCGTTCATCGAGAAGCCGCGCGGGTCGACCTTCCCGGGCTGCCACTCCAGGTGCCCGATGACCGACGGACCGTCCCAGCCGTGGAAGCGGCAGACCGCGGCCGCCGCCTTCTCGATGGCCTCCAGCTGGACGGCCGGCCAGGGGTCCTTCCCGTCGCCGAGGTTCTCGCACTCGAAGCCGTAGAAGTGGCGGTTCCCGTCGGTGTTGGACTCGTTGTCCGCCGGCAGGCGCTTCTCGGCGATGACGGCGCGCAGGACGTCGTCGTCGCCGAGCCCGGCGTGGTTGGCGCGGCCGTAGCCGACCAGGTGGACCCGGCCGTCCTTGGCGATCACCCCGTGGCAGAGCGGACCCGGCAGCCCCGCGTAGCCGTCACGGCAGATCTCGACGGTCCTGGCGGTGCCCTTCGTGACGGTGTGGTGGAGCATCACGCCGTGCACCGGCCCCCAGGGGCCCTTGTGGTTGCGGTTGTGCGTGCGCCAGTCGCCGACCTGGACGACGGTGAGTCCCTCGTTCTTCAGGGCCTTGAGGAAGTTGCTGGCGGACATGGGTGAGGACATGGCCGACTCCTTCGTTAGCGGGGGAGCGTGTCCGTACAGCGCTTGTACCGGAACACGGGGCTCCGGCAAACCTGTTCGGCCACTGTTCGCGTCGTGTGCGATTCGATCCGGACAGTCCGCGCGTGCCCCGGGGCGGTCGTGCTCAGTCCTGGGCGAGCCACAGATCGGGGCCGAACACCTCGTAGTGGATGTCTGCGGACGGCACACCCTTCGCCAGGAGCTGGGTGCGTACGGCGCGCATGAAGGGCAGCGGTCCGCAGAGGTACGCGCGGGTGCCCGGGGCGACCGGGACGCCGCTCAGGTCGACCGTACCGCTGTGCACCGTGCCCGCGCCGGCCCGGCCGGGCTCCGGCCTCTCGTACCAGAAGTGGGCGGAGGCGTCGGAGAGCTTCCCGGCCAGCGCCGCGTGGTCCGCGCGCAGGGCGTGGTCGGCCGGCGACCGGTCGCCGTGCACCACGGTGACGGGGGAGCGGTGCCCCTCCTGCGCCAGGTGCTCCAGCATCGACAGGATGGGGGTGCAGCCGATGCCCGCCGAGGCGAGGAGCAGCGGGGCGTCGGAGCCGTCGAGCACCAGATCGCCGTACGGCGCCGAGACCCGCAGCCGGTCGCCCGTGCGCAGCCGTGCGTGCAGGTGCCCGGAGACCTCGCCCTCCGGGCCCGCCTCGCCCCGTACCCGCTTGACCGAGAAGGAGCGCAGGGCGGAGCCGGGCGCGCCCGTGAGGCTGTACTGGCGTATCTGACGGGCGCCGTCGGGCAGTTCCACCTGGACGGAGACGTACTGGCCCGCCCGGAAGGCGGGGGCGGGCGTGCCGTCGGAGGGGGCGATGCGGAAGGTGGCCACCTCGGGGGTGTCCTCGACGCGGGAGACCACCGTCCACTCGCGCCACACGTCGCCCGCCGCCACACCCTGCTGCGCGTAGAGCCGCTCCTCGATCGCGATCAGGGCGTTGGCCATCAGCCAGTAGACCTCGTCCCAGGCCGCGGCGACCTCGGGGGTGACGGCGTCGCCGAGCACCTCGGCGATCGCGGCGAAGAGGTGGGTGTGCACGATCTCGTACTGCGGTGCGGTGATGCCCAGAGAGGCGTGTTTGTTGGCGATGCGGCCCAGCATCACGTCGGGCCGGGTGTCCGGGTGTTCGACGAGCTGGGTGGCGAAGGCGGCGATCGACCCGGCGAGCGCCTGGCGCTGGGTGCCCGAAGCCTGGTTGCCCCGGTTGAACAGGTCGCGGAGGAGCTCCGGGTGCGCGGCGAACAGCTTCCGGTAGAAGAGGTCCGCGATGTCACCGATGGCCGCCCCCACGGCGGGCAGCGTGGCGCGGACGGTGGCGGTCGACGGCTCGGAGAGCATCGGGTGACTCCTCGGGTGGTGAGCGGCCGCTGTGACGGACCGCCGCTTAAGTGGTATGTGAGACGTATTTTCAGGCCGGCGTGACCCGCCCGGAGCGCGCGGTGGAGGCGCGGCGGACGGGCGCGGGGGTCAGCCGGATGCGGGGCGGCCGCTGCTGATGCCGAGCAGCAGCGGGCCGGTGGGGGAGGAGACGAGATCGCCGACGGTGAGCGGGTCGAGCGAGGCGTAGAACGCCTCCTCGGCCCGGCGCAGGGCGGAGCGGAGCAGGCAGGCGGAGCGCAGGGGGCACGGGGTGGCGCCCTCGCACTCGACGACCTCGCCCGGCCCTTCCAGCTGCCTGACCAGGGCGCCGACCGAGGCCGCCCGTCCGGCGGTGGTGAGGGAGAGGCCCCCGCCCCGGCCGCGCCGTGCGTCGACCAGGCCGAGGTGCTGGAGGCGGGCGACGACCTTCGCCGCGTGGGTGTACGGCACCTGCATGGTGGCCGCCACCTCGCGGGTGGTCGGCGGGTCCTCGTCGTCCGTCGTGACGGTCAGGCGCATGAGCACCCGGAGCGCCACATCGGTGAATCGCGTCAGCCGCATGGCGGCAGCGTAGATAAGTTGCATCTCCGGTGCAACTTAGGGTGCCCGTTCCGCGCGTGAGGCGCCGCGTCATGATGGAGGGCGCGGCCCCGTGACGGATGCGGGGTGCGCGTGGGCGAGAGAGGTGGTCAGCGGCCGTGCCGAAGCCGAACGCAGCCGACGGGATACCGGCGGTCAAGGTCATCACCGACCCGGACAGTCTGGGCCGTTACGCGCACGACGAGGCGGAGTGGGCCCCCGCGGGGGTGCCCCTGGCCGTCGTGCGCCCCCAGGACACCGACGAGGTGCGGGCCGTCGTCGCGTACTGCGTCGAACACCGGATCCCGGTGATCCCGCGCGGCGCCGGTACGGGTCTGTCGGGCGGTGCCAACGCGGTGGACGGGGCCGTCGTCCTCTCCTTCGAGGACATGAACCGGATCCTGCGCATCGACCCCGTGGAGCGTCTGGCGGTCGTGCAGCCCGGCGTCGTCAACGACGATCTGCGCGCCGCCTGCGCCGAACAGGGGCTCTGGTACCCGCCGGACCCCGCGAGCTCGCCCTGGTCCACGATCGGCGGGAACACGGCCACCAACGCGGGAGGCATGTGCTGCGTCAAGTACGGCGTGACCCGCGACTACGTGCTCGGGCTGGAGGTCGTCAACGGCCTCGGCGAGACCGTGCGGGTGGGCCGGCAGACCGCGAAGGGCGTCGCCGGATACGACCTGTGCGGCCTGTTCGTCGGCTCCGAGGGCACCCTCGGGGTGATCACCGAGATCACCGTGAAGCTGCGCGGCGCCCGGCCCGCCGAGCGCACGGTGGCGGGCTTCTTCGACTCCGTCGTCGCGGCCGGCGACGCGGTGAGCCGGGTGACGGCGGCCGGCATCGTGCCCTCGGCACTCGAACTCCTCGACCGGCACTGCCTGAAGGCCGTCGACGAGTGGAAGAACATGGGGCTGTCGTCGGACGCGGACGCCATCCTGCTCGGCCGGGTGGACACCCCGGGAGCGGCGGGCGACGCAGAGGCCGAGGCGATACGGGCCTGCTTCGCGGAGGCCGGTGCCGCCTGGGCGGAGGTCTCCACCGACCAGGCGGAGGCGGACGCCCTGTTCCAGGCCCGCCGGCTCGCCTACCCGGCGCTGGAGCGGCTGGGGCCGGTGCTCACCGAGGACGTGGTCGTGCCGCGGTCCCGGGTGCCGCAGATGCTGGCGCGCGTCGAGGAGATCGCGGGTGCGCACGACGTCCTCATCGCCAACATCGCCCACGCCGGCGACGGCAACCTCCACCCCCTGATCATCACCGAGCCGGGCGACGAGGCGGCCAGGGCGCGCGCCCAGCTCGCCTTCGAGGACATCCTCGACGCGGCGATCTCCTTCGGCGGCACGGTCACCGGTGAACACGGCGTGGGGCTGCTGAAGATGGGCGGCATGGACCGCGAGGTGGGCCCCGTCAACCTCGCCATGCAGCGTGCGGTCAAGGCGGCCCTGGACCCCCACGGCATCCTCAACCCTGGCAAGGTCGTCGTATCGGGAGCGCCGCTGGCGCTCTGACGGGCCCTACCGCAGCGGTTCGCTGAGCTCGATGGCCCGCAGGGCCGCCGCGAGGGCCCGCTCGTCGCCGAAGTCCATGGCCGTGTCGGTCAGCTTGATGACGTGCTCGTCGCCGTGCGCCAAGGCCCGTTCCACGACCTCCTCGGGCGTGATCCGGCCCGGCGGTACGTAGGCCACCGGGGCGTCCGGCGCGTACATGGCGGTCACCGCGGCCGACGCCGTCCAGGCGGCGTGGAGGCTCGGCACCCACAGGGCCGCCGGGAGCGCGGGGAGGGTCCGCAGGACCGCGTTGGGGGCGGTGGCCGCGTGGACCAGCATCGTCTCCTCGCCGTGGCCGTGGGTGGCGTAGCGGTGGGTGGCCGCCCGGACCAGCTCGGTGAGCCGGCTGCGCGCCTCGGCCGGGTCGGTGACCGCGGCGGCCCACACCGGCAGGCTCCTGACCCGGCCGAGCCTGGCGGGGAAGCCGCCCTCCCGTTCGCCGACGGGCGCCACCGCGTCGAGGGCCGCCGCGGCGCTGTCGGCACCGGGCACGGGCACCAGCTCCGTCATCGGGTGGTGGCGGGCCGCCCAGTACCCGAGGCCGTGGGCGAGTTCGGTCAGGCGCGGCCCGGTCTCCTCACCCGCCAGCAGTGTGCGTACGGCGTGGCCCACGCGGATGACCGGGTGAGTCGATCCGCCGTACATGCCGGGCAGGAGGCGGGGCCACCACAGGGTGAGCACCTCGCGCCACGGATGCTCCGCGAGCTCCCGGCCGAAGTAGCCGATCCAGTCGGCGGCGCGGCGCGGATCGCCCAGCGCGGAGCGCCAGTTGGTGTCCGTGACCGGCTCGACGCCGGCCGGGAACTCCTCCAGCTTGACGGCGTACAGGTCGAGCCAGCGGTGCACGGCCGCCGCCTGGCCGTTGGCGGCGAGGGCCTCGACGGCCATCGGCGCGTGGTTGGTGAGCCTGCCGAGCCGCTCGGGGCCGGAGATGTGCAGCCGCTGGAGGGCCTCGTCGAGAGTGCCTGTCGTATCCATGGCGAGAACGCTAGGGGCCGGTGCCCGGCGCCGTAACGGGCGGAAGTCCCGTGCGTGGAGCGGGCTGAAGTCCTAGGTCCGGGGTCCCGGTCGCCCTGCGTCCTCGGCGCCTGGCTCCGACCGGCCCACCGGGTGTCCTGGCTCCGGCCGGTTCACGCGGTGTTCTGACTCCGGCCGGTCCACGCGGTGTGCGGGCGCCCTGGTGCGGGCAACGTTCCCGTCCCAAGCCCGAATAGTCACACTCTTTTGTGTAATAGCGCGCCGTGTCCTCCGGCTGCAAGTGTTCTTCTCGCAGGTCAGCCCATGATCGAGAGGATGTCGGATGTCCGTTGGTGAAGAGGTTCGCGACACGCAGCCGCCGCAGCAGAGTCTCGGCACAGCGGCTGCGCGGAACCTCGCGACGACGACCAAGTCCGCCCCGCAGATGCAGGAGATCACCTCGCGGTGGCTGCTCCGCATGCTGCCGTGGGTGCAGGTGCAGGGCGGCACATACCGGGTGAACCGGCGGCTGAGCTACTCGGTCGGGGACGGCAGGGTCACCTTCGTCCAGACAGGCGACCGGGTCACGGTCATCCCCGCGGAACTCGGCGAACTTCCCGCCCTCCGCGACTTCGGTGACGAGGAGGTCCTGGCGGAGCTGGCGCGCCGGTGCGAGCAGCGCGACGTCGCGGCAGGAGAGGTGCTCGCCGCGTCCGGCGAGGCGGCGGACCGTGTCCATCTGCTGGCCCACGGCAAGATCGAGAAGATCGGGGCCGGTCCGTACGGCGACGAGACGGTGCTCGGAGTCCTCGCCGACGGCGCCTACTTCGGGGACCACGTCCTGCTCGACGGCGACGCCACCTGGGAGTACACGGCCCGTGCGGTGACCGCCTGCACGCTGCTCACGCTGCGCAGGTCGGACGTGCTCAACCTGGCGGCCCGCGCGGACTCGCTCCGCGACCACCTCGCCGGGCTGCTCGCCATCCCGCACCAGCGGACCAACCGCTACGGCGAGGCGGAGATCGACCTGTCCGCCGGCCATGTGGGGGAGAGCGTCGTCCCGCACACGTTCGTCGACTACGAGTCGTCGCCGCGTGAATACGAACTGAGCGTCGCCCAGACCGTGCTGAAGGTCCACAGCCGGGTGGCCGACCTCTACAACCAGCCGATGAACCAGACCGAGCAGCAGTTGCGGCTCACGGTCGAGGCGCTGCGTGAGCGCCAGGAGCACGAGCTCATCAACAACAGGGAGTTCGGCCTGCTCAACAACTGCGACTACGGGCAGCGGCTCCAGCCGCACGACGGAGCGCCCGGCCCCGACGACATGGACGAACTCCTGTCGCGGCGGCGCGGATCGAAGCTGTTCCTCGCGCATCCGCGCGCCATCGCCGCCTTCGGCCGCGAGTGCAACAAGCGGGGCCTGGTGCCGGAGAGCATCGAGGTCGGCGGACACCATGTGCCCGCCTGGCGCGGGGTGCCCATCTTCCCGTGCAACAAGATCCCGGTCACCGACGCCCGCACCACATCGATCATCTGCATGAGGACCGGCGAGGCGGACCAAGGGGTCGTGGGGCTCCAGCAGAGCGGCATCCCCGACGAGATCGAGCCGAGCCTCTCGGTCCGCTTCATGGGCATCGACGAGCAGGCGATCATCTCGTACCTCGTGACGGCGTACTACTCCGCGGCCGTCCTGGTGCCGGACGCCCTCGGGGTCCTGGAGAACGTGGAGGTCAGCCGCTGGCGGTGACGCTCCCCGGGGCCCGGGCGGGCGACACCGCCCGGGCCCCGGCAGGCCGAGGCCGCGACCACGGCGCCCCGCGGCGCCAGGAAGGAGTGACCGTGACCATGATCAGTACGGATGCCGCGATGGAGGGGCACAAGGCCGCCGCGCTCCTGGAACACACCCGTGACGCCGTGGACCCGCACCTCCGGGCGGCCGTCGAGACGCTGCCCGGGGCGATCCGCCGGGTCGCCATGTACCACTTCGGCTGGCAGGACGCCGACGGTACGCCCGCGTCCGGGCAGTCGGGCAAGGCCATCAGACCGGCGCTCGTCCTGGCCGCCGCCCGTGCGCTGGGAGGGGACCCGGACGCGGCGATGCGGGCGGCCGTCGCGGTCGAACTCGCGCACAACTTCACCCTCCTCCACGACGACGTCATCGACGAGGACACCACCCGGCGCCACCGGCCCACGGCCTGGGCGGTGTTCGGAGTGCCGGACGCCGTCATCGCGGGTGACGCCATGCTCTCCCTCGCCCTGAGACTGCTGGCGGACGACCCGCACCCGGCGTCCGCACACGCCGCCGTGCGGCTCTCCACCTGCGTCATCGAGCTCTGCGCGGGACAGCAGGCCGACTGCGCCCTGGAGGACCGCGGCCCCGACGACGTCACGCTCGACGAGTGCCTGGCCATGGCCATGGCCAAGACGGGCGCCCTGCTCGGCTGCGCCTGCGCCCTCGGCGCGCTCTACGCCGGTGCGGGGGAGCGGGCCGTCCGCGCCATGGACGGCTTCGGCCGGGAGGCGGGCCTCGCCTTCCAGCTCATCGACGACCTGATCGGCATCTGGGGGGACACGGCCCGCACGGGCAAACCGGTCGGGGCGGACCTGACCGCCCACAAGAAGTCCCTGCCGGTGGTCGCGGCCCTCACCTCCGACACTCCGGCCGCCGCCGAGCTCGCCGCGCTCTACCGGGGCGCCATGGACACACCGGGGGAGGTGAGAAGCGCCGCCGACGCGGTCGAGCGGGCCGGCGGGCGCGACTGGGCGCAGGCCGCGGCGGCGGACCGGATGGCCCGGGCCGTCCACCACCTGTCCCGAGCGGTGCCCGCGTCGGACGGCGCCGGGGACCTGCTCGCCCTGGCCGAATTCGTCACCCGCAGAACGCACTGAGCCGGGCCGCCCGTGACCGGCACCGACACCCAACTCTAGGATTCCGTCCGTCGGTTGGATCAACACCAGGGGATCCGACACCACGGGACGAAGAGGGCGGGGCCGGTCATGGGCGTACGGATACGGCGGGCGGAGCAGCGGGACAGGGACCAGGTCGTACGGATCCTGGAGGAGGCGTTCCACCACGATCCGGTGAGCAGCTGGGTCTTCCCCGACGAGGATCACCGGCGCGCGGTGCACGGGAAGTTCCTCGGTGTCTTCGCCGACGTGACGCTGGAAGAAGGCCGTATCGACCTGCTGGAGGACGGTACGGCGGCAGCCCTCTGGCTCTCCGTACCGGCGGGTGTGCCGGACGAGGAGGACGACACCCCGGCGCTCATGCGGGAGACCGCGGACCCGGACAACGAACGGGCCGAGCTGGTGGGCCGGCTGACCGGCGCCGTCCACCCCCACGACCGCGCCCACGAGTACCTGCTGATGATCGGTGTCTCCCCGGAGCGCCAGGGGGAGGGCATCGGTGAAGCGCTGATGAGGGGCGTCCTGGAGCGGTGCGACCGGGAGGGCACCCCCGCCTATCTGGAAGCGAGCAGCGAGCGCAGCCGCGGCCTCTACGAACGCCTCGGTTTCGCCTTCATGGGACGGACCGTCGACCTTCCCCAGGGCCCGCCGATGTGGCCCATGTGGCGTGAGCCCCGGGCCTGACGGCCGGGCCCCGGCCGCCGGGGGCACGGAAGGGGAGGGGGCCACGGGCGGGCGCCGGGGCACGGACTACAGTCCCTGCTCATGACAGATGAGTCGTGGGCAGGCTGGTACCGGGACCGCCATGGTTCCGAGGCGGTCATTCTCACCACGGACGGACAGCAGCTCCGTATCCGCGTCCGGGGCACGGACTTCGAGGGCGAGAGCTTCGACGCTCTGGCGCCCGTGGCCGGTGTGCCGGTTCCGGAGGGGCGGTTCGGCCTGGTGGACGGCGTGCTCGACGACTGTGTCCTGGAGTGGGACCTCCCGCTCCCGGTCCTCGTCTCCGGCACGGTCCGGCAGGCCACGCTCAGCTGCCTGCTGTCCCTGCGCAGGGCGGACCCCGACCTGTATCTCGCCCTCCACCTGGACGGGGCGGTCTACGAGTCGAACCGCGCCGAGGGTGACTTCGCCGCGGCGCTGGCCACCGTCCAGCGGATCCTGCCGCCGGGCATCCATCTGCAGACCTGCATAGCCTGCGCATTCTCCGACTACTTCCCCGCCCCGGTCCGCGGCCTGTCCGGGGGTCTCGCCTGCTTCCGCGGCGCCAAGGACGCCTACCGCGACGCGGCGGGCGGGGACGACGTCGCCGGGCTCTGGGACCGGCGTACCGGGTTCGTCCAGGAGATATGGAGCTGCCGGGAGTTCGAGCCGCGTCCCGCGCACGGCGCCGGCACGGGGCACCGGGGAGCCTTCCCGCTCGAACTCGCCTGACCCGGCCGGGACATGCGCGTGGGGCCGCCCCGCTTCAGCGGAACGGCCCCGGTACCGCGTGCCGGGCCGGTGGGTGGCCCGGCCCCGGTGTCAGGAGACGCGGGCGAGTGCCGCCGCGAGACCGTTCTGCCAGAGGGAGTTCACCTTCGAGCGCTCCGTGGCGTCCGGGTAGGCGTTCGTGCAGGACGTGCCGGGACCGCCGCCCGACATGAGCTCGCTGCACGGCCCCGTGTAGTGGTCCGGGAGCCCCAGCACATGCCCGGTCTCATGGGCGGTGACCCGGGTCGAGTCGTACTGCTGGTTCTGGGCGTAGTCGAGGAAGACGTAGCCGCTGCCGTGGCCGTCCGTGCTCGCGTACGAGCCCCGGGAGTCGTTGCCCTCGCGGTAGTCGAAGTCCGCGTTCGAACCCTCCTGCAGCTTGACGTTGCTGACCGAGCTGTTCCAGATGCTGGCGCTGCTCGCTATCTGGCTGCGGAAGGTGGGGGCGTTGGCCGCGTTGTAGACCACGGTGACGGCCTGGGCGCCCGGATTCGCGGCCCGCTTCTCGGCGACCGACTTCATGACGGCCTCGAAGAAGGCCTTGTTCGCCGCGGCGTTCTCGCTCGAACCGGCGTACGCGGCATAGCTGGACTGCGACGCGGTCACCGGGGAGGTGGACGCGTGGGACGGGGCGGCGGCGACCGCGGGGGTGGCGCCGAGCGCGGCGACGAGGCCGAGGCCGGCCACGGCTGACATGACAGCTGTCCTGGGGTGACGCATGGGGGGTGTCTCCTACCTGTCCGAAGAACCCCGTCCGGAGGCCGGGCGGGGAACGGGTGGGGGGTACGGACAGAGTGTCGGGGCAGCCGGGCCCGGAGCGGATGATGTCAACAGCCGATAGCACCGCCTTATCGCCCGCACGGGGAGCACACAGAATCAGCACGTGCCGGTCGCCCCGACACCCCCTGAATCGGCCCGGTTGGTGGGGGTTGGGGCATCTGGTGCTCGGCGTACGAACAGCCATACGCTCGCCGTCATGGAGCTCGAGGTGAGGCACCTCAGGGCGCTCTGCGCCATCGCCGACACGGGCAGCCTGCACCAGGCCGCACGGCGGCTGGGCGTCAGCCAGCCCTCACTGACCACCCAGCTCCAGCGGATCGAGCGGACCTTGGGCGCGGAGCTGTTCCGCCGCGAGCGGACGGGCTGCCGGCCGACCCTCCTCGGCCGGTCCGTCCTCAGCCGCGCCCGCCCCCTGGTGGACGGCATGTCCGCCCTGATCGGCGCCGCGACGGCGGAGGCCGCGGCCGCCCGGGCCGGCGGTCCCGGCCTGCGGATCGGCTCCACCGCGAGCCGCGTCATCGGCGGCTGGCTGCGCGGACTGCGGGTGAGGCTGCCCGGTACGGACATCTCGCTCCGGGTCGACGTGTCGGCGCGGTCGCTGCTGGGAGCGGTGGCGGAGGGCCGGCTCGACGTGGCCTTCGTGCACGAGGTGGAGGGCTTCCCGCTCACCGTCCCGGACGGGCTGGAGCAGCGCGTACTCCTGGACCGCGAACCGCAGTTCATCTCCCTGGCCCGGGACCACCCGGCGGCCGGACTGCCGGTGGTGGACCTCGACGACCTGGCGGGCGACCGGTGGATGGTCGACCCCTCCGTGGACGGCGAGTGGGACGGCGTACGCCGGGTCCTGGGCGCGGCCGGCCTCGACCCGCCCGTCCTGCACGGCGACTACCTCACGGCGGCCTCCCTCGTCGTCCTCGGCGAGGCGGTCGCCCCCTGCCAGCCGACCTCGGGCCCACGCGACGACATGGCGATCCGCCCCCTGCGGGGCGACCCGCTGGCGGTGCGGCTGCTGCTGGTCTCCCGGCCGGGCGCCGACATGGACCCCGTGTACGAGGAGCTGGAGAGGGCCTACCGCGACGCGGCGAGGCGGGCCGAGGAGTACCACCGGTGGCTGCTGCGCCACCACAGCCCCCTGGCGCTCACCTCCTGAACGGCGGGGAGGCGGGGCCGCGGTGACGGGCCCGCGCCTCGACCGGGCCCGGGCAGCTGTGCACGCCGCCCGGCCTCGACGCGCGGGCGGCGTAGCTCCGTACGGCACCCGGAAGCCCTTAGCGTGGCCCGATGACCGAACAACTGCTGCACCTCACCGAGGAGCCTCTGTGGGAGGCCGCCCGCCGAGCGGGGGCGTACGAGATGTCCACCAGGGGCCGCACCCTGCGGGAGGAGGGGTTCATCCACTGCTCCCTGCCCCATCAGCTCCCCGCTGTGGCCCGGGCGTTGTACGGGCCCGGGGGTGGCGAGGGCCTGGTGGTCCTGGTCATCGACACCGGCCGGCTCCCCGCGCCCGTCCGGTACGAGGCAATGGCGCCCGGCGGCGAGGAGTTCCCCCACATCTACGGGCCGCTGCCGACGAGCGCGGTGGTCGAGGTACGCCCCTGGGCGGAGTACGCCGGACAGTCCGAGCACACCGCACGCTCGGTGGACGAGGGAGGGGAGCCCAGGTGATCAGTCCACTCGTCGCGGTGACCGGTGCGAGCGGCGCGGTCGGCGGCCGGGTGGCCGCGCGGCTGGCCAGGACCGGGGTCCCCGTACGCCTTCTCGGCCGCGACCCGTCCCGGCTGCCCCGGCTTCCCGGCACGGCCGCGGCGCCCCCGGCCACGTACGGCGACGCCGAGGCCATGCGCCGCGCGCTCGACGGCGCGCACACCCTGTTCCTCGTCTCGGCGCACGAGAGCCCGGACCGGGTCACCGAGCACACCATCGCGGTGGACGCCGCCCTGGCGGCGGGCGTCGAGCGCGTCGTGTACGTGTCGTTCCTCGGCGCGGCACCGGACGCCACATTCACCTTCGCGCGGGACCACTGGTACACCGAGGCGCACATCCGGATGACCGGCGTACGCCACACCTTCCTGCGGGATGGCTGGTACCTCGCGGGGATCCCCGCCATGACCGGAGCCGACGGCGTCCTGCGCGGCCCCGGCGGCGAGGGACGGGTCTCCGCCGTCTCGCACGACGACATCGCGGACTCGGCGTCGGCCGTCCTGCTGGACGAGGGAACCACCCACGACGGCGCGACGTACGACCTCACGGGGCCCGTGGCCTTCACCCTGGCGGAGGCGGCCGGCGAGCTGAGCCGGCGCACCGGCCGGGCGATCCGGTACGTGGCCGAGACCGTGGAGGAGGCCTACGCCTCCCGCGCCGGCTACGGCGCCCCGGACTGGGAAGTGGCGGGCTGGGTCACGTCGTACGAGGCGATCGCGGCCGGGGAGCTGGCAACCGTCTCGGACGCCGTCCCCACCCTCACGGGCCGCCCGGCCCAGGACCTGGCGACCTTCCTCCAGGAGAACCCGGACAGCTACAGCCACCTCCTGCCGGGCTCCTCCTGACCGCCAACCGCAACGACAACGACCGCACCTTGCCCGCCGGGGCCCTGCCCAGGAAAAGCGCTGTCCTGTTGCCGGGGCACGGTGCTAGACATCCGGCGTGGAGAAGACTCTGGAGTTCCCCGTTCTGCTGCAGTTGATCGACGAGCGGTCGGCGGCCTTCCGTGCCGCGGTCGCCGCCGCGCCCAGCCTCGACGCGCAGGTGCCGACCTGCCCCGGGTGGACGCTGTTCGATCTGGTCCAGCACCTGGGTGGCGGGGACCGCTTCTGGGCCCTCATCGTCGGCGCCGGGCCCTCCGAAGCTCCCCCGGCCGAGGCCACCGCCTTGCGCGCCACCGTGGCTGCCCCGCGTGAGCGCGAGGCCCTGCTGGCCTGGTTGGCGGAGTCGACGCAGCAACTGCTGAGCGCGCTGCGGGAGGCGGGCCCGGACCGCGGCTGCTGGACCTGGTGGGGTACGTCGCAGTCACCGCAGAACTCCGGTGGCGTCGCCCGGCACCGGGTCCAGGAAACCGCGGTGCACACCTACGACGCCCAGCTCGTCCTGGGCGCCCCGCAGCCGCTGCCGGTCGAGGTGGCACTCGACGGCGTCGAGGAGTTCCTGTTCACCTGCAACGCAACGACCGGCGCCTGGCCGCACGAGCCCACTGCCTTCGACTACCACGCCACCGAGGGCCGCTCCTGGCGCCTGACGGTCGACGGCGACGGCGCACGCCCCACCCGCATCCCCGTGCCGGGCACGACGCCCGCCACCACTGCCGGTGCCTCCGCGCAGGGCACGGCCGGTGAGCTGGTCCTCGCCTTCTACGGCCGAATCCCGGTGGACTCCCTGAAGCTCGACGGCGACCGACGCCTCTTCGACCAGCTCATCGCCTGGGAGCCGGAGCAGTAGGACCTGACGACGCGCCACCTCGTGCGCGGGGCGAAAAGAAGACCGCACCCGGTCCGCCATGGACGCCGTTGTCGGCGGCCTGCGGGCCGGGTGCGGTCGGGTGAGCGATGCGACTCGCGGAATCGCGGGTCAGGCCGCTCGGTCAGGCCTTCTTGGTCTCCCAGAAGATCTTGTCGATCTGGGCGATCAGGTCCAGAGCCTTCTGGCCCGTGGCCGGGTCGTTCGAGCCCTTGGCCGCGGAGAGCGCCTTCAGGGTGTCGTTGACCAGCTGGTGCAGCTCCGGGTACTTCTCGAAGTGCGGGGGCTTGAAGTAGTCGCTCCAGAGCACCGAGACGTGGTGCTTCGCGAGCTCGGCACGCTGTTCCTTGATCAGAACGGCGCGCGTGCGGAAGTCCGCGTCCTCATTGGCCTGGTACTTCTCCTGGACGGCCTTGACGGACTCCGCCTCGATGCGGGCCTGGGCCGGGTCGTACACACCGCAGGGCAGGTCGCAGTGGGCGCTGACCTTCACCTTGGGGGCAAACAGGCGGGAAAGCATGGAGCTGTCCTTCCTCGTGATCGTCTTCTCAGGTGGGACATTACTCCGTGGGAAGCCGCTTTTTGCTGCTGCCCCCTAGGGCTTAGGCCAAAAGTCCGGGGTGAGGATGAGACCGGTGGCGGAAAATACGGAGCGGTGCGCGCAGCCGTGTACCGGAGGACGGACCGGGAGGTGCCACAGATGCCGGAACCGGCACAGGAGCCGTGGAGCGGGCGGGCGGGACGTAAACCGTTCCAGGTGGTGGAGGTGACGGGGCCCTCGATGGTGCCCACCCTCTACCACGGGGACCTGCTGCTCGTGCAGCGAGGGGCGCCGGTGCGCCCCGGTGACGTGGTGATCCTGCGTCACCCTTTCCAGCAGGATCTGCTGGTGGTGAAGCGGGCCGCAGAGCGACGCGACGGCGGCTGGTGGGTGCTGGGTGACAACGCGTACGCCGGCGGGGACAGCACGGACTACGGGACGGTGCCCGAGGAGCTCGTGCTGGCCCGTGTGCGGGCCCGCTACCGGCCGCTGAGGAAGGATCAGCGCTCGGTGTTCGGGCTGCTGGGCTGGGCGGTGTCCGCGGTGCGCCGCGTCTCGGCGGAGCGGTCGGCCTCCAGGCGCTTGCGGGCCCGGTAGGCCGCCACGTTGGCCCGGGTCGCGCAGCGGTCCGAGCAGTAGCGCCGTGAGCGGTTGGTCGAGGTGTCGAGGTAAGCGTTGCGGCACGGAGCCGCCTCGCACAGGCCGAGCCGGTCCACCCCGTGCGTGGTGAGGTGGAAGGCGAGACCCATCGCCGCGATGGCGGCGAAGCCGGCCGTCGCGTTCGACGGATGGTCGGCCAGATGCATGTGCCAGTCCGGTGTGCCGTCCTCGTCACGGGTGTCGTGCCCGGAGATCTGCGGGCTGACCGGGAACTCCAGCAGCAGCGAGTTGAGCAGGTCGACCGCGAGCGTCGCGTCGCCGCCGTCGGCCGCCTCGAAGACCGCGCGCAGCCGGGCTCGTACGGAGCGGAAGCGCGTCACGTCGGCGTCCGTGGCACGCCGGGCCATCTGGGTGCTGGTGCCGAACAGCTCACGGACGCACTCCACGGTCGTGAGGGAGTCCTTGTTGCGGGCCGGCTCCTCGGTGTTGACCAGACGTACGGCGTAATCCGAGTAATAGGCCAGTTCCACTTGTAGTCCTTACGGCGTCGGTCTATGGTCGCTGTGTCGACCAGTGTAATGGTCGGTGACGAACACTGGGCATTACGTGGAGGGTGAGATGGCGGAGGCGGCTACGGGCACCGACTGGCAGTCCTGGCAGCAGAGCTGGGAC
Organism: Streptomyces silvae; assembly: GCF_016745505.1. Lineage (GTDB taxonomy): Bacteria > Actinomycetota > Actinomycetes > Streptomycetales > Streptomycetaceae > Streptomyces > Streptomyces silvae. The sequence goes on along the minus strand of NZ_JAERUC010000192.1, from coordinate 5,395 downwards.
CGGCAGCAGGAGTGGTACATGCCGGACCGCGAGGAGCGGTTCCGGGTGATGCTGGACATGGTCGAGGCCGTCGTGGGGCCCGAGCCGAGGGTCCTGGACCTGGCGTGCGGTACGGGCAGTATCACGGACCGGCTCCTCGCACGGTTCCCCGGCGCCACCAGTACGGGCGTCGACCTCGACCCCGCGCTGCTCACCATCGCGCGGGGCACCTTCGAGGGGGACGGCCAGGCCACCTTCGTGACCGCCGACCTGAAGGACCCGGCCTGGACCGAGCGGCTCCCGCACACGTCGTACGACGCTGTGCTCACCGCCACCGCCCTGCACTGGCTGCACAGCGAGCCGCTCGCCACCCTGTACGGGCAGGTCGCCGGGGTGGTCAGGGACGGCGGGGTCTTCATGAACGCGGACCACATGATCGACACCGCCACCCCGCGCATCAACGCCGCTGAACGCGCCCGCCGGCACGCGGCCATGGACCGGGCCAAGGCCGCCGGGGCCGTGGACTGGCGTGAGTGGTGGGACCTGATGGCGAAGGACCCGGTGCTCGCGGAGCCCACCGCCGAACGGTTCGCGATCTACGGCGAGCACGCGGACGGCGACATGCCCTCCGCCGACTGGCACGCCCGCACCCTCCGCGAGGCCGGCTTCGGCGAGGCCCGCGCGGTCTGGGCCTCCCCGTCGGACACCATGGTCCTCGCCCTGAAGTAGGCCCCGGCGCACGGCCGGGCATCGGGCCGTGCCGGGGAAAGCGCAGAGGGCGGTACGGGACGACTCGGTCCCGTACCGCCCTCCTTCGCGTCGCGCCGGCGCTACAGCACCTTCGACAGGAAGGACTTCGTCCGGTCCTGCTGCGGGTTGGTCAGGACGTCGCGCGGGTGGCCGGACTCGACCACGACACCGTCGTCCATGAAGACCAGCGCGTCACCGACCTCGCGGGCGAAGCCCATCTCGTGGGTGACGACGATCATCGTCATGCCGTCCTCCGCGAGGCCGCGCATGACGTCCAGGACGTCACCGACCAGCTCGGGGTCGAGGGCCGACGTCGGCTCGTCGAAGAGCATCAGCTTCGGCTCCATGGCCAGGGCGCGGGCGATCGCCACACGCTGCTGCTGACCGCCGGAGAGCTGCGACGGGTAGTTCTTCGCCTTGTCGGACAGGCCCACCCGGTCCAGGAGCCGCTCCGCGCGGGCCCGGGCGACGGCCTTGGCCTCGCCCTTGACCTGGATCGGCGCCTCCATGACGTTCTCCAGGGCCGTCATGTGCGGGAACAGGTTGAAGCGCTGGAAGACCATGCCGATGTCACGGCGCTGCAGGGCGACTTCGCTGTCCTTGAGCTCGTAGAGCTTGTCACCCTTCTGCCGGTATCCGACCAGGTCCCCGTCGACGTACAGCCGCCCGGCGTTGATCTGCTCCAGGTGGTTGATGCACCGCAGGAACGTCGACTTGCCGGAGCCCGACGGGCCGATCAGGCAGAAGACCTCCCGCGGGGCGACCTCCAGGTCGATGCCCTTGAGGATGTGTGCGGGGCCGAAGGACTTGTGTACGCCCTCGGCCTTCACCATGGCGGTCATGCGGAGACACCTCCCGAGGGACGGTTGCTGAAGGAGGCGAGGTTGACCTTGATCCGCTGGAACGGTGTGAGCGGCAGGCTCCGCAGGCTGCCCCGGGCGTAACGGCGCTCCAGGTAGTACTGGCCGACGCTGAACACGCTGGTCATCACGATGTACCAGATCGACGCGACGAAGAGCATCTCCATCACCGCGTAACTGGTCGAGCCGATCTGCGAGGTGGAGCGCAGCAGCTCGTTGTAGGTGACCGCGTAGACCAGGGACGAGGTCTTCAGCATGTTGATGAACTCGTTGCCGGTCGGCGGGATGATCACCCGCAGCGCCTGCGGGAGCACCACGCGGCGCATGGTCTTGGCCTGGGTCATGCCGAGGGCGTGCGAGGCCTCGGTCTGGCCCTCGTCCACCGACTGGATGCCGGCCCGGACGATCTCCGCCATGTACGCGGCCTCGTTGAGGGCCAGCCCCAGCAGGGCGCACATGAACGGGGTCATCACATCGGTCATCTCGTCCTTGTAGATGAACGGGATGTTGAGGACCGGGAAGATGAGCGCCAGGTTGAACCAGAGCAGCAGCTGCACGTAGACCGGGGTGCCGCGGAAGAACCAGATGTACAGCCAGGCGACCCAGCTGGTCACCGGGTTCCTGGAGAGCCGCATGACGGCGAGCACCACACCCAGGATCACGCCGAGGACCATGGCGAGCACACTGATCATCAGCGTACGGCCCGCCCCGGCCAGGACGGTGTCGTCGAACAGCTTGTCCTGGACCGCCTGCCACTGGATGTTGCCCTGCGAGAAGGCGTACACCAGGGCGACGAGCAGCGCGAGGACGACCACGCCGCTGATCCAGCGGCCGTAGTGCCGTACGGGGATGGCCTTGATGGTCTCCGGTGCGACGGTGGTGGGCTTGGAGACGGGTGCGGCGGCGGCCGATGGGCCGCCGGGCACCTTGTCGAGCTTGTCAGTCATGGTGACTGCCCTTCGGTGGTGCGCCGGTCACTTGCCGCCGTTGACGGCGGCCTTGTCGATCGCGCCGGTGCCGGCACCCCACTTGTCGAGCACCTTCTTGTAGGAGCCGTCCGCGATGATCGCGTCCACGGCCTCCTTGAGCACGTCACGCAGCTCGGTGTTGTCCTTGTTCACGGCGATACCGAACGGGCCGGCGTCGACCTGCTCGCCGACGACCTCGAAGTCGTTGCCGCCGCCGGCCTTGCGGGCCAGGTCGACCGCGACCGGGTAGTCGTTGACACCGGCGACGGCGCCGCCCGACTTCACACGGGTCTGGGCCTCGGTGTCGTTCTCGAAGGACTCGATCTTGACGGCCTTCTTGCCACCGTCCGTGCAGGCCGCCGACTGCTTCTTCAGGGCCTCCTCGTACGTGGTGCCGCGCTGGACCGCCGCCACCTTGCCGCACAGGTCCTCGATGGACTTGATGCCCTCGGGGTTGCCCTTCTTGGTGTAGACGGCGGTGCCGGCCAGGAAGTAGTCGACGAAGTCGACGCCCTTGCCGAGCTTCTTGCCCTTGTCGTCCAGGCCTTCCTGGCGCTGCTTGTTGTCCGTGATCGACGACATGGCGATGTCGTGGCGGCCGGTGTTGAGCGCGGTGATCAGGCCGTCGAAGGAACCGGAGGTGAACTCGAACTTCACACCCAGCTGCTTGCCGAGGGCTTCCGCGAGGTCCGGGTCGACACCGACGATCTTGCCGTTCTCGACGGACTCCATCGGGGCGTACTCGGCATTCGTGCCGACCTTGATGACACCGGACTTCTGGTACTTCTCCGGAAGCTTGTCGAAGAGCGGGGCGGTGTTCCCCGCGGTGTCTCCGCCGGCCTTCGTCGAACCGCCGTCGGTCTGGTCGCCACAGGCGGTCAGCAGCAGGGTGCCGGCGACCGCGACTGCGCAGACCGCGGCAATCCGGGACTTCGCGGCCGTACGACAGAGGGTGCTTGCGGTCATGATCGGAATCCTCCGGCGGTGAGGGAATGCTGGTCAGGTGGGCACGCACGCACCTTCGAGTGACGCCACCTTGTGTGATTAGGGCATCTTGCCATTCGGACTCACCCAATCAGGGGGCCGGTCATGTCAAAATCGGGTAACGGGCGACCCCCGAACCTCAATGGGCCGGTACCGCAAGGCCGGACCATCTGCTGGAAAGTGCGTGCCCTTCCGGAGAATCTCCGGTGCGTCTCGACCTACGGACGGCCTTTGTAGCCCTTAGTGGACTTGTCCAGATATTCGGCTATGAGTCATGTCACCGAGTCGATACCGACTCGTAAGAGGCCCGGTCCGTCCGGTAAGAAAGACCTTTACACCCCTCATCCGGGGCTCAGGGCGCGTGTGCGGCGCGCCCGCGCGTATGTGCCTCCCCTGCCGGAGCGGTCCAACCGCTCAGTGCCGGGAACGTACGCGGTGCCCGCCCACCCCTCCTCAACCAGGAGTGGCCACCCTCAACTGATGAAGACTTAAGGGGTCAACACAATGGCAGCGGAGATCGTCAATCCTCGCAGCGACAGCAAGACGAGCGACGGCCGGACGCCCGGCGCGGCCGGTGCGGCAGGGCTCAGCAGTGCGGACGAGCCCTTCGATCCGGCGTTCGCCCTCCACCGCGGCGGGAAGATGGCCGTGCAGGCCACCGTTCCGATCCGCGACAAGGACGACCTGTCCCTCGCGTACACGCCCGGTGTGGCGAAGGTGTGCAGCGCCATCGCCGAGCATCCGGAGCTCGTCCACGACTACACCTGGAAGTCGCAGGTCGTGGCCGTCGTGACGGACGGTACGGCCGTCCTCGGCCTGGGGGACATCGGTCCCGAGGCCTCCCTCCCGGTGATGGAGGGCAAAGCGATTCTCTTCAAGCAGTTCGGCGGGGTCGACGCGGTGCCGATCGCGCTCGCCACGACCGACGCGGACGAGATCGTCGACACCGTCGTGCGCCTCGCGCCGTCCTTCGGCGGCGTGAACCTGGAGGACATCTCGGCACCCCGGTGCTTCGAGATCGAGCGCAAGCTCCAGGAGCGTCTCGACATCCCGGTCTTCCACGACGACCAGCACGGCACGGCCGTGGTCACCCTCGCGGCCCTGCGCAACGCGACGAAGCTCTCCGGGCGGACGCTCGGCGATCTGCGCGCCGTGATCTCGGGCGCGGGCGCGGCGGGCGTGGCCATCGCGAAGTTCCTGCTGGAGGCGGGCATCGGCGATGTCGCCGTGGCCGACCGCAAGGGCATCGTGAGCGCCGACCGCGACGACCTCACCGAGGTCAAGCGCGAGCTGGCGGAGCTCACCAACCGGGCCGGCATCACCGGCTCCCTGGAGACGGCGCTGGCCGGCGCCGACGTCTTCATCGGGGTCTCCGGCGGTACGGTCCCCGAGCCTGCCGTGGCGTCGATGGCGCCCGGCGCGTTCGTGTTCGCCATGGCCAACCCGAACCCCGAGGTCCACCCCGACATCGCGCACAAGTACGCGGCCGTCGTGGCGACCGGGCGTTCGGACTACCCGAACCAGATCAACAACGTGCTGGCGTTCCCCGGGATCTTCGCGGGTGCGCTCCAGGTGCGTGCCTCCCGGATCACCGAGGGCATGAAGATCGCGGCGGCGAACGCGCTGGCCGATGTCGTCGGCGACGAGCTGGCCGCGGACTACGTGATCCCCTCGCCGTTCGACGAGCGGGTCGCCCCGGCCGTGACGGCCGCGGTGGCCGCGGCCGCTCGTGCGGAGGGTGTCGCGCGGCGCTGACGCCGGGCGGGGGCGGGTGTGGGGGTGCGGGGTCCGCTGCGCGGGGCCTGTTCCCCCACCCCGCCCCTTCCCGAAACCGGGGCTCCGCCCCGGACCCCG